>DUED01000042.1 GCA_011176685.1 Anaerolineae bacterium
ATTTTGCATTACAACTTTGGCTTTGAATTCGGATGTAAAGGTTCGCCGTTTTCGCATCTTTGCACTCCTGTCTTGTTCATAGTATTAATTATCCTACCTGTCCAAGTTTTGGGGTGCACTACAGTGAGTTGATTACCCTTTTTGTTATCGTTCATTCCATCATTAACAAATTTATTAATTAAATTAAATAGTATAATATTTGCCCTAACGAAAATTAGAGTAATTATTAATAAAAATTTTTGTAATATTTTAAGAAATGACCGCTGACAAAAATAAACAGTTTATAACCTTTTGTGGCAATTCAATAAAAGTACCGAATAATCCCAATATACCTTTCATACAAGGTGATGGAATAGGTCCAGATATTTGGCAAGCATCAGTTAAAGTATTTAATGCCGCTGTAAAAAAAGCATACAAAGGGAAAAGAGAAATTCAATGGCAGGAAGTATATGCAGGCGAAAAAGCATACAATAAATTTGGAGAGTGGTTACCTCAAGACACAATTGATGCTTTTAAAAAATACATTGTAGGAATAAAAGGACCATTAACCACTCCAGTAGGGGGAGGAATCCGATCTTTAAATGTAGCTTTGCGAAAATCACTTGATCTATATGCATGTATACGTCCAATTAAATGGTTCCTGGGTGTACCATCTCCGGTCAAACAACCTCAAGACCTTAATGTCGTAATATTTCGCGAGAACACTGAAGGTATTTATACAGGAATAGAATTTGAAAATGGAACTGCAGATACAGAACAATTAAAGGACATACTCCGAGAATTATTCCCGAATGAGTTTGCAAAGATGCGATTCCCAGACTCATCTGGATTCAGTCTTAAACTGATTTCAAGAGAGGGAACTGAGAGAATCATGCGCGCAGCAATTAATTATGCAATAAAAAATAACCGAAAAACCATAACTATTGTACACAAAGGCAACATAATGAAATTTACAGATGGAGCTTTCTGTAAATGGGCGTACAATTTAGCTGAAAGAGAATTTTCCAATAAAGTTTATACTCGAAATCAATGGAACCGCACAAAAACTGAGAAAAGCGTAGATGCTGCAAATGAAGAACAAGAATTATCATTAAAAGCAGGAGAACTATTAATAAAAGATGTAATTGCGGATATTGCCTTTCAGCAAACATTAACTCGGCCAAAAGATTTCGATGTAATTGTGACCACTAATTTGAATGGCGATTATCTATCGGATGCCTTAGCAGCCCAAGTTGGGGGCGTTGGTATTTCACCAGGAGGTAATATTAATTTCGAAACTGGCATGGCGATCTTTGAAGCTTGCCACGGCACCGCTCCAAAATATGCAAATAAAAACGTCGTGAATCCCAGCTCACTAATTCTTTCAGGAGAATTAATGTTACGATATCTAGGATGGGATCAAGCTGCTGATCTGATAATTAAGGGGTTGGGGGGAGCAATTAAATCCAAGAAAGTTACTTATGATTTCCATCGTTTAATGGATAACGGGATAAAAGTTACAACAAATGAATTTGGGGATGAAGTTATTAACAACATGTAAATGGGTTTTTCTTCAAGTTTCCTTAATTTTTAAGGATTTTTTATAATCTATTGAAATAAACTTGTCGTAGAAAAATTTCCTGGCAATTAATTAATTCATCGTACGGTTTCTTTTTAAGACATCTATGCTCCTAATTAAGTATTAAAAGTCAAATCGCTATCTTTAAGTCCATTTTTTTCTGTGGTCATTTAATATAGATTAATAAAAATTTAATATCTTGGATTACACTACTAAGTACAACAATGATTTGTTAAGAACACTATAGCTGATGTTTCATAGGCCAAACATTTTCAAGGGCGATTATTCAATTTTTTCATGATAATCCAAACATCTAATTTGGTAATATTTTCAAAATAGGAACCTTTGGGGAAATATTGTCGAATCAAGCAATTGGTATTTTCATCCGTACTCTGTTCCCAAGCAGCCCGCGGATGAGAAAAATACACATGTGTTTTCAATGCTTGCGCGACATTGGCATGGTTGGTAAACTCTTTGCCATTATCACAGGTAATGGTTTCTACTGTGTTCAGCCCAGCCTTTTTCAACAGCCTGATAATGGCTTCACTTACAGTCATGGCGGTACGATGCTCCACTTTAGCTATACAGGTCAAACGAGATTTTCTATCTACCATGGAAACTAAGGCTTGCTTGTGGTCCTTCCAAATGACTGTATCGGCTTCCCCCGCACATCTACCTTGCTGTCCTCTTCCCCGAAGTCCAGCGCCACCGCCGCTCCGCCATCGTCACTTGCCCGCGCAGGAAAGCCCCTTCTTCCGTCGAGAATGCCACCGTGTGCACATCACTCCATGCCCTGCCGCTGCTGCGGATCATTTCTTTTTTGGTAAATTTCATCGCTTGTATTTTCTTTCCATTTTTGTTATAAATAAATTAAAGGCAAGTAGAGAGAAAGGAAGGTGTAGTGATGATTACAGTGCGGGATATTCTGAAAGGGAAGGGCAGCATTGTCTACTCCATTCCGCCTTCTGCAACTGTCCTGGATGCGCTGCAAGCGATGGCAGACCACAACATCGGCGCGATTTTGGTCATGCAAGCGGGCAAAGTGCTCGGTATTTTTTCAGAGCGAGACCACGCCAGGCGCGTGGTGTTGCAGAATAAATCGGAAAGCACCAAGATCACTGAGGTGATGACTGAGGACATTTACTTTGTCAGCCCCCAAAACACCGCTGAAGAATGCATGGCTCAGATGACTGATAAACATATCCGCCATTTGCCGGTTGTGGAGGACGATAAGGTTGTCGGCGTGATCTCGATTGGCGATTTGGTCAAAGCGCAGATCAGCCATCAGCAGGACTTGATCCGCAATCTTGAGAATTACATAATGGGAAGGGATTACAATCGTTAGTTTTGCGGTGCATTTCATCCCAAAAACGTTGGCTGCAGTAAATTGGGATCTTAACCACAACCTCTTGTACTATGCCTGTTCACGATTTAAGAGAACCTCTTTAGATTGTTTTAATAGAAAGAGTAGCTTTCCAAGTTGCTAGGGCGCAGGCTGCGCCGGTGTTTCGCCTTTTTTCTATTCTCAAAAGTGTGTATATCTGGTATCGTTGTCCTTGGGTGAGTTGATGATATGTCCTCATTTCGCTCCTTTCCAGGATCGTTTTTGCTGGTGAGGATTCTATCTCACCTCACATTTTTATCCCATAAAGTTTCACTTATGACTTGAATCTACGTTGTCAAAATAATCTCGATATTATGTACAATAAACCCCTGATAAATTGATAAAATTTTGCCATGTCATTCTCAACTCCAAAAAACCACAACCTCAATCGCGGATATACTATTGCCCTGGTCAGTGCGGCTACCTTGTCGACCACAGCTATCTTTGTCCGCCACCTCACCCAAACCTATCAAATACCTCCACTCATATTGGCTTTCTGGCGTGATGTCTTTGTGGTAATCGCCCTGTTACCAGTACTTGGATTGTTTAAACCCGCCTTGCTAAAGGTGAAGCGTCAACATTTGCTTTATTTAATTATATATGGCTTGATGCTGGCAATCTTCAATGCCCTGTGGACAATGTCAGTCTCTCTGAACGGAGCAGCAATTTCCAATGTGTTGGTTTACAGCTCGACAGGTTTCACTGCTCTGCTGGGCTGGTGGCTGCTTAATGAAAACCTGAACTGGGTAAAGCTTTTGGCGGTCGCCCTCAGCTTGGCAGGTTCCGTCTTGGTCTCTGAGGCGCTGGACCCGCTGGCATGGCGCGCTAACATCACCGGCATCATAACCGGGATATTATCTGGTTTGTTATATGCCATTTACAGTCTAATGGGTCGCTCCGCATCGCAGCGTGGCCTGAACCCCTGGTCTACTCTATTATTCACTTTCGGTTTTGCTGCAATATTCTTGCTGTTCTTCAATCTGATACCCGCAGGGTTATTGCCTGGCGCAGCTGCAAACCCTGCTGAACTTCTCTGGTTAGGCAACAACCTAGCCGGATGGGGCTTTTTGTTGCTCCTGGCAGCAGGCCCCACGGTTGTGGGCTACGGTCTATATAATGTCAGTCTGGGATATCTACCATCCAGTGTCGCCAATTTGATTCTCACCCTTGAACCAGTTTTCACAGTTGTGGTCGCTTATTTACTGCTTGACGAACGGTTGAATTGTGTACAGCTTGGCGGCGGCTTGATGATTCTGATCGGAGTATTTATTCTTAGAATCCATGAAAGTAAATTGGTGAACCAATCTTTACCTAATCCTCCCTGATGAAATAGTTGATTATGTGAATTTTACCGAAAATTGGCACAGTAAGAGAATATGCTAAGATGCGTATGTGAAATCAGGGCGTTGTGAGTATTGAACCACCAGGGTAAATGGGAATTCCTATCGATATTCCCTGTTTAAGAGCGACCAGATTTCAATTGGGGCTAAGCTCACCTATACCATGCTGGTCAGTGAGCTTAATGAGTGCTTTCTGGAAGAACGATTTGCTAAAGATTGAGTAATGGATTATGATACGTGGCATTATATTTATGAGCTTGAGCAGGTAGGGCTTATCTCTATTAATTGAAGAATTGACCAATAATCGGGCTCAATATTAGGATTCAAAAATGAAATCAATCGGGCGAATGCTGTCTTTTATTAAACCTTACAAAAAGAAAGCCATCCTTGCAATGGTATTTCTTTTAGGGGTGGTGATCGCAGATTTGCTGATTCCGCGGTTAACCCAGCGAGTGATCGATGAGGGGATTAACCAGCAGAATATGCAGGTGATAATTATCTCTTCCTTGATGATGTTTGGTGTAGCGATACTTGGAGCTTTATTTTCTATCGGCAATACACTGCTATCGGTGCGGGTGGCGATGAACACATCTGCGGACGTTCGTAGCGCTATTGTCCACAAAGTTCAGACATACTCGTTTGGAAACCTCGATCGTATCCAAACTGGCCAGCTGCTGGTGCGTACCACCAGCGATGTCAATCAAATCCATAGCATCATCTTAATGTCTTTACGCTTACTCACCCGTGCGCCGCTGTGGGTTGTGGGCAGCGTGGTGATGCTGATCATTACTAGTACACAGCTTGCCAAATTAATGCTGATCATGTTTCCATTAGTCATAGTTATTATTTGGGTCATCTTAGCCAAAGCTCGTCCCCTCTTTCTGGCTGTACAGAAGAAGCTGGATAGATTGAATCAAGTCTTACTGGAAAACTTATCCGGTGTGCGTGTGGTCAAGGCTTTTGTACGCGAAGAATTTGAAAATAAGCGTTTTGACAGGGCTAATCGTGGTCTGGTTGAAAAAAACCTACGCGTGATGCAGATAATCGCAATCGTGATGCCGACTATGATATTGCTTGTTAACCTGGGTGTTTTAGGGGTCATTTGGTATGGTGGCAATTTGACTGTAACAGGGGATTTAACTACAGGCCAGATCGTCGCTGCAGTCAACTACATGATCTTTTCGCTCTTCCCGCTGATGATGCTCGGCGGAATGATCGGGCCAATCTCTGCTGCGGATGCCTCCGCTGAGCGCATCTGGGAAGTTCTTGATAGTGCTGCGGATGTGCAAAACCAACCTAAAGCACCTGATTTATCAGCAATTAAAGGGCGTGTAACTTTTGAGGATGTCTGTTTCAGCTATAAACGTGCTTGTGATGAGCTAGTTCTTGATGGTATTAACCTGGTGGCTGAACCAGGCCAGACTGTCGCGATCCTCGGTGTTACTGGCTCAGGAAAGTCTAGCCTCATCCACCTGATTCCACGCTTCTATGATGTAAGCACAGGTCGTGTGACCCTGGACGGCATAGACATTCGTGACATTCCCTTAAGCAAATTACGTACTTATGTAGGTGTTGCGCTGCAGGAAACAGTGCTGTTCTCTGGAACAATTCGCGATAATATTCGCTATGGTTTTCCTGACGCATCTGATGAAGAAATCGTCTTCGTAGCCCAAGCCGCTCAGGCTCATGAGTTCATCACCGATTTCCCCGATGGCTATAATACACTTATCGGCCAGCGGGGAGTGAACCTGTCAGGTGGCCAGAAGCAGCGTATTGCCATCGCCCGCGCTTTGTTGGTGCGTCCGAAAGTGCTCATCCTGGATGACAGCACCAGCTCTGTAGACGTGGAAACAGAAGTTAAAATTGAAACTGCACTGGAGCAGTTGATGGCTGACTCTACCACTTTTGTCATCGCTCAGCGTATCAGTACAGTGCTTAACGCCGATAAGATAATCCTTCTAGATAAAGGCAAGATCGCCGCCGAGGGTACACACAAGCAATTGATGAAAAGCAGTCCCATTTACCGAGAAATCTATGAATCACAATTGGGGAATAATAATAGAGGAGATTCACTCGATGAATAAGCAAAAACCACAAAAAGCAACCGGTATGCCTGGACCCGGAGGAAGGCCTGGACACGGAAGTAGTTTTGGCAAAATTGAAAAAGCCCACGATGTGCGCACTACCCTTCAGCGCTTGCTTGCCATTCTTAAACCTTACTGGTTGGCACTCATAGCAGCCTTCATCCTTGTTGGAATCAGTTCGGTTTTGGGTGTGCTTTCCCCATATCTAATGGGCACTGCTATCGACGATTTCATCACAGTTGGAGATATGGCAGGGCTGTGGGGAATCGTTTTACTGATGCTTGCGGCATATGTGGGTTCGTGGATAGCAAGGATTGGGCAGGGTATCATCATGACCTGGGTTTCCCAGAAAGCGATGTACACCCTAAGACGTAATATGTTTGAACACTTACAAACCCTCTCGCTTAGCTTCTTTGATAGACATCCTCACGGCGAACTGATGAGCCGTTTGACTAATGATCTGGATGCTATTAGTCGTATCCTGTCGCAGAATGTAACAGAACTGTTTTCGGGTTTGATCTCACTCATTGGTATTTTGGCGATGATGTTCTTTATCAATTTCTGGCTGACGTTAGGCTCGATGTTTTTTTTGCCTTTGATGATGGTGATGGTTGGCTTTGTGGGGAAACGTACCCGTAAAAGTTTTCGTGAATACCAGATGCGGATAGGAAAATTGAATGGTCAATTGGAGGAAATGTTCAGCGGGCAGCGCGTTATCCTGGCTTTTGGGCAGGAGGCTAGAGCGCTTGCAGATTTCGATGCATCTAATAAAAAAGTGCGACAAGTTGGAATCCGTGCTCAGTCATATGCCATGCTGATCCCGCCTTTGATGGGCATCCTGAGCAATGCTAACGTCGCCATTTTAGCCGGGCTTGGGGGCTGGATGGCGCTTCGTGGTTTGGTCACGGTCGGTACCATAGCTGCTTTCTACAATTATTCACGCAATTTTGCCGCACCATTGCGCCATATCGGCAATCTCTATAATCAAATCCAGAGCGCGCTAGCTGGAGCGGAGCGGGTCTTTGAAGTGATTGACGAACGCCCGGAACTCACTGACATCCCCAATGCTGTTACATTAGGCGAGATTGATGGAGAGGTAGTTTTTGACAATGTAAATTTCAGCTACCTGCCTGGCGTACCTGTTATTAAAGATATGGGCCTGCATGCTTCTCCGGGTCAGTCTGTTGCCCTGGTTGGTCCAACGGGTGCTGGCAAGACCACTATTGTCAACCTCCTAACGCGCTTTTATGATATTAACAGCGGCAGTATTGCTATTGATGGACATAATACCCGAGACGTACATAAGGCAAGTTTGCGCCGTAAGTTGGGAATAGTGCTGCAGGATACTTTTCTGTTTTCGGAATCGGTCAGGGAAAACATCCGCTATGGTCGCTTGGATGCCACAGATGAGGAATGTATTGCAGCAGCCAAACTGGCGAACGCTGACCAGTTCATCCTGCGCTTGCCTCAGGGATATGACACACAGCTTTCAGAGCGGGGCAGCAATCTGAGCCAGGGTCAGCGCCAGTTGCTTGCAATCGCTCGCGCTGTGCTGGCTGATCCAGGTATTCTGATCCTGGACGAGGCTACCAGCAGCGTGGACACCCGTACTGAAGTGCGCATTCAGGGGGCTTTGCTGCGGTTGATGCAGGGGCGCACCAGTTTCATCATTGCTCATCGATTGAGCACAATTCAACATGCTGACAAAATTCTTGTCATCCGTGAGGGGCAAATAATTGAACGTGGGACCCATAAGGAGCTGTTAGCACAGGGCGGGTTCTACCACAATCTGTATATGAGCCAGTTCAAGGGCAAAGCGCCGTAACTTTACCCCACCTTTGCGATTATCTCTACGAGACTTCCTTTGGTCGCATTATCCCACCTTGCGATGACTGGAAGCCATCGCGGGTGGAGTACACCACGCTACGCTCTGTACACGTCTCCGACCTTTGCTCCTGCAAAGGTCTCCGAGATGACATCACGGGTGGGGTACACTACGCTACGCTCTGTATACGTCTCCGCTCTCTGCTCTTGCAAAGGTCTTCCGCGCCTCATCTTACAGCGACTTGATGCCGCAGTTGATGAGGCATCTCCGCTCTCTGCTCTTGCAGAGAGCTCTGAAACCCGACAAAACCTGACAAAACCCGACACTTTTTTAATAAACGAGATTCGTTCCTAAGAAACGAATGAATCGTTCAGGGCGGATATTTGCGATCGCTTGGCATAGCGACACCAAAGGGATTCCTGCAGAGGCGACTGTAGGGAGTCTCGCAGTCCAGTAGGGACACCCCAAAAGGGTGCCACCCGCATGGGTGGTTCACACAATGGTTTTTCGTTCATTATGTACATGAATCTTGCACCTTACATAAGCTTCAAAATGAATTCATCATTTATGGGTACATTACTCTGGTAATATTGGCGCATGTATCATAAAGGGGAGGGAAAAGAACTTGACATTTGAAATTGCGTTGCTGCTTGTCATTATTAGTATTGCAATGGTTCTTTTTTCATTTGAACCATTGCCAGCTGATGTGATCGCACTGGGGGTACTGGTCTTACTTGTTCTGACTGGTCTCTTGCCTGTAGAGAAAGCATTTGAAGGGATAGGTAGTGACACTTTTGTCATGATCCTGGGGTTGCTGGTAATCACTGCCGCGTTAGTGAAGACTGGTGTAGTAGATATTGTTGGCAGATATATCCTGCTCCGGGCTGACAAAAGCCCTACTGGGCTATTAATTGTAATTATTATGATGGCGGTGGCTATTTTGAGCACCTTTATGAGTAATACTGGAGCTACTGCTTTTTTTCTTCCAATCATTATTGGTCTGGCACATGAACTAAGAATATCGCGGTCAAAACTGCTGCTGCCTTTGGCTTTTGCCAGTATTCTGGCCAGTTCAGTAACGTTAATTAGCACCTCCACAAATATTGTCATCAGCAGTCTGATAACGGATTTTGATATGAGACCGTTCGGGATGTTTGAGTTGACACCGGTTGGATTGCCGATTCTCGTGGTTGGTTTAATGTATATGTATTTTATAGGACACCGCCTTGTGCCGGATCGTCCTTACGACGAAGAGTTTTCTGAGAATTTTGGCATTCAAAATTATCTAACAGAGTTATATTTGCCACCTGACTCGCCCCTGTGTGGAAAAACACTAGCCCGGGCTGGCTTGGGTCGGGATAAGGACATTACTGTAGTGCGAGTGATAAAGAATAAAAAACGCTATCTGGTACCCACGGCTGATTTGGTTATTGAGGGAGGGGACTTGTTGTTGGTTGAGGGACCACGTAACCAAATATTAAAAATGAAAGATGAGGCAAGTTTGGTGCTTAAAACCAAGAGCGAATTGATTGACTCTAATATCAAGTCGGAAACAATAAATTTGTTTGAGGTTATCCTCCTGCCGCGTTCTCTAATGATTGGCCGTACGCTTGAGAAGCTTAACTTTCGCCAGCAATATAAGTTGCAGGTGTTAGGGATTAATCGCAGTGGCCGCACTATGCGTCGCAAACTTGGCAAGGTGCGCTTAAAAATCGGTGATCAATTACTAATCCAGGGCAACCGCGCCAGCGTTATAGCTATGGATAAGAGTAATACGTTCCGTTTATTGAATATAGTTGAATCAGAGAAAAATGACACAAAGAACGCTCTCTTGGTCCTAACCATTTTCATTGGTGTGCTGGCACTGGCTGCTTTGAATATTATTCCCCTGCCGATAGCAGTAGTTATTGGCATGTTGTTGGTCTTTGCTACCCGTTGTATCACGCCTGAAGAAGCTTACCGGCAGGTGGAATGGCGGGCGCTGATTCTGATAGGAAGCATGCTGGTAGTGGGGACTGCTATGCAATACACAGGTACAGCGGCATACTTGGCGGCGCAGATTGTCAATCTAACTGAGAATTTACCGCCCGTTTGGCTTTTAGGCGGATTCTTTATTTTGAGCATGCTGATCTCCCAGCCGATGTCCAACCAGGCAGCTGCAGTTGTGGTTGTGCCCATAGCCATACAAACTGCAATACATCTGGGTTTGAACCCGCGCACCTTTGCGGTGATGATATCAGTGGGGGCTAGTTGTTCTTTCCTGACGCCCTTGGAACCTGCCTGCTTGATGGTGTATGGGCCTGGAAATTACCATTTTGCTGACTTTTTGAAAGTGGGCTCTTTATTAACGGTTCTGGTATTTGTGATAGCCATAACCCTGGTTCCGTTAATATGGCCGTTGTAAATAATTTATTAAATTCTCACAAAAGCAATACTAATATTATCATCTGATTTTTTGGATGATACGTTTCCCGTCGAATAATAGGGCATGTCATCGTGGCATATCATCGCGTAGCACCCCCTTGGAAGTCTCGCAGAGGCGACTGCAAGGAGTCCAGTAGGGACACCCCAAAAGGGTGCCAGCCGCATGCGACCGCAGGGAGTGTCCACTCTCAATTGCAATAGGAATAGGAAAGGTAACTCATTAATGTCACAATTTATAAATTATTAGCAAAAGATTGAGTATCTTTAGCTTGATTATTGCTCTGATATCAATATCACATGTGTTAATATATAAGCGGAAAGTAGATTGCAGGAAAAGCCAATGAAGCTAATACGAAAAGACCGAAGCAACCTGCTTGGGAAGTTAACAATTCGGGAATGAATTAAAGGAGGAGGATCATGGCTAAAGACTTAACTGTAATTATGGAGGACCGTCCTGGGACTTTAGCGGACATGGGCGAGGTATTGGGGAATGCGGGCATCAACATTGAAGGTATGTGTGCCACTACAAATAAAGGTGAGGGTGTTATTCACATATTGGTAGAGGATTCGGCGGGTACCCGTAAAGCGCTTGAAGCAAAGGGCGTAAAGGTCTCCGCTGAGCGCGAGGTCGTGGTTGTGGATATCGAAGACCGAGCGGGTGCCCTTGGAGAGATTGCACGAAAACTAGCCAATGCTGGGGTAAATGTTGAGCTTGTTTACCTTGCAACAAAAACCAGGTTGGTCATTGGGGTTGATGATCTGGAAAAGGCTCGCTCTGCTATATAGATTTATATCGCTAGTATTGTAGGAATTATTTGTTGCTTTATTGTATTAGTATAAGCAACAAGCATATCTATTTGCGAAAACACAGCCTAGCAATTCAAATCTGGCCGTTCCTGGTAATTGACAATAAGCGGCAAAGTGCCGTTAGAATAAATCGCTGGAGTTGACCCGAGATTCGGGCACGTTTGCGCAATGCTTGAATGATATGCCCTGTTAAAAACGGGCTGCTTCCATGACCACGTAGGTTTTCCTTGGTACGCGTTCTTTGAGATAATTTGTTATTTCATTGTTGGAGGTGCGCTGTTTGTAAACTACTTCTAGAGGAAGAGAGGTTGTTAGAATGAAACATGCTGTCAGTGTCAGCCTGGGAAGCCCTGCCCGCGATAAGCGGGTGGAGGTGATGTTGAATGAAGAGCGAATTTGCATCGAGCGCATTGGCACCGGGGGAGATGAGAAAGAAGCTCAACGCTTATTTAATGAGCTGGACGGCAAGGTGGATGCCCTGGCTGTGGGGGGAATTGACCTCTACGTTCGGATGGACGGTCGCGATTATCCAATCCACTCAGCGCTGAAGCTGGTCAAAGATGTCCATCAAACGCCGGTCGTGGATGGCAGGTTGTTGAAATATGCCCTGGAGAGCCGGGTTTTCGAGCTGGCAAAGCCCATGATAGGAGAAGCGCCTCATTTCCAGAAAGTTTTCATGCCGTCCAGCGTTGACCGCATTGGCTTGACTACGGCGGTATCGGCTGTATCTGATGAAGTGGTCATTGGCGACTTGATGTTCATCCTGGATATCCCTATTCCCGTCCGTGGACTCGAGCAGTTTAAGAAGATTGCGCGTATACTACTTCCCATTGTGGGCTACTTGCCGATCAGTATGATCCTGCCGCCCGGAAGCAAAGAGGACACGCTTGAGCCCAAACACCAGCGCTTCTGGCGGGAGGCAGACCTGATTGCCGGGGATATGCACTATATCCGCAAATATGCCCCGGATGACCTTGACGGCAAGTGGGTGATCACCAACACCACCACACCCGAGAATATCGAACTGCTGCGAAAGCGCGGGGTGAACACCGTGATCACGACCACACCCCGCTATGAGGGGCGTTCATTTGGGGTAAACATGATGGAAGGGGTGCTCACCGCTTATGCAGGCTTGGGCCGACCGCTCAGCGAGTCCGAGCTAAACGGCTTGATTGATGAGCTAGATCTGCGCCCGAGCGTGCAGCGTCTAAATGAATAGCATTGAGCGCAGCATGCTGGTAAGTACGAAGCAATCTCAAACTTAAACGTACAACTGACCTAAGTGGGGGTGGGCCCTTTCGGTGGGCCTCTACGAGACTTCCTGCGGTCGCAGGGATGCCCACCCTACTGTTCTAGCTACCTCACACAAAAATAATTTAGATTCAAGTCATAAGTGCAACTTTCTGGGACAAGAAGATGAGATGAGATAGTATCCTCACCAGCAAAAACAATCCTGGAAAGGAGCGAAATTAGGACATATCATCAACTCAATAAAGAGCAAAGATACCAGATATAATCACAATTGGGAATAGGCAAGTCGCAAATAGTGATAGTTGAAATCATGCCCGTGTAGTTATGTATTACGGCGAACTTGAGATATATAGGAGATGGTTACAGCATAATTAATCTAAAATCTTTTTCATATAAATCTTGAACTCACTGATTAGATGTCAGTGAGTCAAGGTGTCCACTGTGTCTATATGGTGTTAATGCGTCTTCGCAGTTCCATAGATTAGACGATTTTAGTTAATGCTGTCGTCTTCACCCATGCTATAATGAAAAAAACTCTTGAGAGAATATGGTCAAGCGAAAAGTTCATCTTGAAGAGCTGTTTACGTTGATTTTCTTGGCAGTCGTTGTGGTGGATCTGTACGCTTCCCTTTGTCTGGGAGTAGACATCTTTCACATCTCATTTCTTCGGATTAATACTATAGTCGCGAGTGTATCAATTGCCCTCAGCTTGGTGGTTTTGGTAATCGGTTGTGGAATCGGATACATTTCCCATGAAATATTTCATCAAGCAGTATCCAAGAACGGTGGGATAAAGCATCTTTTCACCCGAGGTTTATACGGGTTTGTCAGACATCCGTTCTACTTATCGTTATTGCTCATTGCATTCTCAATGGCCTGCCTGTTGGCGTCCTACCTAGTGTTCGCTGCATCGTTGGTTTTAACCGCGGTTCTGGTGCATGCAGCACAGACGGAGGAAAGAGAATTGCTGAAAAGATTCGGAGAAGAATATGCGAACTATCAGAAATCAACGGGCATGTTCTTTCCTCGCTTGCGTAGAACGAGTTAGTTCATAATAAAGTATATATAAAAATGTAAGATTTCAGTGCAAATCATTCAGACAAATATCACGTTAAAATCAAATATTGATTGGAAGCATTTTTAATGCTTTTTTCTGCTGGTTCCAAACGAAATAATCCATCCTAGAGAAAATGATAATTGTGCTGACTAATATCTGCATTACCTGCAGATTTACTAATTTCATAGATGAAATCAATTCTTTCCCTGCAAAGAACACCCGCAAAACAGAATAAAGAGTTGAGTTATTTAAATTCTTACAGAAAAAAGAGATTTTTAACCCTTCAAGAAAAAACCTTTTTCAAAGAAAAAATAAGCCAAGGAAGTGAACGAACTACGACCCAAAGGGGGCCCCACCGGGGTAACCTGCTGATTAAGAGTCAGTTGGTTCACATGTCCATTGTGTCCACACAGTGTTACAGCGTCCATACAGTCCTATATTAAGGGCTTAAACTGTCCATTGTGTCCATTGTTTCCACGGTGTCTCATTAAAATTGCACCAAATTGCACCAAGAATATCAAACAGGAAAGGCGACTCACTTTGAGGTGCACCCCAATAACTTCTTTCCTATAATCAATAATTTTCCTAATAGTATATATTATGGATATAATTAATTTAGCAATTTCTGATTGCTAACAATGATTTTTCTTCTTATATGATAAACAAGAATAGGAGGATAAGTGTATGACAAAATTTCAATGACAGAACGAATTCTAAGCATAATTTCTTCTCTTATTACTATTATTCAATTGATAATTTCTTTTCCCATAATTTTAGGAGGAGAACTACCAGAAATCTATTCAATAACAAAAGATTATTTAAACGTTCCCACTAGAGTGGTTATTGTAGTAATTCTAGAGGCAACAACAGCTTATTTTTCTGGTTTATTATATAAAAAAGTAGATGAGAGTTTCTTCAGTGTAATTGGTTTTCGTAATTTAATGATTCTTGTTATTTCATTATTAACAACTTGGGTTTCTATTTTTAATCTACAATATATTTTGATTGGAAGAAAATTAGAGATACACGAGCTTGTTTTTTTTATATTATTGGTAGCTGCTAGTGATTTATTGTCTGGTATTTTTTTGTGGTTTGATATAGAGGATTCTGACTTTGTTTTGGGGATTTTTACCACTAGATCGTTGTGTTACCTAATGCTATATATTTCGCTATTTTTTCAATGAGTACATAGAATAACCAATTTTTATTCCTAAATATAAAAAATATTTTCAATTGATAGAAAATGGAGAAATGGGGCGAATCTCAAATTTACTAATATTTAAAATAAATACATTGATTAATATACAATTCATAAACATCGATAAATTTATTGTCAAATTATATTAATGAATATTTCAATTTCTGCAGTTCATCATTTTGATCCTCTCTGTAAGCAAAGGTTGTTAAAATGGCTGTTTTTTGAACGTTCAACTCATTGCCATCCCCCAACCTTTGTGGCAGTTGAATGGGATTGTCAAATATTTGAACAAATTCTTAAACAACGTAAAATTGTATATAATCTTGCAAAAAAACGATGGCCTAACGCAACTACAAAATTCTTATATGCACTTGCTGAGGCTGTCGCCTACGAAGGTGATACTCATATGGAGGTGTTTCCCGATATCCCTACTATTTGGCTAGATCAGGGTATAACAATCGATGATCAAACAATTATTACTGATTACGCAAAAGATCGAATTAATGTTTATGTAAATCTAATAGGCGATAAAATATGCAATTTCGATGAAGAAACCCTTCACTTCATGAGTCGAAGAGCCTGGGAAAGATCAGAATTTTCAAACAATAGAAAAACTGATCGCGATGATAAGTTTTCATCTATAATTATAAATAAATACGTATTAAATCCTAATAAATGGGCAATTGTGATTGTAGGTGCGAATCATGCAAAAAAACACCAGGGAACAATGATTTCAGAATTAGAAAACCACGGTTTTAATATTGAAGTTTCAAAGCTTAACCCAAAGTGGGATTAAATCCTAAGTTACACTAAAAATTACCCCACATTACTTTTGTATTTGCCCGTGCAGATAAAAATTACGGTGAATTGGAAATATCAAGAACGTAGTTAAAAACTCATTGTTCTAATAATAAAACGACTTTCATAATAAACCCAATGATTAAGGGTGGTAAGGCTACTTTAAAATATTTAAAAATATTTTATTTATTAGACTAATTTTTTTGCTCATTGTTTCTTGTCCAGTGAAATAATTTCTTCTACATTGTATCCACGTGATTTCGCCTTCTCGATCCTCTGATATGATTTTGATTCTTCAATAAAATCATCAGGGGTCAAAAGGTTTTGTTTATATCTTTCTTCAAGCCAAGCTCGAAGGCCAAATGTGTTATTTATTGATTTATAGAAACGTGGATGGAGATCTAAAGATAATATTAATGAGGTTCTTTTCATTTGGCGAACCTTATTTACTTCAAATAAAATTTTCCCTAAAGGTAAAGGAAATTTTCCCCTTTTTAATATTTTTGCAATTATTTCAGGAAAATATTCTGCTTCATATAACCCCCATTCTTTTAGACCATAGGCTCCTTGATTAACTCTAACAAATACATCCTTATGGGACTGTAACGCGTTATAAAGACCTGAAGCGTTAAATGATTTTCGTCTTCCCGTTTTATCAGCTTTTCGTGCAATTACTTGCCAATGTAATGGTTTTGTAGATTCGGAAAGCACCTTATAAGCTAATTGGGTGTATGATAATTTCTTTTTCTCTTTTTTTCTACCAATATATTGTTTTTTAACTAATGGATGCTCAATAATAATTGGATGAATTGAACATGCGAAATATGAAATTCTTTGCCATTTCTTTAGATATTTAATATTTTTCATTAATGGAAGAATTCTTAGAATAAGTATTATTTTTATACACAATGACTCAGATATGTCACTTCCAATTATTTGTGATAATAAATTTGTGAAAGTTTTTATTGATTCAAAATAATTTAAACTAAATTCTATGGTTTTTATTTTTGGTATTAAATATTCTTCTAAGAAATCGAAAAACTTAATTACAGAAAAAATCTTATTATTAATTTTTCTTATTTCACATTGAATAATTTGTCTAATTCTCTCTCTTGATACTCCAAATACTTCTGATATGATTTGATATGTATTCCCAACTGAACGAAGTTTGATGATTTCCCAATTTCTTTCGCTTATTCTAAAGCTTGAAATTAAATTCTCAATTTTACTTTGAGAAAACTGTTCGAAATTCTTATTAGTTTCTTGTTGTTTTTTTGTTTCCCAAGACTTTGAGCTCATTCTTGAAGTTGGAATCAGAACTGAAACTTGTTTTTGGGAAATTTGTGCCGTACATTCTTTGCTAACTTTTTTGTGTTGGTAATTATTCAAAAATTTTATTAATTTTTTTTCGATTTCTTTTTCGGTTTTATAACCTAGATTTCGAAAATCCTTTATATCAGATTCAATCATTTTTTTTATTAAATTGCTAATGGTTTCTATTTTATTTCTTCGCAAGCAGTTATACGCCCTGCATGATAAGCCTAATAAGTCAATTTTCGTTTGATAATCATGCAAAGAATCAGATAAATATGATTGAAGTCTATTGCTAATTTGATCCATTAGAAATACTATAAAATCAGAGATATCATTGGAATTCAATTATTTAATAAAATCATTATGCTATCAATGTATTAACTAGATCAACTGGTAGCTCAGCTAAGAATTTATTAGTAATGTCGCTAAGATGATTCTCTACGATATCTAATCCCAATTCTGATTGTCTTCTCTGGAGAATCCTAAGACTTTCGACTTGAATAACTTGAACAAAAAGAAATAAATGATATTGCTTAAATGGTATACTTTCTGCACCACTCTTGAGTAACACCTGTTGTGAATAAGGGTGATTTGTATTAATCCACCATACATTATATTGCTTATCTATATCATCTTGGTGTATAGGAGGATGCCTATTAGTTAAGTGTTTTGATGTACCATCTGATTTGGAGGGGTCTTCGTGAAGTTCGCTTAGCAACACTCGTGGAAATTTCAGCTTTCTTTTTCTTTTTAAGGTACCGTTTATTTCTTTCGTACCACCTTTCCCTCCTTCACCTCCACTACCAAAATCACGTGGGGTGTCATCCCTAATAGTCCCATCTCCTTTTGTTGTCGTTCCTTTACCTACATCTCCTTTCCCTCCCCCGAAAGGATCATCAATAAAATCAACCATTATTCTCGATTCTAATTCTTTTAAAAATCGTTTAGCATGATTATTTAATGCATCATTCAATTTTTCAGCGATATTTAATTCTTCCTTTTTCTTTTCCTTTTTTTGTTTTTCCTCGTATGAATTAATAAGATTCCAAATTTCTTTTGCCACCCATTCTATTAAAGATTTCGTCGTAGGGGAATTTATCAACTTTTCTCGGTCGTTGGAAATTAATTTATCTAAATTAGGAAAATTAAGTGTTAACTCTCCAAAGATAAAATTTTGAAGAGATGAATAAGACATTAATGGAAGCTCAGAAATTGAATAAAATCCTATTGGATTTTTATTAACATCATTCACAATTAAGATGTTGCTTTTTTTATATCTTCCAGTTAATTGTTGGCTAGATTTCTTGATGACTAAATTCCCATAAAAACCACTCTTCGATTTGAAAGCAATGTCTTTAATCGCCGAATCTGGTACATTTATTTTCAATTCCTCCCATTCACTATCCAATGGAACTCCTTCTGTGGATAATCTCTCTAATTTCAAATTCCCATCAATAAATAATGAAATACTTAGCTCTCTAAGTGGTCTCCGAGCTTGATTTGCACTTCTAATACTATCTACTAGCGATTGAGAGTTCCATTTTCCTCCTCTTACCACATCATTTGAAGGATGAATTTGTACAGCTTTTCTTCCAACAACGATTGAGAACCCCCTTCCATTTTGTTCTATCTCACTTATCAATTGTTTGTTATGCGTATCTAAATAATTGATTATCCAATCAGTACCTTGGAGATTCTCTTCGGTATTTAATGCAAAATTCAAAGCATTTTTCCAACTCATTTTACAATCTTGTAATTCCCATTCACCTGTATAATCTTCAAGAGATTTGTCAACTATAAGGCTTGTAGCAAGACCTTCTCGCCAGGTTAGAAATCTTGCTCCATCGCGCCACATTTCTCTCATATAAAATTTTCCGCCATTTCCATGTGCGCCTGTTAAATTTACCACTTTTGATTTTCCACCCAGTGTGGCTGCCTTTGTATACCCCCAGTAAAGTAAAAATTCATTTATATTTTGTAGAGTGGTTCCCCCAAAATCAATTACAGCCAAATTAGGTCCGATTTTTTGGTTTTTTGTATTAATAAGGTTTATGACGACTGGCCAATTTCCTTGAAGTGTTTCTTGCCCTGACTCATACAAACGTAGATAATTATCTAAACTATTTTTTAGCCATTCAGAAATTCCTTTACCATGATTAAACTTAAAAGATTTTCCAATAGTATCTAGAATATCAGGACTTATCTTAGTTGGGATTTTTTTATTTAGCTTTGACATTTTTACCTTCTCCAATTAATAAACCAAACGCGATTGTTAAAAATTCTGCAAGATTTTCTAATTCATGAATGTTTGGGGCCCCAATTTTTTTCGCTTTTTCGATAGAAGTTTTAGCAAATCTAACTTTATATATACGATCGCTAATTTTTGTCCCAGTACTAAATTGGAAAAACAACTTTACATCATGATCAATTATGCTTTCTTTTTTCCTATTCATCCATAAATCAAACGCGGTTGTAGTAAATGCATGTCTGACGAAATTTTCTTCATCTCTTGACAACCTTCTATAGGTCTGCCCCCTTTTTTTAGAAATTCCCCTTATTGCATTATCCAATTTTCGAGCTTTTTCTACACCTTTATTGGTTAATCTAAAGAAGCTTTCACCTAATGAAATTACTAATCCCTGGGGTCTTAATCTATCATTTACCCTCTTGGGTATTGCAGATCCATCAGGATATTCTGGATGGTTTTTCAAACTAAATGAATCGGGGAAATCTTTCCAAGCACTGATCGCAATTTCCTCATAGGGAATTTTTTCTTTTGAACCATTTGAAACACGATACATTGAAATAAGCACCATATCTGATTGAGTTAATTTATATTTTGATTTTGTTTCAATATTCAGTTTTTCCATTATTTTCTTTTACCCTTTTTTCTTCTTGTGCTGACTTCTTTTAACCCCCATTCTTGCAGACCATAAACACCACGACCGACTCTAACAAACCTTTTATCACGATTTAAATGTGCCAATAAATTAGCCGATGGATCTTTGCCAGGAATGTAAAATCCTTCTGATTGCATTTCATCTGCAATGTCTCTGTAATAAATACCTTTTTTCTCCTCTTTTTTACTAAATAAATCATATGCGACATCAGAAATTTGTTTAGATTCAATACCTTTATTTTCATTAAAATCGTTTATACCCTCAGCCCTAAGGAGATTTACTATGTTCTGAATTAAAGTTTCTTTTTCATCAATCGATTTTAAAATTGATCCTACTCTCTTTCGATCTTGAAGAATTTCTTGCTTAAGTGCTTCAAGCTTATTTTTTAATTCATCTATATAATTATTTGTTTCATTCATTATATACGCCTTCTGTACAATGTATTATATGTGTATATTATATCATATAATAATATATATTGTCAATATATCTTTAATCACTTCTTCAATAGATTCTCTGATGCGGCAAGGATTTGATACATATATTTGCACTTCGGTGATTTCAGGTAGTTCACTTTCATTTGATGAAAAATCCTTTTTCAATAAACTCTTTATATGATGTGAGAAATCCCCAGTAGTAGCAGTATGCAGCAATAAAATTTGTGACAAATAAACGCTAAGTATTTCACTGATATATAGGTTGGTAAACGATTAGTGCCAATAAGCAATAAGATATTATTTAATTGAGGTAAGTGTTTTTCTTATTTAGTCAAAAAACCCACCTGGCTGATTTTATCAATACTCCTTTTTTTATTAGGAAATTTAGAACGAAATCCAATTCTTTTGTCGCACAACATTCCAGCTTGTTGAAAAAGTAATGAAATATTTCTAATCTCCTGCAGGTAAACTGATTATCTATTGTGTTCACCATCTTGTGGAATAGGTTGATATTTCGGTCATTGTTTTTCAGTTTTATTCTTGTTATGCTGTTCCTGGTGGATACAATTGACACCGGCATCGTTTATGTTTACATCATTTTATGAATTTTGTTGAACCCATCCGCGACCGGAAAAAGATCGCTCAAATCAAAAACTTGCTCCGTGGGGAAGGGCGTTTTCGCGATCTGTTGTTATTCACAGTGGGGATCAACACCGCTCTGCGTGTTTCTGATCTCTTGCGTTTGGAAATCGGTCATTTCATGGATGATCGACAAAGCCTCAAACACCGTTTCCAAATCAAAGAGCAGAAACGAGGTAAACGCCATGAGGTCTTTGTCAATACAAGTATCCGGGAGATTTTCAAGGAGTATCTTGCGGCTTACCCCAACATCGCCAGCAATCCACAGCATTTTCTGTTCTTCAATACGAAAGCCAATGATTTCGCTAAACGCATTGGTCGTGGACAGGCCTGGAAGTTCATCACTGCCATCTGCAAGCAAGTTGGTTTGCGAGGAAACTTCGGCACCCACAGTTTGAGAAAGACCTGGGGGTATCATGCCCGTTTGCAGGGTGTGGATCTGGCGTTGATCATGTACAAGCTCAACCATGCCAGTATCGCCTACACCA
>DUED01000043.1 GCA_011176685.1 Anaerolineae bacterium
GCAGCAACATCACTTGCCCCATTTCATAGCGTTTGAATATCACTTTGTTGTTCGCTTTTACCATCCCCGTATTTTATTAAACTTTTACCATTTATGCAAAAAGGCTGACCTTTTGGGACAGCCTCTTTTTCTTATGCAACGATCTTATTCCAAACAGAAATTTCTAAAGTCAGACGGGAGAGAAAACTATTCTCAGGAAGTGGCCCGCGCCCGTAAACTATATCAATCACCCGTGCTTCTAACTGCAAGGTCGCTGTTTCCATTATGAAACGCTGGCCCGATTTCACTTCAATGGTCTCACCCTTAGAAGATAATCGCTGTCTTATTGCTTGGTCATTGAATGCATGCTCGCTCATTAGAACTTTAGTGATTGTCTGGATATCATTTTTATCAAATAACCAGACCTCCAATGCTGTCACCTTTTTCGGTTCCCCTACTCCAATCGTTTCAGCGACGCCTACACCACATTCACCCAGAAATTCTCCAGTTGGAGAATCAATGCTAAAAGATTCATCATATATATCATCACCTAAACGGTACGTGGTCATAAATTGTGCTAACGGGGGTTCATCTACTGATGCATCTTCGGATGCAGAGAGAATGACATTATCCAGGCTTCCTTTAGCAGATTTACCTTTTGTCATTTTCCCAGCATAGCCACTTGATAGTTTTCCTCGCTTGAGTAAGAAATAGGCAAAACTACCCCCAACAACAAGTGTAATGGCACAAAATAGAACTATCAGCGAATAGGAAAACTGTGAGTCTGTTTCTCCTCCATCTGTACTCTTCTCTTCATCAACAGATCCAGTTACTGGGGCAGATATCCCTTGCAAGGTTTTGAAACTCTCAATTTCCTCATTAGAGGTAAAGTGGCAGGCGGCAGGGGTCAGCATTTCCAATACATCCTGACCTGAATCCCCCATTCCTTTCCATCGTAGATTCAACAATCCTTCATCTTGATTACGTACATAGGAATCAATTGCCATGCATAAGTAATCACGTTTGTATTCTATTTGCAACTGTTCTGGAGAAGCATCAACCCATTTCACCGGCCATAACCACCAACCCAACACAAGGAGACCTATCATAATTCCCGCGGTTAGACTGAACGCTAAAAGAACAGCTTGGGTTTTAACAATACTTCTTAGTTTATCCATGAATCCCTCTCTGACCTAATTTTATCTGTTTCTTTCATATAAAAGTCAAATTCAATTTAATAATTATATTTCCTTTATAATGCAAGTTTTATGCCGTTTCTTTCTTCATTATAATTTTTTCTAAATCAAATTTCTCTTCGCAATCGAGGCATTGAGCTGTATTTGCATTTTTGATCACTAATAAACCACCACAAGCAGGACACTTATCTGCAATTGGCTTTCTCCAAGAAGAAAAATCACACTTTGGGTAATTTGCACAACCATAGAAAATTCTACCTTTCCTCGTTTTTCTGATTACAATATCCCCTCCATCTTTTGGACAATTAACACCGATTTTTTCAAGTAGTGGCTCTGTATAGCGGCACTCAGGAAAGTTACTACAACTGATAAATTTTCCATAACGACCCCATTTTATAACCAAATCTTGACCACATTCCGGACAAGTTCTTCCAATCTTCTCTGGTTCAGCCTTTAATTCTGGCATTTTCTCCTTAGCATGTTTTAGTTGAGGCTCAAAAGACTGATAGAAATCATGCAACAAGTCTGTCCACTCCCTTTTCCCTGATGCGATTTTATCCAGGTCTCCTTCCATATTAGCAGTAAAATCCACACCCAAGATGTTAGGAAAATATTCAACCAAGAGGTCGTTCACTAAAAATCCTGTTTCAGTCGGAATCAACCGCATACTATCGCGCTCAACATAACCACGTATCTGAATCGTGGAAAGAATAGGCGCATACGTCGAGGGACGTCCTATGCCAAATTCTTCCAAAGCCTGGACTAAAGAAGCTTCAGTGTATCGAGGTGGGGGTTGCGTAAAATGTTGCTCGGGGAGTAACTGGATTAATACTTGTTTTTGCCCTTCCTTTAAATCTTTAGGGATCTTAAGTTCTCCATTTCCCTTCTTGTTTTTTCCATTATTGTCCTTTGCTTCCTCATAAATAATTAAGAAACCTGGGAAACGCAAATTGGAACCCGAAGCACGTAATAAATAATTATTTCCCTTGCCTATAGCACTTACTTCAACAGAGAGAGTGTCATGGACTGCTGCTTCCATTTGAGAGGCAACGAACCGCTTCCAAATGAGCTGATATAAGCGGAACTGATCTCTCTTCAGATAGGTCTTGATGCTTTCTGGAGTTTGCAGAGTTGAGGTGGGTCGGATAGCTTCATGGGCTTCCTGGGCAACCGCTGCCTTTGTTCGATGAATCAGCGGTTTAGAAGGTAAAAACCTCTCCCCGAATTTCTTGAGAATATAATCTCTGACTTCTTTTGTAGCAACAGGAGATATCTTAGTTGAATCTGTACGCATATACGTTATCAAACCTGTAGCGCCCCCATTGCCAATATCCACTCCTTCATAGAGCTGTTGAGCTATCTTCATAGTCCTTCTAGCACGAAAGCCAAGCCGTCGTGATGCTTGTTGTTGAAGTGTGCTGGTTGTAAATGGAGCATATGGTTTACGGTATCGCTTGCCGCGTTTTATCTTATCGACAACATATTGTGCCTTTTCTAAATCAGCTATCAAATCATGAACCACACCCTTGGTTGGCAGCTTAGGTTCTGTATCGTTTACTTTTACTAAACGGGCAATAAATGTCTCTTTGCTTCCTTCAGGCTTCAATTCTGCATCAATTGTCCAATACTCCTGAGGTACAAAGGACTCGATTTCACGCTCTCGGTCAACCACTAATCTAAGAGTTACGGATTGCACACGCCCTGCTGATAAATGACCACGAACCTTTTGCCATAACAAGGGAGAGAGATTGTATCCAACCAGTCTATCAAGAACTCGTCTAGCTTGCTGTGCGTTTACCAAATTCATATCTATACTGCGCGGATGAGAAAAAGCATCTTCAATAGCAGGTTCCGTTATTTCATGAAACACAACCCGTTTTAGTCGGATCGGTTCAATCTCAGTTGCTTCTTTTAAATGCCAAGCGATCGCTTCACCTTCGCGATCCGGGTCAGTTGCCAAATATATCTCAGCAGCTTTTTTCACATCTTCTTTTAACTTTTTAACTATAGGACGTTTATCATTCGGCACCCGATATTTTGGAGTGAAATTTTTTTCCACATCAACAGATATTTGTGAGCGCAGTAGATCGCGTATGTGACCCACAGAAGCCCGTACTTTATAATCCCCACCCAAAATATTCTCGACAGTGCGCGCTTTTGCCGGTGATTCAACAATTACCAGCTTGCCTAAGCGAACGTCTTTTTTTTGAATAACCGGTTTCTCTAATCCTTTATGGGCTTCTGTTTTACCAATTAGGTACATACTTGACCCACAAACTGGGCATGTCCCGCGTGTTGCTGGCACACCTTGCTTATTAAAACATGCCTTAGCGTCCTTAATTTCCCTTTTTATTCTACACTTAAGGCAGTATCCTTCCAAGATTACCAACCCCTATAAATATTTTCCCCAAAAATTTTTATTTATCATATTTACTACCTGGCGAACTTTCTGAGATTGGCCGCGAGGGCAAATTAATAATGCATCTTCTGTATCAACAATAATAAGATCTCTTACACCAACAGGTACAATTAATTTTCGGGGATTATCTGATTTGATGAGACAATTTTTCATTTCAAAAGAAATATATTTTTCGCTCATAATGACATTCCCATCGAAATCTACATCTAGAAAACCAAATAGCGAGTCCCAACTTCCTACATCACTCCAGCCAAGTCCCTTTGCAGGCAATACGGCTACGCGCAAAGCATTTTCCATAATACCATAATCAACAGTTTGTGGATTAATCTTAGGCCATATATCATCCAGGTACTTTCCAAAATCATCCTTACCGATATACTGTGCAATTAATTCCAACGAGTTAGACAATGATGGCATTTGCCGTTTAAATTCATCTAGTATACAATCAGCACGCCAAATAAACATACCTGAATTCCAAAAATACTGTCCTGAATTTAGATACTCTTTAGCACGTTCTTCGTTTGGCTTCTCTACAAAGCGTGAGACTTGAAAAGCGCAAATATTATCTCCAATTGAAAGGGAGGCACCCCTTTGAATATATCCATAACCAGTAGCAGGATAATCAGGCTCGATACCTAAAGTCACTAAATATTGTTCTTGTGCAATTTGATAGGCATTATCTAATAATTCCAAAAACAAGGATGTATTTTCAATGATTTGATCAGACGTTAAAACGGCCATTGTTGCTTGAGAGTCTTTGGTTTTTAGTACAGAGGCGGCATAACCCACAACAGAGGCGGTTCCACGAGGAATAGGCTCTATTAGAAAATTCCTTATAGGAATTTGCGGGGTTTGCTTTTGTAAAATTTCTACTTGTTCAGCTACAGTAACAATATAAATTTGCTCAGGCAGAAATGAGCCTTTAAGTCGATCGACTGCTAATTGAAATAGTGAGTACTCATTACCTAATTTAAGCATTTGCTTGGGACGCTTTTTCCTTGATAAAGGCCACAGTCGCGTCCCACCCCCCCCCGCCATGATCACTGCATAAAAATGCGATTCCATATCAACCTTTGCGATAATCTGCTTCTTCTTCCCGAATAGCAAGATAAGTTTGGCTACCCACTTGCCTTACTAATCCTTTCAACTCCATCATAACCAACGCAGCAGAAACTTCCTCAATTGGCAATCCTGTTTTAGACAAGATGTCATCAATATACATTGGTTCATTCGATATACTCTCCAGAAGCGCCAATTCTACCTCATTCGAAGGTAATATCTTTTGTGCCACACGAAATTCTTGAACTTGCTCAAAATTTAATATTTCTAAAATATCCTTGAAACGGATTAATGGGTGCGCCCCATCAACAATGAGGCGATTAGTACCTTTGCTTTTCGGGGAATATATTGTACCTGGGACAGCAAAGACCTCTCGTCCCTGATCAGCAGCAAAAGCAGCAGTGATAAGAGCACCACTTTTTATCCCTGCCTCAACAACAATTATAGCAAGAGATAAACCAGAAATAATGCGATTTCGGGGCGGAAAGTTTATCCCTTCAGGCAATGTACCTGGAGCGTACTCACTAATAAGAGCCCCATTTTCAATAATCTTCATCGCTAAACTGCGATGTTCCGGGGGATAAACCTGGTCGACGCCACTTCCCAGTACAGCAATTGTCCGTCCATTTGCTCTTAAAGCTGCTTCATGGGCAATCGAATCTATCCCACGGGCCAATCCACTGATGATGGTCATTCCGTTCTGGACTAAAAATGATGCCAGTTCCTGCGTAACTTGCCTTCCGTAGGAGGTCTTCTGCCTGGTTCCTACAATTGCAACCGCCCATTCGTCGCGGGGGTCAATTTCTCCTCGTACGTATAAAACCGGTGGCGGATATTGTATTTCTTTCAAGCGAAGCGGATAATTTTCATCCTCCCAAATGATAACTTGAATACCCTTCTTGGCGATTTTCTCATATTCCTCTTTAAGATCAATTGAATTTCTAAGGCTTTGTAGTCCTGTGAGTGTCTTTTCGCTTAGCCCGACTGATCTCAATTCATTTAAAGGCGCATGCCATGCTCTCTTTAAATCACTGAAGTGATTCAATAATTTTTGGAAGCGAACTGGGCCTATACCCCTTACTTTATTAAATCCAACCCAATAGATCCTTGAATCCATAACTTACTTTACTTCCATTCCTGTAATTTCACAATCATTTTTCTATTTGCGAGGTCAACTTCCAAGACTACAGATTCAATCGCAGGAATTAATAGCTCCTGTTTGTCTTCCCTACCTGAAGTGAGAACATAAACATCGTTTGCGCCAGTGGTTAAAATTTCTTCAATTGTCCCAATATTTTCCCCTTCTTCAGTGTAAACCGAGAGCCCTAATAATTCGTGATGATAATATTCGCTATTAGGTAATGAAGGAAGAGACGAAGCTACTATATAAACATAGGCATTTCGTAATTTCTCAACACTATCAAGATCAGGAAATCTCTCAAAAGCAATTAAATGATTTTTACCTTTCTCACGGATAGACTGAATTAAATGAGACTCTTTATTTTCCCCCAAATAAATCATTTTGCCTGGTATTATACACTCAGGGAAATCAGTAAGCACTTCTAGAACCAGCTCACCTCGAAGCCCATGTGGCTTCCTGATCTTCCCGATTGCTAAAAAAACGGGCTCACCAGATTCTGGTGAGCTCTCATTACTCTTTTTTTTTCGTTCAGACCCCAAAAAATATTTTGCCATTACGGCTCAATAATATCCAAGGACACCCGCTTGCCTTTCTTTGCTGCGGCAACACGCAGTAATACTCGCATAGAGTTAGCGACCTTTCCACCCTTACCAATAACTCTGCCCATATCTTCTTTTGCAACTTTCAGTTCAATAAGTACCCGTTCACCTTCATCAATCTCTGTAACTTCCACCTGCGAAGGATCATCAACTAGGGCTTTTGCAATATATTCAACCAGTTCTTTCACAGCATTCTCCTATTCCTTCTCTTCGTACTCTATTTTTTCTTCTTATCAATACGCGTTTTCGGGTTTACCTGTTGTTTTTGGTAAAAGGCTTCTGCTTCCTCTATTAATTGATTTACTGATTCTCCAGATTTGAACCGCTCGAAACGATCCATCAGATTAACACTATTGAAAAGCTTCACGACTGATTCACTTGGCTGAGCACCTTGACTCAACCAATGATAAACCCTATCTTCTTTTATTTTCAACGTGAAAGGCTCTGTACGTGGATTATAAAACCCAAGCACCTCCAAAAAGCGGCCATCACGGGGGTTTTCTTTGTCAGCAGCTACGATGCGGTAACTGGGCTGCTTTCTCATACCTGTACGACGTAATCTAATTCGAACCATAAATTGAATCTCCTATACCTTTTTAATTTAAATAATTTACATAACAATTCTGATGATGTCAAGTAAGATTGAGGGACATAAAAAAATATGCATTCTCTTACAAAACCACCAAAAATCAACAGGTTAAATTATAAACGTGTTTTTACATAAATATAACCCTACTCGAAAATAGAAATTATGGATTCATATTGGCATTCTTGAGCGGTAACTATTCAATTTTCAGGGGGTTATAATCATATAAATAATAAAAAACAATTATGGAGGAATTATGTCTAATGTAGCTATTGTGACAGATAGCACAGCTTATGTGCCTAAGGAATTAGTCAAATCTTTAAATATTACTGAAATACCTTTATACATTATTTGGGGCGAAGAAACATATAAAGACAATGTGGACATCACCCCTAAGCAATTCTATATAAAATTACAATCAGCAAAGGTAATGCCTTCCACATCTCAACCATCACCACAAGAATTCATAGGTATCTACAAGCCACTCCTTGACAAGGGCAAAGACATCCTCAGCATTCACATCTCTTCAAAATTATCCGGCACTGTAGATTCAGCCGTACAGGCGAAAAAAATGCTTGCCAGCGATCGAATAGAGATCGTTGATTCTTTATCAACTACTATGGCACTTGGTCTTATTGTATTAGCAGCTGCGAGGGCTGCAAAGAAAGATAAAGATCTACAAACCTGTAAGAACATTGCAGAAAAAGCGCGCGCTAACACAGATGTATATTTTGTAGTTGATACCCTTGAATTTCTAAAACGCGGCGGACGCATAGGAGGAGCAACTGCGCTCCTTGGTTCCGCTTTAAAACTCAAACCCATTCTTTATGTTAAAGATGGCAGCGTTGAAACATATGAAAAGGTTCGAACCAAGAAAAAAGCTATACAGCGTTTAGTTGACATTTGCGTGGAAAAGATCGGTAACCGTCAACCTGTTCATCTGAGTACAATTCATGCCAACTCAGAAAATGAAGCGGAAACACTCAAAAAAGAACTCGAAAAACGTTTCGAGACTGGTGCTATTGTGGAAATGCTGCAAGCGGAATTAAGTCCCGTTATTGGCAATCATGTTGGTCCTGGCACAGTTGCAGTTAGTTTCATGGTAGGCGTTGATTAATTACAACTTCCAAAATCTATACGAGCCATCAATAGGTGGCTCTTTTTTCTTTTTAAGAATACAGTGTGTCAATTTGGTAAAATAAAAAAAACCTAATATTGAGATAAAAATGCGAAATTATCCTTCAATTGGAATTCAAGTACCGGACATTCTGCTACCTAAAGAAGGAATTGATTTAAGCAAATGGGCGGTTATCGCCTGTGATCAGTTCACCTCTCAACCCAATTATTGGAAACAAGTTGAAAACATCGTTGGCAATTTACCATCAACTTATAACCTCATTCTTCCGGAAGCTTTTCTTGGAAAACCGGAAGAAAATGAACACGTAAAAAGGACTGCTATCTTCATGCAGAAATACATTACTGATGGCACATTAGTCCAGAGAGAGGGAATAGTCTACATTGAACGAACAATAAATGAAAAAGTCCGCAGGGGCTTATTACTGGCATTGGATTTAGAACAGTATGATTATAATAAGGGCTCCGTATCTCTCATCCGTTCTACAGAAGGTACAATACTCGAGAGATTACCGCCAAGAATCAGAATACGAGAAAAAGCCACAATTGAGCTTCCTCACATCCTGGTATTGATCGATGATCGGGAAAATGAAGTATTTGATCCGCTTATACAAGGGAAGAATAAACTAGCTGAAATTTATAATTTTGAATTAATGCTCGGCAGCGGACAACTACGAGGATATTTAGTCAACGATAATAAAATAGAAAAACAAATTATCCAGGCATTTAATGATTTGGCAAACCCGGAAATCTTTGATCGAAAATATTGCGTAAATAAGGATACACCAATTCTACTTTTCGCTGTCGGAGATGGGAACCACTCTCTAGCAACAGCTAAAGCCGTTTGGGAGAAAATGAAACCGATTACAGGCATGAGCCATCCTTCCCGATACGCACTAGTTGAAATAGTCAATATTCATGACGAAGGATTAGACTTTGAACCAATTCACCGATTATTATTCAACGTAAGAACAGACATCTTAATAAATTTACATGATTACTTTTGGGACAATTTTGAATATAAGAAATATGATAAAGCAGATGATGTGACTAGGGAAGTAAAAAATCAAAAACCGAGACTTCACAAAATTGGGTTATTTCAAAAAGCAGGACAAGGAATTATTCAAATAAAAAACCAAAATACTAACCTTGCAGTTCGTACATTACAACCCTTCCTAGACAATCTCTTACAGGAAAGAAAGGCGGATAATATTGATTATTTACATGGGGATGAAATCTTGCTCAAATTGAGTAAACAAGACAGAAATATCGGATTCTTTCTACCCACAATAGAGAAAAAAGACCTCTTCAAGACCGTTATTCTAGAAGGATCTCTTCCGCGCAAAACTTTTTCAATGGGGGAAGCAAAAGGAAAGCGATTTTATCTTGAATGCAGGAATAATAAATGAAAAAATTTTTTTTATTATTATTTTTAACTACAATAATATCGGGGTGTTCAAATTTCATAGGAACTGAAAAAAATGATTCGTTAAACTCAACAGACATTACTATTTCCACTGAAGAACCAACTCTAACTTATACTCCAACCGCAATCGCCTCAACTAATACACCATTACCCCCAACTCCAACACCTATACCTTTTACTCATCTATGTTCACCGCTAGAAAATATTTCATTAGAAGAACTACCGAATATAATTACAGGTCCATTTGATCGCCCACCTTTAGGCTTTGACAATAGACATCAAGGGGTTGACTTTTCCTATTACCGTTATAAGGATGATCAAGATGGAATATCAGGGCTACCTGTTCAATCTGTCCTTGATGGAAGAGTAATTGCAATCATTATTGATCGAAATCCCTATGGAAATGCCGTAATAATTGAGACCCCACTTGACATTATTAAGACAGGATGGCTTCCACACCTACAACTTCCTCAAATAGAGCCTACAATTATTATAGATCCTCGAAATATGTGTCCCGAAGAAGGCCAAGCGCTGGATTTTGATTACAATTACCGTTCACTTTACCTTATATATGCTCACCTTCAAGAACCTTCAACTTTTCATGTTGGAGAAAAAATAAATTGTGGACAAGTGATAGGGGCAGTTGGCAACACTGGCAAATCAACAAATCCACATCTTCACTTTGAAATACGAATCGGTCCCTCCAATGCTACCTTTGACAGCATGGCCAAATATGATACACGCGCGTCTGAACTCGAAATGTATAACTACTGTGTGTGGAGGTTAAGTAATCTTTTTCAATTACTTGATCCTATGATACTGCTTTCTTACAAAGAATCAATTATTCAATGAAAGACAACAATCGATTTCAATTATTAAATTCGTGTGCTCATTTGCTTGGTTTTATCTTCAAGTATGTACTCATGTAATACTTAAAGTAACCCAGAACCCCCTCCTTTTATAAATCATCTAGAATCTCACTGAAATCTCACAAATCATCCAATCAGAACTCACAAAAAAGGGGATTTCTATGCCAACAGCGATTGAAGTAACAAAACCGTCCATAATTCCTGAAAATGTGGAATATTTAGCTGAATCTAATCCGCTACCAATGATACCTCCTGCAATAAAATTTTCACATGTTGGACCTTGATATATTGCTGAACTTCCAAATAATTCTGTTTGGACCGAAGATGTAACCATACTAGATAGTACTGTTTTTTCACCTAACAAGAGTTTCACTAAAGCATAGAAAAACCACAATAATGACTCAGCCATCTGTAATACAAATTATTGTCTCTTTTTTCTTGGTAGGAAAAATGTAAGTGAAGCTCTTGGGGATCACCTTGCATATATTATTGAACCAGAAAAATTGATCCAACTCAGCATCACAATAAAAACTCCTGCATGATTTGGAAATTATTCATGTTGGTGACGTATAATGAAAGATAAAAGACAGTTCTTTAGCGATCCACCTTGTGTATAATTTGCAGTTTCTACAACCACTAAAAACGTAACGCTAAGTGGTTAATTTATTGGCTTCCTAAGTAAAATGGAATGACACATTTAATAGCCGCTCTTCAGTCTGAAGCAGAAAGATTGGGTTTTGATTTAATTGGCGTTACATCTACACACACACCAGCCCATTTTGATGCCTATAAGAATTGGGTGAATTCAAGATTTTATGGCAATATGGATTATCTAGCCACCGAGAGGGCAGTTCGGTTGCGAAGAAAACCAAACGAGATTCTTCCAGAGTGTAAATCAATAATTGTTGTTGGAATTCGTTATCCTATCGAAGCTGATAATAATCTATCTTGGAAAAATGATTTGACCGGCCGTATTGCAGCATATGCATGCGGAATGGACTATCACCTATTTGTTCCTGTCTTGTTGGAAAAGCTAAAGTTAAAAATCGAGAAATTGCTCAACCAAACTGTAAACGCAAAAATTCATTGTGACACGGGTCCAATTCTTGAAAAAAGCCTAGCAATGCGAGCCGGACTAGGATGGATTGGTAAAAATACCATTCTAATCAATCGTAATTTAGGCTCCTTCTTTTTCCTTGGAGAACTCTTTTTGGATATCAATCTCGAAAATTCCCTCAAAGAAGTAAAAGACTTTTGCGGAACCTGTAGACGCTGCATTGAAGCCTGCCCCACACAGTGCATTCAAGATGATCGCACTATTGACGCCAGCCGCTGTATTTCCTACCTGACAATCGAGAATCAGCATGAAATACCTCGAAACCTGCGATCCATGATGGGAAATTATGTGTTTGGTTGCGATGTATGTCAACTTGTTTGTCCATGGAATAGGACGCATTTAATTGAAAGAATATCCCAAAAGGAGTTCTCTTCAAAGCATCTCCTCCCATTTATTAACTTACCTGATATATTACTGTACTCGGTAATACAATTCAAGAATCATTTCAAAAAGACTCCGGTATTAAGGGCTAAATATCGCGGTTTTCTTAGAAATGTAGTCGTGGCAATGGGAAATTCAAGAAATCCTGAAGCCATACCTTCCCTTGTAACAACTCTCTACGACAATCCTGACTCCTTGATCCGGTCCCATGCTGCCTGGGCATTGGGACAGATAGAGGATAATCGCGTTAAAATCGTCTTAGAAAAAGCACTGAAAAATGAAAATAACTCAGTTGTTAAAAGGGAGATACTTGCAGCGTTGGAAAAAAATGAGTTATTGAATAGCTAATATCGCAAAATAAATAAATCCTACTTTTGTAAGCAGGATTTATTAGTTTAAGAAACACTCACTTATGAAGCTAATGTACTAGTGGGCGCGAAAGTTGGTGTGGGGGTGACCAGATTCACACGGATAATCAATTCAACACCAATTGGAATATTATTCGGATCCTCAAATTTATCCTCGTTCAATCTAAGAATATCCTCGATAGTACTATTAAACTCGCTAGCAATTGATTGAAGTGAATCGCCAGGTTGGACTTCATAAGTAATTTTTGTGCCGCTTGGTAGATCTGGTGGAACTGCGGTAGGTGTAGGCATTGACTGCCCTGGAGCTGGCACTAAAATTATTTGCCCCGCATAAATTGGGCAAGTACCATCAGGAAAATTATTGATCTTAAGCAAAGTTAAGAAATCCGCATTAAACTTTTCTGCAATTGCCCAGCAGCTATCAAACTCCTGGACTTCATAATCGAAGGGGCCTGATGGAGTTGGAGTGATAGTTGATTCAGGTGTAGGGGTTTCCGAAGGAATCAGAGTAGGTGTTGGTGAAAGAACGGGTGTTGGAGGTAATGTGCTTGTTGGAGTAGGTCCCCTTTTCAGAAATGATAATGAAAATCCCCCACCCGATACCCATAAGACAATAATAACCACGCCGATAATTACCAGTAAAAAAGCCAGAATTGTGATAATTAACGGCATCAGTTGTTGCCTTTTTCGAAACGAATCGATTATATTCTGCGGAGAATTTCTACCTAACATATAATTTTCCTTTATATTTCAAAAACTACCTAGACAATCTTTCTCCTAATATAACAATTCTACCCGAATTTTCAAATTCTAAAACTCATTATATGCATTTAATAAGAAATAAATACTCGGGATTTACTCATTCACCAAAGAATAACTCCCACCAAACCCGCCATTTTTCTGCTTGGGACAAAAATGCAGTAGGTGTGGATAGATATTGAGGTGTTTGGATATCTAGAGGTAGAGGAATAATAACATTGTCGCCAGGCAATGCCAAATGTCCTTCACTGCGCGCCCAAGCTTCGACAGCATAATCTGATGTTGCAAATGCTATCTGTGTTTTTAGCGCTATCTCTGTACTTTGCAGAGAATAAACCTTAGTCTCCATTTGATCTTGGTACATGGAAAGCCGGAAATATTCAGATAAACGGCTATTAAGTCCTATAAGCATAAAAAAAAATATAACTATTAGGAAAATAAAAACAAACTGATTTTTATTACGCTTTTTTCCCTTCATGATCTCATCAATAATATAACAGAAAATTTACCTTCAAATTTAATAATTTATAAAAAAATCCCTGCATATGCAGGGTACTATGCCGAAGGTGGGACTTGAACCCACATGAGCGTAAAGCTCACTACGCCCTGAACGTAGCGCGTCTGCCAGTTCCGCCACTTCGGCTAATAACAGTCTGTGTATTCTATCAAAACTTAATAGTCTGTCAACCTTTATGAATAATCAATTAGCAATAAAAAGGATTATTCAACATGCTATAATTTTTTATTCAAGAGAGAAATAAATGTACACACTACAACAAAGCATATTATTATCTCATGACGCAGCAAGTGAATTAATTAATTCCTTTCTAATCATCATTTTAACAATCGCAGGGATTTTCACAATTCTCACAAATCGCAATTGCATAACTAAAAAAACCCGCGACCGTGCTCTATTCACACTTTGGATTGTAATCCTGCTTAACATTAACATTGGATATATATCTGCTATTATCACTTTAGATTACGGCATAATTCCAGTAAGTTTAATTGAACCCCTGCAATCATGGATCCCCACTTTTAGTTTATTGTGGCTCACCTGGCTATGGGCTTTTCCTAGCGTAAAAGACGCATCACCAGCTTTAAAATACATTTTTTTATTAGCTTCAATCTTCCTTTTGGGGGCACAAATTGCGGCAATGTTTTTCCCAATCTTCCAAGCAAGCTTCCTGATTTCATACCAGCATCTTTTGTGGTTAATCCTGCAAATTGCCACAATTATTATTTGCTTTATCGCTCTTCTTATTGAACAAGAAAAGGGTTGGATTTATGGACTACTCTTTTTAACATTTCATTTAATTGGTTTGCTTCCATTTGCATCATTTTTTAATTGGCATTTAGACACTGCTGGCATAATGGGTATATCCAGGACCATTGCTTATGCTTTAGTTCCAACCGTTACTTATGGAATGGTTTACAAACAAGAAGACGATAAGAAAAATAAGGATATTACGCAACCAACAATTGCTAGTGAAAATATATACACATTTCCAAGAAGAAGCGCATTTCAATCCTGGCTTGAATTAGCAATTCAAAATCAAGAACCGCTAGTAAAATTCGCATTATGCAAAGCTTTAGCCAAAACCTGCTTAGCGGAATATTGCTTTCTCATATCTGCAAATAAAAAAACAAACTCAATTGATATCATAGCCGGTTACAACAACAGAAGATCTCAATTAATACCAGAATCTACCCATCCAGTAGAGAATGATGAATTCCTAACAACTATTATTCAAACAAAGAAATACGTTTCCAGGATGGCAAAGGATATTCCTAATCATTTGAAAGACCTTCAAAAAAATTTAGGTATTAAAAAAAACAGCAACCTTCTGTTCTTACCATTGAAGCCTCGTGGAAAAGAAAAAAGCTCTTTTGCATTCCTGCTCACTTCCCGAATAACTTCATGGAATAAGGACCACCTACTGTTTTTAACAAAAGTAACAGACGAGTTGGTACGTATCTTGCAAAAGAATAAGGAAGAGTTACATAAAAGATCGGAAAATGAAATGAGTATTAAGGAAAAGGAAGGACTTGGGAACATAGAAAATTCAATCGAGACTCCTAAACAGACTATAAAAAGGCTAAAGACAGAACTTCACTTGGCTTTAGATGAATATTCACGCATTCGAAAATTACTTGAAGAAAAGAATTTCCGCACGCAAAACGATTTCATGGATAAATACTCAAATCATGGATAAAAAATTTCTGCTCATAATTTCCCTGCTCATATTATCACTGGCATGCACAATTCCTATCGCGGCTTTGAATTTACAAGGATCTGGTGACCCTGAGATAAAAATGCTGGCTGACTTGGATTTAAGCAATGATATTTCACCCACGCCTTTCCAACCGTATCAATACACTCCCTCGGTCGCTCCCCAAAGTCAACTGATATTGGATTCGCTAGTTCCAAACGAGGGTATCCAACGACCAGAAGGCCAGATCAATCTACTCCTTCTTGGTTCAGACTGGCAAACAGGTAGACCGAGCAACAACACAGATGTAATTCTGTTAGTTTCCATCTTCACTCGTGAAGAAAAAATTAGCTTGGTTTCCTTTCCCCGCGACCTATGGGTTGAAGTTCCAGGTGTTGGCGAAAAACGCATCAATACAACACAAGCGTATGGTGGTTTCCCACTCACTGTAAACACATTTGAATATAACTTCGGTATCCATTTAGACCATTACATAATGACGAATCTCAACGGTTTTATAAATATAATTTCCATACTAGATGAAAAAATTGAAATAAACGCAGCCACGAACCTGTCTGACTACTGTCACCTCTCTCATGAGCAGCATCGATCATGGTGTTCTGTAGGTCCTGGTATAGAACACTTGGACAGTGAAATGGCTCTTTGGTATGTACGTTCCCGTTATTCAACTGATGATTTTGACCGCACACGCAGGGCACAAGAAGTATTGGAAGGTATTTTTAAGGGGTTAATGAGTATTAATGCAATCACTAAAGCCCCCGAACTCTACAATCAGTTCGCCAGCTGTGTGGAAACAGACATTAATTTAGGTGATATTATTGGACTGATTGACATATCGCCAAAGATATTAGCAGATCCAAACCGTGTACGTCGCTATACAATCGGGCGCGATCATGTAACCTCACATACATTTCCAACAAGCGGTGCAAATGTTCTCCTGCCAAATTATGATGCTATTTGGCAGCTTCTGCTGGAAGCAGTTTTTACGCCATAATCCTCCTTGACGATAAGAACAAAATCCCATAAAATGGAAAATATCTATGCGAAATGTTATTGGAGGGGAACAATGTTAATTTTGAATTTAGATATCGCCCATATCAATCAAGGTACATTGCTGCAGCCTGCAATGAAATCGTGGTGCTTTTATCTACAAGATCAAAGGCGGTCAGCATATACAATCAAAGCTTTTGAAGGCGATTTAAACCTATTGGCAAGATTTTTACCTCCTGACCGCGCAATTGGCAAAATCACAATAAACGATCTAAACCATTTCCTGAATTGGGTGAAAAACGGACGTGGTAAAGATATCTCTTGCAGTCCCAAAAGTCTTTCTCGACGTGTCACAACTCTAAAATCTTTCTTTCGCTGGCTACATCAAAATGGTAGAATCCAAACCAATCCAGCCGAAAATATTGTTCAACACACTGTAATAAGTCCCATCCCAATAATACTCACAGAAAATGAGCAAATCCTTGCCTTAGCTGCTGCCCACAAATATTTAGAAGAAGCAAAACCAGACACCAGACCTTTTACACTATTGAAACTATTGCTAGACACAGGCATCAAGAAAGGTGAGTGTTTAAGTATCAAGCTGCAACATATAGATTTAGGCAAAGTTAATGATCCCTTCCTTTTTGTTCGCTACCCTGATGTGAAGGACCGCAATAAAGAACGTAAAATTGCACTCTCACGGGCATGGATCAAAATTTATAGAACTTACTTAGAACAGTATAACCCTATTGATGCAATATTTCCTTGGTCACCACGTCGATTGGAATATATTCTTGAAGATATCAGCAATGAAGCTGAATTAACTAAGCACATTTCTTTCTCCATGTGCCGCTGGACGTGTGCGCTGAACGATTGGCAGCAAGGTATAGAGCCAGATGCTATCCGCCAAAAATTAGGCATATCTAAAATTCAATGGCGGGAAGTAAAAATGAAACTAATAAAATTAGAACGGGAATTACCTAATTCATAAAATCGGTTATGCTACTGCTTTTTTAACTTCAATACGTAGTGCTTTTTGAGTATCTCCTTTAATCCTACAAAAATGCGCTGGCTGGAAACCGGGTATCCAAATTATTCTATTCTCAGAAAAGACAATGGGCCAATGGGATCTTGCCCATCTCGGAATCTTTTTATCAATCCAGAAATCAGAAACCTTTTTGCTCCTGTCTCCCATTCCAAGCGGATTGAAGCGATCACCGGGTTTACAATTTCGAAGGTAAAGAGACTGCGATAGTTTATCAACATCAATATGTACACAAAATATCTCACCTGGCTTCTTCTTACTCTTGATTACCTTTGGGACAGAAACTGTTTTAATGTCAATTAACCAGCCATTTGGCAACTTTATAAGACCTGGATGTTTCAATTGCAATTGTTCAATTAATTTAACCTGCGGCCAATTGGGCTCTAAGGGTGGATATTTCTTTAAAGTAATAACTAAAGAGTCATTTCTCAGATAAATGTTGACTCCTTTCTTCAGTTCCATGTGCCTCGAACTGTTAGGATTGAAAATGAAATTACGCAGCATTTCAACCTTTTGGAAATCGACTTCTCGTAAGTCCTGCAACAATTTTTCTAGAGCTTTTCTTAATATTAACCGTTGAATTCCTATTTCCTCTTTTTTGATTCCTTCTAAAGAAAACAATAAGTATTCAATACCCTCCTCAATCATGCATTTCTTATACGCTTTTTCAGCAAATTTTTCAAGAACCCAAAAATCACCTCTGAGAATATCCGCTAGTGATAGAAGCCGATCTTTAATACGGGGGTTGAAATCTGTTAAATGAGGGATTAACTCATTCCGCACCCTATTGCGGGAATATGAATTATCCCAATTGCTTTCATCAAAACAGGGGTGTAAATTGTTCTGTTCACAATAAGCTTCTATCTGAACTCGCCAAATTCCGATTAATGGCCTTATTAGTGCTATCATATCGTGATATTTTGTGATTGATTTGATCTGCATACCTGTAAGACCCCTTAATCCACTACCACGCAAGATGTGCAATAGAACTGTCTCTACTTGATCATCAGCTGTATGCCCGACAGCCACAGCCAAGGCTTGATGTTCTTCCGCAGTAGTAAATAGGAACCAATATCTTTCCTCGCGGGCAACTTCTTCTAAAGAAGCCCTTCTCTCTTTTGCTAATGATTTAATATCCTTTTCCATTAAAACAAATGGCAAGTCATATTTATCTGCCATTTTTGCCACAAAATCTGCTTCGGCATCAGCCGAATGTCGAATTTTATGATTGAGATGTGCAACTACGAGAGGAAACCCGAGTTTGTTTAATATATGCAATAAGCAAAGTGAATCGGGACCGCCTGAAACACCAACTAACACTTTGCTATTCTGCTTTAGGTTGCATCTTGTTTCAAGTTCTTTCTTAATTCGAGCAAGATCCATAAACCGATTATAGCATTCAAGAATATTCAAATATTTGATAAACTAATCTGAAACATGAAAAAATATGCACAAAACACAAAGGGGTCCTTAGTCTGCAAGGCAGTTGATCTGCTTAGAAACTCTGAACATGCAGTAGTTTTCACAGGCGCGGGAATTTCAACACCTTCTGGCATCCCTGATTTTCGTTCCCAAGAAACCGGACTATGGTATCGCTTTGATCCCATGCAAACCGCATCCTTATCCATCTTCTATAAGCATCCAGAAAGATTCTATGCATGGCTCAAACCCCTGGCAAAAAAGATTTGGCAAGCTGAGCCAAACGATACTCATACAGCACTTGCGAAATTAGAGAAAATGGGAGTTGTCAAAGCAATTATTACTCAAAATATTGACCGCTTACATCAAAAAGCTGGTTCGAAACATGTGATTGAACTACATGGTGGAATGGAAAAGCTAATATGTCTGAAGTGTGGCAAGTATTACGATACTGACTCCTTTATAGAGGATCTATTCAAGAATAATGCACTGCCTACTTGTGAAAAATGCCAATATATATTGAAACCTGATATTGTTTTATTTGAAGAACTTTTACCCGAGAAAGCATGGATACAAGCAGATTCACTTTGCTGCAAATCTGATTTGTTAATTGTTATCGGTTCATCATTGGAGGTTATGCCTGCCAGCGGTCTACCCCTCATTGCGATTGAGCATCGAGCAAAGCTAATCATCAATAACCTCTCTGCGACTCCTATGGATAGATATGCAGACTTATTGCTACCATTTCCAAGCGAAGAAATCATTCCGAAAATCGAGCGAGGACTTATTGAACCATTAACAAAGGAATTATAAAAATTATCTGCTTCCGCGCCTGCCAAATTGACGCTCTAGTAAATCAACAGATAGATGAATCATCGTTGGGCGCCCATGTGGACAGGTTCGCGGGTTCTGGCAACTTTCCAGATCCCGCAATAATTTACTCTGTTCTTCTTTTGAAAGGACTTGCCCGCCTTTAACTGACGCTCCTTTGCAAATCCGTGCAATTAGCATTTTTTCTTTCTCTGGCCTAAGAAATTGTTTGCCATCCCCACTTTGCTCCAAAGCACTGTGGATCAGACCTAGAGGGTCAACGTGTGCTAACTGTCCTGGTACAGCACGAATGCGGAAGACCGTTTTCCCAAATTCTTCGATTTGAAACCCAATAGTATTCAATGCCGGCATAATTTTTCGTAAAAGTATCGTATCCTCAAGGTTCAGATCAAGCACCTCTGGTTCAAGAAGCAACTGGGACGTACCTTTTTTATTAATGGATTCCATCAGTCTTTCATATAACACTCTCTCATGGGCTGCATGCTGATCAATCAAATATAATCCATCAGGTCCTTCTGCAACTATATAAGTGGCGCCAATTTGCCCAATCGATCTTAATAGTGGCAATCCTTTTTTTTCAGTTATTTCCAATTGCGATAAATGAGCTCCTATCTCACTTGGTTGTGTAATTTGGATTGCTGATTCTTTTGATTCGATGTCGTGTGCAAAATGCCAATCGAGTGGATCACGTTGTTCTGTCTGGTTATAGGAATGCCATATACTCGGCGTTATAGAAGGCACCGGTGAATATGCCAATAATGTGCGTCTAACAGCCCTGGTTACAGCACTAAAAACACGATTTTTTCCTCGAAAACGAACCTGTGCTTTTGTTGGATGTACGTTGACATCCACCTCACCAGGCATTATGCTGAGGAACAATAAAGCTGTTGGATAACGCCCTACCATCAGGTACGTATGATAAGCATTCACGCACGCAGAAGAAAGTGCAATGTTTTGCACCCAACGTCCGTTCACAAAGAACACAATTTCCTTTCTATTGGATCGTGAAAACTCAATAGGGCTGATTAATCCTTCGATTGTAAGAGAATCATCCCGAAAAGATATCTCTAACATTTGCTTAGCAAGATCCAACCTATAAATTTGAGCCATCACTTCACGTCGATTACCATTTCCACTTGTTTGAAGTACTTTTTTATTCCTGTCCAAATGATTAAAACGGATATGTGGATAAGCCATCGCATATCGGGTGATTAATCTAGCGATATGTCTGCGTTCGGTCATATCACTCTTGAGAAATTCAAGCCGTGCTGGCACATTCACAAATAGATTTTCCACTAACACGCGTGTGCCGACCGGAAGTCCTGCTTTTTTTCTAGATATAATTTTTCCCGCTTCAACGATTAATTTTGCCCCAACTTCTTCATGCTTGGATCGAGAAGATATTTGTAAATAGGAAATTGCTGCGATAGATGCCAATGCTTCACCACGAAAACCAAGAGTTGAAATTCTCTGAAGGTCCTCCGCACTAGAAATTTTACTGGTTGCATATCGTGATACAGCTAGTTGTAACTCTTCAGCAGGGATGCCAATGCCATTATCAGCAACTTCGATTAAATGTTTACCTGAATCTTTAATCCTAATTTTAATTTCTGTTGCATCCGCATCAATGGCATTCTCAATTAATTCCTTAACTACTGAAGCTGGTCTCTCAACGACCTCCCCGGCAGCAATCTTTGAGGCAACACTTTCCGACAATACTCTAATAGGCAATTTATAACCTCGGTAAAATTATATCGCAGCCAAATTAATGATGTTATAGAAATTGATGAAAATAATTAATTGATTCGATATACTTACTATATGAAATATACAACGATTTTTTTTGATATTGATAACACTTTATATCCCCAAGATTGTGGACTATGGGATACCATCAATGAACGTATCCATATGTTTATGTATACAAGGTTACATATTCCAAAAGACGAAATCACTGTAATAAGAAATCATTGTCGGCAGAACTATGGCACAACATTATCTGGATTATTGAACAAATTTGATTTTAATGCAGAGGAGTATCTCAAATATATATATAATATCAATTTATCAAAATACCTACAACCAAATAAGCAGATGAGAGAAATGCTGCTGCGATATCCACAAAGAAAAATTATCTTCACTAATGCTAATCGCAACCATGCCCTACGAGTTCTTTCCGCGTTGGAATTACAGGATATTTTTGAACACATCATTAGCATTCATGATTTTTTCCCCCACAATAAATTCCAAAGGGAATCATTTGAAATTGCATTTCAAATAGCAGGCCTACCTAAATCCCAAAAATGTGTGCTAGTCGATGATATGACAGGGGTATTGGATGTTGCCAAGGATTTTGGCATGTTTACAATTCGTATTAGTAAAAACCCGCCTGTCGAATTCAACCATGTCACTATTCGAGATATAAAAGAACTACCCTTAGTCCTAGATCCTGACTGAGAACAAACAATTTTCATTTTAGATTATTTCAGATGAAAGAGTAAAATTGTTTTTATTAGTTTGTTAATTCAGACATTTAGTGCAACGGATGAGGAGCTAAAATCATTCGTATGCAAAAAGGAAAATATAAACAGCTAACAAATACAGAACGAGAAGAAATTAGTCGATGCTTAGCAAATAAGCAAGC
>DUED01000044.1 GCA_011176685.1 Anaerolineae bacterium
CGTATTCACTCATCATTAGGATATCTGACACCGGTTGAATTTGAGTACAATTGGAATAGACAGAATATGCTTGTAGAGATTAAATAAAACCCCCCTTTTTTATGTCCGGTTTTTGGGGTTCAGTACAGAAATTATAACTATTAACTTGTCCATCATGATAACCTGTACATTTCCTTTTAGCTGTTTTTTAATGTATAGTTTTATAAGGAAAGAGATGAAAAAAGACAACAAAAATAATCACTGGCAACACGTGCCACCAGAAAGCCAGAACCTGAAGGGTAGGCATCTTAGAAATGCTTTTGACTATCTAATAACGGCTTTTCCCTCTTTTTTACGTCTCATCATTATGCGTAACAACAATATTGTTCTTAACGAGCATAACCCCAAACCAAAACTTGATCTGCGCACATCCCTGCTCAAACCATATGCACGCTTCACTTTACCTCTTACTCCCCATATGAAATATTCTTTACTTGACCATGTCCACGGGCTGAAAAATGTACGCTCGGTTACAAAGAGCATCGTCTCATCGCTAGTTGGAATCGCTATTAAACAAGAAGCTATAAGAAGCGTTAGCCAAAATATTAGCAAATTCTTTCCGCAAATATCCAATAATGGAAGTAAAAGCAAAATCACTATCCACCACTTACTTTCCATGACCTCTGGCATCCCCTCAATTGACAATTACAGCCGAATGAAAAAATATCTTGGGAAGAAGCACTGGAATGAATATATTCTGCATGTGCCCTTAGAATCGGAACCCGGTCAGCAATTTATTTATTCATCTGCTAATTATCATCTGCTGACTTATATTGTGGCTCAAGCCGCCGGGAAAAACACCCTTGACTTTGCCTGGGAATACCTGTTTAACCCTCTGGGCATTACAGATTTTTTCTGGGAATGCGACCCTGACGGCACCCCCTTCGGAGGTTCCAACCTGTTCCTCAACCCACAGGATATGCTCAAATTCGGTTTACTTAACTTAAACCAAGGCATATGGCAAGATAAACAAATCATCCCTGCATCGTGGATATCAAGAGCAATCCAGCCACATGTTAAAGTATCTGAGGAAGATCAGTATGGTTATGGATGGTGGCTGAACCATAAGAGTTCTGCAGATGAAAATGTTTCCACATTTATATATTCTGCTTGTGGCGTAGGGGGACAACGTATTATTATAATTCCTGGTTATCAGATTGTGGTCGTTGTCACATGCCTGACCAGTTTATATGTGGATTCCAGTATCGTGGACAGCATCATTCCCAAATTCATCCTGCCAGCTATTATGGATTCAATGAAAATAGATACTATTTAAATTTCAACTAACCCACTACCGCCAGCAACTTAAGCGCGTTTATCATTTGGCGAGCCAGAAAATGTAAAAACCCTCCAGGACAAAAATGGAGGGTTTTTCTTTACGCACTTTCTAATAAATGCTCTACTTCCCAGTCAGTGACATGAATGCGGAAATCCTCCCACTCCTCCAATTTGGCTCGTCGAAAAGCAGCATAAAGCTCGCTGCCCAAGGCGGATTTAAGCACTTCATCCTTTTCCAGTTCTGCCATGGCTTCCGCTAGTGAGAAAGGCAGCGACTTGATACCTTGGGACTCACGTTCCTCTTCAGTGAGATGATATACATTGACGTTGTTCAGCGGTTCGGGGGGCTTATCGCCGCTATCAATCCCATCCATAGCAGCAGCCAGCATAGCATTGAATGCCAGATAGGGATTACAGGCAGGATCTGGACAGCGCAGTTCGGCACGCATTGAATTATCCTGCCCAGCAGTGTAGTGCGGTATACGAATGAGCGCTGAACGGTTAATCTGCGCCCAGCCAATATAAACTGGTGCCTCATAACCAGGTACCAGTCGCTTGTAGGAATTAACAGTGGGCGCTACCAGCGCTGATAGAGCACGGGCATGCTTGAGCTGTCCAGTGATGAATCCATAAGCCACTTGTGAAAGGTGGAAATCATCCTTGGCGTCAAAGAAGAGGTTCTTGCCTTTTAGATCAGAAAGCGACTGGTGGCAGTGCATACCTGAACCGTTAATGCCAAAGATGGGCTTGGGCATAAAGGAAGCGATCAGCCCATGTTGGGCAGCAATGGCTTTGATAGTGTACTTGAGGGTCATTACGTTATCAGCGGTACGCAAAGCATCAGCAAAGTGAAAGTCAATTTCATGCTGGCCGAGCGCTACCTCATGGTGAGCCATTTCTATCTCCAAACCCATACTATTGAGCGCATCTACCAGCTCAGTGCGCACCTGGGCAGCTTTGTCATCTGAAGAGAAATCAAAGTACCCTCCCACATCATGCGGGACTGGATGAATTCGGTCATTGCGTAGAAATAGGAAAAATTCCGGCTCTGGTCCAACGTTATAGACCATACCGCGCTTTTTTAATTCCAACATTTGGTGCTTAAGAACTCCACGCGGATCACCGCCAAAGGGTTCATCATCAGGTGTATAGATATCACAGAAAAAACGTGCACGTTTCATCTCCTGCGGCGTCCAGGGCAATACCGCATATGTGTCGGTATCGACCTTCAGGTGCATATCGCTCTCCTGGATTCGGGCAAAACCCTCCACCGAAGAGCCATCAAACCAGATACCGCTATCCAGCGCCTCCACCAGCCGTTTAACGGGGCCATCAACGCTCTTCACTTTACCAGTCACATCCGAGAATTGATAGCTGATAAATTTCACCCCATCAGCTTTCACACGTTCCACTATCGCTTTCTTATCCATACTGTGCTCCTTTAGATTAAAAAATATCAGGCATGCCGGGCATGCCTGTATGATACCAAAAAATACAAAAGTATGCCCTTCCATTCAATGCAGGAATAAGCAAATATCCTGGTCACTGCGAGAGTCTTGTCTCCGGTATCACTGCCGGCGTTTCAACCCTGTGCTTCTTTGGAAGGGAGAAAGGAGCCCGTGACAATGCTCCGGAGGCATCCGCTGATCTACCCGATTTTCCCCGGCTAAGCCGGGTTATCCGCTCCTCGCAGAGCGTAACCTCCACCTCGTAATCTCACCTGAAAGCGAGATCCAGCCGCTATTTCTCCTTTGTTTAAATTGTAAGGTTCTTAATATTGACAATTTTTACCATACGATGAAAAGGTTTGTCAAGTAAACGTTGTATTAAACTTTAAAATGTCACACTCCATGAGAAACTATGGAGATGAGCCAAATGACAAGGATCACAATAGCATGGGAGTTATTAGAACAAGGGATACCCAAGAGCCATATAGCCAAACATCTTGGAGTATCTCGTCAGACAATTATTCGTTGGTCGCAGGCAATTCAAGAACACGGTGACTTACAAAGCTTTTTGGATCACTACCAGCAGACCAAGAAAGGATCACGTCAGAAGCGAAAGATTGATGCGATCTTGAAACGCCGTATCTGGGCTATACGGGAAAAGCATTATCAATGTTGTGGTCAAAAGATTCAATACTTTTTAGAAAAAGAGTATGGCATGCAAGTGAGCGTTACGACCATCTACAAAGTGTTGTCAGAAAAGTATCAACTGCAATCCCGATGGCGGAAAAATAAGCCCCGTGGTCCTGTTC
>DUED01000045.1 GCA_011176685.1 Anaerolineae bacterium
AGGAACAGATTTTTCTGAGGTATCAGAAGAAGAAATAAAAGGAGTCCAAAGAAAGCTAAATGATAGACCTCGAAAAGCTTTGGATTTTTTCAAACCTGATGAAGTCATTAATAATCTTGTTGCACTAGAAGTTTGAAACCACAGTTAAAAAAAGCATTATTTTATTTATTAGTGCTGTAGGAGGATTCAATGCGGGCAGTGGATATCATCATTAAAAAACGAGAAAAGGGGGAATTAACTAAAAAGGAGATATTCTTCTTTATTGAGGGAGTAACAAAAGGAACTATCCCCGATTATCAGATTTCTGCTTGGGCGATGGCTGTGCTGCTGAATGGTATGACGCCAAAAGAGACCACAAATCTTACGCTTGCAATGGCAGAATCAGGTGACACTCTTGATCTTTCTACAATAGCTCCTATTGTTGTCGATAAGCACTCTACAGGCGGTGTGGGTGATAAAACTACACTTGTGATTGAACCTGTTGTTGCGGCTTGCGGTTTACCTGTTGGCAAAATGTCTGGCAGAGGGTTAGGATTTAGTGGTGGGACATTGGATAAAATGGAATCTATCCCAGGTTACCGAGTTAACCTCAGTGAGAGCGAATTCCTTTCTCAACTTAAAAAGATTGGGATTGTACTTACTGGCCAGACAAAAGACCTTGCTCCAGCAGATGGAAAGCTTTATGCTTTGCGCGATGTTACCGGAACGGTCCCTTCCTTACCTCTGATTGCCTCTTCCATAATGAGCAAGAAAATTGCTGCTGGTGCACATGCTATTGTACTGGATGTTAAGATTGGTTTGGGCGCTTTTATGAAAACATTGGATGACGCACGTGAGCTTGCGGAGATGATGGTTTCAATTGGTGAGTTAAGCGGACGTAAAGTACGTGCTGTCCTTTCGGATATGAACCAGCCACTTGGCTCTGCAGTCGGCAATGCATTGGAAGTAAAAGAAGCCATAAGGACTTTAAAAGGTGATGGTCCAGAAGATTTCCGGGAACATTGTATTGTAATTGCCAGCCATATGTTAGTTCTTGGTAAGAAAGCAGGGGACCTAGATGAAGCCAGGGGAATGGTTGAAAGAATGATTTCCAATGGGTCTGCTTTGAGTAAGTTCAGAGCCCTGGTACAGGCACAGGGTGGAGATATTAATGTTGTTAAGGACCCAGAAAGATTGCCATCTGCGTCATTTGTTGAAGATCTTGTAGCACCTCAGGAAGGTTACCTTAGCCAGATCAATGCACGGGTTATTGGGGAGACAGCAGTGGCATTGGGCGCAGGACGTGCGAAAAAGAGTGACCCGATTGATCTTGCTGTTGGCTTATTTGTGCACCGCAAAGTCGGCGATTTTTTAAAGCTAGGGGAGAGGTTATTTACTATTCATGCGAATGATACTCAACACTTGGAAGTTGCAAAAGAGAAATTATTACAAAGTCTTCGATGGCAAAGCGAACCATGTAAACCCCTTCCGCTTTTTTATGGTGTGATCTAAGATCATTGATTGAATTATTCAATATTGTATGGGATAATACGCCAATATAAATGCTTTGATGGAAAAGAGTAATTTCAAGCACTACTAACAGCGAACCTGGAATTGGTGGAAGCAGGGAGAGCGTCTTGAACTGAAAATCCTTCCAGAGCTGTAAACTTAACACAGATACTATCTGTAAGTAAGGGCACAGGTTTCGCTAACCGTTATCATAGCGCAAGTCTATCAAGCAAATTAGATAGTTTTGCTAGAGAGTCCGTCGAATGATGGAAACCAGGGTGGTACCACGGGAATAAACTCGTCCCTGAATGGACGGGTTAATTTTTTAATGGAGGTGGTATGTTTAAACCAGTCTCTTCAAAATTGAATGTTACAAATTTAGAAGAAATAATTCTAAAATTCTGGAAAGAAAATGATATCTTCCAAGAAACTTTAAGGCAGCGAGAAGGAAACCCGGAGTTTGTTTTTTATGAAGGTCCCCCCACTGCGAATGGGAAGCCGGGAGTTCACCACATCTTAGCACGTGCCTTTAAGGATATTTTTCCACGTTATAAGATAATGCGTGGTTACCATGTAATTCGACGAGGTGGTTGGGATACGCATGGTTTACCTGTGGAAATTGAGGTCGAGAAAAAATTAGGGTTCACCAATAAACAGCAGATAGAAGAATATGGTATTGCGAAATTTAATCAGCACTGCCGTCAATCTGCTTTTGAGTATATTCAAGATTGGGAAAAACTTACAGAGCGGATCGCTTTCTGGATAGATTTAGATAAGGCTTATATCACATATAAGAATGAATATATTGAATCCGTTTGGTGGATCCTCAAAAATTTCTGGGACAAAGATTTGCTTTATCAGGGATTTAAAGTTGTTCCGTATTGTCCTCGCTGCGGTACACCGCTTTCTGACCATGAAGTTGCACTTGGGTATAAACAAGCGACTGACCCTTCAGTTTTTGTGCGCATGCCCCTAGTAAATGAGGAAAATACATCGCTTTTAATCTGGACAACAACGCCCTGGACTTTACCCGGAAATGTAGCGGTAGCAGTGGGAGAAGACATTAGTTACGTCACTATTGAGCGGGAAATTGATAATAATATCAAGGGAGAGAAAGAGCGATTAATTCTTGCAGAAGCGTTGCTTGAGTCAGTGTTTCATGATGAAAAAATTAAAATTATTGATCGCTTTAAGGGCAAAAAATTACGAGGTAAACATTACAAGCCGTTGTTTACGTATTTGCCTGTGGAAAAGTCAGCCTACTATGTTGTGCTTTGTGATTTTGTAACGATTGAGGATGGAACAGGTTTGGTACATATGGCGCCAGCATTTGGCGAGGATGATATGAAGGTAGCGCTGGAAGAAGATCTGCCCATACTTAATACAGTTGCACCGGATGGCACTTTTATCCATGAAGTGAGTCCCTGGGCAGGCCGGTTTGTTAAAGATGCTGATCCTCTTATTATTGATAACCTTAATTCAAGAGGGCTGCTCTTAAAAGCCGGCGAGTATAAACATACATATCCTTTCTGCTGGCGTTGTTCAACGCCCTTGCTTTACTATGCTCGCCCCACTTGGTTTATCCGTACCAGCCAATTGAAAGATCGACTTGTGGACCTCAATAATCAGATTAACTGGTATCCGGATCATATTAAACATGGACGGTTTGGTAATTGGCTGGAAAATAATGTCGATTGGGCTTTGGGTCGTGAACGGTATTGGGGTACACCATTGCCTGTATGGGAGTGTAAAGGTTGCCACCGCCAGATTTGTGTTGGTTCTATTGCAGAGTTATCGAAATATACTGGTAAGGATATGACTGGTCTGGATCTACATCGGCCTTATGTTGATGAAGTGACAATACCATGCCCCGATTGTGAAAGCACAATGCATAGGGTTCCAGAATTAATTGATGTGTGGTTTGACTCTGGTTCTATGCCAGTGTCTCAATGGCATTATCCATTTGAAAATGAAGAAGAATTTAAAAAACAATTTCCAGCAGATTACATCTGTGAAGCAGTAGATCAGACGCGTGGCTGGTTCTATTCATTACATGCAATTTCCACTCTATTGTTTGACACTATAAGCTTTCGTAATGTGATTTGCCTTGGATTAATCCTAGATGATACTGGACAGAAAATGGCGAAATCACAGGGAAACATTGTAGATCCATGGGAAGTGGTCAATAAACATGGAGCTGATGCAATGCGATGGTATCTCTTTACAGCCAGCCCTCCTGGGCAAGAACGTCGGTTTTCCACACAACTTGTTGCAGAAGTAATTCGAAATTTCACTTTAACTTTATGGAATGTATATACTTTCTTCATTACGTATGCCAATCTGGACAAGTGGCAGCCGAGGTCCGGTGAAGACATTGAATATTCAGTACTTGACCGGTGGCTGCTTTCTGAATTGCATGTGCTCATTCGCAATATTACTGATGCACTGGATAGTTATAATGTTTTGGGGGCAACCAGACCCATTGAAAAGTTTGTCAATACACTATCCAACTGGTATCTCAGACGTTCCCGTAGGCGTTTTTGGAAAAGTGGCTCAGATGCGGATAAACAGGCTGCTTATGCGACATTGTATGAGTCGCTGGTTACTTTGAGCAAATTACTAGCACCTACAATGCCATTTATGGCAGAGGCGTTTTATCAGAATCTTGTTAGGACGGCAGATCCTTCAGCACAAAAATCTGTCCATCTCGCAGATTGGCCTACTTTTAAAAAGAAAGTGATTAATGAGAAATTAAATAGTGAGATGTCTGTTGTCATGAAACTTGTTTCCCTTGGACATGCTGCCCGCAATAAAGCAAAAATAAAGGTTAGGCAGCCGCTTGCAGAAGTAGCTTTCTCTCTCAGTACAAATGATGATCCACAGGTCATCGAGAGATTTAGAGATTTAATAATTGAGGAATTAAATGTTAAGAAAGTCCGTTTGCTTAGTGCGACAAATGAGGCGGTTGCATACGAATTAGTACCGTTGCCCAGACAGCTTGGCCAAAAATATAAGAATAAGTACCCCGCTATTCGCAAAACTATCCTGGAGCTAAACCACGAGCAAGCGGCCTTGCAGTTGCTGGCAGGGAAAAACGTTCCCATTGAAGTTGATGGAGAGAGGGTGGAAATATTGCCGGATGAGGTTGAAGTTCGGCTGCAAGCTCATGAAGGTTTTGAGGTTGCCGCTGAAGGCCCGTATTTAGCTGCGTTAGTAACAACGCTTTCATCGCAATTAATTGATGAAGGTTTAGTACGGGAGTTTATCCGTCGTATTCAAGAAGCACGTAAACAGGCAGGTTTTAATATTGCGGATCGGATTAAGTTATATTATACAAGCACGGAAAAACTTACAAAAGCTATAGAAGCCTTTAGAGAATATATTATGAATGAAATACTAGCTTTGGAAATAAGCTCGGAATCTATGCCTGATGTTCTGCCAAATATGAGCGATGAATTTGATAGAGAAAAAGTAACTATCTGGATGGAAAAGGCGGATTAAAAAAACTTGAAGGGAAAAGGAAACAGGGATTGAATAGCAGGGTGCCTGTTTCTTGTAAGCGACTGTATTAAATATTATAAGCTCGAAACTGTCATCGCCCAACCAGAAGGGATCACATGCAGTACTTTTGAAATTGCATTAACCTCAGCAGATTCAGATTGGTCAGTTAGGGAATTTTATGTTTCAAAAAGGTTGTCATATCTATATTGGCAGTGCAGTGTACATTGCAATCAATTGTAAAAATAATGGAGAATGGATTTGAAAAAAATATTGAAGAACTACCTAGTTCTATTACTGATTGCGGGATTGATTATTTTTGCAGACCAGATCACAAAAGGTATTATTCGTAGTTCGTTGGCATATGGGGAAGTGTGGTCACCATGGGATTGGTTAACGCCCTACGCACGCATTGTTCATTGGTTCAATACTGGAGCGGCGTTTGGTTTATTTCAGGGTCGAGGAATGATATTTACAATTTTGGCGTGTGTAATTGCTATAGCAATACTGTTTTACTACCCAAGATTATCTGAAAAAGAGTGGTTGTTACGTATTGCGCTTGGCATGCAATTTGGAGGAGCTATAGGCAACCTCATTGATCGTTTGACAATTGGCCACGTTATAGATTTTATTTCGGTGGGGACTTTTCCAGTATTTAATATTGCAGATGCGTGCATCACTGTAGGCGTGGGCGTGATGATTATGAGTCTCTGGCTAAACGAAAAAAATGAAAAGCAAGCGAAGATGTACAATAACCTACAAAAAAAGTGAAAAAGGAATAATTTGGGTTGGAAACAATACAGCATCAGTTCCTTTGTAACGATAAAAGTCCGCAACGTTTGGATAAATTTCTTGTATCGCAGCTCAATGAATTTTCTAGGTCGCGATTGCAAGGGTTGATAAAAGAGGGTTTTGTCAGGGTTAATGGCGAGGTAATGTTCAAGACAGGGTATGATTTGGATAGCGGTGATAAAGTGATCATTTCTATTCCTGCTCCCAAACCATTGAAATTGAAAGCCGAGAATATTCCCTTAGATATCATCTTTGAAAATGAAGATGTGATTGTGGTTAACAAACCAGCAGGAATGGTTGTACACCCCTCGGCTGGGCATCATCAAGGAACACTTGTTAATGCATTACTTGCTCATAATCCATTTCTCAGTGGGATTGGCGGCAAACAGCGTCCTGGTATTGTTCACCGTTTAGATAAAAATACTTCAGGTGTCATTTTGGTTGCAAAAAACGATAGAACACATATCTTCCTACAAAACCAGTTTCATCAGCGCAAAGTAAAAAAGACATATCTAGCATTAGTTGATGGTAGCCCTCCAACAAAAACAGGACGAATAGAAGCCCCAATATATCGTGATCGAATTCATCGAAAACGTATGGCAATCGCACCTTTGGGGAAAGGGAAAGTAGCTGTGACAGAATACAGAACTTTAAGAAGTTATAAAAAGCACACGTATCTTGAAGTTCATCCTTTGACAGGACGCACACACCAAATCAGAGTGCATATGGCATTTTTGAAATGTCCAATTTCAGGAGACACTATTTATGGTCGTAAAAAATCCTCAATTAACATCGAGAGACATTTTTTACATGCCCATATTCTAGAAGTACGATTTGAGGGTGACAATAAATCACATCAATTTATTGCCCCTTTGTCCACAGATCTATTGGATTTGTTGAATGAATTGAATAGTGAATTTAAAGGAGAATGATTAATGTTATATTCATTTCCATACATCGATTTACGTTCTGATACCGTAACTCATCCTACTCCTGAAATGCGGAAAGCGATGGCTGAAGCGGAAGTGGGTGACGATGTATATCGTGAAGACCCAACAGTGAATTGCTTGGAGGAGTTGGCAGCTGAGAAGATGGGAAAAGAGGCAGGATTATTTGTGGCTTCTGGAACAATGGGCAATTTAATTGCAGTTTTAGCGCAGAGCAGCCGTGGTGATGAAGCAATAATGGGAGACTTAGGTCATACTTTCTTGTTTGAAGGAGGAGGGATATCTGCTTTTGGGGGGGTTTTTGCGCATATTATTCCCAATCAGCCTGATGGGACATTGGACATATGTGATTTGGAAACAGCAATTCGACCAATTGATATTCATTGCCCAATATCAAGACTGATTATTCTTGAAAATACTCATAATCATTGTGGAGGAGTACCAATTTCGGCGGCATATACGAAACAAGTGGGCGACCTTGCCCATACAAGAGGATTGAGGTTGCATCTCGATGGAGCCCGAATTTTCAACGCTGCTGTTGCTTTAAATACTTCAGCAAAAGAATTGGCTGCACCGGCTGATACAGTCCTTTTTTGTCTGAGCAAAGGACTTTGTGCCCCTGTTGGCTCAGTGATATGTGGTTCAAGGGCACTTATTAGTAAAATGCGAAGGATTCGCAAGCAACTAGGCGGAGGGATGAGGCAAGCGGGTATCTTGGCAGCTGCCGGTATTATTGCTCTCGAGAAAATGGTTGAAAGACTTGCCGAAGATCACTATCATGCGAAATTGTTAGCTGATGGCTTGGCACAAATCAACGGCTTGGAATTATATAAAGGCATGCCGCAAACAAATATGGTCTTTATAAGCATGAAAGAGAAGGACAAGCAGGCGGTTGGGGAAGTAAAAGAAAAACTGAAATCCAAAAAAATACTTGTAGGAATAGTAGATCGCAGACATTTTCGCTTGGTTACGCATTATTGGATAGATCGTAAAGATATTAATGCTGTAATAACTGCTTTTAGTGAAGTGATATAAATGCGCGACAGAACTGTCATACCTAAGTATTGATAGAAAGAGTAAAGTTAAAAATTCTTCTATCCCAACTTTGTTATAATCTGCGTATATCTGAAAATTAATGGCTCCTAATATTTTTTAAGAAATTAAGGAGGTTACATGAAAGAATTCATTACTCTTGATATGATCGATGAAGCAGTTAGCGAGGTCAAGAAAAGAACAACGCGGAATCCAGAAATTGCTCTTATTTTAGGCTCTGGGCTTGGTGATTTGGCAGAATCGGTGCGTCCTGCAGATTTTATTGATTATAAAGATATTCCTGGATGGCCGGTATCGACTATTGAAGGTCATAAAGGTCGTTTGGTCATTGGCAATTTGGAAGGAAAGCGGGTCATGATCATGCAGGGTAGAGCGCATTATTACGAGGGATATTCCATAAACCAAATTGGTTTCCCGATCCGAGTAATGAGTCGCATGGGAATTAAGGTGTTAATTGTCACAAATGCTGCCGGCGCAATCAATCCCAATTTTGTACCTGGAGATGTGATGATTATTAATGACCATATTTCCCTAATTGCGATGTGTGGATTAAACCCTCTCAAGGGCCCAAATATTGATGAATTTGGCCCCCGCTTTCCAGACATGAGTCAGCCATATGATCGTGAATTAATTGCATTTGCTAGTGAGGCTGCTAATAAAACTGGTGTCAAACATAGGGAAGGTGTTTATATATGTTTAGCTGGTCCTTCTTTTGAATCCCCTGCTGACTTGCGTTTTCTACATATGATCGGAGCAGATGCTGTTGGTATGTCTACTGTTCCAGAAGTTATTGTTGCGCGACATGCGAATCTTCGTGTTTTGGGGATTTCAGGAATAACTAATAAAGCGAATTTGGATGGGAGCGTTGTCACAACGCATGAGGAAGTATTGCAAGCCGGAAAAGCACTAGTTCCCAAGCTTGAAAAGATTATCCGAGGAGTGCTGAGAAAGCTATAACCTATTTGAAGAAATTACTGACTAACAATCAGGGCATTTTTACTAGTAATGGATGAACTGCTAAGGTTTTTAATAACCTCTGAGATTGGAATATATTCCCTTTTGGGTATTATTGCTTTATTTAGTTCCTACCGTTTAATTAAATCATGGATTGAAAAAAACAAGGCATATTTTGGTCTTGAAAAAGAGGTTTCTGGAAGGAAATTCCGATCAGCGCTTACCACTCTTTTATTAATGGTATTGCTTTTGTTAGCTGAATTTATTCTTGTCACTGTCGCTGAAGTTAGATTCCCTGGTATAGCAATGATAGCAACCCCCACAATCGATGTGCTATCAACACCAACATTTGCGCTTGGTGATATGGTGGAAACGCCTGAAGGTTTTGCACAGACACAAACAGTAATTGCTTTCACCGGTTGTATACCAGAACAATTGGAATGGACATTTCCACAATCAGGGGATGAAATCAGTGGCTCAGTCGTGTTGAAAGGTACGGTAAACATACCAAACCTTGGGTTTTATAGGTATAAATATCGACAGGAAGGGCGTGAGGACTGGACACCGATTGCAGCTGGTAATAAAAAGGTTGTGAACGATTCACTAGGGAGTAATTGGAATACTGAGTTATTACAACCGGGTACTTATGAATTGAGTTTGGTTGTATCTGATAACCAAAATAACCTCCTCCAGCCTTGTATCATAAAAGTAAGGGTCGTGTTACAGTAAAGGAAGATCTTATGCCAGAATTTATTGTACGTCCAGCATTATCTCCGGATTTCGCAGTATTATTGAAATTCAAGCATTTTGTGGATACAGACAGGGTATGGCAAATGGATCATACTTTAGAAGAAGGGCGTATTTCCGTTAATTTCAGGGAGGTAAGATTACCAAGGTCAATTCACCTGGCTTATCCGCGCTCCCCGGATACATTAATAGAGAGGTGGAAAAACCTGCTGATTGTTCTAGTCTCTTGCGTTGATGGAGTTCCAATAGGGTATATCGGTGTTTCATCTAATCATGCAACCTCGAATGTATGGATTAAGGATCTTGTAGTTCATGAGCGTTGGCGTCGCAGAGGGATTGCTACTTCTTTGATCCATGCTGTATCTGATTGGGGATTAGAACGTGATCTTAGGCGTATGACAATTGAGATATCATCAAAGAATTATCCCGCAATTCGTTTAGTTCAGAAAATCGGGTTTGAATTCTGTGGATACAATGATTATTACTATGCAAATAATGATATAGCCATTTTTTTTGCTCGTTATTTACCTTAGGATAAATTATGCAGTTTGTAATGGATTGGCAAACAAGTCTTCAGGCTGTCTTTAAATCGATCAGTGATGTACTTACGGCTGGGATTGCAATTACATCATTTTCGATTTTGCTTTTTTCCATTACTTTTAAATTACATGATCGGGTAACAAACCTTTTTACAATGATACTCGTTTGTGTAGTCTTAATTTTTGGGGCTGATGCTTTTGCAACTGTATATCAAAGAGCTGAAGAGCTTGAAATAATCCTTAGGATTTATTGGTTTGGAATTATTATTCTACCGGCTGCTTACTATCAATTTTCCGATGCAATTCTGGCGATGACTGGCAAACCCAGCCGGGGGAAGCGCAAAGCTTTTGGGGTCTTTTTCATGTTTTTAAGTTTGTTCTTTTTATTAACATTACCGACGGAATATTTGCTTGGCCAATTGGTTGTAGATCAGCTTCCTGCACCATATTTAAGAAGAACTCTATTGAGTGATATTTTTATAGCTTATTTCATTATCGCGTTGGTTTTTTCTTGGTATAACCTGATTCGCACATTAAATAGAACAATTACCCCTACCAGCCGACGTCGTATGCGTTATCTGGTTGTGGGCGCAGTTGGGCCTGTTATTGGGTCGTTTCCGTATTTGTTGTTTAGTTCCGATTTTGCAGCTAAAGAAACGTTGTTATTTTGGTTCCTTTCAGCATTAATTAATGTATTAGTTGGCATACTTATTGTCCTTATAGCTTATGCAGTTGCTTTTTTTGGGTTTACATGGCCAGACAGGGCAATAAAGAGCCGCCTTTTCCGGTGGCTTATGCGAGGTCCTGCGGTAGCTAGCTTAACTCTAGCTCTCACGACCATGATACGTCGCTTGAGTGATATTGTACATATGGACCTTGCTGCACTTGAGATACTAACAATGGTTTCTACAATAGTATTACTTGAATATCTCATTACGATATTTGCCCCATATTGGGAAAGAATGTTTTTCTATGGTGCAGATAGGTATGAATTAGAAGTAATCAGAACATTAGAAGATCGCCTATTGACTAGAAATGATCTTATCCAGTTCCTAGAATTAATTCTAGCAACACTCTGTGATCGCTTGCGGACTCCTGGTGCTTTCATAATTATAAAAAATGGAAGTGGAAATGATTTATTAACTAAGATCGGTAAAATTCGTTCAATAGATAAAAAAGTTAAAGACCTTTCAAAATACATTAATCAAGGGGCGAAATTGAGTCATTTGCAAAAGTGGAAGGGTTTGTGCCTTATCCCTTTAACCTATGAAGAGGAAAATGTGGAAATCCTTTTAGGAGTAATTGGAATTCAGAGTATACGCATTTCCAGCTTAGCTGAAGACCAGTTAAAAGCAATAGAACGGCTTATCTCAAGGGCAGTTCTAGCTTTAAGAGATAGACGAAGACAAGAGAAATTATTCATATCCCTTGATATTCTTACTCCTCAAGTTTCTGTTATTCAGAACTTAATGGCAGCAGGACGATTTGATCGCCCAGGTGTATTAGATGAAGAGATTCCATTGAGCAATAAAGAGGTTGTATTTAAATGGGTAAAGGATGCATTAGCGCACTTATGGGGAGGTCCAAAATTTTCATCCAATCCTCTTCTTCAACTGACAATAATTCAGGAGCATGTAGAAAAATCAGATGAAACGGTATCTAATGCATTAAGAGAGGTCCTACGGGAAGCTATACAGTACTTAAAGCCTCAAGGGGACAGACAATTCACAACTGAGTGGATTTTGTATAATATTCTCAATTTGAAATATTTAGAGGGCATGAAAGTAAAAGATATCGCTAGAAGGTTAGCGATATCTGAAGCTGATTTTTACCGCAAGCAGCGCGTGGCGATTTCTTCAGTTGCTTCTAGAATTATTGAGATGGAAAATGAGCTAAGGCAGACATGAATTTATTATCTTTGTAAATAAGGGATTAAAATGTGTCTTAATTGTCGAAAATTAGATGCCGATCAACTTTTTCCTGAGGTGTACAACTCTTGGTGGGAATCGATATTGATTAAAGAAAAGCGACCAGAGAATTTCTCTGTTATCTCTGATTTAGATATTAATGAAGAGTCGAGGGCTTAATTCATGAATCATCGATCGATTTGAAAGATTTGATATTAAACCTTAAGGATTTTATTAGTGTTAATGCTGAATTACTTGTTTGTATTCTAATATCGATATCTTCAAAAGAAGATTGGGGCTGAGTTTTATATAAAGAATTGGATGATTTAGCATTTTTAACTTAAAAATAATGAAAAAGATGCTTTCTAAGGAAAAAGATAAGAACGTCTTAAATCAAAAGGCTTCGAGGTTATTAACTGGTTTAGCACAATATGCTTTTGATATTGTTGGTCTTGTATTAATTACCTTGGCAGTAGTAACTTTTTTGGGTTTAATACATTTCACTAAGGGTGGAATTATTGATTGGTGGATTAAATCAGTGGTCAAGGGTTTTGGGTGGATGAGTTATATTCTAACTATTTTGCTCGCTTATATTGGGATATTGACCTTGTTGCGGCATATTGAGCGTTTTCCGAAAATAGATTTTGCGAGAATTCTTCTATTAGAGGGGTTCTTATTTAGCATATCCGCGTTTGTGGCAATTCTGGGCGGCTTTTCTGTAGATAGAGCGACAGCGGGTGAGGATGGGGGGATCATTGGGTGGGGTATAGCTAGAATTATCAATTCCATCTTACCTCTTCCTGTAAGTTCGATTATTCTTCTGCTTTTTTCGGCAGTATTCATTTTGACGGGCATGGATATTCTTAACAGTTTGATTATGAAGTTGGAAGCGATTCTTGAAAGACATCTAATTGCATATTATGCAAAAAAGCCATCTGCTCTAGGTGATTCTCTACAAGAAAGCAAAGAAAGCTATCGTTTACAATACCAACATGGTGATGCAAATCAACCAGAAACATTAACTCAAATGTGGGGAAAAGAATTACCACCTATAACCACCTTGCTTGAACAACAGGAACAGTTTACAGATAAAGAATATATTCATCAAAAAGCAGTTCGGATCGAAACAACTTTAGGCGAATTTGGTGTTCCTGCTAGAGTTGTGGGTTATCGTGTCGGTCCGTCTGTAATTCAATTCGCCTTAGAACCCGGCTACTTAGAGAAAATGAATAGCCAAGAACATATGAATAGGAAGAAGGTCCGCATTTCTCAAATATCGGCATTGCAACAGGATTTGGCTTTAGCCCTTTCAGCTGAGAGATTACGAATTGAAGCACCAATTCCAGGGCACTCATTTGTTGGAATAGAGATACCTAATCAACATCGTTCCCTTGTTCGATTACGTCCTATACTTGAAAGCAACGGTTTCCAAAACTTAGGTTCTCAATTCGCACTTGCACTTGGTCTGGATGTATCTAATAAGCCAGTTGTTGCAGATTTATCAAGAATGCCACACCTGCTTATCGCAGGAACAACTGGTTCGGGTAAATCTGTTTGTATTACATCCATTATCACTTGTCTGATAATGAATAATACGCCGATTAAACTGCGTATAGCCATAATAGACCCTAAAATGGTTGAGTTGGTGCGTTTCAATGGCTTACCCCATTTGATAGGAAAGGTGGAAACTGAACCTCCGCGTATGTTAGCGATACTATCATGGGCAATTGTAGAAATGGAGCGTCGTTATAAATTACTTGAGTCAATGAATGCGCGTGGATTAGACACTTACAATTCAAAAATACAAAAGAGGAAAGGTGAAGAATTACCGCGGATCGTGATAATTATCGATGAATTAGCTGACTTAATGTTACTTTATCCAGAAAGAACTGAAAGCAGCTTAGTACGACTAGCACAAATGGCACGTGCTACAGGTATTCACCTTGTGCTTGCTACTCAGCGCCCAAGCACAGATGTTGTGACAGGATTAATAAAAGCAAATTTTCCAGCCAGGATATCTTTTATGGTGGCGACATCGATAGATTCACGTGTGATTTTAGATACTAGAGGAGCAGAGACACTCATAGGAAGTGGAGATATGCTCTTTTTGGATCCGGAATATGGCGATTTACAACGAGCGCAAGGAGTATTGATTGATGATATGGAAATTGAAAAAATTATCGGTTTTTGGCGAAATATAAAACCTGCCTATAAAGACAAGCACCAAATTGCGCCCTGGGAGGAATTTGTAAAAGATAAGTATGATTCAACTGATGTTCTTTTAGACAAAGCGCTTGCTTTAATTAGAAAGGAAGGGAGAGCTAGTGTGTCGCTAATACAAAGACGCCTGCGCATCGGATACCCGCGAGCTGCAAGGTTGATGGATGAATTGGAAAATCAAGGAATAGTAGGACCTCCAGTGAGTGGGGGAAGGGAGCGAGAAATATTAATTGACAACGAATTTGAGGATCAAGAATAATAAGCTGTTAGCAAAACTTGAAAAGTGAACACCTATAAACTTGAAAAGTGAACACGAAAACTTTGTAGAGGCAGCTCGACAGAGTGCATCATCTTATTATTCCACCAGATGCGGATACGCATGATATTCTTAGTGGTATCTGGGATGAGGTGGACATCGACGTATTCTCGAAGGGGCACACGGGGGACTTCAATAGTATGTTTGAACAAAGAAATGCGGCGACCTGAAGCCGCCGCTAGCAGGGTATCTCCGCTCTCTGCCCCTGCAGAGAGCTACGAGAAGCCAAAGCGGGTGGATTACACCACGCTACGCTCTGTACACGTCTCCCGCGCCCCCCTAGCCCCTCCTCCCTGAGGAGGGGAAAATGTCCAAATAAGCTTCGAAAGTTGACAAAAGTTGACAAAAGTTGACACATTTACGTTTTTTCATAATTCGTTTCTAAGGAACGAATAATAAATTTTAAGAAATTGGGCTTGAAAAAATAGAAATATAGTTCTATAATGGGGTAATGAAAATAAAAAGGGGTACATTATGGTAGAAAAAAAGAGCGAGTTAAGCGATAAACAGGAAATGGCGCTGGAATTGGTGATCACAGGGATGACGGATAGGGAGATCGTGAAGCGGGTGGGGGCGAGCCGGCAGTGGGTTAACACGTGGCGCAACCAGGACGCGGAATTCATGTACGCGCTGCAGCTGCGGAGGCAGATACTGCGGGAAAAGCACATGGACAGTTTGAGCCAATTGATCAAAATATCCATTGATGTTATGAGGGCGGCACTGAAGGAGGGAGACCCGCAAATGAAGATGAAGGCAGCCATGTATATGCTGAAAATTTCGGGGTTGAAGGGTTTCATGAAGCCGGGGAAGCTGCTGAGCAGTCAGGGAGGTAACTGAGGAGTTGGGGATAGAGAAGTATTAATAATATAACCGAAAGCGGCTATATTTTATTTGCTTTTAGGTTTGATATTGATTTACCCACATCAAGAGAGATCAATTATAAGAAACTGTTCTTTTTCTTCCCCCTGTTTTTAGGTTCTACTTAATGTAAGGATTGTTGTGCGACACTGAAATCCATGAATTGCTCAAATTATTAATGTGAATGCTAATGAGAAATATTTTTATTCCAATATAGAGTATTTCATAAATAAGCTTAATAAAAAAGATGTTTTAGTGTAAAATGTATAATAATAAAGAATTTATTCATTTTTTAACTCTTGAATTTATTAAATTATATTCTCAATCCAATAAGGATTGATCTATGACAAAAAAATATCATTAACTGTTGAAATTTTAATCAAGGAAGCAAAAGAATTTTCTGTAGATGAATCCAAACATTCTGAACCAACTCTATATGGTGTAACAGATGGAAAAGCTGTTGGAACCTACTTAGAGCATAAATTCAGATATCGATTAGAGGAAAGATACAAATTTAACGCGGGAAGTTCGGCGAGAGGAATCGATTTTCCAGATCTTTTAGTCGACATGAAAGTGACTAGTATTCGTCAACCACAGTCTTCTTGTCCATATAAATCTCCTGAGCAAAAAATATTTGGATTAGGATATTCTCTACTATTATTCGTCTATGATAAAAAAGATGATAGTAATAAACAAGTTTCTACCCTCAACGTTATTCATTCGATTTTTGTTAATCACAAAAGAACAGCTGACTATCAAATGACCCGAGGGATTTTGGACATTCTTGGAAAAAATGGAAATAAAGATGATCTTATTGCTTTTATGAATGATCGAAATTTACCAGTAGATGATATTGGGGCCAACAAAATCGCTGAAAAAATATTGAAGAATCATCCTAATCAAGGTTTTCTTACTATATCTAACGCATTGCAGTGGCGATTACAATACTCTCGTGTAATCGAATATGCTGGGCTTGAAAATGGAATTGTTCTAGTCTATAGAGAGCCAGAGTATGAATAATCGTAAGATAGTTGAATTTGGAGATTTTCAGACCCCCTTTGTTTTGGCTAAAAAAGTTTGCCAAAAATTGAAGGATATTCATGTAAATCCTGATGTGGTACTCGAGCCAACTTGTGGTCTGGGAGCTTTTATTTATGCAGCAGCAAATTCTTTTCCAAAAGCAAAAAGGATAATTGGTGTCGAAATAAATCCTTTTTATGTAAATAAATTAAGAAACGATTTATTTTTATCAAATTATAAAAAGATTGAAATTATTCAAGGGGATTTTTTTAAAATAAATTGGGAAACAATAATTGAACCTCAACAGTCTTTGTTAGTTATTGGTAATTTACCTTGGGTTACAAATGCAAAACAAGGATTAATTGGTGGCTCAAATCTTCCCGTAAAAAAGAATTTTCAAAATAAAAATGGGTTTGATGCAATAACTGGTAAAAGTAATTTTGATATTTCGGAATGGATGTTAATGCAAATATCAAATTGGTTAAATAAAAAGGGAGGATATTTGGCTATGTTGTGTAAAACATCTGTTGCAAGAAAGATATTAAATTATCATTATTTACAGAAAATAAGTACAACATGTTCAGCCATATTTAATATTGATGCAAAAAAACATTTTGGAGTATCTGTTGATGCTGGCCTTTTATACTGTAAATTTGATAAGAAATTCCAGAACCATGATTATGGTGTGTATAGAAATATTGGTACTGATTCAAAAAATAAGATGGGGCATCGTAATGGAATTCTAATAAGAGATATTGAGAAATTTGAGAAATATAAAAAATTATTTGGCTCTAGCGAAATCACATGGCGATCAGGTGTGAAACATGATTGCTCAAAGATTATGGAACTCACTAAAACAAAAAATGGGCATCTTGAAAATGGAATAAATGAACTTGTGGATATCGAATCAACTTTTTTATATCCACTTTTGAAAAGTTCAGACATAGCAAATAACCGCATTAAAAAAACCAACCGTTATGTTCTAATTACTCAATCTTCTGTTGGAGAATCCACCAATAAAATTAAGAATATAGCCCCTAAGACTTGGGAATATTTGATAAATCATGCGCAATACCTAGATAATAGAAAAAGTAGAATTTATAAGAATAACCCCAGATTTTCAATTTTTGGTATTGGTCCTTATACATTTGCACCATGGAAAATAGCAATTAGTGGATTATATAAAAATATAAAATTCCGACTAGTCAATCTTATTGAAGGTAAAACAGTAATATTTGATGATACTATATATTTTCTTTATTTCGATATAAGAAATGATGCCGAAAAGGCATATAAATTGTTAACCTCTGAACCCGCAATAGAGTTCTTCTCCTCAATAATATTTATGGATGAAAAACGACCGATTAAGTCAAGCATTTTAAATTATTTAAGTCTAAAAAGCCTAGAAAAAAATCAATATATATACTTGGATTCAACTACTAAGTACAACACCGATATTTTTTAAGCATACCACAGCTGGTGTTTTATAGTTCAAATATTTGTGAGGGCGGTTATTCAAAACATCGACCGAAATTTAAATGTCAGATTAGGTAATAGATACAAAGAATGAATTCTAGTTGAGTCGCCTTTCCCATTTGGTTTTTGTGGTGCAGTTTTAATGATACACTATGGAAACAATGGAAACAATGGACGCTGTGGACAACATTAACCGATGACATCGAATCAGTAAGTTGTGGGTTCGAATCCTGGTGCATCTTAGCTCTAATAAATCATTGATTATGATTAATTCTTGTCCGCAACCATTTTAGTTATAATTATTATGGTAAATGAGTGTTTTTAACCTATTCCATCTCGTATACGAAAAAATGGGCAACCGAATATCCCACCGATTCCCAAGAAGCAGGAAATACGTATTTATCTGGAAAGCGATCATGCGTAATATATTAGCAACTATATTTATGCTGACTGTTCTATTCCTGGCAGCTGGACATCTCAATTGGTGGGAGGCTTGGACATATATTGCAATGAACCTGGCCGTTCTTATTGTGAGCCGATACATCATGATCATTAAAAATCTGGATATGATACTGGAACGCATTGAAGCAGCTCAAAAGGAGAATGTCAAACCCTGGGACAAAGTTCTGATGCCCTTGACTTCTTTCTTTGGTCCACTAACCTCCCTGATTGTGGCAGGATTTGATGAACGCTTTGGATGGTCGCCAAATCTGCCAATCGCCATACAAATTATCGCTCTGGCTGTGATTTTTATAGGGAACATGATCGGTTTCTGGTCAATGGTTGCCAATCGTTTTTTCTCTTCTCATGTCCGTATCCAATCCGACCGCAGTCATACTGTTGTCCATAGTGGACCATACCACATTATTCGCCATCCAGGATATGCAGCGAGTATCATACGGTGGATTTCAACTCCAATTTTCTTTAGTTCTTATTGGATGACAATCCCAACTCTGATGTTAATAATTGCTAACATTGTACGTACATCTTTAGAGGATCGTGTCCTAATAGTAGAGCTGCCGGGCTACCAGGAATATGCCCAAGAAGTGCCCTACCGTTTAGTACCAGGAGTATGGTAAGAGAAATCAGATGGATCAATAATTAAAGATATTAGCAAATACCCTAATAAGTCGCCTTTCCTATTTGATATTCTTGGTGATACTATGAAAGCGTCCCTGCCATTTCGGCGGGCATCTACGATACTTCCTGCGGTTATCTCTACGAGACTTCCTTCGGTCGCCTCTGCGAGACTTCCTTCGGTAGCTTTACAGTATGCTCCGCGATGACATGTCATATGTAGCGGGGGATGAAATCTTTGATCGGCGGGCAAGGATGCCCGCCCTACAAATTTACTGCTTTACCCCACCATACGGTTACGTTACCCCACCCTATGGTGATCTCTACGAGACTCCCTGCGGTCGCATCTACGATGCTTCCTTCGGTCGCAGGGAGGCGCATCCATGCGGGGGTGCTTGCTTACAGCATGCTTCACGACCACAAATTTCCGCCCTGAACCTTCCATTCGTTCCTAAGTAACGAATCCTTATTATTAAAAAAGTGTCGGGTTTTGTCGGCTTTTGTCGGCTTCCGGAGACCTTTGCAGGAGCAAAGGTCGTAGATGCCTCATTAACTGCGGCCTCAAGCGACCGTAGGAAGTCTCGTAGAGGCCGCTGTAAGATGAGGCGCGGCTGCCATTTGCAAGTGCTTCAGGAAATATGTTTGACAGAAGGCATCCCGCAAAGCATATATATGGATAAACGCCTCACGAGCCGCAAGAGAGTCAGTCTGGTGGAACAATTGGCGGGAAAAGAGCCCAAAAGCCAATTTG
>DUED01000046.1 GCA_011176685.1 Anaerolineae bacterium
AAGGATTCATTCTTCGCTGGCATACTTGACTCCATCTGAATTCGAGGCTGTCCAGGTTGCTTGTTGAGCGCTTGCATCCTCTCTTATTCACCCCTTAATTCTGTCTGGAAAAACAACCGCAGTACAAGGTATATTTGTGAGTTAGTTGGTATAGAGAGAGATGGAGAGTATCATCAAACAGCGGAACTATTCAAAAATGTTATTGAACAAGAGATTTCTCTAGATAACAAGGAACAACTTAATGAATTTATTGGAGAATTAACAGAAAGTTATGTTCTTTATACAGCCCCTGATTCTGGCTGGGATGGAAGTATATATGTATATTCTGTATATTATCCAGGATATGAGATGGTTTCTTCATATTTAAAAAACCCTAATGGTTATATAGAGAGATGGACACGAGCCGAAAAATTCGGTTCTACCAAGGGCAGGCCTTGGATTGATATTTTTAAGGAGATTATTGACAGTATAAAGTTAAACTCAAGAGAAGACTTCGCTTTTATTCCGGGCTGTTTGATTATACTTAAACCATAATCCCTATAATTTTGCAGTTTTCAGTCTAGCCCAAGCTTGTTTTTTTGCTACCGGTTCTGTTATATTGGGTCAATGACGGGTTTTAAGAAAAAGATATGTTTGGGTTTCAGGTATATTGGTAGTGTTGGGTGGGCGGGGGGGATTTTTCAGTTTTTAATAGCATAAATACATAATTATGAATTTGTGATTTAATTTAAGTATTAATGTCTAATACTGTATCTTAGTTCTCTGATTATTATTTACTGTATATTATTAGCGTGCCAATTTGGCATTACCAGACCAGTAAATATGGCACTTCTAGAAGTGCCAATTTGGCATATCTGAGTGAAGTGTGGATTATTTTTTCTTCTTCCAGAAGGATGCTTTCAAGTGAATGGTGTATAGATTAGGGCGTCCTTGTCCCCGGCGCTTGATGGAAATAAGTCCCACTTGCTCAAGCTCTGAGATATACCGTACTGCGCTTCGTAAACCATTGCCCATGTCTTTGGCAAGCCGTTCTTGACCCGGGAAACACTCATCAAGCTCACGGGCATACTTAAGCAGCATAGCATAGGTGAGCTTAGCCCCAATGGAAATCTGGTCGCTCTCTAAAATGAAGTTGGGCACACCTGTCCAACCTCTACGCGTGGCAATGTCAGCCCCTTGTAGTTTCAGATTGTGGTCTTTGAAGGCAGTGGTTTCTCCAATACGCTGCATAGAGTTTGAAATATTTGATATTGCCCCGATCATAAACAATTGAAAGCTGTAAAGTCAAGTGTAAATAATTTAAGTGACTATATACTTGACGCACAATGATTGTTTCTCTCTTGTCCAATGCGATAAAATTTTTATCAAAGAATTTGATTACTATTCTTCTAAAAACCCAAAAGAGTACAAAACAGGAATTGTTATATGCAATGAAAATGACGTTCCATTTGCGGATGTTATTATTGAGTTGATAGAAACAAATTGGCGTAAATTTGACCCCAACGAAAATATTTTTTCAGTAGAAAAAAGAGGGGTACTTGCAGATAATTCTCACTTTATTAATTGTGCTAATGGTAAAAAGTTTGGCAAATGTTATGCCTGGACTAATTCATTACCCAATTCTAACAACTGAAAAATAATATGTTAAGGGCTTTCTTAATAAAAATAAAGAAGAAATAACCAAACAAAAACTATCTTGTTACTTAAATGTTATTTCCAAGAATGAAAAAATTCTAAGAGAAAGAAGAAGGTCAGGAAAGGCAATTACATTTTTATTAGGTACAATAATTATTCTTATTCTAATTTTGAATGTTGTTTAATTGTGTTTGATGGAAATAGCCAATGATAGATTTTGATTTCAATTTAAAGCAACAAAAGGAAATTATGCGTCTTGCTTTTTTATACCAACGAGAAGCAAAAAAGTGCTATTTTGCAAAAGCATATTTATCTGGCTGTATACTAATGGGAGCAGCAATGGAAGCATTACTGCTCTCAACAATAAACTGTTTTCCTGAACTTATATTAGATGCAAAGACCGCACCAAAAATAAAAGGCAAAATTAAACCTCTTGAAAAATGGGGGCTTGGAAAATTAATAGCGGTTGCCAAAGAATTGAATTGGCTACCTTCTACTTTATTGCCTAAAGACAAATGGGCTATTGCTGATATAAAGACAGGAGATTATTTTGAAGTTGTTCAAAAGATTAGAAATCTAATCCATCCCATCAGATACGCAAAAGAATTGAGTAGAAGAAGGATTACAAAGAAGCATTTAATTGCATGTTTTAATATCGTAGATAATGCATCAAATTATCTATCTAAAGCATTGAAAAATTATATTTTAATATTAAAAGAGGAAAAAGAAAGAAGAACTGCAAATTAAAAATGACCTATTTATCAAGTATATAGTCACCATAATTTATTCACCGGTATAAAAGAATCTCAATTCTAAATTAGAATTGATTATTAATTATCAATTTGATATAGTATGCGCATGAAAGAGGGGGAACTACAGCCACCTACCAAGGGTAATCTGCTCAATAAAGAGTCACAAAATATGCTGCCGGAACTTTATAGTGGTGAAGAGTTGGGCATGGATGCACTTGCTCAAGTGAAATTCTTCACACCAGATAGCAACTGGACGTGGTACGCAAGTGAGTTTGATGGTGAGGATATTTTCTTTGGCTTGGTCTCTGGTTTTGAGGTGGAGCTGGGGTATTTCTCGCTATCCGAGATGCAGGCGGTGCGAGGACCTTGGGGATTGCCCATTGAACGCGATCTGCATTTTGAACCCCAGACATTGAAGGAATTAATGAAAAAGCATAAGCGTGATAGGCAAGGGTAGTGAATGTTTCATAAGGAATTTGTGAAAATTACCCAAAGTTATTTTCGGGCATTTTGTTTGCCACTATAAGACTTGCTATTGATTAACCCATCTCAAGAGAGATCAATTATAAGAACCTGTTCTTTTTCTTCTCCCTGTTGTCAATGTCGTGAAAGAAGGGTTGTGCGACATAATATAAGAATATTAAATTGATAAAATCTGTTTGGAAATATTTGATCCTTTTAGACCAAACTGCCCAATACTACGTTTTATTACTCCTCCTCTATTAAGGTTAGGAAGAAGTTTTTTGATTTCTTCAAATGCCGACTTTGATACAACAACTAACCAACCTTCACCCACTTCAACTCGTTTATGTGGATTATTTATCTCAAAGCACCCATCACGCCACCAAAGACTACTTACAACAGTATTTCCGAAAGAATCTATCCATTGGAAACAATTTCCAGGAATTGTTCTCCACCCGAGTGTATAGCCTATTTCTGGATTCAGCGCTAACCAATTCGCCCCAGCTGTTTCGAATCCATATGCATCATTAGAAATAACGATATGGTCCTTAGGTGCCTTAATGTTAGGATAATATTCAATTGTTTCTTTCATCACTCTGTAAAATGGAGCGTACCCTTTGTCCAAATCTGAAACAGACCAAAAATTGTTAGTCTTTACATTTTTAACTAACGAATAACGAGTCTCTATTGGCCAATCTTCTTGCAAGAATTTAAATTTTGTGCTTTCACCTAAAATTATTTGTCCATTATCAGTAGTTGTAGTCAATAATTGAATTGACTCAATCGAATCCTCTACCCAATTATTAGGGAATCTACTATAAGAATAACCATCTTCTCGACCTCCAATAGGTTTAATAAATTCAGGTCTGATAGAAGGCCTACGGATAATAAACATAGGATCATAATTAGAAAACATCATTTGAAAATCATTAATGTTATTCATGCCTAATAATCCACAATCCCACAGTTCGGTTACTATATAAGCTAGAGATTGTCTGGCCGCAAAAATATGTGGCTTGCAATGAGATGTCCAAACCCCTGTATTTGTCAAGAATGTAGATAACTCTCTATCTGAAAGAAGTTTTCCAGTATATAGCCAATTCCGATCAATAACGAAAGTATCAAAATATTGCTTTGCCCGATATAAAACGTTATTAATGGGTAAATTAGATAGTTTTGCAATTACTCGCAATTCTATGTCAAACGGTCGGAGTATCCTTGCCGGATCACCCACTAGAATTGGAGTTTCTTCGTTATTGTTTGTTTGGCCAGTTTCATGGAATGAAACCTCTGGTAACTGTATTTGAAATATTGACGGGAGCTGAGTTCCTCTATAACCGATTTTTGGAGAAGAATTATTAATTCGTGCAATTAGCTTGCTAGAAATTAACCGTATAGCAAAATTTGATGAATAGGAAAGTTTACTGAGGTTATTGCGAAATACCTCAAGAATTAGTAATTGATCTTTGTTAATACTTACCGCGTCTAAGGTCATTAGTAAGCGTTCAACTACTAAATCATTACTTGAGGACAACATCTGATTTATTAGGTCTGCATTGATGTCAATGTTTGTTGGTAATACCTCCGCTAGCACCCTTACAGCTCCCTGAGCTATTGGATACGAGGGATACGCTAAAAACATAATTAGGAATTGCATGAAAGATAAATGAGAATTATCACTTCCAGTAAAAACGCTAGGTTTATTTATTGCATATTCTAGTTCAGAGTTCTCTTCTACATCTACACTAATGAATAAATCACCCAGGTATTTCTCGATTTCAGCCCATATTTTGGGTATTGAAATCTTATTATTTAACAATTCAAGAATTTCATTTAAATTAAGAATAAAGCTCGTTGGATAATATGATTCTTCACTAAGATCACTGGCATATAAATCAAATATAAAACCATCTGTTTTTTTTGAATCAATCGCTTTTAATTGTCTTAATGCTTCTAGACGAATACCTCCATCCCAATAAGATGCCCAGCCAGATGAATTCGAAAAATCAAGTGCAATATGAGCATGATCCCACGCTGAATCTACGAAACTAAATTCCTTATATCGTTTACTCAATGCAATATGAAGCCACCCTAAATGTGTATCTCCTGAAAGATCTTTCGATAACCTCTCAACCATTATTTCTTCCAGCTCCTTCAATTGCATTTCATCATTAAGCATGGGAACTAGACTCTTAACTACAGTAGTCCAATCAAAGTATGTGGATTTGGACTCATCTTCGTTTTTTAATACTTTTTTCAAATCAGCAATTGTTTTTATTGAATGGAGAACATCATCTAGAGGTATTCTGTCACCATTTTGTAAGTAGAGATTTCTGTCAATCTGACTAGAGTTTTGCACATTTGGATTTTCCAATAAAGTAGATCGAATATTCATTATCTCTTTTGAAACACCAATCTTTTCAAGCCCTTTGAAAATGCTTTGAGCCCATTCGAATCTATTTTCAGATACTGTATCAACACAAATTCTGTCTAAAAAAAATTGAGCACAATCTTTTGCCTGTTCATCACTTTCCTGGTCAGCCTTTACAAGAATAAATTTCTCGAGAATATTCGGATCAAATCTAGGTGCAAAAGGAATAATAAGATTAAGTATGATTTGCTGTATTTCTTCACAAGGAGGATCTGGTAAATTTAATGCTTCGGATAATAATTGATTAATTCCCGCCTCAAAACTGACATAGTTTTTCTCGAGCATAGATTTCAAAAGCTCTATTGCTCGAGATGGGTTCCATTTGTAAACCACTCCTAGCATCTCTTCAGATGCTGAAATCACTCCTGATGCTGTTTCTTTAACGCTTGTTAAACGTTGCAGCATAAGTTGAATTCTTCCTTTTTGGTTTTTTTGTTCAAAATCATTAATGTGACCAAGCCATTTAACCCATTCAGATAATTGATAATCTTTATCACTTGAAATACCTCTGGCTGCGTCTACCATCCGCGCAAGTTCTTTTCGTGCTTCTTCTTTTTCATCTATCAGCAGCCATGCTTCCGCTTGAGCTTTACACTCTTCAACTTTTGCGTATGGTTCTAAACCCATTTGTAACAGAGAAGCAATTCTAAGTAATTGTGATTTAGTCCAATCTTTATCAATTATTGTTTTTGAAAAAGATTCAATTAGTTTACGTTGTAATTTTGGCCACCAATTTATTTTCTCTTTAGTATTTTGCCAACGGTTTTCTAGATCATTCCTAACAGCTATCAAAACTTCTTTTCCGTGTTGTTTTGCAGCTAATATGACACAATTAAGAATATCAAAGCGACTTTCTCTGAGATTCACCCTGGACCGTATTGATAATTTGCCCCATCTCGAACCAAATAGATCAACGATCCATTTTATTTCTAGCATGAAGGAAGTGGATGACAATTGATTTCCTGTTTTTCCCCATGACCAAAGTCTTGCTAAAGTGTATGTAGCTAAAGCAATTTGTTTATAGCTCTCTTTTTCATCTTCTTCCATGTGTTCAAGAAATTGAGTACATGATTCAGATTCTCTCAATAACTCAATAGGCTTTCGAGTATCCCCAATTAGATACTGTATACGTGCTTTCCTAAAGCGAAGACCTTGCTGTATTGTTTGTTTATCGTATCCTAGATCTGAATCATATAAGGGAATGGGGTTTATAATTTTTACATAACCTACTGCCTCTTTCTTATACTCCTCAATAGAAGAAAGCAATTCTGCAAGAGAAGTGCATGCTTCTAACGTCCAGTGCTGTTTATCTGTTTTTTTAAAATAACCAGGAGGATAGAAGGATAGAAGATCTGGTAAGAATTTATCTAGACGTGTAAAGCCATCATGATCATACACATATTCAGTCGTTCGAAGTAATGTAAACAGCTTCATCGTTTGATCTGCTACATGAACAAAAGAGTTATAGAATATTTCCCAACTATTCCAATCGTTCAATTGACAGCAATTTAATGCACCATGAAATATAAGCCAATTATGAAGTTCTTTACTTTCAACCTCGATAGTCCTAGTGCTATTTAACCTGGGAGGTAATCGAATTTGCTTGATTGTTTTTACAATTTCATCAGCGTTACGAAATAGAATTGCACTTCTAACCCAAGCTCGAAGGATATCTCTTAGGTTTTGTGGGTAAGTATGATTATTAGGAATTGTTATTCCAGATAATAGTTCAAGTGGTTCAGATAATTCAAAAATACGGTAGGCTTCTCTCTCTGAACCGGCTTCAAAGAGCCCAGCGCTTGTTTTGAGTGCTTGTTTAGTTTCTACACGTAGTCTATTCCCATCACGCACGTGACTAGCTGCAAGATTCGGTTTACCACAAAGGATTAATAAATCGGAAATTGGATAATCTTCAAGTACAATCGAGCGTTGTTGTATTGCTGCACCAAGCAGAGTAAGCCGTGCAAGCATAACTGTATCTCTACATTTTCCAGCAGATAATAGTGCTAAACGAATGTCCGCTTGAATTGCATCAAGAGGGCGAAGAGATTTTAATTGTTGAAGAAACCAATCCCATGTAGCAATACTTACAACCGATTTGTAATCTTCAGCGAAATAATAATGATATAAAGTTTCCCAATACCAAGGAGCTTTAGCTTTTTTAAATTTATTTGCTAATTCCAAATGAAGGTTCTGGTTTCTTTGCTCACGAGTTTGCCCCGGTAGTGGGTCACTTGTTCTGTCAATTAGAAATAGCCGAAAACTATTGTGGAAAAACACCCATCGTTCTTGACTGTCTTTTTCAAAAAAGGTTAATAAAAGTTTTTCAATCTTACGTAATACTGATTCGTTTGCCCATGTTGCGACCCACTTCATTGGGATTGGGTCTCGTAGCCTGCTCAACAGGCCTAGGGCAGATATAAGCTCTTCATCTCCTTTGCATTCTTGCCAATGAGACAAATACTGCTTATTAATATCACCTTCAAATGGTTCAGCTTTTTCCAATAGACCCAGACGATCTGTAGAGCTTGGAATCTTTTGAATATTTTTAAGAAGATAGAACAAGGCTAATGGATGTCCATTTGACATCTCAAAGACCTTTTGATTTAACTCATCGCTTATTTTTGGAATTGTTACATTAGCTATAGCCCTGGTATCGGAAGGAGTAAGTTTTCCCATTTCTACACGGTGATTATCTAATTTCAACTCATGAGTGATTTGCATTGGAAGATCAATTAATTCATCTGTTTGACTTCCAAGAACAATATAAACGCCATCTGGAATTTCCTGTGGAAATGGTAAATCATTTAATAGCGAATGTTCAGGATGTTGTTCCCTAGCAATGTGATCTAAACCATCAATCAAAATAATTATCTTTTCGTGAGAGGTTTTGTAATCAGATCCAAGAGCATTCAATTGTTCATTAAAAAGTTTAAGTAAACCTATTCTCTCAGTTTTTTTTGATTTGCTATTACCTCTAAATCCTGCTCGTGATAGTTTCAATGTAATATCGTGTAAAAAATTTAGAGATTCTCCTCGGATGGTAGATGAGTCTTTCGAGTCTGGTATATAAGCATAGTACTTAAATAATCTAACAGGTAATGTACGAAGTGTTTGGGTCAATAAGGTAGATTTTCCTGAACCTTGAGAACCAAAAACACCAATATAGCCCCCTTTGAGGGTATCAATTCTGGATATTAGATTTTCTACTGTATTTTGGATAGGACGATATAAATACTTGGGCTCTGGAAATTCATGAGCATTCCAAGTGGAATACCTTTGCTTCCAGCCAAGCCGGTTGATTATTTCTCTTCTTGATAATTTAATTTTAAATTCGGGTGATGCAGAAGTTTCAAATAATAAATTAGCAATAGCGATTATATCTTCTGCCTTTTTTGGAAGATTATATTTGAAATCCAAACAGCAATCCATAACAAAATCATTGAATTCTTCCAATGAAAGCCCCAAACTTTTTTGAATTTCTTCCCAGACAGGTTTCCATGAGTTTGTCAAATCAATTGTGCCATCTTTATGTGCCGGCTTCCAAGCTTGTTCAATAAATGCGGAGAAATGATAAGGGGCAGGCGAAGAAACAGTCTTAGGCATTTTTCCCCTAGTGGATGAAGATGGGAATTGGTTTGTTACCAAATGAACGACTACGCGTCTTGTTGGATTCGATTTCTTTAATTTTTCCCGCCCATTATATAACTGTGAAAATAACGATGGGGCCGATTTCTTACTTTGAGCTATATCATTATAAGAAATTGCTCCAGTGTATTTCTCCCATTTTACTTGAAAAGCATCCACACGAGCCGTTGTAGCAATCTGAAAATCATCAACACGCCCAGCCTCAGGATCGGCAACTTTAATCCACTCTAAATCCCCTTTTTCGAGGGTATCGTAAATGATAGAAGCTCCAACTATGTATTGAGGTCTATATCCGCCCGCTGCACTTCGTTCTCCTATAGCCGGTTTTAAGTTCATAATAATAGCCTTAGTCCATACTTAAATTATATTCATTAGCTGTATGAAAGATTTCACCATTGCCCAATTATCTAGCTTGCAATACTCTAAGAGTGCCATTTTCGTCTTTTCTGCATCAGCCATGGGTTATTCACCATTGATCAAACGCCATCATGATTTATAACACAATCATATATTAAAATGATCGGATTCGATAAAATTGGTTTTCATAAATATTACTTTACGACGTTTAATCGGTAAGACAAAGTTATTTATCACAACAGCGGAAGAATAATACTAATAACAACTAATTTAGTTCAACCAATTCAAACAGTAGACTTAAAAAAATCTTATGGAGTTCAGGTCGCCGACGTTTTAGCGTCTTCTTTCGCTTATGTTTTAAAGAATACAAATGAAGATTTTTCTCAAAAATGTATTATTCTTTGTGAACACCTAAACCATTTTGATTACATATACCCCGAGTTGAATAATACAGATAGGGAATGATCCCATTTTCCATGGCAGCCAGGATATTGTTTGTGACTGTTTGGTAAACGTCTGTTTTTTTCATTCTATTGCTCCTTTTGTGAGTCATTCTGTATTTCTCAATCCCTGCATTTTTTGAAAGCGGGGTGATTGAAAAGAAATACAGAAACAATTAGGAGCAATGAAAAAGATGTGAACTAGTTACGTCAATATTATTGGCAATAAGGGGAGTATCTGGTTGAAAGTGTCAACCGATTCCCTTTATATTATTTTAGATAAGTATTGATTATTTCTGCGAATTTGATATTTTAAAAGGATGGATAAGGAATTTGTCGAAAAAGCAAATAATTACATGAAAACTGGAGGGTTCTTTTTTTTGATTATTTAAATTTTGTTATCTTTTTTTATATACAATTTATGTAGATTCACTTCCATTTGCTTTGAACCAGATTTGTGTAAAAAAGCGGAAGAACATATGGTAAACATAAAGCGGGATTAATCCATTTAAAAAGCCAATAATTTTTCGCTCTTCTTGTCATTTTAGCGCCAGCCCATCTGCCCGCAAGCCCAAGCCCTACGGGTTCGCTATGCTCAGGCATTGCGTGAACCGGGCTCCCAGCCGCTTTAATTTATTTAAGAGCGCGAAAAAAATTGATGTAGCTGAATTCAAGTGTGATGTGAAACACTGATATTTTAAGAATACCAATGTTATTATTAAATTACAGTCACTGCGTACAAGCATTAGAGGTGCTAATTTGATAGTTGCTGAGTTAATGGTTTTCCAAATTCCTTTACTCGTTTTTTTGTCTAATATATTACTCAACGCATATCGGTTGTGTTACGGAAAAACTTGAGTACAACTAGAACCGGTTATTTCCACCGCATCAATAATTATCCACTCCCCATCCTTTAAGTCTAATGTATTTCGAGTTAAAGAATCGTTGGTCTTATCATTGAAGAAAGTATCTGAACGATTATAGTATTCTAAATAGAGGTCAATAATATTTTCTTCACACCCAAATATTTCATATTTCACTTTTACTTTCCACCAAAAATCCGCACTTCGAGGTAGATTTGGACCAAATATTTTAGGCATAATTTTAACAATATCCTCTTTATTGACAGCATTATTTATCTTGAATTCAACTAGCAAGTGCAACTTTGAAAGCGTTAGAGAGGTAAGCTGCGGTAAGATAAGCGCCTCTCCAACGACTAAATCAAAGGAGCACTCATGGGAACATACACACAGCTTACCCAAACAC
>DUED01000047.1 GCA_011176685.1 Anaerolineae bacterium
TACTTAAGGTTGCATTCCAGTATTGGTTATAAGACACCGATGGAAGTCCTTGAGCAGACTTTGTTTCATCACAGGAGACCACACTATTTACATTGCTAAGTGGTACTAAAAATGGGGTGCACCTCAAGAAGACAGTAAGATTCAATATGATTAACATGTAATTTTTCACTGTATTAATGCGTATATTTATTAAGAAGGTCATTTGTTTTAATGAAAACTTTTCCATTGTGTTAAAATTTCTTAAATTAATGATAATGACTTAACTTGGAGCAAACAATGAAAAGGATAGCAGTGTTAACTAGTGGTGGGGATGCACCTGGCATGAATGCTGCTATTCGAGCTGTTGTAAGAACCGGCACTAGGAAGGACCTAGAAGTTTATGGTGTCAAATTAGGATTTTCGGGGCTCATTGCTGGGAAAATGATTCATTTGGGTCCAAGAGACGTTGGTGGAATCATTCAGAAGGGGGGTACATTTCTAGGCAGCGCTCGCTGTGAAGAATTTAAAACAAAAGAGGGACAAGTTAAAGCGCTTAGTTCACTAAAAGAGAATAGTGTGGAAGGGCTAGTTATTATTGGGGGGAATGGTTCTCAGACTGGTTCTTATGCATTATTCAAGCTTGGATTTCCAGTTGTAGGAGTAGCTTCAACTATAGATAATGATTTAGTCGGTTCAGACATTACCATTGGCGTGGATACTGCTTTAAATATTGCATTAGAAGCAATTGATAGGTTGAAGGTAACTGGATCATCTCACCAACGGGCTTTCTTAGTAGAGGTAATGGGCCGAAAATGTGGATATTTAGCGTTGATGGCTGCTATTGCGGGTGGTGCTGAGATGGTTGTATTGCCTGAAGTTGAAGCTGATCCTGAGGAAGTTGCAAAGGTTTTAGCAAATGCTTATGAACGTGGGAAATCACATGCAATTGTAGTTGTTGCAGAGGGCGCGAACTATAATGCGCAAAAACTAGCCGCGTATTTTAGGAAACATAGAGAAAGGATAGGTTTCACACTCAGAGTCACTGTTCTAGGCCATGTTCAGCGAGGAGGAAAACCTAGCGCATTTGATCGTATATTAGCAAGTCGTTTAGGGGCAGGAGCTGTAGATTGTTTAGTGAAGGGTGAATTTGGTGTATTAGTTGGATGGGTGAATAGTAAATTGAAATCGACACCATTGGTTGATGTTATTGGGAAGAAAAAGGAAATTGATATGGAATTGTTTAAATTAGCTAGAATTTTGGATTAATAAAGGTTCGGGCTCACTTAGTTAATTTTTGCTTATTCATTAAATAAGCTTCAATGAATTTGTCTATATCCCCATCAAGAACTGCTTGTGTGTTTCCAACTTCAAGATTGGTGCGGTGATCTTTTACCCTTTTATAGGGGTGAAGGATATATGATCTGATCTGGCTGCCCCATTCCGCTTTTTGATATTCTCCACGAAGTTCAGTCATCTTTTTTTCTTGCTCATCAAGCTTAATAGCGTAAAGACGACCTCGAAGAACTTTCATTGCATTTTCACGGTTTTGAAGTTGTGAACGTTCATTTTGACAGATTACCACAATACCAGTTGGTTTATGCGTTATTCTGATAGCCGTCTCATTTTTTTGTACATTCTGACCACCTGCTCCTGCAGATTTAAAAACATCAATTTGTAGATCATTAGGGTTTATCTCTACTGTGGGGTCCTCAGCAGCGACTTCTGGGAGCACATCCACTTGAGCGAAGGAAGTATGGCGTCGATGGGCAGCATCAAAGGGGGAAAGCCGTACCAACCTGTGAACTCCTTTTTCGGATCGCAAATAACCATATGCATATTTGCCAGATATTAGAGCTGTGATACTTTTTATCCCAGCTTCTTCTCCTTCTGAAAGATTTACTATCTCACTTTTATACCCCTTTTTTTCTGCCCACCTTAGATACATTCTTTGAAGCATAGCAGCCCAATCTTGTGCATCAGTGCCGCCAGCGCCAGCATTGATGGATAACAGAGTATTGCCTTTATCATAAGGTCCAGAAAGTGAAATATTTAATTCTAACTTTTCAAGAATATTTTCAATACGAGCACTCTCAGTTTCCAAGTCGGGTCGAATGCTGTTGTCTCCAAGTTTCGCTAACTCCAGGGCATCATGGCAGCTCTTTTTGAGCGTTGACAATTTCTCAATTTCATCCCCAATATCAGAAATTTTTTTCATTATTGATTGAGCCTTGAGGTTATCATTCCAGAAATTTGGCAGTTCAGTTTGGGCGGTTAATTTTTTTAGTTTATCCTCTTTATTCACTAAGTCAAAGACGCACCATTAATGTTTCAGTTTTTTTAATACAGTCAAGCATTCGATTGATGATATCTTGCATCCATTTACTCCTTTTCATGCTTTAAAACAAAACCACAAAATTTAGAATTAATTATCGTGCATAAGAGTGATTCTCATTAACAAAAATTATAACATTCAAGGGTTTTTATTAGAATTTAGTAGCTGACCACAATCAGTTTGAATGTCAGTACCCTTGCTTTACCGGATTGTTGTTGGGATGCCTTGATTCTCAAGCACATTCTTAAAATCCCGAATTACGTGATATTTGGGTGCCCTACCTTTTAAGAGAGGGGTTGGATTTAATTGATATAAGTTATGATAAAGTACATCCCATAATCGGCAATCACGATAATTTGGCTCACGGATTTCTTATTGATAAATCTTAATTTCTTCAATCGATAAATTAAAAATTATTTTATTGTTTGTGGGCTATGGATCCGAAGAAAACAGATCAGAGATATTATTGATTACAAAATCTGACTTTATTTTAAAAGATTCCAAATCTTCTTTTTTAGTGACACCTGATAGCACTAATACAGTTTTGCATCCAGCGCGTTTACCTCCAATAATATCGGTATCTAATCGATCTCCCGCTACAAGAGTAGAAATGGGTTCAGTTTGTAATCTTTTCAAAGCAATATCATATAAATAGGGAAGGGGTTTGCCAGCTAAAATAGCCTTTACTCCTGAAGCAGCTTCCAAAGCCGCTAATACGGTTCCGGCACCAGGTGAAAGACCTTCTGCAGTAGGGAAAGTAGGGTCTAGGTTGGTGAAGTAAAAAGGCAAACCCTTTTGAATAATAAGTGAAGTTTTTTGAATTCTGTCATATGTGAGGTTCCTGTCCAAGCCAGCGACGACTGCTACTGGATTTTCCTCATCATGGTAGAAATCAAAATCAGAGAGTGTATCAATTAAGGCTTGTTCTCCCAGGATAAAAACGGGGCCACCTTCTGGGAAATCCTGTTTCATTAAATAGCCTGTTGCCATAGCTGATGTAATTACTTGCCACGGTTGGATAATTACACCGAATTTTTCTACCTTATCAATGGTTTGTTGCACAGTATGTGTTGCATTATTGGTGGCCAAAATAACCTTTATTTTGGTTTTTGCAAAATTAATAAAGAGTATTGGTAAATCACAAAGTGGTTGGTTTCCTCTCCACAAAACCCCATCCATATCTAAGATTATGGACTGGATTGAAGGTGTTATTAAATCAAGCATGAGCTAATTTTAAAGTATGTTAGCAAATTATAATTTGATGTTCTATTCTCGCATTGTTAATTCGGAAGACTATTTTTCAGGCGGAGTGAGGATTTTATCAATTAATCCATATTCAACGGCTTGTTCTGCATTTAAAAAATAGTCCCGCTCAGTGTCTTTCTCAATGACTTCAACATCTTGACCGGTGCATTCAGCCAATATTTCATTAAGCCGTTTTTTCAATCGAATAATTTCTTTGGCTTGTATTTCGATATCTGATGCCTGCCCTTTTGTGCCCCCCAATGGTTGATGCATGTGAATAGTTGCATGGGGTAGTGCATAGCGTTGCCCCTTTGTGCCTGATGCTAGAAGCACAGTTCCGAAGGAAGCTGTTACACCAACAGCAACCGTTCGCATTTTATTTGGGATCATGCGCATAGTATCATAAATGGCTAAACCCGCATAAATTTGCCCACCTGGTGAGTTTATATACATTTGAATTTCTTGGTCTGCATCCTCACGGCTTAAATAAAGTAATTGTGCGACAATTAAATTTGCTACTTGTTCATCAATTGTTGTGCCGACAAATATAATTCTTTCTTTTAAAAGTAAAGAATAGATGTCATAAGCACGTTCCCCTCGGCCAGAAGATTCAATAACCATAGGGATTACGGATTGAAATCTATTATTGTTCATTTTGTTTGCCTTTAATCTTTTTAATCTCATTCTCTTCTCGCTTATCTGTATTTGCAGAGTCTTTTTTTATTTTTTTATTGCTTTCACCTGTTGCAATCTCTTGTAATCTTATCAGTACTTGTTGATTAATCAAACGAGATGATGCTCTAATTAAAATTGCATTAGTGACTCTCTTCTTGGATGATTTTCGGATGAGCTTTTTAAGGTTAGTTGTCGCTTGCATTTCTAAATAAGTCTGTGTGTAAGCCTGCTCTAATTTTTCTTTTTTTAATTCAATTTTTTCTTGTTTACTAATTTCTTCGATGACCAAAGCATGTTCGAGCTGATGCCTAGCTGCTGGTTTGATATCTTCTTCAATAAATTTATCCTTTTTTAAATTATTGAGTTTTAAATATGTTTCCAAATCAAGATTTTGTTGTGCAAGATTTCCTTCGAAGTTGGAGAGCACACGATTGGCCTCATCTTCAAGGATGTGTGGAGGATATTTTATCTTGGATTGGTCGATAATCTTTTCTAACAATTCAGAGAAATATTGTTGATCATATTCTCGTTTCTTGGCATCTTCTAACTGTGGCTTTATATTTTTCTTTAATTCTTGTAAAGAATCAATGCCGCCGGCTGTTTTTGAAAAATTATCATTGAGTTCTGGTAGGCGTAGCGATTTTATACCCTCGATTTTGATATTGTATTCAATCTCTTTATTCTGAAGCTTTTCAAAAGTGCTATTCGGCGAATATTTATGAATAATTTTTTTTTGATCGTTAACCTTTAAGCCAATTAATTCATCATCAAATTTCTCAAATGGGAAAGGTTCTTCAGTTTTCGGTTTTTCACCAATAATTACTTCTAAGGGAGAGTCCTTGATTATTTCAGATTTACCCTCATTGATGGGTTTCGTTAGGTTTGCATTTAGCTGCAAAGCAACCAGATCGCCTTTTTTGGCGGGGCGATCGACGCTTTCAGCAGTGCTAAATTTTATTTGAAGTTGATGAAGAACATCGTTAATTTCTTCTTCTGTAACTACATCCAATTTGTATTTTTTACGAATGGATCTATAATCTCCAAGCTGTACTTCGGGTTGGAGCGGAATATTGAAAATTATTTTTGGGGGATTGAGACTTTTTATCTCCTCAATTCTGCCTGGTCCAGAGGGGTTAATATCTGCTTTTTTTATTAGTTCAGGATAAATATCGTCTATTAGAATTTCAACAGCTTGTTCTTGTACGTAATCTTCCCCATGAATTCGAATTACAACTTCAAAAGGGGCTTTTCCAGGTCGGAATCCTGCAATTTTGGATTTCTTTGATATCTTTTTTGCAGCACGCCTTTTATAGTTTTCGAAACTTACTTGGTCAACCTCTGCCGTAATCCTTGCCTGATGATTTTCTAGGTTCTCTTTTTTAAATTTCAAATTAGGTTCCTTTAATAATGAAAAATCTATTGTGGGGAAGGAGGGATTTGAACCCTCACGCCTTGCGGCACGTGATCCTAAGTCACGCCTGTCTGCCAATTCCAGCACTTCCCCAATAGCTCAAAAATTATAAGATATTGACCTTTTATCGTCAATAAAGGCGATTGGCTGTTATCGAATTACGGTGATTTTTTATGAAAGTAATAGAAATATAAAGTGCTGCTTCATGAAATAAAACAGCACTTAGTAATTCTCTCATTTTCTCATTTCTTTTTAAGAATGATTCTTGCATCCACAACTTTCAATCCGTTGCCCTCTTCATAAACAACAACAGGATTCGCGTCTGATTCGCTGATTTCATCTTGTAAGTCAATGATCATAAAAGCATATTTACAAATTATATTTGCAATGGCTTCTCGATCACATGGTTTTTCACCACGAACTCCAGCAAGGATTGGCGCTCCCCGAATTTCACTGATCATCTGGCGAGCTTGTTTCTTTGAAAAAGGAGCAACCCGGAAAGTGACGTCTTTTAAAACTTCTACAAAGATACCGCCTAAACCGAACATAACAGTTGGGCCGAAAGTTCGATCGTTGACTGAACCTATGATGACTTCTGTGCCCCATGGCGCCATTTCCTGAACCACGACACCGTGAATATTCGCTTTTGTATTGTATGTTTTAGCATTTGTAATGATCTCATTAAATGCTTTTCGAATGCCATCAACATTTTGAATATCAATGACCACTCCACCAGCATCCGATTTGTGTAGAATATCTGGCGAAACGATTTTCATGACAATTGGGAAGCCAAATTTTTCAGCAACTTCCACGGCTTCATCTTTTGTTGTGGTTAATTCGGAGCGCGTAACTGGTAGACTATATGCTTCAAATACACGTTTTGATTCGATTTCAGTCAGGGCATTGCGTCCATCTGCTCTGGCTTTTTTTATAATTTCAAGCGCTTTTTGCTTGTCAACATTATCAATATCTTCCCCAAGATCGTTAACAGCCTCTTTGATTTTTGCATATTCATTCAAGGCAGCCATTGCGTTGATAGCAAGGTCAGGAGCCCCATAAGCAGGAATGCCGTTCTTAAGGAGCCAGTGCATTGCTTTTTCCGATTTTTCACCCCCAACATAAGATATAGTAACGGGTTTATCTTTCACTCCTGAATCTTTGATAGCCCGTTTAATACACTGAGCGATTTCTTGAGGGTCTGTCATTGCTGTTTCACAATAGAGCACGACTAAGCCATCAACCCAGGGATGGGCAATTGCATACTTAACTGATCCATAGTACCAATCTGTGTCAGCCATACCTGTTAGATCAACGGGATTCTTTGCTGAACCAAAAGGTGGCATATATTTTTTCAACTCTGCTTGGATATCTTCAGGCGCATATTTTAACGGAACACCAAATTTTTCCGCTGCGTCTGTCCCAAGTACACCAACACCTCCGCCGTTTGTAATGATAAGGAGATTATCTCCTTTCATTGGTGGTTGAAGAGAAAGTACTAGTGTTCGATCGAAGAGATTATCAAGATTTTCTGCCTCGATGATCCCGGCTTGTCTAAACGCCGCCTTATAGATTTTTGCAGCCCCAGCTAAAGATCCCGTATGAGAAGCTGCTGCAGCGGCGCCATGAGCTGATACGCCGGCTTTCAATCCAATAATTGGTTTTTTGGCTTTTCGGGCAGCCTCAATAACCTTTCGCCCATCTTTGAACCCCTCAATATATAGAGAAATGCAGGTTGTGTTCTCATCCTGATCTAACCATTCAATGGTATCAGAAAAATTCACATCAGACATATTGCCAATAGAGATTAATTTATCAAATCCAACTTTACGCAAATAAGTAGCAGCGTCAATACCGATTAACAATGCGCCACTTTGAGAAACTAGAGAGCCGCTACCAGGTAATGGTAGGAAAGGGGCAAAGGAGCCATTGAATTTGTCTGAATTAGATAAGACCCCAACTATATTCGGTCCGAGAATACGCATCCCATATTGGTGGGCTAATTCCACTATATGGTGTTCTAATTCTTGTTTTCCAACCTCGCTAAAACCAGATGTGATAATGTTTAATCCTTTAATCCCTTTCTCACCACATTGAACAACTACATCAGGAACGAATTTTGCGGGAATAGTAAGGATCGCTGAATCAATTTGGTCTGGAACATCCAGGACTGAAGGATAGCACTTCAATCCAAGGATTTCCTCTGCTTTAGGGTTAATTGGAAATATTCCTCCCGCATAATTACTGTCAATTAAATTCATAAGGACTGTATGACCAATTTTTCCGGGTTTAGTCGAAGCGCCAACTACAGCAACAGATTTTGGCGTCAATAAGCCATTCATAACTTCAATATTCACTCCATATCCTCCTTTATAAGAAAAAAATAATTTGATAGTTTTTGATAGTTTGGTGCAAATTTATGAGTATTTAATTAATTGATATCTTAAATCATTTTACACATAAGTAGTAATTTTACCTCGATTTTCAAAGTAGAAAGTAGCTTTTTAAAGTGACGAATATCCATTAGAATATCAAGAACGGAAATTTAAAAATAATGCAAATTAAATCCCCATTTTTATTAAAATTGCCGATTTCTAAAGAAGTTGTTTCAGTATTGATTTCTGCGTTGGATTCAGTGGATCCTTATGTGGTTGTAAAAAACAATATTGATATTACAAATGAGATCCTATCAATCAGCAATCATAGTTATTCGCTTCGCGATATTAAACGTATTTATTTGATTGGTGCTGGTAAGGCGGCTCAACAGATGGCATTAGGGGTTAAAGATAAGTTACATGACCACATTATCTCTGGTTTAGTTGTTGTTAAACATGTTGATCCGTTTATCGAGAATAAACTTACACCGCAAATTAAAACAGTAATTGGGAATCATCCAATTCCGGATAAAAGCAGTCTTGAAAGCACAAGGCAATTGATTTCACTAGTTAATGATTTGAATGAAGACGATCTGGTTATTTGCGTAATTTCTGGGGGTGGGTCTGCCTTATTAACTTATCCATTTGAGAGAGTGGGGCTCAACGGTCTGCAAAACATGACAAAAAGCCTATTACGATGTGGAGCCGAAATTGGTGAAATAAATACTATCAGGAAGCATTTAGATGGGATCAAGGGTGGGGGATTAGCAAGGATAGTTTATCCTGCCCAGATAGTTACATTAAATCTATCGGATGTTATAGGTGATCCCCTGGATATGATTGCCTCTGGTCCTACTGTTGCAGATCCCACAACATTCGCTGATGCATTGATAATTGTGAAGAAATATGATTTAAAGGAGGAGATAAGCAAGAAAGTATTTACCCGCCTTACTGAAGGTGCTTGTGGAAATATTCCAGAGACATTAAAACCTCTTGATCCAATTTTATTAAACACAAGGAATATTGTCGTGGCGAATAACTCAATCGCTGCGGAAGCTGCCATGAAGGCTGCTCAAAAAGCTGGGTTCAATTCGGCAGTCCTAACAACTTTTATGAAGGGTGAGGCGCAATCAGTTGGGTCATTAATGGGAAATATCGTTAAGGTAATGGAACATGGCACAATGCCGTTACCAAAACCTTCATGCATGATTATCGGTGGAGAGACAACGGTGACTATCAAAGGTCGCGGTAAAGGCGGAAGAAATCAGGAAATTGCCCTAGCTGTAGCCATAGAGATTGCAGGTCTTGAGAGAGTATGTATTGTTACATTGGCAACAGATGGTGAGGATGGACCGACAGATGCTGCTGGTGCAGTTGTAACTGGCGAGACTATCAAACTTGGTCGAGATTTGGGATTATCTGCACATCAATTCTTGCGCAATAATGACAGCTATCATTATTTTGATAGATTGGACTCGTTAATTGTTACTGGTCCAACTGGCACCAATGTCAATGACCTTGCGTTTCTTTTTGCTTATTAATTGAAATCCAGTCTATAGAATTAAATTCATTCTATGCATCTTTTTTACTGTAACGTGATTTGATCGCAGGAATTAGGTAATCATTAAACGCGCGTTCCATATCATAATCAGGTTCCCAGCCCCAATCGTCTCTCGCAGCCGAATCGTCAGTGTCCGCAGGCCAGCTATCTACAATTGCTTGCCGGCTCGGATCTACTTTAAAATTGATCTCTGCATCTGGATAAGCTTTCTTGACGATATCATATAGGTTCTTTGCAGTTGGAGAGAAACTGGTCACATTGTATACAAGTTGTGTCAAAGAAGACCGCGGAGCATCTTCGAGAAGTAAAAGTGCTTTGATGGCATCTGGCATAGCCATAAAGGAAATCCGGGTATCAGGCCTAACAAAGCATGAATAGGGTTCTCCTTGTGCAGCACTGTGCAGCATTTCAGGTCCATAATCGCTTGTTCCACCAGTAGGAATAGTGTCTGCGCTGATCAACCCGGGGAATCTTATACAGCGGAAATCAATGCTGTTTTTTATGCGGTCTTTTGCTAACTGGCGGTAATGATTAGCATAATATTTTCCAAGATGCTCGCAGTACAGCTTATTGCAACCGTACATAGTAATTGGTGTGCACCAACGCCATTCCTTTATTTTTCCTTCTTCTTCTTTTGTTTTTAGGTCAGGCAAGCCGTATGCAGCGATAGAACTTGGGTAGATAAATTTAACTGAACGTCCCTGCCACTGTGAAAGTTCAACTCCTAATCGCAACAGGTTTATTGACCCCTCAACATTGATTTCATGTGCAGCTACAGGGTTATATTCAGATTTCGTTGAGAGAATGGAAGCGAGATGGAAAATCGTAGTGATTTCATACTCGGCGATTAGACGCCCTAATAACATTTTATCCAAAATATCTCCCTGGATAAATCGATCACAATAAGGCAGCAAGTGTTTATCGAGAGGTTTTAGGTCTAATGCCACAATATGTGTATTTGCTACTTCTCCCAGCCTGGTGATTAAACCGTGACCAATTTCTCCATTTGCCCCTGTAATTAAAACAACCTCATTACGCATATAGGAATTCTCCTAACTTTTGTTATTATTTATACAAGAAAAACACAATAATAAAAGGTTCTGAGTCTCTTAATTCATTCGAACTTTGCTAGTGTAACAAATTATCTGTAAATTCAAAAAAGAGTAGATCACGGTATCCTTTCAGAAGCATGAAAAACCAAAGAAAGGATGATAACCATGATCTACGATAAAGATTGTACATTACCAAAA
>DUED01000048.1 GCA_011176685.1 Anaerolineae bacterium
AAGGATTCATTCTTCGCTGGCATACTTGACTCCATCTGAATTCGAGGCTGTCCAGGTTGCTTGTTGAGCGCTTGCATCCTCTCTTATTCACCCCTTAATTCTGTCTGGAAAAACAACCGCAGTACATAATTCTACCTATTTTTATATTGAATTGGGCAGTTAATTAACTGATCAATCCAGGAAAAAGATTAGGGCTAAGTTTACAATTGCGTATCCATTTATTAAAATGTTTCTCTTAATCGTGAATTAGTTTTTTTTAATACTTCTCCTAGCCATATAAAGACCCTATAGAAATACAATAAATTAATATATACAATCAAGTTTCTTAGCGGTATGATTGGCGAGTCGCCTTTCCTAATTAATAATTTTCGTGTGCAATACCGGTGGAAACCATAGGTAAAATGGAAACAATGGACGATTTGGTAATTGACTATGTATCAAGTCGTCATTGAAGCGGGAGCCCGATTATTTACATAATTTATGTTGTAGCCACTTTTTAGTTATTTCCAGTTCGCTGTAATACGGTACAACGTGGGCAGGGGTTCATGGCTGCTACTATCTGGAAGTTGGCAGGGAAAGTCAGCAAGCCGCGCGCGTGCAAGCCAAGATATTTATTGCATATTAAAGAATTGAGAGGCTGGCAAGGGCTATTAATGTATTATATGTATTAATTTTTCATATGGATAGATTGTTTAGTCCTAATAGAAATCAACAGGACAATTCATTTCAAAGAATAAATGTATATAAGGCGATGGTTTATCAGGTGTTGCCCCAATCGTTTTAGAAATATCCTTCCATAGGTTGCACATCAGGGCGCCATATTGATGTGACATGTTGTATATTAATGTGGTTATTCTTATAGCTTCATTGACCTGCCCGGATAAAGCATAGGCCTTCACAAAAGGTATCCACTCTATCACATCCCGGGGAAAATATCCAAGAGTAATGGCTTGGTTATATTCGTTGATGGTATCTATCCAATGCTCCTGCTGGTACGCTTGCATTGCTTTCTGATAGTAAAAGCACCATTCATGCGCAGGTTGTGGGCCGAGGATAGCGATATTGGATATTACGCCCCCATTTTTTTCATATTCCTTCAAAAGTTGCTGTGTGTCAAAGGTTGAGTAATAAACTACCTCTTTCAGAAAACCGGGAAGGGCGGGGTTGTACAAATCAATCCCGGCATCCAATACACGCACACATGTGTCAGGAGAAAAAGACAAACCCAAAAGGTGGGTATTGCTGGAGGAGATTGTGCCAATCATGTGAGCGCTTGTATGAATGCAGGGTCTTTCTAATGAGCCAACTTCACGGATGAACCTTTCTTCATCAAAGTAACAGTAATAATCGATCTCTCCCCTGGCAGTATTTGTTGAGTACATCCAATTGAATATGGCTGAAAGGGAGTTTTCGCTGATCATTTGGAGTGGTAGTTCATTTGAGATGATTAAAGTGTCCGGTTGAATGGAATTGATTCTCCACGTGATTTGCCATAACATACGCTTCATCTGCTCCCACTCATGCCGGTAGGAATTTGCATATAGAAAATGAGCCCCCACCATGAAGCTGATAAACACGCTGGTGATAAATATTCTGATTAATTTCTTCAAGGGTAAAAGAAACAACAATCCAGCCAAAATTAAACTTGCCCCTAAAGCAGAAGGAATGATATAACGATTTTGAACATTAAAACCTATCTGGAATTTCACATCAGCCAACCAGAAGGGTAGGCAGGATAAAAAGACACTTATAGCTCCGAGAATAAGTAAAACGCCGTAAATTAATCTCCCGTCATTTTTATATTCCTTTTGATATTTGTACTGATAAAGTGTGGAGAGGAGGAAGGTAACGGCCATGATGCAGATGTACAGGATCATTCCCTGATAGTCAGCCAGCATTATCACATCTTTGGGATGAAATGCATATTTCCAGGTTTGCAGCGTAATGATGGGAAAATCGTGAAAAAATTCGTTGATGAAGGCGGTGAATGTCTGAACTGGTTTGGATAGGTATTCAAAAAGCGGCTGTGTGTTGTAACGCGAAATATCCGCTTGAATGTGAAATCGAAATAGAACGACACCTGAAAAAACCAATAAAAAGGGGAGCCATTGATAAAGAGTCTTTTTTATTTTTTCAGATAAAGGCAGATTCTCGAAGGCATTATGGATAAAAAAGAAAAGGAGAATGGGGCGCAACAGCTCGATAAAGAAGAAATATTCCGAGATAATCAAGTTGGCAAGGGACAGGCATATGGCTATTAACAGTAGAAGGCCAGACCTTTCTTCCCTATGTATGAATTCTAGGTGTACAAGAAAAGACGCGAATATAAAAAGAGCTTGTATGTAGTGAAACAGAAATCCCAGGGGATGGAAGGCAATTAGGTGGCCGGGATATAGAAGATACAAAGCGCTCACTGCTTGAGCCAGGTTAGGTTTTTGAGGGAGGACTTTGCGCATTAAGTGCCATACCACGACAGCCCCCAGCCATTTCAGCAATAGCAGTAGCAAATGCCATGGAAGGGGTTTAGGTGGCAAAATGGCAGAAAATGATGCATACAGAGGAGCCAGCCAGGGTCGTTTGTGCTGGAAAAAAGTTGTCAAATCATTTTTATCATAGGCCAGATAAAGGAGCGACCAATCGTCCATATAAAAACCCAGCCAGGGTATCAGGATCCCGAAAGCTAATAGTGACAGCAATAATAAAAACAGCGGAAACAGATTCTTTCTGAAGAAAGAGCCAGCAGGGAGTAATTTTTTTTGGTGATCTTTTGTGAGCATTATCTTATAAGGAGAGAATGATTCCTTTTCTCTTGTAAATTATAACGAGCTTGTGCTTGAGTCAAAAAACTTGTAATTAAATAAACAATATCGATTTTTGTTGAATAAGTTAGAAAGAAATTATCAAGAAGATATTTTTATAAAGTAATTTCATTTATTTACTAGCATTTCAGCTTAATAAATAATAGTATTTGGAAAAACGAAGATTGAGGTTCCAACACGAATTATTTAATTTTTAAGAAAGCACATATCCTGTTTTGTAGAGAAGAATGTCTGAATGACAGAATGTTATCTTATGTAATTTGAGTATATTGTGGATAATAAATTACCAAAGAAATGAGACGGGAAGTTTGACCGGTGAACTCCACTGATTAATTATACTTTTAATGGATGTCTTATTTAAGGTCAGTAGCGGCTATTGAAATTACTCTTAGTCTTAATTGATGAGTACGCATAGATAACAATCCCCTAATGTAATTGCATAAGGGATTGTTGCTTCAGGTTACTCAGCCAGTTTAAAAATCGCCGTGCCGCGTTTGACCGGTTTGATAACCTTTACCGCCACTTCGTTACCCTTTTTGCCTGCCTGGATTGATTCGTGCTCAATCTGCATGGAGCTCACTTCCTGCTGAAAATCTGCACCATGCCCCAGGAAGTGCACAGTGTCGCCGATTTTTAATTTCCCACTGAGATTGATTACTGCCACGCTGATACGGCCATAGAAATGGCTAACCTCACCAATACGTTCCCCAGCCATTGTCCTGCCTCCTTTCAGGATGACCAACCATCCTTGTAATAATTATAGTCGCTTATGTAAGAGAATTCATATTAATTTTGCAGATTAGGAGGGTCTATTCACTACCAGGTATACAGCTGCCAGCCATTAACATCGCCGATTCT
>DUED01000049.1 GCA_011176685.1 Anaerolineae bacterium
ATTCTGCTTTAGGGTATCAAACCCCTGTGGAATTTGAGAATGCGTGGTTTAATAGGACAATGCGTGAGATTGTTAACTAAAAATGGTCAATTTTGTGTCCAGTTTTTGGGGTTCAGTACAAATAATAACATTATCCATGTACTCTATAGTAGAAGATTTTAGAGTGTCCAGGCATGAAGGCAGTTCTAAATACTCTACCAGACGGCGAACTTTTTGCAGTTCAAGAATAGGGCCTGCAAGTTGCTCCTGCTGAGTTAAATTTGCAACAAAATTAATATCATCAAACTCGCCCATGAATTTCTCTATCATGCCGACTTCCTCTAGAATATTTTCTTTAGAACACGGAGCAGGGGTATTCATTGGTGTCTGCTTTTTTAATTGGTCACAAGCAGATAAAGATAAAAACATAACAGTAATAATTATGATAATCCGAATAGTCAATTTTTTATTACACATTTTCTACTCTCAATTCTCCTTATCCAATTTGTAGTCTTTTCCGAGGATATAAATTTCACCATCCCCAGAGAACTCAAGATCCATAGTGAGCAGGATATTCTGGATGAGGTGCTGGATACAATCCCTTGGCTGTTATTGATAAAGTAAAAAATAAAGGGACAAAAAAACTGTCCCTTTATTGATCACAGATATTGGGTCTTAGCGTGCAACCAGCACGAATGTTCCAGGATAGTCCACAGTGACCGTAACAAAACCATCGGATACGGTTACACCGCCTACTTCAACCCAACTGCTGGTGTCTGCATCCCAGGCCAGGATGGCGAAATCGCTGCCTTCCATGCCCTCAGGGATAGCAAATGATACGGTTTGAGTTTCACCTTCTACCGGTTCACCATCCAAAAACAAGTTGAGCGTCACGCCAGCAACAAAATCAACACCATCGGGCAGTTCCGCAGGCAGAGTTTCTTCAGTTTCGGTTATAACCTGTGCAAAATAACCGCATAAGATGGAGTAGAAAATGATACTTTCGCCGCCAGGCAGCTCTAGAGTGTTAGCATAGTCACAACTTAACTCTACCAGCTCCCTGCCGATAACCGGGATGAGTGGGCAAGGGCCCGCGCCCGCGCCACCCATAGGTGGTGTTGGCGGATAGGGAGTCGGATCGCAGGCGTCACCGGCACCATCACCGTCGCTGTCCTTCTGGTCAGGATTGTAAGTTGCTGGACAGTTATCGACGTAGCCACCGCTGCCATCACTGCTTTCAAACACTAAATCGCAATCAGGGTCGATCAGCCAGGGGTCATAAGTAGCTGTGCCAGTAATAGTATCGCATCCTGTGGTACCCGGACCATTATCGCAGCCCCAATAGTTATAAACGGCATTGATGGTTGGGTCACCATCCTCAAACGTTGTAGTTGTATATAGTGGGTTTCCACACTCATCCCACCATTTCCACGAGCCAGAAGCAGGATACTTCACATTGACTAATCCATCCGCTGTATTGCCGGAAATGATATTATCCTTCAATGTGAGATCCGGCGAGTTAAGGTTTTGATAAGTTTGTGCAATAACGCCAATGCTATTATCGTATAAGTGGTTTTCCTCAACAACAAGGGCACTGCTTCCTGAATACACTACAATAGCAGCCCCCAATTTACCATGATTGTAGTATTTTGCAAGACCACCCGTAAAACCAAAAATAGTATTGTTCTTAATAGTAGTGTTAGTGCTGCTCTGGACATGGATTCCATGATCAGAGAAATCACTATCATGTAAACCCTCGATGGTGTTATTGATGAACTGGTTGCTGTTACCATTTTTTTCAAATATCCCAACTCCATTTGTTTGCATAGTGTTGTTATCCACAACAACATTACTAGATGACCATAATCCAGGCCCAGAACCACCGCGTGCAACTGATATATTTGATCCTGGTGTTACACCGGGCGGGTCATACCAAACCTGGCGGGTTTCACGTTGGAATTCATTATCACTAATTACGCTTTTTTCCACGCTCTGGAATTGAACGCCTTTTTGGCTAATGAATGTGAAAATGTTATCCTGGATAGTGATGTTGTTCAGAGTGGGGTTTCCGGAAGTCGGCTTTGCTTCGATTCCGTAATATGTTTCTCCATATTTAGCGTCTTCTGCGGCATTTGCACCACTGAATGTAAACCCTTTAATTGTCACATCACTAGACTTGATGAGTATCAACGTTCCGTAATTCATCATATAATCAGTGTTGCTATTAGGGCCTTGAATAATTGTGGTGTTTTTATCGGCGCCGATCAAAGTTAATGGTTTATCAATAACGACACTAACCCTGTTAGCTGGGTCCCATTCAATATAGGTACCAGCTTCAACGAATATAACCGAATTTGGATCAGCAGCAGTGACTGCTGAAGTGATGGTGGTGTAACCGGGCACGCAACCCGGGTCGCTTGGACTGGTTGATCCAGGTGGGCAAATCACTGGATCCGGCAAGGGCTGGCTAAGAATTAATTTTGCCTGTCCTGATGCCAATGGTATCGGTTCACCTTCCTCATCAATCAGCACAGCATCCGCCTCGTACAGCGCTTCAACTATATCGCTGACGTCTTCTTCGGCAGTTACCTCTACCTCGGTGTTCTCTTCCTTGGGCAATGCTTCACCCTCGGCTGAGACTGCCTCGGATACTTCTTCTACTACAGTTTGTTCCTCGATGACTACCTCATTGGCGGGTATCTCCTCAGCAGGCGCCTCGCTAGCTACTTCCTCTTCGGCAGCTGGTTCCTCTTCAGTAATGACTTCCTCCTGCGCTGGTTCCTCATTAGTATCTTCCCCCTCTGCGAAGACCGGGCTGGGGCAAACCATCAGGAACAGCATGGAGATAATTACGAGGAACGGTAAAAATTTCTTAAACCTACTTATTTTAATCATTGTGCCCTCCGACTATTTTTTATGCAACCTCTGGCATCAATGAGAAATTCAATGTAGTTACAACCATAATTTTACACGATCATAAATTAATTACAATCTCTGTTAAGCTCCCAATATTAGTACCACTCAAAAGTAGATACAGTAGAAGATTTAAAAACTAACTCTTAATCATTGAGGTTATTACGAAAGTCGTTTCATTTTTAGATCAATGAATTTTTAGCCACTTTTTTAATGTTTCAAATTCACTTTAATACGGAAATACATGGGCATGATTTCAACTATCTCTGTTTGTTTGCGACTTGCTTATTCCCAATTGTAATTATATCTGGTATCTTTGCTCTTTAGTGAGTTGATGATATGTCATCATTTCGCTCCTGTCCAGGATAGTTTCTGTTGGTGAGGATACTATCTCATCTCACCTTCTCTTACAAGATCTCCAACTTATCAATCTCGTGTGAATCGTTTAATCTCATTAGAAAACCAAGGCAACTAATTATTTGCCTTCACGAGTAACCGAAATGTGACGAGGTTATTTCCAGCTTACCTAAATGTAACCGTGAGGAACAAAAGTGATGTGACAAGTTCTCTCAATTAATCGCCCCTGATTGTTAGTATAGAGAATCACAAAATTTGGCGGTTCTTTCAGAACTTCGCTCTTCGTAATAATCAACACTCTGAGTAAAAGGATTGTTATTGGGCAATTTTTGAACAATGATCAGGTTTTTCTTTCCCCAAATAAATCGTGCACCAGCGCGTCGGTGATTCGCACCTTAATCAATTCGCCCACTTCTAGTTCTTCTTCCAGGATCACCAACCCATCAATCTCGGGCGCGTCACGATAAGAACGTCCCATCGAGACACCTTGATTAACACCTTCAATCAGCACCTCTAAATCCTGGCCAATAAATTGCTGATTGCGCTGCAGGGAGATGCCTGCCTGCAATTGTGCCAAACGCGCCAGGCGCTCTTCTTTTAGCGCTTGAGCCACATCATCAGCCAGCGCATATGCGCATGTGCCCTCTTCATGAAAATATTGAAAAATACCCAAACGGTCAAACTGCATCTCCTGGACAAAATCCAGCAGAGTCTTGAATTCATCCTCAGTTTCACCGGGAAAACCGACAATGAAGGTTGTGCGCAGCACAAGCTCTGGCATCGCTGTGCGCATTTTGGCTATTGTTCCCCGCACCCATTGCATATCCGCCGGTCGCCGCATGCGCCGCAGCACATCTGGATGTGCATGCTGTAAGGGCATATCCAGATAGGGCAGTATCTGTCTATGTGCTGCCATGCTCTTGATCAATGCATCGCTCACTTCACCGGGGAAGGTATAAAGTATGCGAATCCAAGGAATAAGCGGCGCGGCTTGCACAATCTCTTCGAGCAGCACAGCTAATCCGTCGCGCATACCGAGGTCGCGCCCATAGGCAGTGGTATCCTGGGCAATAAGGACCAGCTCTTTAATGCCCATCTGCTCAAGCTGGCGAACCTCCTGCAAGATTCTGTCCATCGGCCGGCTGACCATGGGTCCTTTGATCAAGGGTATCGCACAGTAGGCACACTTGCGGTTGCAGCCATCCGCGATTTCCAGGTATGCGCTGGCGCCCTGAACTGCCGCACGCAGCACTCCATTATCATCCTGTCCAACTGTTGGCACCGCAGGCAAATGACAGACAAATTTATTAGGTTGGGTTTCCAATTTTTTGATGACCTGGGGGATGTCCATCCAGCGGCGGGTGCCTATAAGCGCATCCACACCGGGCACTGCTTTTGCCACCTGTTCCTTTTCGCGCTCCGTCAGACAGCCGGCAGCCACCAGGCGCTGAGATTTACGTTTCTGCCCAGCCAGTTTCTTCAGCACTTGCAGTGATTCCTGCTTGGCTGGGAGAATGAAACCGCAGGTGTTAACAATGATGGTATCGGCTGCGACCGGTGATTGCACTTCGCTATAACCATCCCTTTGTAACAGTTCCGCCATAGAGCGTGAATCAACTGTATTCTTAGCACAGCCCAAAGAGATAATGGCAAAGGTTCTCGGCATAGCATGTATATTCTATCGTAGCATACCCTCGAGGATCGCGAAGCATACAGCAGGTACGAAGCAATCTCTATGAAGGTAGGACTGAACCTCATAGATTGTACCCGTCGCAATGAGATTACCCCACCTGCGATGATCTTACCCCATCCTGCGGCGACATTACCCCACCTTGCGATGACTGGAAGCCATCGCTGGTGGAATATCTCCGCCCTTTGCTCTTGCAAAGATCTCCGAGAAGTCCGAGCTGGCAAAGTATACCACGCTACGCTCTGTACACGTCTCCGCTTTCTGCTCCTGCAGAGAGCTACGACTTGACAAAAGTTGACAAAAGTTGACACATTTACGTTTTTTCATGATTCGTTTCTAAGGAACGAATACCAGAAAAGCAGGGTGGGAATTTGCGATCGCGCAGCATACTGTAAGTAAGCATTCCCTTGGGAAAATACATTAGGTTTTCAAATTGAGCATACCCTCAGGAAACGAGACTTTGTAAAATACCCCCACTTAATATAATAACAAACATTCACGTTTTGACAGCTTGTCTTTTCAATACCCCAGTAGTATTCTAAACTTTGAAGAATCCCCCTTGCCTTATTGGGAATTCCAACTATAATGATAGTAGAACATTAATTCTATTTCAGAGCATGCTTTCATTATCCAAAAAAGAATAGAAACCCTGCCAGCATGTTCTTGTTGCAGCCATAATGAGCAACTCCAAAACTGACACAAAAATCCAGATGAAACTTCACCTGACGCCAAGACAGCGGCAGTGTCTCCACCTGACAGCCCGGGGTTTAACCGCAAAGGCGACTGCTTTGCATCTGGGAATCTCAGAGCGCATGGTGCGCATGCATTTAGAAGGGGCGCGCCTGCGGCTGACAGCAGGATCCACTGCTCAAGCAATCTATCTGGCAACAAAAATGGGGATAATCTAGTGGTCTTTAAGCAAGATTGAATTAGTAAACACTCTCATTGCCCTCTTACGGGGTTTCAGTTGTCGCTGTTGGTTCGGGTGTCGCTGTTACTGTGGGAATCTGCACATTGATGCCCTCTAACGTGAAGGATATATTAACGACCTCGCCCACTTCCCCCAGCTCGCCCAGATAATCCTGGTTGAAATATACCTCTAACGCAGAACCATTACCAATTAGCAGGTCAATCTGCTCATCACCAGAATAAGTATAGGCATTCTCGGGTACTGTCCTGCCTTCAAAAACAACTTGCCCGTCCACAGTGAGGCGCATCCAGGTACGTTGGTGGGCAATGATGTACAGCTGCAGTGGGGCAGCGTTTACTGTTGCAATCGGAGTCGCTGCGACTGGCTGCACTGGAACCCCACCGGCGGCTTGTGTAGCTTCCTCTCCCGGTTCCGGTGTTATTTCTGTGGTTCCTTCTAAACCAGCGACCGGCGATAAGGTTGGCGTATACTGCAGCACTTCCGAGATGGAAGGCACTTCAGTGGATTGCTCCTCACCTCCACTGAATATCTGGGCTGCCCCCCAAAAGATGAAAATGAACAAAGCAATGATCAACGCACCGCCCATCACCAGATCAGGGGAAATATAACGCCGCCAGCTTGGGGGGATATTGATACCGAATCGGGATGACAGCTCGCTATCCTTTTTACGCGGAGCCATGCGTTCTAGCCGCAGGGCTTGCAGGGCATCGGCATACAAATTCACAACCGCATCGTTGTCCATGCTTAAAAATTTGGCGTAATTATTAAGCATGCCGCGCCCCTGCACGGTTGAAGGCAGCTCATCAAAGTGCCCTTCCTCAATAGCTTGCAGGTATATGCGCTTCAGGTGGGTGAAGCGCTCAATATCCGCCAGAGCCAGACCCAACCCTTCACGCCTGTCACGCAGGGCAGAACCTATCTCGGCAAAAATTTCCTGCGAACTGCGCTCATCCACTATTACGGGCTTTGCATCCTCATCCGGCGCGCTTTGCTGCTCAACTGGGGCTGCTTCCTCTGTCAGTTCTTCGACATGCAGGAGTACTTCTTCCTCCGCAGGCAGCTCCTCCTGGCTCTCCTCCTGCGCCGGCTGTTGTGCCCCTTCTTCCAGTGCTGCTTTCTGTTTTTGTTCTTTGCGCTTGAAAATTCGCCTCAAGAAACCGCTTACTTTTTCTATTAATGGTACAACTTCTTCTTCCTTTTTTTCCTCTTTTTCTTCTTCCTTTTCTTCTTCCTTTTCTTCTTTTTCGGGAGGTACCACATCTTCATGCAATTTCTCATCCCATTGCTCAAGCAGGGACTGTGGGGATAATTTCAGGAAGGAAGCATATAAACGCAAGAAACCGCGTGCGTGCACATCGGAGGGCAGCAGCTCAGGATGGTCGCTCTCCAGTTCCTGCAGGTAATGCAGGCGAATATGGGTTGTTTTGGCTGCTTCCTTCAGGGTAATACCGCGTTCCTCACGCGCTTTTTGAAGTTGCTCGCCTATTGTCGGTTTCATTGCTCTAGATTATATCCATAATTATGAGCATTAAAAAAAAACGGCCTGTCATTGATATCACAGCAACAGGCCGGAACTTCATAAATAATGTTCTCTTTATTACTTGGCTTTTTCTTCTTTAGCCGCTTTTACCTGCTCCTCATCGGTTGCTGTTTCCTCATCGCTTTTTGCTTTTGGAGTACTTTTTTTTGTTCGAGGTTTGCGTTTTTTCTTTTTCTGCTCTTTCTTCTGCTCTTCTTCGCTTTCAACAATGACCTTTACCTCAGGTACCAAATCAAAAGTGAGACGAATTTTAACCATATGCTCGCCAACCTCACGCAACGGTTGAGATTCAATCCAATGTCGGTCAACCTGTGTGCCGATTTTCACACTGAGAGCATCAGAAATCATCTGCTGCGACACCGAGCCATACAGCTTGCCCGTCTCACCCACCTTGGCTTTAAAGTTCAGCTCCACACCAGAAAGTTGTTCGGCTAAACCTGCCATTTCTTCGTTCAACAATTCACGTTGCTTAGCAGCTTCCACTTTGATCCGCTCCACTTGCATGAGTGCACCAGGGGCGACCAGTACAGCCAGTTTTTGGGGAAGGAGGAAGTTGCGGCCATAGCCGTTGGCGACCTTTTTCACATCGCCAGCACGGCCCAGACCGTAAACATCTTTCAATAATAATACTTTCATGGTTCCAAGCCCTTTCTAATATTGAATTTACCTGTGCGAAGGGTACCACGCTTCAGGCGCAGGAATTCTACCAGAGCGACTGATAAACGTCAAACCCAAGGAGCACTAACTGCTAAAATTAACCAATATAGCGTTGGCAATATTCTTTTCATTAATACTTTCAACTTTTGTTGTATATTTAAGGTACAACCTACAAAAGGATAGTGAAAATGAATAAAACTCTGTTAATCGGCATTGTTATTGGTCTGTTAGCTGGATGGCTGATTGAGTGGGCAATTGATTGGATATACTGGCGCAAGAAATGCAAACAAGCACAAACCGGAAAATCCAAGGGTAAAGATAACTTGAAAAAGATCAAAGGCATCGGACCAGATATCGAAGCACGCCTGAATCAAGCCGGCATTTACACTTTCGCAGACCTGTCAGCGCTTAAACAGGCAGATGTGGAAAAAATAATCGGCAAGGTGCGCAACGTAGCAGATGAGGAAAAACTGATCAAAGAAGCCAAACGCCGCGCTGATAAGAAAGCCAGGAAAAAGGTCAAGAAGGACAAATAACCATGAGAACAAAGTGCGATGCAAAACTTTATGACTTCTTTAAGTTGATAGTTACCCTGATACTGCTTGTGGTGTTATTAATGCTGCTTAGCAACCGCATCGGGATACAGCCAACCGCTTACAAAGAAGATACACAACCTGTCCTTGAGGATCGAGAGGTAGAAGAACAATCCGCCGCTGAACTTCATTTACCGCCCCTCCCGGAAACTGGCATAGCCCTGGAATATGACCAGACCAGCGGCAATCTTATCACTATTTCAGGTACGCCTCATTTCGAGCTGAATACTGCTGGCGATGGCTGGCTGCCCATCCTTCCGGATGAACTGCTCGCCCAACTTCCGTCAGGGTTCAGGATGACACAGGATGAGTCAAACATTTGGGCTGTGGTGGACAGCAATGGTTCACCGCTTTTTTCTCTGGAATATGAAACCTTGCAGTGGATGCCAATCGCCAGTAAGGCAAGCATAGCCCAAGAGCCAACCATTGTGGGTGTTCCGGACTGTCCTAAAGCTAAACCGGCGCGCATCAGCGCTACAGGCGTAAAGGTGCGTGTTGTGAACGCGCTCATCCCGCTGCGCTCCAGCCCGCAAGCGGGGTTAAATAATATCCTGCGTGACCTGCCAATTGGCACTGAACTGGAAGTGATTGCCATGCCGGTGTGCACAGAATACCTGGATGGTGCCAATCTGTGGTGGCAGGTACGTCTGCTCAACGGGTTGAGTGGCTGGGCGGCAGAAGGGTCTGCCATCAGTCCAACCTATTATCTGGAAGTGTTTGAATAAGTCCTGAGAGATTGCCGCACCCTGCAGAGAGCCCCGTTATGGTGCGTCATTATGCTCTTAACTTGACAAAAGTTGACACTTTTTTTATAAAAAAGGGTTCGTTCCTTGGGAACGAATGATGGTTCAGTGTGGATATTTGCGCAGCATGCAGTAGGTACGAAGCAATCTCTCTGAAGTCAGGATCAACCCTAAAGAATGAATGTGCTGATACCAATGAGATTGCCGCGCTGTGCAAAACCAGCACAGCTCGCATCGCGAAGCATACACTTGGGTAATGACATTAGCCCTTGAGGGATTACTATGGCTTCCTGCCCGCAATAACCCCGTAACCAATATCGGTCATGAATTCTTTCGGCATGGAAAAGGCGGTCTTGTAGAATTGCCAGTATTTTTTATTCCTAAATGATAACGAAATCCCGCCCCACATGGTTCGCAGCATATCACCTATACCTGTCTGTTTAATTCGGCTGGCAAATTCCCGCTTCAAGTCCACTGCATAAGATCGGGCGACAATATCTTTAAAGCCAGTGCTCTGCAGATATGCCTGCCAGTCCTCGGCTTTGAGTACATCTCCCAGGAAGCTCAGTTTCTCTTTGATAAAAGTATCAAGCTGTGCACTTGGCTCAATCAGCCATATGCTCTCAGTAATGCCCAGCCAGCCGCCCTTCTTGAGCACACGTTTGTATTCACCAAAAGCTTTTGGTTTATCTGCGACAAAAACGTTGACCGACTCGCACAGCACCACATCAAAAGTGTTGTGCTCGAAGGGCAGGTTGACCGCATTGGCTACCTTGAATTCCAGTTTATGCGACAGTCCTTCGCGCTGGGCACGGTTACGAGCGCGTGCAATCATTTTTTCGCGTATATCTGTCCCCAAAATACAGCAGCCAATGGTGCGAGCGACATACACTGCCGAACGCCCCACCCCGCAGCCCACGTCCAGCACATAGGAATCCTGATTTATGCCAGTCAGCGCAATGAGTTCATCAGTCACATCAAAGGCGCCCATATGCTTGGTCATATCGGCTTCGGCTTGCACCTCGAAGTACAAGTCGAGGTCAAATTTTTCTTTTACAGGTTTCTCTTCAGCCATGTCAGCTCCCATTTATCATTAGTATATACTATAAGCATACGGCAGGTACGAAGCAATCTTTATAGAAGTATGAGGATTATAAAAGATATTGATTGCTATTCCTATGAGATTGCTTCGCTTCGCTCGCAATGACATAATGGTTGGGGAATGACATGATTCCCTCGGGAAATGAGATACGATCCTGGGATTGTTTCGCTCAGTTCCCAAAGGCATAATTTCTTCTGAAATCAATTATGCGGGAATCTATGCTTGCAACTTTCAATGAGAGAAAAAACAAATGCATATACTTGGTATCGTCTGCTCACTAACCCACAGAATATGCAAGGAATCAGAGAATCTTACTAAGGAAAGCGCGCGTTCTTTCTTGACGAGGGTTCTTAAAAAAGACGTCTGGTGGGGCTTCTTCAATAATTTTTCCTTCATCCATAAGTGCAATCCTGTCAGCAGCAGTACGTGCAAAGCCCATTTCGTGTGAGATCACCACCATGGTCATCCCTTCATGGACAAGATCAAGCATCACATCCAGCACTTCCTGAATCATCTCTGGATCCAGCGCGCTGGTCGGCTCATCAAACAGCATGATCTTAGGATTCATGGCTAAAGCGCGGGCAATAGCAACTCGCTGCTGTTGTCCACCAGAAAGTTGGGCCGGGTATACATCGGATTTTTCTGATATGCCGACCTTTTCCAATAAACCCTCCGCAATTTTGCGGGCTTCTTCCTTTGAGCGTTTACGCACAACAATCTGTGCCAGAGTTATATTTTCCATGACTGTGAGATGCGGGAAAAGATTGAACAGTTGGAAGACAATCCCAACCTCAGCCCGCACGGCATTAATATTTTCTGCTGTATTTAGCGGTATGCCATCGACGATGATGCTTCCTTTGTCAAAAGCCTCAAGGCGGTTGATGCAGCGCAATAATGTGGACTTTCCTGAACCTGAAGGTCCGATGATTACTAATACTTCACTGCACTGGACATCCAGAGTTATACCGCGCAGAGCATGTACCGAACCAAAGCTCTTATATATGTTATTAATTTTAATCATGGGTTGGTTTTTCATCGGCTTATCTCTCATATCGGCTTTTCGTTTCCAGCCAGCGCACCACCCGTGCTGACACCAAAGTCAAGACCAGGTAGAGCAAACCGACCATTAACCAGGTTTGAACTGGAATAAAATTGGCTGCCATAAATTCGCGACCACGGCGAGTTAAATCAGCAACTGCTACAACACTGACCAGGGATGAATCTTTCAGCAGGGTGATGAATTCATTACCAATAGGCGGCAAGACAACACGCACTGCCTGGGGCAAGATGATATGCCTCATCGCCTGGAAGTAGTTCATACCTAAACTGCGAGCCGCTTCCATTTGCCCTTTTGGGATACTCTCAATCCCAGCCCGATAAACCTCGCTCATATATGCACCATAACAGAAAGTTAATCCTAGAATCGCCATTGCCAGAGGATTGGCTTTGTAATTTATCAAAGCTGGTTTATTAAGCGCAGTGCCAACATCCTGGATAATGGAAGGGAAAGCAAAATACCAGAATATTAGCTGCACTAACAGCGGCACGCCGCGGACAATTTCAATGTAAAGACTGGCAATCCTGCGAATAAACGGAACATGAGAGATGCGACCCAATCCTCCAAATAAACCCAGGATCAAAACTAAAGCGAAAGATAGCAGCGTAGTATATATCGTCACAAGAATGCCATCCTTGGCGTAAACAAGGATGCGCATGAATGGATCGGGTTTCAGGATTATCAATAATACAATTATCAACAGCACTGCCACTACAAGCAACCATAATGAATCTATCCGACGGAATATGTTATTGATACTGGCATACGGCTGGTTGTTTTTTTCTTCAGTAGTAGTAGACATAATATTATTTACATAAAAAAAGCCTGCGAGGGAAGAAACCGCCCCCGCAGGCGAATACTATTTACACATTACTCCACACTTGCCAGCCATTTCTGCTCAAGAGTGGCGACCAGGCCCTCATCAATCAGTTCATTAAGAGCTTGATTGACTTTTACTTGCAGATCAGTCTTATCTATGCAAAAGGCAATACCATAATTCTCATCAGTGAAGACTTCACCAACTGCCTTCAGGTCATCCGGGTTCTGCCCAATGAATGCTAAAGCGGTAGGATAATCTGCAATAACAGCATCCACTTGTCCATTGGCGAGATCCAGCAAAGCCAGATCATAAGTATCATAAGGCTTATAGGTCACATCGGGTATATTCTGTGCTTCAATTTCACCAGTTGTGCCCAACTGTGCAGCAACGATTTTGCCCGCCAGGGAATCTTTGCCTGTAATTTCCATTTCATCTGCGTGTACCACCACAATCTGACCAGCATTGATGTACGGGTCTGAAAAGAGCATATTTTCCTCTCGCTCAGGCGTAATGGTGATGGCTGCAATAGCCATGTCATATTGACACTCTGCCAAGCCCGCCATCATCGAGTCAAAGGGCAGGTTCTGATATTCAATCTCAATGCCAGCTTTCTCCGCAATGGCATTCATCAGCTCGACATCAAAACCGGTTAATTCCTTGGTGGCTTCATCGACGATTTCGAAGGGTGGGAAGGTTGCATCAGTCGCTACCGTAACCTTGCTTGCAGCTTTAGTGCATGCACCCAACATAAGATTGAGCACAATTAGCACAATAACAATAAGTATATAATTCTTTTTCATTTTTCTTCTCCTGTTGATAATAATTTTATTGTATCTATATACACAAAACGCATCGCGTAAATATGAGGCGTTTATTAATTCACGGATTATACCATGTATGTAAAGTACTGCTCTTTCCTCCTTCACTGTCACGCGAATCTCGAAGCATGCCCTTGGGTATCGCGAAGCACCCCTTTAGGGAATGACAAACAAGCAGGTATTGACATAATGCTTGGGAAATGAATTACTTTTTTCCTCTCCCCTTGAATCGGGGAGAGGACTAAGGAGAGAGGTCATTATCACACCCTCATATCTCCCGCCCCTCAGCTTCAATATTAAACACCAATATCCAAGGATCTCAGGTTAGAAAAATGAGATCCTTCACTACGTTCAGGATTATATAAAGTAAATAATTGCTTGAATCACATAGCATTCCCTTGGGAAATGATATGCGATTTTGGGAGAGGACTAAGCAAAGGGAAAAAAAGAAGCTATGATAAAATTGTTATCCGTAACCCACAATGGTTGCGGGATTTTTTATCAACATAAAAACTTAAATGACACTAATAGAATCAACTTGGCTGATAACATTATTTTCAGGAGTCAAAGCATGCAGGAACTCTCAATCGTAGTTGATAACAAGGTTGGATTACACGCGCGACCAGCAGCTATGTTCGTACAGACTGCCTCAAAGTTCAAGAGCGATATCAATATCTCTTGCCGCGACACCAAAGATGATAAGCTGCGCACAGCCAATGCTAAAAGTATTCTCGGCATTCTGACCCTGGGCGTCTTTCAGGGTATGGAAATCCATATCAAAGCTGAAGGGGATGATGAGCAGGAAGCCATCAAAACCCTGGGTGAGCTGGTCAAGAACAATTTTGGAGAATAAGAGTGAAAGAAATAGATGGTGTAGCGGCATCACGGGGGATTTGCATCGGTCCAGTTTTTAAATTTATTCGCACTGAATTAAAGTTTGATACAAAATTAATTAATGACCCCCAGGCAGAGATGGAGCGCCTGAATGATGCTTTGCAAGAAGCAAAGCGACAGATTCAGCAGATTTATGAGAAAGCAGTTAAAGAACAAAGCAAGGCAGATGCGGAGATATTCCAGGCGCACAAGCTGATCCTGGATGACCCCGAGTTGATTTCTGCTATTAAAATTAAGGTCGAAGAGGAACATAAAAACGCCGAAAGCGCACTCTCCGAAACTGCGCAGTCGTTCTCTGCTATGATGGCAGCCATGCAGGACGAGTATTTCGCAGCGCGCGCTGCTGATATTAAGGATGTGGGCGACCGGGTACTGCGCATCCTGCTGGGTGCAACGGAGGAAAATCCCACTGACGGGCTGAAATTATCTTCGGTAATTGTGGCAGATGACCTAACGCCTTCAGACACCATCATGCTGGACAAATCCTTAGTAATGGGATTCTGCACTGCTCGCGGCTCCGCCACTTCCCACACCGCAATTTTAGCGCGAGGACTGGGACTGCCCGCGTTGGCAGGTGCCGGCGCTGAGTTGATGAATGTGGAAGACGGCACGACCTTGATCGTTGATGGTACTCGCGGTGTAGGCATTATCGACCCGGATGCAAAAACAGTTGAAGATTACCAAAAACGCATGCAAGCCAGCCAGACCATGCAGGCGCAAGCCCTCAAACATGCCCATGAAATGGCAATAACAACTGATGGCCGCCAGATAGAAGTTGTAGCTAATATCGGCAATGTGGAGGACAGCAAAGCTGCCTTAGATAATGGCGCCGAGGGGGTTGGTTTGCTGCGCACAGAATTTATCTACCTCGAGCGCTCCAATATTCCGGACGAAGAGGAACAGTATCAGGTTTATCACGCCATCATGGACGCATTTGGTGATAAGCCAGTTATCCTGCGCACTCTGGATGTAGGCGGTGACAAAGAAATACCATATCTGAACCTAGAGCAGGAAATGAACCCCTTCCTGGGGGAACGTGCCCTGCGCCTGTGCCTTGCGCGACCGGATATCTTCAAACCTCAATTACGCGCTGCACTGCGCGCCGGAGTGGGTCACAACCTTAAGATCATGTATCCTATGGTCGCTACTGTGGCAGAAGTGCAGGCGGCACGCAAAGTACTTGAGGAGTGCCTGGTAGAGCTGCGCGCGGAGGACAAACCTTTTGCTGAAAATATCGAGGTGGGCATCATGGTTGAGATCCCATCAGCAGCAATCGTCGCTGATCAGCTTGCCAAACAGGTGGATTTCTTCTCTATCGGCACCAATGACCTCAGCCAGTACACTATGGCGGCTGACCGTACCAACCCCAAGGTAGCCGGGCTTTCCAACGCCTTCCAGCCAGCGGTGCTGCGTTTGGTGCGTGACGTGATCAAAGCCGCGCACGCGCAGGGCAAGTGGGTAGGCATGTGTGGCGAACTAGCCGGTGAACCACTGGCAACGCCTATCCTGATTGGTTTAGGACTGGACGAGTTCAGCATGAGCCCACCTTTTGTGCCAATTATTAAACAGATCATCCGCAACCTAAATGCTGAGAAAATGGCAGTGCTGGCGGAAAAAGCGCTCAAGATAGAATCGCCAGAAGCAATCTGCGACTTTGTGCGCGGTGAGGTGCCGGTCTTAGCGAAAATCGCTGGATAAAAGAATTATAAATTTCTGTAATGTAGAGTCAGAAATCCGTCCGCCCCTACAATAGAACCATCACTGCTGTTCTTGCCACCACGTAAGCCATTGGTCGGTATCTAGACCGAAACCCTGACCTGTTATCGCTTGCAAAGCTTCCAGGACTTTCTCGTTTCGATATTCTTGATCTTCCTCTAATAAATTAGCCAAAACAGGGACTGCGTTAAGAGCCGCAGGTCCAATTTCTTTTAAAGCATCAATCACAGGATGCGGATTTGCATCAAATTTTTCCAGGCAGTTGATTAGTGCCTGTACAACTTCTTCATCCTGAGGCTTAATGGCAGCAATCGCATCCGCCGCCAGCGATCTAATGGAGGTAGATTCACTATCTAATACTTCAATTAATGCAGGGGCAGCTTCGATCGCTGATGGACCAACAGCTTCAAGGGCTCGAAGCGCTTCCATACGAACATCCTCTATGTCATTAGAAATTGCGCTTATTAACGCAGGAACAGCTTGTACAGCATCTGGGCCAAGGTCCTGCAGTACATCCGCTGCTGCGTAGCGGATATCCTTATCCTGATCCTGCAGGGCAGTCATTAACACTTGAATGGACCAAATCTCATAAAAACCGTTCAGCAGGGCTTCAACCCATGCGATGGAAAAAGGTGCGTCACTGGGATCCTGGGGGCAGCCGTGGATGAAAAATGGTGGATACTTACGTCCCTGAATGGAAAATTTGAGCGGCTTATAATCTGGTATAGCAAGTGTTACCTGCCCTTCCGCCTTTGCACCAGTGTAACACTTCGTCCCACCCGTATACTCTTCTTGAATTGCCTCAATCGCCAGCATAATATTCAAGCTGGCATCGCAAGGCATGCCTTGTTCACAAGCTGCAATTCCCATTCCTCCCAGAATCCGCGAGGTCGTTTCCTCTATGGGCTGCGTGAATTCTTCTTCTATTTGAGGGTAACTCTGATCAACAGACACACTGATTGACCGTATGGTTATTTCCTCCATTCCTTCTATTTGAACTGGAAGAGGTGTTGGAGTAGGTGCTGGAATAGGTGTTGGGGAGGGTGTTGCTTCTACGGGTGCAGTGCAGCTTAACAAAGTGCTGCCAAGAAAAATTATGAAAAAAATGGGTACTAGTCTCTTCATGATTAATCATCTCTTTCTTTGGTTGGATTTTCTTTTAAGATATTTCCACAAGCCGACAATCAAGTTCCAGCGAGGTACGCGCTGCATATACTCGCGATACTTATCACCCCACTTCTTGATATCCAACACCCTTTCTTCCCTATAACAGGCATAATAGCTAAAGGCGATAATAAAGATGATACCAATACCACTCAAAATGGTGAAAGGTACCCAAGGGCTGAGAAAAATGGGAATGGTGGCAAAGAAAATGGACGAAGCCATCGTACCAGGATGCCTGATAATGCCATAGAGACCTTCCTGCATCAATAAGATGGTCTCATTTTCCGAGTGTACTCCGCCGTGCCTGATATTTTGATTAGTGAAGGCAACCATTATTGGTATAGCCAGTACAAACAAAGCAATTGCCAGGTAGATCGCCCAATTAGGGAAATAGAATCTCTGAAGTTGTGCAAACCAATTCAAAAAATCCCATTTAGTTGCATATTCAATACTCGGCAGGAAAGATAAAAATGACCATAAAACATAGCCAAATCCCCCTCCTTTCATGATATCGCGCTCGGTAAGCTTCCTGCTTTTCAACGTTTCAATGATTTCCTCTCGGGTAATGCTTTGCTGGTGATATTTTTCCACCAGGTCCTCAACTTGCCCTGCTTGCTTATGTGTATTCATGAAATACCTCCTGCGATAATGCTCATGGCCTGATTTGCAATGAACTTTATTAATCTGCTCCAAATTGAATGTTGTTACTAGGAGGTCTCTTATATAAAAAACGCTCTTCATTTGGAGCGGCTTTATTGCTTGCAATGCGTTAACCCGTTGTTAAATTCTTACTTCCGCCTGCGTTGAGACATGCTTTCTTATCACTTTCATTATACGATTTATTAAGATATTAATCAATAATTAATACGTTTAAAAGGATTTCGCACTAGAAAATCTGCAATTGTTCAGGCGGATCTAACAGCGGCGGATTGCCGTCAGCAGTTCCACATACAATTTATGCCAAGTGCTCTTATTTTTATCAACTTACGCATATAGTTACAGGGGCGGACAACCATTCACCCTTACAGAGAACATCAGATTTAATCAATTGATGAATATTAATATGGCATGAAAGCTCTTACAGTATCTTTAACTGCTTGGGTGGTTCCCAAAGGGGCGGATCACCGTCCAGCAGTTCCTGCCATAATTCCAGTGTCAGGTTATGGCGCTCTGCCAGTTTACGCAGATAACGCAACTTGAGAAAATGCCAGCCTGAATCCAATTCCGTTTTCAGCCGCGGGTTATGCCTGATTTTATAATGCAGCAGGCGCGAGCGGCTACCCGGAAATACCAGTACACATTTATCAGGCGGACAGGGTATCTTTCCCAAAACAGTTGAACCGATAATGCTGGTGGCTGTTAAGAAAAAAGTATAAGCAAGTAGGCCCTTGGAATCACGCCAATGCAATATATGCCCACTGCCGATTGAATATCCCAGTCGTTTGGCGAGCTCAGCCAGCAGCTTTTGCGCTTCCTGCAAATCTGTCTGCCGTGCACTCAGGTCTTCCTGTTCGCGTATGCAATAAACATCCACTGCGTCAGAGCGCATATCTGCATAAGAATCCAGACAATGCTGCATGAATTCCCGGGAAGGGACCAGTTTACCAGGGAACCGTTGGCACATTAACTTATCCAGGTCTGCAAAGGCGATTTCCTTTTTCTCCCGCAGAACCCCTAGGATCTCAACCTCCACCAGATCAGAGAGGGACTGTGCAGCATCTTTGTCATGTGCCAACCACCAGCGGTTACCACCTGTAGTTTCCCCTTTATAAGTGATCAAGAAAGTCGGGTCACGCAGGATAGCACTAGCAACACCTGAAAGCTGCTGATAAAAGTCCGGCTCCAGCTCATGCATATCCGTGGGCAGTCCTCCGCTCCGCGCTAGATGAGCACTGCAGGTATAAGCCAGTTTATGATAATCAGCCGGTTCGCCGCGTACAAGCAGGATATCACTGATCGATTGGCGGCAGATTGTATCCATTTCTACACTGGCGGTTTCCTTTTGCTGTTCACCTAAGCACCAATGGCACTGGATAAGCTTATCCTCCTCACGGAAAGCGAAACCCTCCAGTGCGAAACCACTGGCGTGACAGGCAGCCAGCACCGCAAGTAGATTGGCGGGGGTAGGTTCTGAGAACAACCCAAAGAAAGGTAAGTCCTGAACCAATTCTGCCGCCAGGGGCTGAATGGCAGCATGCAGAGCACGAGCAAGCCAGTACCAATCGTAGCGCCGGCGTTCCAGCGCACTTCGTATGGGCTGTATGCCCTTTCTGCCCATAAGCCAACCTGTCCATAAAGCCGAAAAGGTCCAAAACGCCTGATTTGGGCGCGGAAAGACTGTCAGCACCGCCTGCGGTTTGTCCTGCCCTGCAAGCTGAAGTTTTTGGCGCGATTGTCTTTGGTACAGGCAGATACCTCCTTCTGCGGGTGGCAGGTCTGGGCAATGGGTAATTTCTACTGCCGGTTCATCATGCACCCAAAAGGAATAAGCCTCTTCCAAAGCCAGGTATAGGTTCTTTTCAATAAAGTATGCAGGGATAAATAGCTGGCGCGGTCGGAAATCCTGCTCTGGCCAGTGCCATAAGACATTGGCCTGGTCAAAGACCACCAGCAGCAGTGCTTGCAATTGCTGGTGCTGTTCATGTGTCAAATCTAGACTATCCAGTTTATTCATCAGTGTGACGGTTATATAAATTGAGCGCGGCGAGTAGCAATCCAGCGCATCCTCCAGACTGCGTTGTTCATATTCACCGCCCAGCAAAACGCGCTGCAGTGCCCGCGAGCGGTGCATGGCTATATTACCAATGGATTCCAGCGTTTTAAGGTCGTGAGTCGTGATGGGCTGCATATCCTCATCGCCGCAGAATGGACAAGCATAAACCCGTGCAATTGGCAGCTTCTTGCCCTTTTCCCAGATAAAACCGCGTGCCTGTACCAAACGACTGCAGCTGTTACAGGGGGTGAGATATAAGGATTGCAGGTGACTTTCCAGGCTTTCCTCAGCATGCGGTGATGCAAGCAACTTAACTAACGCAGTCTGATAATCTGCTTCTTGTGATGAGCGCGCCAGCTCGCTAGACATCAGCTTTAAAATCGGGTTGTTGGCTGCCATCAGCACACGGTAACCTGCACGTGCCGCTTCCAGCGCCAGCATGGGATTCGCGCCCAATGGATCGATCACCACGCTTCCTGGTGGCAGGTTGTTCTTCAACCAGGTGCTAATGACCCCTCGAGGCACTGGAGGGAGAAACCTATCCAGCGGCGGTTTGTAGTTCCCAACAATAGGTGGTAGATAAGCAAAGTCTTTCTGTTGCATCAATCTTCTCCATTATCAGTATATCGATAAGGATTTATTAAACAAGCAGGAAACTGATAATATTTTATAGCTTTATTCAAGCTGCGGACATGTTAAAATCAATAAAAATTTAAGGTGAATCTTATGCGGAGAGCATTAAATCTAGTCGGCAAGCAAAAACCCTACCTAATGGCACACCGCGGCAATCGTGTTATGTGTCCTGAAAATACTCTGGCATCTTTCCGCCAGGCAGTACAGGATGGCGCTGATATCCTCGAGACAGATTTACACCTTACCAGTGACAATATTCTGGTTTGCATTCACGACGCCACTGTGAACCGCACCACGGATGGAAAAGGTGCTGTACAAGAGATGACCCTCAAGCAGTTAAAATCTTTAAGTGCTTCGTACGGCAGAAGCAAATTCCGAGAGGAAAAAATTCCCACATTAACTGAACTGGCACGGATCATTCCTAAAAATGTGGCTTTAGCGCTTGAATTGAAAAGTGACCGTTTTCTGAAACCAGAAATCTGCCGCAAATTAGCACAAGAACTGCGTAAACAGCGAGTTTTTACGCGCACAGTTATGCTTTCCTTTAGTATGGCGCGCTTGCAGGCAGTGCAAGCTGTTGAGCCAGAGCTGCCCATAGGTTGGATCACAGTAAAACGATTGATACCAAAAAAAGGCGTGCAATTAATTGGCCCACTGTTCCCCATCCTGTACCTTAATCCGCTATACGTCGCCTGGGCGCACCGTCTGGGGCAACTGGTTAGCCCACTCGACACCACCCCGGATGCACGTCTGGGCTACTACCGCTGGTTGGGCTGCGATGCGGTTCTTTCAGATGACCCCGGCAAAACTCGCAAAGTGCTGGATAGAAAAACATAATATCTATTGGAGGAAAAATAACATTGAATAATTACAAAGAAATGATAAATCGGAAAAGAATTACCGCATTAGTTTTTATGTTCTCCGTAATATGCATCGCAACAGGATTCTCCGTAAACACTTACCATGAAATCCTTGCTGGGGAATTGAAAATCCTCACTTCTCCAGGTATTCTAATCACTGACTACATTGCATTGGCAAATTTAGGTGCTGCTTTAGTGAATATGGGTATGGTAACCATTATAGGACTCATACTGGCGTGGATAGTTGACGCCCGTTTCAATGGGCTTTTATTAGCTGCAATCTTTACCTTAGCGGGATTCTCAATGTTTGGCAAAAACCCTTTCAATATATTACCCATATTCATCGGTGTTTATTTATATGATCGTTATTTTTCACATCAACCAATGAAGGATTTGATTGCTCCATTACTATTCGGTACCACTTTGGGACCAATTGTTAGCCAGGTTGCATTTGGTTTCAACCTTGGATTGAAAGGAATATTCATTGGAATTGCGCTCGGGATCATAAGCGGGGTTTTATTAGCAGCACTGATGAAACACATATATAGCTTCCATTTGGGCTACAATCTTTACAATACCGGAACAACAGGAGGATTTGTAGGAGTTGTAGTATATATGATGATGCGAGGGTTCGGTTATGAGATCAAATCGGAATTTCTTTGGTCAACTGATTACACAAATTTCCTTTCAATATTTACCCTCATCTTTCTAATTGGTTTAATTACCATTGGATTTGTTTGGAAGGGAAGCTTTTCCAAGTATAAAAAAATAATCAATACAAGCGGCCGTTTAGCAACTGACTTTGTTGATATCACTGATTTAGGCACTTCACTAATTAATATGGGTCTGGTAGGTTTTATTGCATTGGGTTATGTACTATTGATAAAGGGTGATATCAATGGGCCGATAATTGCAGGGATTCTAACAGTAGTGGGGTTTGGCGCATTAGGCAAACACCCTCGCAATATATTACCGGTAATGTTAGGGGTATATTTAATTTGTATACCAAAGATTTGGTTACACACTGATCCAGGTCCTCTGTTAGCTTCCCTTTTTTGCACAACATTAGCCCCTATAAGCGGAAAATTCGGCTTTTTCGCAGGTTTAATTGCAGGTATGCTTCACCTACCAATGGTCATGCACGTAGGTGGTTTGCATGGTTATATGAACCTCTACAACAATGGCTTTGCTGGTGGGTTGGCAATGCTAATGATTATTGGTTTCATCAAAGGTTTACGACCCCATTTGCTTGAAAATTGAAATACATTGATATTTCTTACTAACTCATGGAAAAAAGAATTAATAGTACCTATTCCTGCGAAATAATAAAAAAATTCCCATTGATTACCATTATTCATCAAAAGGATCAAGATGGAACGCTTTGGGCGACTTCCGGTCGTACTATTTTCTACAACAAGGATGGTCATTGGCAGCATTTCGCGCGCTTCCCTTTCTGTTTCCCACGCGATATGTTCGCTTTTTCCAGGCCCACATCGCGTGCCTTGCGTTCAGATAAATGCAACCTGTATATCAATTCACATGGAAAGATAATGGGTATCAGAGGGGGTTCTGTGTTTGCTCTCGAAGCGGACAAACCACCACGTTTCATATTCAACATTCAGGGGGATTGTGTGCTGCACCGTGGGATCAGCGAGGACGATGACGGCTGGAGTTATTTCGGCGAATACTATATGAATCCCTTGCGCAGCGCAGTGCGTATCTGGCGCGTTTCCCCAGAGTTGACAACCTGGGAAATTGCCCATCAATTCGGGCAAAAGGAAATCCGCCATGTGCATAGCGTTACACGCGACCCCTTCGAAAAAGAGACCTTCTGGGTGACTGTGGGAGATTACCGTGGCGAATGCTATCTGCTGAAGAGTGATGACCGCTTTCAAAATATCCAGCGTTTTGGAGACGGCAGCCAGAACTGGCGTGCAGTAAATCTGTTCTTTACACCCACGCATATCTGCTGGCTGACCGACAGCAATCTTCAACGCAACCATGCCTGCTGTATGGCACGCCGTAACGGGAAACTGGAGATCGGCCATGAAATTGATAATTCCAGCTGGTATGGCTGTACTACACAGGAAAGCATTCATGTGGCTTTCACAACCGTGGAACGCGGACCTGCGATCACCTCCAATTTCAGCGATATACTAGTCAGCCATGACGCTTTTCACTGGCAGAAGGTTTTTTCTTTTAAAAAAGATTTCTTCCGCCCAATGCGGCTTTTCAAGTATGGTGTTATTACTTGCCCCTCAGGACTAATGAGCCTGGAGGAATTAACTATTAGCGGTGAAGGATTGGTGGGGCTGGATGGAAAAAGTCTGCAGGTGAAAATAACCAGGGCGGGTGATTAGGATGCGATTCAGCTTTGAGAAAAACCTTTTGCAGTTTGGAAACCGTATCATTGATCGGTACCACGACGAAGAATCTATGCGCACTTTCCTGTTTACCAATTTTGTTCGTCTGGCTGATAAAGTTCGCAACTCGGCTGAGGATGCCCTGTCCCCATCTGCACTTGTTGATTTATCGCGAGTGCAGGAACTGCTGCAAAGAATCGGGGTTGAAATTCCCGACAAATTGATTAAAAAATATCCGCCTATGGCAAAAAGGCAGAATGACAGAAAAAATTTTGAGAAATGGCGTGCTCATTTGAAAGGCAATAAAGTAATATCACGCGCTGTGGTAGCTGTGGATGCGGGTATGTTCCTGGATTTGCTTGCGGATAGCAAGAAGCCAACTTCCCAGCGGTTCTACATTGATAATTTGGAGCGCTTATTGCGCCATGTAGAGGTGAAAAGAAAGGACGCTCTGTTACAGTTTGACCGGGAAATCTCAGCGGATCAGATATGGATTGAGCGCCATTGTGTGACTATCCTGTTCTGCCGGCATGCCCGCCGTGCAAAGGACCTGCGTTTCCTGAATACGGCTTTTAAACTGAATGATTGGGCATTCCGTAATTTCAAGCATGGGATTTCATTTCCGCGCAAAGCCAACTACCTGTTAGCGGTGGCTGAGCAGGAATACTCTACACAGGAGCTGCTGATATGATGCGGGTGGTTATCCTTGCTCCAATCCATACTTCCCTCTATGCGCGGTTAGTCACTCACCTTCTTGCTCAAGAAGAGAGTATCAAAGTAACCGGAATAGTTATACGTACGCCATGGGATATCAAGCGTATCCGTTCGGAACTCAAACGGGATGGCGTAAGATTGGCAAATAAATTTATCCAAAAATATATATTAAAAGAAAAACGCTATAAGGGAAGTAAAAAGAAAACACTACGCGCTCTTGCAAAGCAAACACATTTGCCGAGCGGATCATTGAAAGACCTAGCATACGAGCATCAAATCCCTTTGATTATTGTGCGCGACCATAACCACTCTAACAGTCAACATTTTTTAGAGGTACACCAACCTGATGTGATTGCCTTCACCGGCGGTGGTTTGATCCGCAATAATATCCTTTTTATCCCACACATAGGAATTCTGAACTGCCACACCGGTATCCTGCCGCAATTTCGCGGGATGGATGTAGTTGAGTGGACCGCTGCTGAGAAGAAAATCATGCAGGTAGGATTCGGAGTTTCGCTCCACCTGATGGATACAGGCGTGGATAGCGGCCCGATTTTGCTCAAAAAAACAATGGGGCTATCTCAAGACGATACATTTCAATCAATCCGCACAAGATTGGAAGTTGAAATGGTGAAAATGATGGTAGCGGGTATAAAGGGTTTGCGGGATGGCAAATTGGAACCCAAGCCACAGAACCTTGATAGAGGCAAACAATACTTTGTTATGCACCCCCGTATAGCTAAATTTGCGGCTAAGAATTTAGAAACATATCTGCAAAATGAGATACCGGAGAATTAATCAGGGTCAGTCTTTCATTAATTCGAACTTGAAAAGACTGACAATGGGTAGGAATTCAATCACACCTATAGATGTGGCGCTTACCCTAAAAGGTAAGTCCAGTTTCTGCACAACCTCCACCGCTTGAGGAATCTTTGAAGGAGGTGTTTCCAATGCAAGTGTGCTGTGCGGCACCCATCTTCCCGGCAGGTAGAGTTCCCAGGGATTCAATCCATTCTGCTTGAGGACAGCATGCGCCTCGGCGTGCAGACTGAGAAGCTGGCTTGTGACCGTTGGTGCCATAAAAACAACTGCCTCGCGGGTGTTAAAAATACCGATGTGCGAGAAATTCAATTCCAGCGAATGGCTTCGATTGGCGAGGTTCTTTAACTTCTTCTCACAACTCTGGCAGCGCAAGCCATCATAGATGGCCAGGGTTATATGCGGGTTAATGCCCGCTTTATGCATAGCTGGAGCAATGTTCTTTTCAGCCAGCTCCTTGTAGATACTGTGGATAGGTTGGTCTTTATGGAAGTTAAAATATAGTACAACAGCGTACGGCATTTTACAGTTTTAATGATATTGCAATGAGCTACCGCCAATAAATTCTCGTATCACTGAGTCCCTTGGCACAATGGAATCATCTTCGACTGCTACAATCTTCTTAAGAAATGCGTAAACTCGAGAAGCACGCTCAAAGGCATCTTCCCGCAATGAATCACCTTTGTACTTTTTTACCCAATCACTAAAATGTTTAATTAGCTTGGGCTGGTAGATAGACAACTCATATGGCATAGCACTATTAATGATGTAATTTGCCCGATTGATGTTTGGAATAATATTGCGCATTTCGCTGGAGCGCACATAATGCCAGTGAGTTAAAGTCTTTTCCGGATCATAAGACCTATAAGCTGCGTCGCGCAACATGCGCCGCATTAAACGAATATCCGTCCAGCGCACGTATTTGCCTTCATCATCCTTCATCTGCAGCAATGGTTCAAGATAAAGCTTGAACTTCTGTTGTTCTTCGACATCTTTGGTCATTGCCGGATACAAACCATGTAAACTATCGATCAGAATAATTTCATTTTTTCCAAGTCTCATGGTGGTTTTATCAGCGCTCCGTTTTCCAGTTTTGAAGTCATAGTAAGGGATGTTCACTTCCTTACCATTAATCAACTTTGCAAGATGCTCGTTAATTAATTCCAGGTCCAATGCCTGCGGGGCTTCGAAGTCGTAATCACCAAATTCATCCTTGGGATGATCCTCCAAATCAAAGAAATAATTATCCACATTCAATGTGACCAGTTTGATACCCATTTGTTTAAGAGACTTACCCAGTTTAATGGTTGTAGTGGTTTTACCAGAAGAAGAGGGGCCCGAGATCAATACTATTCTCAACATATTTCTGCGTTCACCGATCATTTTAGCGGCAATCTTGATATCTTCTTCGTAAAATATCTCGGAATCACGGATAATGTCACAAATTTCGCCTTTCTTAACCCGCCAGTTATACTTTTCGATGGTATGGATATCTCGCGAAGCCGCCCAGTCCAGTATCTGCCAGATCTTTGCCCAGGGAATATTATTAGAGTGTTGGATGGCTTGCACTTCACGCCTACGTCGCATGCGAGCACGTTCATCGCGGTATAAAATGAAAGCTTTTGCCACTTTAGCATGCCCATTTTCGATCAGGATCTTTTCAACCGCATCCTGAATTTCCTCAACGCTAGAGACATGACCTGCTGGCAGGTTCTTCTCAAGATACGCAACAACCTGTAGGGTCAATTGTTCTGCCATGCTGCGGTCTCTTCCGCCAACTGCAACCGCTGAGCGATAGATGGCATTTGTGATACGCCCCGGGGTAAAAGGCACTTTCGCCCCGCTACGTTTTATGACGTATTGAAATTCTCCCATTACTTTCTCGCTTTAATAGGTTTTTTCCTAGCATTAATTATTATCTTGAGCCAACTATATTATAGCAAGGTGGGCATCAACTTGATTACACAGTTTCAGTTCTAGAAGAATGATATTGTGCCAGATGCTCTTCAAGCTTCATCCCTTTATAGTTTTTTTTACTATATACGCAGATCATCACTGAACCGATAACTATGGCAGCCAACCCAATGAAACCTGCCTCAGGACCAAAAGCCCCACCAGTCATTACTATTGGCCCTGATTGCTGGATTTCAATCATCCTTGGGAACGTTCTAATACCACTCACCGGGAATCCAAAAACTGGACCCTGAAAAATATTCCAGGTAATATGAAGACCAATAGGAATAGCCAGCTCGCCAGTCAATAGAAACCCCAGAGCAAGAAAAATCCCATTCAAGGATAAATTAACAGTGCTGACCAGGGAAGTATTGGGATTCATGGCATGAAGAATACCAAAAATGACCGATGACAAGAGCATAGCTACAAGCAAGGCAGTTCTGGCATGTTTTTGGTGAAGATTACAACCCTCAGCCAGATTACGCAGCAGATAACCGCGCATCAGCATTTCTTCACAGAAGCCAATACAAATGAAAAGAGGCAGTGTTTTGAACAAACTCAGAGTAAATATTTCTCCTATTGGAAAGCTTCTAAAGAATCCTTTAATCTGAATCCAACCCAGTGATAGCTCAGTTGTAAAAATTGCCGCTATTAAAAGTGCTCCTAAACCCAATCCAAATATGAAATCTTTCAGCCATCTGCGGTTGATATGAAATCCAAAATCCGAGAAACTGCGCCGATCTAATAATTTACCACCTACATAAAGCATAAGACAAACACAGAGAAATTCCACCACGGTTGCAGTAAGATGTAAAGGTGTATTAGCAGGAAGGATAAAGGTTGACAAGAAAGCAAACAGCAACGTGACAAGTGTATAGACACAAAAAAATACCAGTAAACGCCAAAAGGTGCGCAGGCGTTTTTGCTCTTTATTCCAAAAGACTAATCCAATTTTATGCATAGCGGGTTTTTACTCTAGATTTGTACAAAATACATATTTTCAATCTCCTGCCATGTCTCCTCTGAGCATGTGGTTAGATACTTTTTAAATAGAGAGGAGCGCTGGCAAACTTCCTCTGCTATGCGACAAGCGACCCGTCGCATGGCAAAATGGGCATTCGGCGCACTGCGTAGTTTTATCAGGTGCATTGCTGTGCGGAAATTAAGAGTTGCCAGCACACGACGGTTGAAACCATTCGGTACAATATAAGCAGCTATGTCAGGATTGAAGGTAAAAAATTCCTCATATACTTCCTGCACCTCATCCATCACTCGGCGGTACTGTTTTTCCAATCCAGCAGTATGTATCAGTTTGGGAATAGCATATCCCAAGCGAGCAGTAAGTCGTTGCGGTGTCTGGGTCATCATTCTATGGCGTTTAAATTCAAAATAAGCACCCTGATCGAGAAGAATATCGAAGGTTAACCAACTGTGCTCCAATTCCCGTAAAGGGACATCATGTTCCCCACAATTTTCCAATAAATTTTTAACGATCCCCTGTTTTTGTTCGAAGGAGAATTGTTCCATTGCACTTTGAGACTGCGCATAACTCATTTCATTGAACCTGTAAAGCAACGCAACAAAAATGCGTTCTTCGTACTCTGCGTCAAAATGTATTACATGGCACCAATCCTTGCCTTGCTGCTGGTCTATGTTTTTTGTTCGGTTTATTTGCGTCATAAATATACGTACGCGCTTAAGGCAAGTATTTTCATCAGCGTACTTAACCAAAGTAGGCAATTTGCACTGTGCAATGGATTTGATCTCCTCGCCCATTTCCCGAACTTCCAGCAGTGGATGTGAAAGCATTTTACGTAAGGCATTTACCAGAGCACGAGCGTTGATAGTCACTCCCACATTAGCCAATGAAGCGGCAGGCAGATAATAGCGGCAAACATCCATACAATTGGTGTGTACTCTACGTTGCCACCCTTTATCGCTTTCACTTGTTCGTCTGTTCATTTCTTGTCTGGCGGTTTCTTTGAGAATTGGCAAAGCTTCCTGGTACGCCCTGAAAAGCATCTGACAGGTAGCCCGGTACAATTTTTCTAACGGGTGACGTTTTAATTCGGCAGGGACATAAAAGCTGGTTGCATCCCATACTTGATAACGCGATGATTTTTCTGTATAAGAAGCCAGGCGATTGGATTCTAAAGTCTCAACTGCCAATCGAGAGATATTTTCAATGGCTATATGCAATATCGCGTGCTCCGCTACGGAAGCGTGCCCAAATTCCAGTACCCATTTTTGGTGGAATTCTGAACTTTTTTCATCAGTGAGCTCAGCAGCGATTTCATGAAATGTGTTGGGGGATCGGGAGGTTTTTGCAAATATGACTGCTATGGTCTCTGGACTTAATTTTTTTGAATCAAGCAGATAAATGTTTCTCTTTGATAACATGTGTTAAGATCTCCCGTGATCTTTGGATATCCTGGTGAATCTGGTTCATAAGTGCATTAGCCGAATCAAATTTATTTTCTGGACGTAACCTGCAAATGAATTCAAGATTGAGTTGTTTGCCATAAAAATCCTCTTTCCAATCCAGCAAGTAAGCTTCCGTCGTTCGGATTGAAGTTTTTTGATAAAAAGTCGGACGAGTGCCAATATTGACGATTGCCCCTCTTTGATTTTTGCCAATGTGAGCAATAGCCACATATACACCTTGGGCAGGAAGTAATTTTCGCTGCCACGTTGATATATTTGCGGTGGGTATACCAAGCTTTTTCCCTCTGCCATCACCATGCATGACTTTACCCAGGATAGAATAATGACGTCCTAATATCAACGCAGCCCTTTTAACATCGCCTCTCTTTAAAAGATTCCGAATTTGGCTTGAGGAGACCCGCTTTTTAGATTCAAAAATGGGAACCTGTTTGACAACATTGAAATCCAAATCTTTCCCTAGAGATTCTAAGGTGTGGATGTCCCCTTCGCGGTTTACGCCAAAATGAAAATCAGATCCGACCAATATATTGGTAAACTGCAAATTTGTATGAAGTTGATGAATGAATTCCCTTGCTCGTGTCTTTGCTAGTTCTTGATCAAATGGTAAGGTGCGCAGTAGATCAATTCCCAAGTTATAGATTAATTGCTCTTTTTCTTCGGGGGTTGTTAGATAATAAGCTTCCTGAATCTTTTTTAGGAATACAGCTGGATTGGGAAAGAAGGTGATTAAAACTGTGTGTGATCCATCTGCATGCGCATTTTCTACAAGATTAGAAATAATCCTCTGATGGCCAAGATGTATGCCATCAAAGGATCCAATGGTTATCCAAAATTTTTTACCTGCTTTCTTGGATCTCACCTTGCAATTATGTGAAAAATACTTTCCGCGGTTGGAATTCTTCAGTTTCAGTATCGAAATCCATCAGGGCAACCAATTCACCCTGTTCAGTAATAGCACGCACCATCACACCCGCCTCTCCCTCACCATGGATGCGGTGCCCGTGGCGGACAGCTTCTACTTCCTCCGGATTGAGTATTATCGATGGCCAATCAGCCAGTGCTTCTGCCGCTGGAATGAGATATTTATACCAGGTTCCGTCTTCAAATGCCTCTTTCAATTTTCGTAAGGGGATTGAGTCGCGCAAAGAAAACCTTCCGCTCTTCATGCGTATTAAGCCAGTTAGCATACCGCCACAACCGAGTTTTTCTCCCAGATCATTAGCCAGGGAACGCACATAAGTACCCGAAGAACAATGCACATCAATAACTGCATCAGGCGGATTCCATTCGACAAGTTCAAGACTATGCACTTTAATGATCCGCGGTTCAAGCTCCACTTTTTCCCCTTTGCGTGCCAGTTCATAAGCCCTGTGACCTCTGATCTTAATAGCAGAATGAGGTGGTGGAACCTGTTTGATTTCTCCTACAAAGCCTTGAAGCGCTTCTTCTAATTGTGTTCTTGTCACTTCTACTGGTAACGTGCCAGTGGTAGTGCCATCTCCATCATAAGTATCTGTTCGCTCTCCAAGGTGAATCATTGCCTGATAGCGCTTATCCTCTGCTGAAATATATTCACTTAGACGTACAGCCGGACCTATTAGGACAATAAGTACTCCAGATGCACGCGGATCGAGCGTACCAGTGTGACCTGCCCTGCGAATATTTGTACCTCTGCGGACGACCTGTACTACATCATGCGAGGTCATTCCGGTTGGCTTATCAATAATGAGTACACCAGACACAGTGTCCCGCATTTGTTTTTTTTGATCATTCATTCTATATACTCCCACTTTTTATAAATTTTGCTCAATAAATAAATGTGTGGCTTGCAGCACTTTCTCCTGAGCGATTATTATATCTAACTGCAACTCTGCTCCCGCTGCAGCGGGATGACCCCCGCCGCCAAATTGCTGTGCTATCTTTGCCACGTCTAATTTCGTTCTAGAACGCCAACTTACTTTCACATTCTTGGGGCTCTGTTCATTAAAAAGTATGGAAATATCACAATCTGCGATGCTGCTGAGAACATTTGTAAGGTCAGCATCGTCTTTACCATGATATCCTGCTTTCCTGCGGTCTTCCAACATAATTGATGTATAAATCAGTTGATCCTCTTTGTGTAATCTGCTGAGAGCAAATCCCCATAAAAGACAAGCTTGCATAGTATGATCAGATAATGCTTTTCTATATATATCAGTGATATCCGCTCCTTGTTCCATTAAGTCAGCTGCTAACCGCAATACCTTTGAAGAGGTATTGATAGTACTGAATCCTATTGTATCCGTGATAATGCCCATTAAGAATGCATTGGCAACAGAAGGATTTAGATCATAACCCCATTGGGGAAGATGCTCTGCTAGCATTGCGGCTGTTGCAGCAGCTTTCGGATCAACTAAATTAATGCGGGCATATCGTTCATTAGTAATATGATGATCAATATTAATATCCGGCATTCTCCCTTTAAATAAAGAACCTATACGGCGCAAGTCAGAGCTATCCAGGATAATTGAGAGATCATAATTATCCTTAATCTCTTGTACAATGGATTCACTTCCCTTTAAAAACCGATAATTTTTTGGCAATCCGTCCATAAGCACCATTTGGATTTGCTTGCCCTTTGCTTTCAGCGTCAACCCCATACCAATCAGGGATCCTACAGCATCTCCATCCGGACGAATGTGAGAAACAAGCAAGATACTTCGGGAATCGTGAAGCATTCGCCTGATGGAATTGTGAACCTGGGCATTGTCTTTATTAATCATTCCCTTTACCTTCCTTTTCCTCTCTAATGGTGTTCAATATTTCTTCAATATGATCAGCACGTTCTGGAGTTGGATCCCAGTGAAAGCGCAGATGTGGAAAACTATGTAGTTGAATGTGGTTTGCCAGGACGCTTCGTAGAAACCCTCGGGCATTTTCAAGTCCTTGCAGAATTTCAGAAGCTCGCTGGCTGCCTTCAATCGCTGATACAAAAACGTTTGCAAAGGCTAGCTCGCGGTCAACGTTTACATCAGTAATATATATATTAGCTAGGCGAGGGTCTTTTATCTCACCCATCACTAACATTCTCGAGAGATCCTGCTTGATGCGATCAGCGATGCGTTTTACTCTCATTAAAGATGGCATTTTATTCCCGTATTTGGTCTTTTACTATTGTGCTGCTACTTCTTCGATTAAATAGCACTCTAGAATATCTCCAACCTGAAAATCATTGAAACCCTTAATACGAATGCCGCACTCAAAACCCTCTCGTACTTCACGTACGTTTTCTTTCTCGCGCCGCAATGATGCCACTTCGCCATCATATACCATTTCTTCATTTCGAATAACACGCATCTTACCATTACGCTGGATTTCACCTTGGATTACTTTACAGCCCGCTATAGTACCAACTTTCGATGATGAGAAGAGAGCCAGCACTTCAGCGCGACCAGTAGTTTTCTCCTGCTCTTCCGGCTTCAACATACCTTTAAGGGCTTTTTCTATGTCCTCAATAAGACGGTAGATGATATCATATTTACGTATTAAAACACCTTCACTTTCTGCTAGTTTCTGAACGGCAGCACTTGCCTGGATGTTGAACCCAATAATTATTGCCTTGGAAGCGGAAGCGAGCATGATATCATTCTCGCTAACATTACCAGTTTCAGCATGTAAGATGTTGATTTTGATTTCACTTTGGTCAATTTCGTTAAGAGATGAAACAATTGGTTCAAGTGAACCCTGTACATCTGCTTTAATGATTACATGTAGTTCATGAACTTTACCGTCTTTTACCCTACTGAAGATATTTTCCAAAGTCACCTGCTTTTTTGCAACTTTCTGTCGTTCGGCTTTTGATTTGCGCTCATTGACGATCGCGCGTGCCTCCCTTTCTGAATTGCAAACCTGAAAGAAATCACCCGCCTGTGGTACATTGCTAAGTCCCAGCACCTGTACAGGCATTGAGGGACCTGTGCTTTCGACCTTTTCTCCACGGAAGTTAAACATAGCGCGAATACGACCGCTAGCCATACCAGCTGCGATAGCATCGCCTGTTTTGAGTGTTCCATTCTGAACTAATAAAGTAGCTACGATCCCTCTTGTACGCTCTACCTGCGATTCTATGACCGAACCAATTACTTTCCCACTCGGATTCGCCAGGATATCATTGTCCTCTGCAACTAGAATGATTGCTTCCAATAAATCCTCTACCCCAATTTTCTTTTTTGCAGAAACTGGAACAATCAGGGTATCGCCGTCCCATTCATCTGATACCAAACCAATATCAGCCAGTTGCTTTTTAACAAGTTCTGGGTTGGCATCATCTAGGTCAATTTTATTTAGTGCCACAACCATTGGAACTCGTGCCGCACGGGCGTGTGCAATGGCTTCTCGTGTTTGAGGCATAACACCATCATTGGCAGCTACAACCAGCACAACAATATCAGCGCCCTGTGCACCACGCGCTCGCATTGCAGTAAAAGCAGCATGACCAGGAGTATCCAGAAATGTGATTTTGTGGTCTTTGTGTTCAACTTGATAAGCGCCAGTGTGCTGCGTAATGCCGCCTGATTCACCGCTGGCAACATTTTCGTGCCGAATCGCATCCAGCAGTGTGGTCTTACCATGGTCAACATGTCCCAATAAAGTAACTACTGGTGGGCGGACAACTAATTTCTTTGGATCTTCATCCTCAATTAGACGACGCCAAAGTGGGATTTCTCCCATCTCTTCTTCTGAGACTTCTGGAATTTCCAAACTTGCTTCAATCTCCAATTCAGCACAAACAACTGCAGCAGTATCAAAATCTATCATCTGATTGATATTTGCCATCACACCATTGGACATTAAGATCTTTATAATGTCAATAGGACTGGTTTCAATTTTTCTTGCCAGATCCCGTACTGTTAATGTTGTGGGTAATTTAATCTCTTTCAAACAATCTTCACTCATAAATAACCTCCAATAAGTGCTGCTTCCTTTTTGAATTATTCTGCACAGCTTCGGCAAGCTGGTTGGTGCTAATGATGAATTACGATCTCCTTAATGTTTAGAGTCCTTGAATAGCAATTTTACTTACCTACCTCATTATTCTTCAGATGATTCCGGAATGTCCTGCATATATGTTTTCAGATAAACGATGTCCTGATTGGACAATTCAATTTTTAAGGTGCTTGCCAAGGCACCTTTGAGAGCTTGCGTCCAGCATTTGCGTTTTTTATGTAAATAAGCTCCTCTGCCTTTTTCTTTACCTGTCAGGTCTACTTGTACCCCTTCAGCAGTATGTACAATACGGATTAGCTCCCTTTTTGGAAGCACCTGCCTACAACCCACACAGGTACGCTGCGGAATATGTTTTCGTGGTCCTTTCCTTTTTTTTGACACTTATATTTATATAGTTATCTTAATCCTTCAAGCCCCAGTCAGGTTGACCCCGTTTATGTTTTTTATGCACAATAGTCAAGTCCAATTCAGGATCGTATTCAATTTCATGGAATTTGCGTTTCTGCTTTTTCTTCTTCTTGTCTTTTTGTAATGGTTCAAGTCTTTTGTCATCTACAAGTTCTTCCTCTTGGATGCTTTTATCCTCGATTACCTCTGGTCTAAGAGCAAATATTTCTTCAAATGAAACCTTTTCTTTTTCTTTTTTATCTTTTTCGGCGATTTCTTTCATTTCCTCGCTGACTGGTTCCTCTGCAACCACTTCTGCCTTAACCTGTACTTCTTCCTTTATTTCAGGTATCGCTGTTTCCATAACCTTTTCATCTTCTATTTGGGCTGTCTCTGATTCTGCTGCTTTTTCTTCATCTCTCACCGCTTCCTCAGCATATTCTTTTTCAGCGCTAATTTCAACTTCAAGAACCTCGATTACTTGTGGAACGATCTCTGGTAAAGTGTCAATAAATATTTCTATCTTTTCCAGGGATTTTGGGCCGATACCGGGAAGTTCCAGGACTTTTTCGGGTTCTAGTTTAGAATATAAAGCGAGCTGACCGGCATTTGTAATTTTCGCCTCTCCAAGCGAATCAATTATCTTTTTACCAAGTCCACTTTCAGCTAGGTTAAAAATAAAGGCACCCTCTGGAAGGCTCTTTTTTACATCCTCTCGTTTTTGTTCAAGGATTTGTTTTACTGCCAGCTGGCGATTCATTTTCTCTCGCTCTAGTTGATCCATGAACTGTGTAAGAACATCATGATCCTCGTGATTTATGACACGCCCTTCACTTTTACGTGTCATGATGTCTTCTACTTGTCGAGTTTTTGCTTTGAGTTCTTTGGCTAAATCAGCATATTCTTTGTTGTTTTGTAGGGTGAAGAGCCAGTCCGAAACGGTTTCAGGTAAGCTTTTAATGTCAATGCGCCACCCAGTTAATTTTGCAGCCAAACGTGCATTTTGTCCATCGCGACCGATGGCTAAACTGAGTTGGTCTTCAGGCACAACTACCAGCGCAGTTTTACCACTACCAGGAGTTATATTTAAATACACGCCATTAACACGTGCTGGGCTGATAGCTTTAGCGATGAAGGTTGTTGGTTCTTTATTCCATTCAATGACATCAATTTTTTCATCGTGCAATTCCCGTACAATTGCTTGAATACGCACACCGCGTTGACCCACACAAGCCCCTACTGGGTCAATACCTTGTTGTGCAGCAGAGACAGCGACTTTAGCTCTATGGCCCGGTTCACGTGCTATAGAGCGGATTTCTACAATGCCATGGAAAATTTCTGGCACTTCATTTTCGAGTAATCGACGCAGAAAATCCCGATGTGTTCGCGAGAGGATAATTTGTGGACCCCGTGGACTCTCTTTCACTTCTGCTACCAAGGCGCGTATACGATCATGGATGCGAAAACGCTCATATGGAATCATCTCTTTGCGCGGCATCAAACCCTCTGCCTTCAGCTCTAAGCCGATTGTCAGTCCATGTGCGCCCAAAGCCTGTATTACTCCATTTACGATCTCGCCCAGTTGCTTTTCATAAAAATTAAATTGAATATTCCGCTCTGCCTCACGAATTTTCTGCTGGATGACTTGACGTGCTGTCTGGGCAGCTACACGACCAAATCTTTCCGGTGTGGCATCTACAAACACTACTTCTCCCAGCTGGACATTCTCCTGGAACCGGCTTGCTTCTTGCAGTGTAACCTCCGTGTGCACTTCCTGCACATCTTCCACAACCTCTTTTTCAACCAGTATCTTCAGATTGCCGCTATCCAGATCAATTTCTGCCTTAATTTCTTGCGCACTGGAAGCATTCACTGATTTACGGTATGCTGAGACCATGGCTGCCGCAAGGGCATCCATAATAATTTCTTTAGGAAGTCCTTTGTCCTCCAGGACTTCATTGAATGCGAGCACAAGTTCATTCTTCATGCTTATCTTTTCTCCAGTAGCATTTCCTGCATAATATGCAGAAAAGTGGGGGCTGCCCACTTTCCGATGCATTAGATAAAGCTGGTTCTTACAACTAATATTCTAACACTAATTTATGGCAGCAGCAAGGGCTTCTCTGGATGTCTGCATGATATCCTTCCTCACCCAGGATATAATCAATAAAAATGAGGTGAACATGAAAGACTTCCTGTGGTGGCGCGACGGGGTAATTTATCAAATCTATCCGCGTTCTTTTTCGGACAGCAACCACGATGGCATTGGCGATCTTGAAGGAATCCGTCAGAGGTTAGATTACCTAGATGACCTAGGTGTGGATGCCATCTGGCTTTCCCCCATTTATCCTTCTCCAGATGTCGATTTTGGTTATGATGTTAGTGACTACCTAAGCATTGATCCCAAATTCGGGAGTATGAGGGATTTTGGGCTTCTACTTAAAGATGCACACAGGCATGGCATTCATATTATTCTTGATCTAGTGCTAAATCATACTTCAGACCAGCATCCCTGGTTTAAAGAATCTAGAGAATCGCTCGATAATCCATACCGCGATTATTATATCTGGCATGAACCAAAACCAGGAAGAAACCCGCCAAATAACTGGCAATCGATCTTCGGTGGCTCTGGTTGGGAACTGGATCATCACACCAGCCAATATTATTACCATATGTTTTACAAAGAACAACCGGATTTGAACTGGCGTAATCACAAGGTTCATCGAGCTTTGCTGGATGTGTTCCGCTTCTGGTTAGATCAGGGTGTGGACGGCTTCCGGTTGGATGTGTTCAACGTTTTTTTCAAGGATTCCAAATTGCGCAACAATCCCACCAAATTATTTGGACTGCGTCCTTATGAGCGACAAGAACACATTTTTGATTGTGATCAACCAGAGATGATGCACTTACTGCAAGAGATCCGCCAGATTCTCGATGCTTATCCAGAAAGTTATGCTGTGGGAGAAACTTTTTTAGCAAACCCAGAAAAAGCAGGCAGTTACTGTGGGAAGAACATCCTGCATGCTACTTTTAATTTCGAATTCCTGCGGAACTCCTGGAACCCAAAACGCTTTTTGAATAACGTTATCCAATGGGAACATGTTTTGCGAGGGAAATGCTGGCCTAATTATGTACTCAATAACCATGATACAGTACGCACATCTACGCGTTTCGGGGAAGGCGAGGATGACCAGCGGCTAAAGGTTGCTGCTGCAATGCTGCTCACTATGCGCGGCACTCCATTTTTGTATTACGGCGAGGAAATTGGAATGCGCAACGTTAGAATAAAGCACTCGCAGATTAAGGACCCCATTGGGAAACGCTATTGGCCTTTTTACAAAGGTCGTGACGGATGCCGTGCGCCTATGCAGTGGGAAGCAATTCCCAATGCCGGCTTTAGCACAGTTGAGCCATGGCTACCAGTGCATTCGGATTATATCCAGCGCAATGTCACTAATCAGTATAGAGATCCGCATTCGATTTTAAATTTTTATAAAAAGTTGCTGGCTTTGCGCAAGCGGCACCCGGTACTAGTTCGTGGAATTTTTGAGCCCATACAGCAAAAATCAAAGCATGTACTAGTTTATGAAAGAAAATATAAGAATCAACGAGCGCTTATTGCGCTGAACTTCAGCGATTCCAAAATAAAAATTATCCTTGTACAATCCAGAAAAAATAAATGGAGATTGCTTCTATCTAACCAACGTAAAAAACTGGAGATATTATCTGCTGACTCATTCAATTTAGAGGGAAACGAAGCCCTCATTTTATTAAATGCATTTTGATAAAGAAATTTTACACCTGAATGAACCAACATAATTTTAACTCCTGGCTGTTCGTGGTCAGGAAGGAATAGAATTCAGGTAATAACCCATAACTTACTGCTATGGATATTGAAAGGTCTTGATGTATATTAAAATGTTAATACCACGATTTTGATAGAGGTTTTTTATGAATCTAGAAGCAGAAAAGAAACACTGGGAAGAAGAAACACTCACGAAAGTGATCAAAAAACACCCGGAGCGGATGGAGCAGTTCGAGACCGCCTCAGGTATCCCTTTACCGCGAGTATCCCTACCCCGCGATTTTGATTACCTAGAATCACTTGGGTTTCCAGGAGAGTATCCATTCACGCGCGGTGTACAGCCTACAATGTACCGCGGCCGGCTTTGGACTATGCGCCAGTATGCCGGATATGCCTCAGCCGAGGAATCTAATAAACGTTACCGCTTTCTGCTAGATCAGGGTCAAACCGGGCTTTCAGTTGCTTTTGACCTGCCCACGCAGATCGGCTACGATAGCGATGACCCCATCGCCAGCGGTGAAGTGGGTAAGGTAGGTGTAGCAATTTCCTCCTTGAAGGATATGGAGCTGCTTTTCAAAGAGATCCCACTCAATAAAGTCTCTACCAGCATGACCATCAATTCACCTGCAGCTATCCTATTAGCAATGTACATTGCTATAGCTCGTCGTCAGGATGTGGAATCGTCTAAACTGCGCGGTACAGTTCAAAATGACATTCTTAAAGAATATATAGCCCGTGGTACCTACATTTTCCCACCAGCGCCCTCCATGCGGTTGATAACGGATGTGGTTCAATTTTGCCATCATAAAGTACCCAACTGGAACACTATCAGCATTTCCGGTTACCACATTCGCGAGGCGGGTTCCACTGCCGTACAGGAGGTGGCGTTCACACTGGCAAATGCCATCGCCTATGTAGAGGCTGTCATTAATGTCGGTTTGAAAGTGGATAATTTTGCTCCCCAGCTTTCTTTTTTCTTCACCTGCCATAGCGATTTTCTGGAGGAAATCGCCAAGTTTCGTGCTGCACGACGTCTTTGGGCACAAATTATGAAAGACCGCTTTGGCGCAAAAACCAGCCGCTCGATGCGTTTGCGTTTTCACACTCAGACAGGCGGTTCTACACTCACTGCCCAGCAGCCAGAGAACAACATCATCCGCACCACCATTCAGGCGCTAGCAGCCGTACTGGGCGGTACGCAGTCGCTGCACACCAACAGCATGGATGAAGCTCTCTGGCTACCCACTGAAAAACCCGCTCGCATCGCTTTGCGGACTCAGCAGATCATCGCACATGAGTCAGGCATAACCGGTAGTGTGGACCCGTTGGCAGGTTCATATCTAATTGAGCAGCTTACTGATGAGATCAGTAAACGTGTACAAGCATACATTAAACGCATAGACGAAATTGGTGGAGCACTCTCTGCAATCGAAAGCGGTTATATGCAACATGAAATTCAGGAAGCGGCTTATAAATTTCAGAGAAATGTGGAGGACAAACACCATATTATTGTAGGTATGAATGAGTACCAACTTGAGGAAAAGATCCAGATGGAACCTCTGAAAGTCGACCCCTCCATTGAAGCCAATCAGCGTGAACGCCTGAAAAAGCTGCGCACAGGGCGTGATCACAATAAAGTTAACGAGCTACTAAGCCAGTTGGCATCGGCTGCTAAATCAGACCAGAATCTATTACCACTATTCATTACCTGCGTGGAAAACGACCTCACCCTGGGTGAAATCTGTGGCGTGCTGCGAGACGTCTGGGGTGAATACCAGTCGCCTGTTTGGGCTTAATTTAAAAGGAAGTCAATATGAAAATTAAAAAAATCAACCACGTGGCGATTGCTGTCTCCAATATTGAAGAAGCTCTTTCGTTCTGGTGCGATGCACTGGGGCTAGAAATGGACCATATTGAAAAAGTTACCAGCCAGAAAGCCAGAGTAGCTTTCTTACCAGTAGGTGATAGTGAGGTAGAGTTAGTTCAACCTACCAGCGATGACAGCGGTACCGCCAGGTTCCTGCGTGAACGAGGCCCTGGCATGCATCATTTATGCTTTGAAGTAGAAGATATTCTAGATGCATTGAAGCAATTAAAAGCAAAAGGTGTACGATTAATTAATGAGAAACCCCTTGAGTTAGAAGATCGAAAAATGGCTTTCATTCACCCAAAAAGCACCTATGGCGTTCTGGTGGAGTTGTATCAAATTATTTGAAGATTTGCTATCATTCCCTAATGAGATAATCCGCCATCTGGATGAAACTAAGAATCTCAAATAACCTAGCAGAGGTTCTTCTTACTTACAGTATGCTGCGCGATCATACTAACGCTCTCATTAGAATACTTTGCAGTATGCTACGCGATGACATATTATGTCTATTTGTCCATTCCCAGGCGAATGCTGTGCAGTACTTACAGCGTGCTTAGCGACACTTTTCAACATACTGCACTATCGCTATCAACCCTCATAATTGTAAAAACATCCCCCTCACAACATTCATAAATAAAAAAGAACGGGCTTGCGCTCGTTTTTTCGTTTACTCATTGGCAGAAATGAGTGCTTTTTCGTCCTCCTCAGCTACTTTTATGCCGCGTTCCACATTCACGCGCGATAACACATAAATACCCAGAATGAAGAAAATAACCAACGAGACAATACTCAGTCGGCTTTCTCCCATCAAGGTGGAGACCAAACCAAACAAAGCAGGTCCTGCGATGGAGGAAAATTTCTCGAATACACTGAAGAAGCCATAGAACTCTGCCGATTTGCTTTTAGGCATCATACGTCCTATCAGCGAGCGGCTGAGTGCCTGGCTGCCGCCCTGCACAGTGGCGACCGCAAAACCCAGTGCCCAGAAATGCCATGCTGTGCTCATGAAATATCCCCCAATAGCAATCAGGGTATAGACCAGTAAACTGATATAAATAGAAGTTTTAGTGCCTATCTTTTTCGCCAGCCAGCCAAAAGCAATAGCGAAGGGCGCTGCTACAAACTGCACCATTAGCAGTGTGCCTATCAGTGTGGTCTGCCCAATACCAATTTCTGTTCCATAAATAGTTGACATAGTGATAATAGTGCCGATACCGTTGGTATACAGGAAGAACGCCAACAAGAACAGGAACAGGTCACGGAAATTATGGATATCCTTAAAAGTGACCGCCAGTCGTCGGAAGCTGACCTGTACTGGATTCATTCCAGCTTCTTCCTTCATGATCTTGCGCTGTGGTTCGGAGATATAGCGCATAGCTGGGATGGTGAACACTAACCACCAGATTGCCACACTAACGAAGGAAAGTCGTGACATCAGCGTGGGGTCCATATCAGGGAAGAAATTGGGCAACATCATGATCATTGCCAGGTTAATTGCCAATAACAAACCGCCACCGATATAACCCATGGCAAAGCCGCGTGAGGAAACCTGGTCAATCTCCTTTGGTGTTGTTATGTGCGGTAGTAATGCATCGTAAAAAACCAGCGAGCCGGCAAAACCAATATTGCCGAAAATGTACAAGGCAGAAGCCAGCTTCCAATCACCGGTTTTTACGAAATACAGCAGTGCTGTAGCTGTCACTCCCAGAAATACAAAGAAAGCCATAAATTTTTTCTTAGCACCCTTGAAGTCCGCAACAGCGCCCAAGAGGGGGCTGATCACCGCTACAATTAGTGCCGCGATAGAACAGGTGAAACCCCAATTGGCAGTCGCCTGGTGAGCCGGCAGGTTGGAAGCCGCAACGGAGGAATAGTAAACCGGTAGCACTGCTGCCATAATAGTGGTGGCAAAAGCCGAGTTGCCCCAGTCATACATCGTCCAAGCCCAAATTGCTTTTTTCTTAGATTTTGTAGCCATGAATGTGTTCTCCTTGATAGATATTGTTGTGAAATGCTAAATATTCACAGGAATTATGTCATTATACAGCAAGCACCCCAATATAATAAATAGACTTATCTCGAAACTTGTTGATTTGTTCCTCTCTTACTCAGTTAGAGGATTTCTCAGGTCATTATTTATCCGTGCAGTAAGCCGGTTGACCGGCTGTATCCACCCATTGGCAGTCAGAGCGCGCTTCGCAATCCTGCTGGCTGAGTCCGCTGCATATTTCCTGTTCGGTTTCCCCCAATTGTTCGGCCGGTATAACTTCAACCCCATCCAAGTCTCCTTCCCAGCTCAGCAATTCCTTCCACACCCAGCAATTCTGCTCCAAATCCGGCAGGTCCAACAGCAGCCAGGTGAAATTAAGGTTGCGCCCCACAATCGGCGCACTTTCGCCTTTTGGTAGATTACCAACAGCCTTGAATTCATCCCCTGGTTTAGTCCGGCAGTTAGCATCCTTTAAAGCGATTGCTTCCGGTATTACATTTGGTATTACAGAAGTCGGGGTAGCCGCCGGGACAATTAGCATTGTTTCTTCTGTGCAGGTTACAGAATAAGTAAGAGTGTTTGATCTTAAGTAATCAGGACGATTTACAAACAATCTTACTTCACCGTCCTCAATAGAATCTCTTACTATAAAGGAGTCCACATATGGATAACCATAGTTTAACCATTCGTCGGTTATTATTACATACCCGCCACCCAAATAACCCTCGGAAGTTGAATACCTTGATACCCAAACAGCTCCAATATCAACGTCTCCAGTGAAATAACCATCATAACCAACCTTTAAACCCAATATCGTGGGGCAAGGACCAGTGTAAGTGTAATCATCCCTTTCACTGGAATACCAACGGATTAAGATGTCAGTGACGTGTAGGTACTGAGGCACCTCAAAATGCCAGTGAATAGGAACCTCTAAAGTACCTCCGGGCACAGGCCCCACACCAAACAATTCTTCTTCTCCATCTTTAAACCCAGAAATATAAAAATTGGCGTTATACTTGCCGGGCACACACGGGGCTTCAAACCGTAATGGAAGCTCAAAAGACTCCCCGGGTGCGACTGGTCCTGGTAGAGAAGTTGGATACTCAACATCTCTCACAAGCGTTGATAAATCTCCCCAGGCAGATTCAATAGTGTAAGAAGTGTCCCAATCACATATGCCCACATTTTTGATTGACCAGATCTTCTCAACTCTCCCACTCAATGGTTCAATGATGGAGCCATCGGGTAGGTTAATATGACTGACCTCCGCCCAGTTGCAGGGCAGTTCCGGTGGTTCAATTAACCCATCACCAGGGTCACAGCTTGCCCCAAAGAACAGTATTACTGAAAAGCAAAGAAATATTTTCATACAGGTAAATGCTCTTATATTATTATCCTTTCTAATCATTTTCATTCTCCTGCTTTCTGTATTTATTAAAAAACAATCTGTTTTTCATTCTTCCCTCTAATCTGATGAGCTCAATGAAACGGCAAAGTTGTTTTCTCCATTACCATTATACAAAACTAGATGTTATTATACAAATTTTCGCGATTTGGCCTATGCATTCCTCAGGAAGGCAATATGAGAGATTATTTCTCTCATTATCACCCACAACATTCCCTAAGTTTTAGGAGGTGGGAGAAGGGGAAGGTGTTGGCGTATCGGTTGGTATGGGTGTTTCAGTTGAGGTTGGTGGAGACGTTGCTGTTTCACTTGGAGCAGGTGAAGGTGTGGGCGTCTCAGTGGGAGTTGGCGTGATTGTTGGTGTCAATGTTGGTACCAGGATATTCAGGTGAATTTTCTTTTCAGCATAACCTCCATTGTCGCTCTCTAAATAGATACGTAAAGTTATACTGGAGGCGTTAACCTCGTAGAGATCCAGTGAATAAAGCTTGGTAGGTTGGTCGTATTTGTTCTTCACTCCCTCAATCAGAGTTTTCCAATTCGAAGGGTTTTCACCTACGCCATAGTCCAGTTTAAACTGTTTGAAATTGGCTGTGGCTGTTACCACCGCATATATATCCAGTGGAGTCTGAGTGACCGCCATGCCGTCAGTCATGCCCACAAAAACAATTGTTGGCCGCGGATCGCCTCCGCTGCATTCATTTTCAGGTGTAAAACGGACGGGGTCGTGAAAACCCATCTTTTCTGCCCATTCCTGACCCTTCGAAGTCTCCCTGATCCATTTGACCGCCCACTTCTCACTCACATTCAGAGTCCAGCGCTCCTTGGTAAACTCTGAACAGGCAGAAGAAGCCTTCAGATTGGTCCACGTATCTACAACCACCTTCTGCCATAGATCCTGCTCTTTAGGCAGTGGCGGCTGGTCTTGAGCGAAAATCTCCCCTTTCTGGCTGGGACACTTCTCAGACGGCTCAGCACCTGATAGCGTGCAGATAATGCGATCAACAACTCCCTGCGGTTGTATGAATGGCGTGGGGTTGCCGCCGGTGTAGCGCTGAACAGCATACTGCATTACGTCTGCCCAGACAGGAGCTGCACCGGTTAGTCCGCTGGTATTCTGCATGGGCGAATAATCAGCATTGCCCACCCAGACCCCAACGGCAATATCCGCTGTGTAGCCCAGAGTCCAGTTATCACGAAAATCATTTGTTGTGCCAGTCTTGACCGCTGCAAGGAAGGGCAACTTCAGCACAGATCTGGAGCCGAAGGCAGGCGTGCGGGCTTCATTATCAGAGAGGATACTTGAAATCAAGTAAGCATGTTCACTACGGATTGTTTTTTTAGTTTCTGGAGTATGATGTTCAAATACAAGATTACCCTGATGGTCCTCAACGCGCACAATGGCGAACGGCGGTACACGCAGGCCGTCATTGGCGAAGACAGCAAATGCACCGGTCAGTTCCAGCAAACTCACATCTCCACCTCCCAGGGTTAGCGAAAGCCCATAATCCTGGCGGTTTAGCGTGGTAATGCCCATACGCTTGGCAAAACTAATGAATCCATCCTCTTCAGGCGTATTGGGGTCATCATATATGCCGACAAACTGCAATGTTTTCACAGCCGGAACGTTATAGGAACTGCCAAGCGCCGTTCGTACAAGAATTGGACCGTGGAACTTGTTGTCATAATTGACTGGCCTGTAGGGTTCACGCGTATCATTGGGGTCACCAGAGGGCGGAAACTCGCTCTCTACATCCCAAATGAGGGTAGCGGGAGTCCAACCCTTTTCAAAAGCCGCCGTGTAAGTTAGCGGTTTTATGGAAGAACCCGGTTGGCGTGGCGACACTGCCATATTAACCTGCCCAGATATTTCTTCATTGTTGAAATCCGCCGATCCAATCATCGCCAGGATCTCGCCAGTATGGGGTCGAATAGCAACCAGCGCTCCATCGCTGGCATTATTTTCCACCAGTTCATCAATCTGCTCACGCACAGTCAGCTGGGCATAACGCTGCAAATCGGGGTCAAGCGTAGTAAAAACTCTGAATCCGGAGCGGTAAATAGTCTGCGGATCAAACTGCTCTTCCAGCAAAGTGCGTATGTAATTAATCCAGTGCGGGAAAGGCATGGTGATGAGTTTCTGCTCAAATGGAAAATTCTCAATTTCTTGGGCAGCAGCAACCGCCTCGTTTAAAGAAACACAGACTGGTACACTGCTATTGCTGACGCTGATGCAACCTTCCTCCATACTCAACTGGTACATCAGGTTAAGCACATCTTTGTGGCGCAGCAAGGAAGCATCCGAGTTGCTGAAAATATCATAAACCGCGGGCATCTGTGGTATCCCCGCTAAAAAAGATGCCTGTCCTAGAGTAAGCAGGTCAGCGGAAGTGCTGAAATATGTCTCCGCAGCTGCCTCAATTCCATACGCCATGTTACCGTAATAGATTTCATTTAAATACAATTCCAAAATCTCATCCTTGGAGTAGCGACGGGTGATCTCGGCTGCAAGCACAATTTCTCGTGCTTTACGCTGAACAGTTCTCTGGCTGCGTTCTTCAGGTGAAAGCAGCAACGTACGCGCTAATTGTTGGGTAATGGTCGAAGCACCGGAGACAATCTCACCAGAGGTATAATTCTGCCACATAGCCCGCAGAATCGCATAGGGGTCAAAGCCCGGATTGTTATAAAAATCCTTGTCCTCGGTCGCGATGGTCGCAGCAACCAGATAGGGTGAAATCTCATCCAGCGACACATATGTACGCCGCCCGGCGTTGGGATCCAGTATCTCATAGATTAAGTTATTATCGCGGTCGTATATGCGAGTTGTCTCAAACTGTGAGGCATGTGCACGCAGATCCTCCACACTTGGCAAAGTCGAAGCGATTGAAAAATATTGAAAAACGAGGAATGAGAGAGCGCCGATGGTGACGATTACAATCGAAAAAATTCCACCAATGAATATACGCAACAAACAACCCAACTCTCGGCCTCTCCAATGCAGAAAAAATGCCTTAATGCCATCAAAAGGTGATTTGGGCGGCGTTCCACCACTTGAAGGGCCGGATTGAGGTAAGGGTTTTTCAATGGGTTGATGGGGCAGCATGTCTGCTGATTCTTCTCCCCGCCGACCCCCCTTTGTTTCAGAGATGTAACCTGACATCTGTTCATGGTCAGGTTGTGGTGATTGTTTATCTTTCCTGTGTGGGGATGCCGCAGAGGGCACAACACTGCCTAGTCGGTTATTGGTTGAACCATCATTAGTCAGTCCAGATTTGATTGAAGCGAGTATGCGGCGCATGCGTTCACTTAGGAGCTGTGGGTTCTCTTCCTTGGGTTTCTTTTTCTCGCTCATCGAAAGGCCTACTCTTCTTTAAACTCCTCTACCTGATAAGTGAATACCTCCAGCTTCCTGGAGCGCCACAGGTTAGCAGGAGCTCCCATTTTCAGGCATAGTTGGGAAAGGAATTCCGCTGGGTCAGAAAGCTTTTCCCACACTTGCGGCAGGAAGGTAGCACGCTGAAATCCATCACGCAAAACCACCCCATCCACCTGTGGATGAAGTCTAGTAATTAAATCTGAGGGTGTTTCATACTCCAGCTTCTGCTGGGGATTCAGCCGTGAGATCTCTATCTCGATTTTATCCAATTCATTCAGATTGAGTGGTGGAAAACGGTAATCCTGAGTTGCAGCTGCAACTGCATGCTCACTTACATCCAAAGCCAGCGGCTGATATGCTTCCAATATGCCAATACAGCCGCGTAGTTTGCCATGAATGGTAAGTGTTACGAATGAAGCTCCCTGCTCGCGCAGTTTCGAGGGCAGATCTGACAGGATTATGTTTATTGGATCTTCCTTTTTAACTGCTTTTTCAATTGCCTGCCTGGCAATCTTCAGTAAAATTTGCTTTTCCTTAGTATTTAATTCAGATTCCATTGAAACTCTTACAATAATTTCTATTTAAGCAAAAT
>DUED01000005.1 GCA_011176685.1 Anaerolineae bacterium
TTATATTTTGCATTACAACTTTGGCTTTGAATTCGGATGTAAAGGTTCGCCGTTTTCGCATCTTTGCACTCCTGTCTTGTTCATAGTATTAATTATCCTACCTGTCCAAGTTTTGGGGTGCACTACAAATCTATTGGCTTTGATAACCATATTTTTCTCGAGGATAAACGAAAACCCAGCGGTTTGTAAATTCGTAAAGTGGGGAGATTATCGCTGGTGGTACTGGGCACAGCCATATACAATCCGTGTTTCTTGAGCTATTTCAAACCCCACGAGAATAATGCTTTTGCTAAACCTCTGCGGCGGTGTACTGGATGTGCGCCGATCGGGTCAGCCCAACCAACTTTTTTACACGAAACAGCATTTTATTTTTGGCTTTGGTAATTACTTAATAATCTAGGTTCTAATTAGGAAATTTCAATATAGATATTGATTAATTATTTTATTCTTATCGCTCTTGGGGTTGATAATTTATCCATGGTGATTGTAGTTTATATATGCTTGCATATATAATTGAAGAATGGTACCCAGTACTAGTAAAAAGGTTGGATTTTCAAAGGTTATTGATGCCGTCAGCGGTATTTTTCCATTTCCTTCTCAATGAGATTACGGGTTGGGAATGAATTAGAGCCTCCGACGCCCGTGATTGTGTAACCAGCAGCAATACTAGCAAATAAAGCTCGTTTTTCCAAAGGCCAGTCTTGTAATGTTGCAAATAGAAAGCCTGCGTCAAAAGCATCACCTGCGCCGATACTATCCACTAATTTTTCAGGTTTTATTGATGGCTGATGATATTTCCAACTCTGTTTATATACTGTGGCTCCATTTGCACCTTGTTTGACGATTACCACATCTGGTCCTGCACTTAGAATTTTTTGTGCACAATCATCAAGATTTTCTAGTGCCGTCATTTTTCGTGCTTCAGTCTCATCACAGAAGAGAATATCAACATGTTGGATTATGTCTTTAATTTGAATCATCCATGGGGTTTCCATGGCAAATAACGGGAATTGCGGATCCAATGCGGTAATCAAACCCCTTTTCTGTGCTTCCTTGTATATCACAATTGTGACGCCGTGCCAGACGTCCTTGAAATGGAGATAACCTCCGCAGTGAAGCATCCTGGAATTTAGTAATTTGTTAATCTTAACAGGTGTAAAACTTTGGGGCCATGGCTTATGATTAGGCAATCGGTAAATCAAGGGGCGTTTGCGATTTCCGAAAAGTAGCATGTAAACCCCTATACCGGTTAAAGAGTTGGCCACAACTTGGATTTCACTTGTATCTACACCATCGCGACTTAAAGCCTCAACGATAAATGATCCCAATGGATCATCAGGCACGCATGAACAAACCATGACATCCAAACCTAGTTTTGCTAGATCACTCGCGTTATAACCTATTGAGCCAGCGGCTGTCATTTCCATATCCGCGGGACCATCCCAGGTGGGCAAAGTATCTAATTTTTCAGGACCATCGCCGGTTATTAACAAGTCTATATTCAGAGGGCCAATCACTGTTATATCCCGTTTCATTTCACTTCTCCGAAAGTTAAAATAAAATAAGTATCAAACAAAGTGGAAAGCCATACCAGGATTGTTGCAGCAAGAGATTAATGAGTATCCTTTGGAAATAGCCAATTCCACACTTTTGCATGCCGGGCGATGTTTGCGCGCTGACAGTCTGGATTAATATCTCCTTGAGCCACAGCACTCCAGTAGGCCAGTAATTGTCCCGGCAGGATGGCTAAGATTGAGAAAATGTATGGATCATCCTCATCTAATCGGAAGACGTCATCCACCTGCTCAGCTACACACTCGTCTTCTTCGCTGATGATCGCGATGGACGGGGATTTGAGCATATAAGTCACCTGAGCAATATCGCGCAGTGCCTTATAGTTTTGGTCCTTCAAAGGAGCAACAATGATGGTTAGTATATCGTGCTGTGTCAAACCTAGTGCTCCATGGATGTGCCGGCCAGGATTCATACCCTTAGTAGGAATCTGTCCCATTTCATCAAATTTCAGTGCAATCTCTTCTGCTGTGCCTTCATTAGCTCCGCTGCCTACGACTAAGATACTGCGGATATTGCGATAACGAAATGATAACAACTTCGCTCGCTTGCTCACCCAATCGAACATGACATCGCACTTATCGCCAGTAGCAAAGAGACGCTTGCGCAAATTATCATAGTTGTGCGCTTCAGGGTATGTTAATGCGCCGATCTCGATCGCCAGCCAGATCGAAGCAGCCAGGCGTGTAGTGTAATGAAAAGTGTCTGAGCCTCCTGTATCAAACCCTCCAGCACATACAATGATCTCATCACATTTCTTGGTGATAGGACTCTCCGCGATGCTTGTGAATGCAACCTGATATGCTCCTAGTTCCTTTGCTTTAGCGGCTGCCAGGTTGCTGTCCACAGTGCTGCCGCTGCCGGAATATGAGAATAAAACGAAATTTTTGAAATCAAATGGATGTCCGCATGATATATACTCTAATGAATCTATACCGCGTGCATCCCATCCAGCCAGTTTCCAGAAAGCGCCTGCAGCAGTTTGGGCTACGAACTGCGAAGTGCCCAGGCCATGCCCAACCATACCACTGAAGCCCTTATTGACTAATCTTTTAGCAATCGCTGGTATGGTCTTTTGGTTCCTTGAAAAGGTGTCCCGAAGAGCAGTTCCTTGACTTCTAATATCTCGGTAAAGGTTGAATGGGTGCTCCGTCTGTGGTTCTGTCCCTAGAGCACGGTACATGAAGGGATACTCAGCAGTGCCTTCAATGTAGCGTTTAATGTCACCTTTAACCCCCCATTTTTTGATGCGTTTTCCTGCCTCTTGTTTGAAATCCTTTCCCATATGATTCCTCCTTATCTGTCTATTCCTAAAAAAATTCTTTTTAAAACCTATGCTCCTAGAGCTTCAATCTCACCCAGAGCTAAACGAAGAATTTCTGTTTGATCTGTTTCTTCTGTGTTCAATTCAGCTGCAATGCAACCCGCACGCATCACCAGGACGCGGTGCGACAAGCCCATCACTTCGGCCAATTCGGATGTGATCAAAAGAATAGCCTTGCCTAACGCTGCCTGGTTAGTTATGAATTGGTAGATCTCAAATTTCACTCCTATATCTATGCCCTGTGTTGGTTCTAACAGGATGAAGACATCAGGTTCAACTGCCAAACAGCGCCCCAGTGCTACTTTTTGCTGGTTGCCACCACTGAGATGGGTAACTACCTGCTCCATAGAGGTGGTTTTGATATCCAGGGCATTGATCTGGTTGGTCACAATTTTTCGCTCATTTGCCTGATTAATTAAACCCAGCTTGTTTGAAGCTTCTGAGCGAAGCACTGACAATGATACATTGCGCCGAATACTCAGCTTCTGCAGTAGACTATCTGCCTTGCGGTCCTCTGGTAGCATGATGATCTTTTTCTTAATCGACCGGGACGGACTAGCTTTAAACTGTACCTGAGAGACTGTTATGCAGCCTTGATCAACGGGCAGCGTCCCGTAAAGTGCTTTCCCAAGGTCTGCCTTGCCGCATCCAGATAATCCTGTAACCGCCAGCACTTCACCGAAATGTAGTGAAAAGCTGATTCCCTGTAGTTCTTTACCTGCATAGAGGTTTTCAACCCTGAGGATCTCATCACCGCGTTTATCAACCCGTTTCGGAAAAAAGTACTTGAGTTTACGGCCAATCATGCTTTCGATTAGGGAATCACGCGTCACTTCATCAATCTGGCTGGTGAGGATATGCTGACCGTCACGTAGAACAGTGACATTGTCTGCTAATTCAAGTATCTCATCCAGGCGATGTGACACGTAAATAATAGTAACGCCGCTCTCACGAAGCTTGATGATATTATTAAACAAAGCCTCCCTCTCAGTCTGGTTCAATGCAGCCGTGGCCTCATCCATAATCAGTAATTTGCTTTTGTTAACCAGTGCTTTTGCGATCTCGATGACCTGTTTCTCTCCAACTTTTAAATTACTGACCAGCATTTCGGGTTTAATGTAACTGGCATTGAGAGTATCGAGGATTTGAAGCGTTTTTTCATGCATCGCGGTATTGTCAAGTATCCCATTGTGCATGGGTTCCTGGCCTAAAAGTACATTATGCATTACGGTGCGGTCCGGCAGCAGATTTATGATCTGATATATCGTGGAGATACCCATATCAATCGCTTCTTTGGGCGAGCGAGGAGTAAAGGCTTCTCCATTAAAGTAGATATCCCCACCCACGTCGGGGCTTACTGCGCCGGAAAGGATCTTTATTAATGTGGATTTTCCTGCCCCATTTTCTCCGATCAACGCATGCACCATTCTGGGCTGGATTTCAAACGAAACTGTTTTCAGGGCTTCAACCCCTGGATATTTCTTGCTGATATTCTTTATCTGGATTAGTGGCGTGTTATTCATCAATTTATATCTTCGCTGTACGTAGTCTATCCAGCGATAAGGATGCCACCAGGATAGCACCCGAGACGATTCTTTGGGCGTATATGCTGACCCCTAGCAGGATCATACCGTTAGTAATGGTTGTTAGGAAAACCGCCGCGATCAGAGTATTAAATACTTTACCTTTCCCTCCCGATAAGCTCGCTCCTCCCAGCACGACTGCAGTAAGCACTGGGAAGAGAAAATCAGCACCCATACCACCTGTAGCTGTTCCTTGGCGTGCAACCTGCATGACACCTCCAACGGCTGCCAGAATGCCTGCTAGAGTAAAGGTGGCTAGTTTTACATTATTGACGTTCACGCCAGCTAGCCAGGTCGCTCGTTCATTGTTGCCAGTTGCGAAGATATGTGCGCCAAAGACTGTCTTACGTAAGAATAGATATGCCAGAAAATACAAAACAAACAGCACGATCACTGGCACTGGAATCAGGTCCCAAATGCGCCCGCGCGAAAGGAACTCGATGGGTTCGATCTCATTACCAAAGATGGTCTTTCCCTGAGTATAAATGAAAGCTAATCCCTCTAAGATGCTCATCATACCCATGGTGGCTATGATGGGGTTGATTTTAAGATGTGTGATGACCAGGCCGTTGATCAGCCCGATCAGTGCGCCAATAGTTAGTATTGTCAGTGCGGCCAGGATCGGATGCAGTCCAAAATTCACCAAAGCTGCAGCCATAGAGACGCCGGTTAATGACATCACTGCGGCTAGGGAGACATCCATTGTACCCAACAGCACGATCATGTGCTCACCAATTGCAAGAATACCAATAATGGTTGCCTGGCGTAGAATGGTAAATAAGTTGTTGGTTGTGGCGAAAGAATCGGTGCTGAAGCTTAAAAATGTTGCCCATAAAATGAAAATTATTATGAAACCCTGCTCTCCAAGGAATTCGATGATGCGTCGTTTAAAATTTATTATTTTGGTTTTTTCTTTTGTTTTATTTTTCATTTCTTTTTTTTCTTTGATTGAAAACTGATTACTTGTCTGCTTTGGGAAGTATTTATTAGGTCCTTATTTTAATGTGTTTAGACGGGGAAGGAGGATTTACTCCTTCCCCGTCCTTTCAGGTTATATTAATCTGCAGTGACCAGGTTCACAGGTACGCGAATATTCTGAGGTAATGTGGCTCCAGCCAAGAGCTTGATGGCTGCGTTGATAGTCATCCGCCCGGTCTCAGCGGGTGCGGTATCCACCGTCCCGCGGTACATGGTTCCGGCATTGATGTACTCGATCGCCTGGGGTTCAGCGTCGATGCCGACAATGATAGTGTCATCAGCGGTTTTACCGGCTGCCTCGAGTGCCTGCATAGCCCCGTAAGCGCCTGCATCATTGATGCTAGCTATAACATTTATCTCTGGGTGCTCTTGCAGTGCGGTTTCAATGGAATTCAAACCAAATTCCGTAGTACCACCTAGATAGTTACCAACAATGACCGCATTAGGTGCACCTTCAGCAAGTGCGGCTGCAATGGCGTCTGCACGCAAAACGACATTAGCGAGATCTGGGTAATCCAGAATTGCCACGTTGGCTTGTCCGCCGAGTTCATCATTGATGAGCTGAGTGGCATATTCGCCAGCGGCTTTGCCCAAGTCCTCATCCTCAATACTGATGCTGACCCCGCCGAATTCAGCCACATCGCGTCCAGCATACTGAACGATGTAAACTCCAGCGTCTGCGGCTTCTTTTAGAGCAGACTCCACGCTGGGCGGATCAAAGACGCATACTACGATAACGTCTGCACCACTGGATACAAAGTTCTCGACGCCGCTGATTTGCTTCTCCACATCGATCTCGGAGTCAAAGGTCTCGACTTTAATACCCAGATCCTCAGCATAGGCAACAGCGGCATCTGGTACTGCCGAATGGTAATCTGTTGAATAGGTGCAAGCCACGATGCCAATGAAGGAATCGTCATCCGTCAGGTGCGCTAATGCCCCGGTGATCTCATCCTCAGTGGGCACTAGGTCTTCTGCGGTGCCAAGTTCCACGGTGGTTAAGGTGGGTTCGCCGTAAAGTGGCGCTGCTTCTTCTTCCACAACCTCTTCAACTTCTTCTACTGGTTCCTCTGCAGGTTCCACAGTAGTGGGAGCGCAGGCGCCCAGCAATAGTGTGGCGATCAGCAGGATTAGAATTAGTACCAATCTCTTACGCATTTCTCTCTCCTTTTTTATTGGACGCATCTTAAATGTTTTGCGTCCTGATTTTATTGTTTATTTTGAAATTCTTTTTACACGATTATCGTTCTTACGCTTCTTTTCCTGCACCTCCTTTCTTATTTGGTAGTTTAACAGCTCTCCTTGTTATTGTTTGATGCCGGTGGGAATGGGCAAGTGTCATCCAGGGCTATTATGCTGTGCACTGTCTGTTCATCGCTGATTAGTACATTGATAAATTTCCCGCGGACCGCTCCCAATAAGGGAGCAACTTTATCTGAACCGCCTGCCACGCCTATGGATATTTTCGCCTGGCGTATATTATCCAGTGTTATACCAACAATGCGATCATTAAAAGCGGAAGCTTTCTCTTGGCCATTGATATCAAAGAAGTGGCCGCAGATATCCCCAACAGCTTTACCCTTCAGCGCTTGCAGTTCCTCTGATGCTATCAAGCCAAAACGGGTATACACCAGATCGCTTTCCATTGATCCGAGGCCGACCATATAAATATCTGCATCACAGGCGATACCCAGCGTTTTTTGGAGCATCTGGTTGGCACGCACAAATTCATCTGCTTTGCCTGAACCGCGTCCCAAAATGGCGGGTGCGCTTAAATAAAGCACATTGCCCCCCAGTTTTTCGGCTGCGACGCGGGCGATCTCGTTGTAATCTATCTTATGCGCTTCATGGCCCAGGTTGCCCATTGCTTGTGCCACAGTCACGTTTGACATGGCCTGCTCGGGCAGCGCTTTCACCATTACTTCTAGGGTGCGCCCGCAGCCAAGCGATAGCTGCTGACCAGGTTGGATGATATCAAGCAGGAAATTTGCAGCATACCTGCCGATAATGGTTCGCACTGCATCTGCACTGGTCTCGAAAACAGGGGCGACGATCACGTTATGCAGAGAGGGGTATCTTTGTTGAAGTGTTTGTCCCAGATCAGAGTCTTTTTTATTGGGTTCAATGATGCGGATCTGCACAATGCCCATCTCGCGCGCTTCGCTCAGGTAACGCGAAACCTGGCTGCGAGAGATGTCCAAGTTGCGCGCGATCTCTGCCTGGGTGCGGTTCTCCAGAAAATAAACGCGTGCTACTTCGGTTAGCTTGGAAAGCTTCTTATCACTCATTACACACTTGTGCATTCACATATGTACTTATAGTATAGAGTACAACCATGCAAATGTCAATATGTAATTGTTAGGTGTTAGAGAAAAGTAATAATGTCCCCTTAAAAAGGATGAAAGAAGTGGAGAAAATGTTAACGATTAGTCAGAAAGATATCCAGCGACTAGAAATTATGTAGCGCTTAGAAGGGCATCAGATAATACAGCGGCAGGTTGCGGAAGAATTAGGGCTTAGTGTTCGTCAGGTAAAATTGATTTGGCTGGCATACTGCGAGAGTGGACTAGAGGGGCTGAATTCGAAGAGGTGCGGAAGCACAGCAGCAATCAATTAGGGGGAAGCGAAAACTACGTGTCATCGACCTGATCTGCAGTCGTTATTAAGATTTCGGGTCCACCTGGCAACGGAATAGCTGGTGGAGGCTCATGGCTTGGAGATATCTCAAAAAAGCGGACATTTTTTGATGGAGGTAAGAGGGATTTGGGAAGCTATGCGGTAGGCCTTGTGGAAATCAATAAGTCAATCATGATGGCCAGGTCCTTTTTGCTTTTATAGGGCTGTGAAAGAACTTTTTTCATGCGATTATTCATGTGTAACCATAAGTCTAATCATTATCCTCGCAATTATTTAGGAAGCAAATGTTCCGTGAAGCCGCGTTTTACTAGTGCCTTATATGCCTCCTGGGCACGTTCCGGCACTTCTTGCGGGGTCTGGAACCCTTTTAGCGGATAAACCAGGATGCGCTGAAAGTCCCCCACCATGATATGGATTACGTCCTCCATGCGAATTTCAATAGTTGGATATTGTAAAAAAGGGATAGGCGGTGAAGTGACCAGGACCTGCTTCTCAGGCCACAGCTTGCGGAAAGTGGCATAAGCCCGCCGCTCCATATAGGGCTTGTGCACCAGGATGAAAGACTCTGCCTTGAAATTCTTCTCTTCGATGAGCTTGCGGGTAAAAAGGATGTTCTCGCCGGTATTGGTTGATTGATTTTCAACCAGAATGCTGTCTTGCGGCACGCCTTTTTCCCGGGCGATATGTGCGAATTTTTCCGCTTCAGTTTCCTGCCAGATGCCGCGTGTCTGATTGCCAAACCCACCGGAGCAGATGATAAAAGGTGCCCAGCCATCCAGATAAAGCTGTGCGGCATACTCTCCAACGCGCAGGTCATGGCTGCCCAGCGCCAGGATGGTATCAGCTTTCTGCAGGTTATGGTTCAGTTGCATATAGTTCCATAAAGTTTGTGTAAATTGAATAACATCTTTGTCAAGCATGAGTAAGAATGTGAGATTTGGATTTAGAGCCAGCCTTGCAAGTGATAGGTAAGCATCCCCAAATATTCCTTCAATGCATTGGTGGTAAGTGCCAGGTTGCTGGCACTGGGCAAAAAATCGAGAACAGTTGATATTAGGGTTGCGCTCTTTGCGGTGCTATCTGTGATGGCATAGTCAACGGGTACAGGCACGACTTTAAAGCCCTGTTCTTCGAATAGTGCCACTGCTCGTGGCATATGTATTGCAGAGGTGACCAGCAAGATTTCCTCTGCGCCATGTTCTTGAAGGATAGCTTTGCTGAATGCTGCGTTTTCGTGGGTATTTTGAGATTCTTTCTCAAGCCAGAGGGAACTGCGGGGCACGTCGGTAAATTCCAGAATTTCAGCCATCTCTTCTGCTGGTGTACTTTCGCCGCTATTTAGCCAGGCAATCTTACCACCGCTCAGTAGTATATTGGGTGCTTTACCCTGGCGGAACAGCTCGGCTGCAGTGAGCACTCGATCGCCGGCGCTGTTCACTTCCACTCCCAAACGCGGATAGGAAGCTGGTTCTGTACCGCCGCCTAAGACTACAATGGCGTCTGCCTGTGGGATCTCTTCAGGTGGTAAGTAGCGCCACTCTAATGATCGCGCCAGGTTATCCGCTATAAAGGAAGTGCTGCTGAGCCACAGAATGAGCAAAGCTGCAGCGATCAAAGTGACACGCAGGCGCTTTTTGTTCTTAACTAATAGAGCTATGCTCAACAGAATGCAGGTGAGACCGAGTGGGTAAATAAACAGGGGTAAGAGCTTAGAAAGGATTATGAACATGGATTTCCTCAAGTTAGTGTGTGATTTTATCACAATGGGAATTTGTGCAAATTGCCAAAAAGGTATTAGATATAACCCGCTTGTTAGTGAGGAGTAAAAATTGGTAAAAAATCCCTCTCACTACTTGCACAAGTATTATTTTGATGCTACTGTCAGAAGAAAGTAGGCAGGAAAAATGGAGAAGTTATGAATATATTTTTTAGCAAAATTAAACTTTGTATTTCATTGATGGTTGTGATTGCTATGTTTCTAACCGCCTGTGGAGGGGGACAGTCCACCATTCCAGTCCTGACTGAAGAGGAAATTGCAGCGATTGAGGATGATGTGGCAAAAAAGCAAGTTGAGCTTGATGCCCAACTGGAGCAGGTGTTTGGATTGAGTGTGCAGGAACTGGAGCAAAGCGCTACCCAAAAGGAGGAACCTGCGCGTGTTAAGCACAAGGTATTCCCCAAGGAACCGGGCGAACCGGAGCAAACCTTAGAGGATAGTCTCTCTTATCCCAGTGCGGATGAGCATCGAGCGGTCAGCGGCGATAATTATGCCGAGAATTTGTTAGAGCGCCCCTTTACTCCCGGCGAGATGGTTTTTCAGCCCTAGCTGGATATCCAGAAAGTGGACTTATTCAGTGACCCCACTTTCTTCTATTTCACTATTGAAGTGTATGGCGTGGATGAAGAATCTGGCATTCTCAGGGGTGCTTATGGCGTAGAAATTGATACGGACAAGGATGGGCGCGGTGATTACTTAGTCTGGGCATTCTTCCCTAACATCAAGCGTTGGAGTATATTGCGCGTACTGGCGCTAGAAGATAAGAATGATGATGTGGGCGGACCCAGCCCGATGAATTCTGATGCGCCTTGGGATAAGGGCGATGGCTATGAAACGCGCCTGTTCCTGGGCGGCAAGTTCGGCGAGGATCAGGATGCTGCCTGGGTACGGGTTTCACCGAAAGACAGCACCCTGATACAAATTGCGATTAAGCGAGAATTAATTGGCAGCCCGGATTCATTCTTGTGGAGTGCATGGGCGGACAATGGTCTGAAGGCACCCGGCATCATGGATTACAACGATGTCATTCAGCAGGTGGAAGCTGGCTCACCTATCAGTACAGATGAGAACTATCCTGTTGAATTGGTACGTAGTGTGGACAACACCTGCCGCAAGGCATATAATTTCACGGCTGACGCTAGCATTCCCGGCATGTGCATCAGTGTGGAGGCAAGAGAAGAAGAGCCCAGCGCTGGACGCCAACCTGATTATCCTACACATGGGGATGAGATCCACATTATCCCCAATGACAAGTGAAATCCCATATGTTTTTTTCTGTGTTTTTGAGCATGTCAAATGGTATGCTCTTTTAATTATAAAAAGTAGCGATAGATTAGAATGCGCTAAACTCTTTTGTTACAATTAGTAAAATTTCATAGAGGAGAAAAAGCATGCAAGAGGTTCTTAAAACAGTTTATCAGGGCATTCTACACGGCAATCTGGAGGGAGTGCAAGAGAGCGTTGGCGAAGCTGTACAAGCTGGATTGGATGCGGATAATATATTGAAAGGAGGGCTTATTCCAGCCATGACTGAAGTAGGACGGCTGTTTGAAGAGGGCGAATATTTTGTTCCGGAGATGCTGGTGGCTGCACGCGCTATGCAGGGCGGCCTGGAAATACTTAAGCCGCTGCTGGTGGAAGAGGATGTGAAGCCGGTTGGCAAGGTAGTGATTGGTACTGTAAAGGGTGATTTGCATGATATCGGCAAGAATCTGGTGGCAATGATGCTGGAGGGGGCTGGCTTTGAGGTCATTGATCTGGGAACAGATGTATCTCCTGATAAATTTGCTGAGCAAGCCAGAGAGAAGGGAGCCGACATCGTGGCTATGTCAGCTCTGCTGACTACCACCATGACCAATATGATGGTGACCATCAAAGCCATTGAGGAAGCTGGCTTGCGTGAAAAAGTGAAAATCATGGTGGGTGGAGCTCCGCTCACAGATGAATACGCCATTCAGATCGGTGCTGATGGCTATGCTGCGGATGCCAGTCAGGCGGCGAAGCTGGCGCTTTCTTTCTAAAAGTTTTATAGTTTGGTCATGTATATAAGAGGAGGATCTAATTCCTTCTCTTTTATTAAGGCGGGCACTTTTGTTATCAGCGTTTATTTAAGCCCAAAAGACTCTCCGGGTTGCAATACAATAATTTTGATGTTCGACATAGATTCAAGCTCGTCCTTAGATTCATTTGGATCACTTTTTTGATTATGCATTGGGATAACAACACTGGGCTTAATTGCTATTGCGGCTTTGGCAGCTTCCTTGATACTCATGGTGAATGTTCCATCAATGGGCAGTAAGGCGAGGTCAATGTGCCCAAGATTTCTCATTTCTGGAATAAATTCATTATCTCCGGCATGATATATTTTCTTGCCTTCTATTGTAAGAATATAACCAACCCCATCCCCTTTTATGTGCCAAAGACGACCTGATGGCCTACAACGCTTAATATTATATGCATGTACTGCTTCAATCTGCGCGCCTGCAATATCCAGTTTATCTCCTGGTTTAATAAAGACAATATAATATTTGCTCAATTTTTTAGCGCAAAATTTTGGAGCGATTACCACGCTCGACGGAGCAAACATTTTCTCACATCAGGCAGGGTAACAATGATCAGCATGATGATGATGGGTGAAAAGGATCAAATCTGCTTCATCTGGATTCTCGAAGAATTCCCCAACCCGTTCTTTTAATGTTTTCATGTACCTTGGATCGATGTAAATAACTTTACTTTTTGTCTTTATCTGGAATCCCGCATGCCCCAACCATTTAATGTCTATACTTATTTTTCTACAAATAATCTTTGATAAACGTAGACTAGTTGATTTTTTACCTTGAATTTTTCCTTATCTCAACCAGGTAGATTCAATCTTTGAAAAACCCCTGATAAATCTATATATTTGTGATTCATCGCAATACATTCTGACCAGCGGGGAGGGAGGGATTCGAACCCTCGGTCGAGGTTTCCCCCGACAACCACTTAGCAGGCGGCCCCAATCATCCACTCTGGCACCTCCCCAGGTATGCTTGCATCATCAGGCGGAGGGAGAGGGATTCGAACCCACGGTGGAACTTTCGCCCCACACCTGTTTTCAAGACAGGCGCCTTAAGCCACTCGGCCATCCCTCCGGGATGCAAACTTGCGAAAAAATTCTATCATATTTGGTATTGTAAATAATAATTATAAGCAGGGATATCGTTAAATTAGCGGTGGTTGACTACGGAAAGTTCAAAACGAAAAGCCGCTTTACCGATATGCACCAGGTCGCCATGATGCAGCACAATGCCTTTCGATGAAATTGGTGCGTAATTAACCCAAGTTCCAGCTTCTGATCCATGGTCGGCGAGAATGGTGGCACCTTGTGGTGTGACACGAATAACTGCATGGTAGGGGCTGACCGAAGGCAGCTTCAGCACAACTTTTACTTGCTCTGCATCGCTGCCAATACCCGTTTCTCCTTCCTGAATGTGAATATCTGCACAGGAGGGTGGGGGCGGATCATCGCCAATCCAGACCAAACGGGGAACTGCCTGTGGCTGGCTGGCAGTTTCCATGCCAGAGCGATTTTTCGATATGATGGTTTCCTCAGGGATATACACTAGCTGGGTAAGTGGGTCATCAGTCAGTTCTTGATCCTCAGCGCTGCTCGCGCCGACAAGACGTGGGAAGCGTGGGCGAAAGGTGATAAAAGCAATGATGAGCCCAAGTACCAGCAGGGTGGCAAGAGCGATCCAGCCACCTGAATTGAGGAAGGTGAGAAATTTGCCAAAAAAACCAGGGTAGCGCTGTTCGACAATGACCTGCACCTGGCGCAGGTCGCTCTGGCTGTGGAAACCGAGGATGTCCTCAACTTCTACCTGAATGCTGTGTGTGCCGGCTGCGATGTAGGAACCCAGTGGTAAGCCGAGGAACTCAAAGGGTTCCTGAGTGACAGTAACGATTTCTTTACCATCAAAGAGTAGGCGCGTGGATTCAAGCTGTCTTGAATAGCCGTCAGGAAAGGTTATACCCAACTGCAGGGTGAGGAAATCTGGATATAAGATTTTTGAACCCCCCTCATCAGGTGTGACCCATGTAAGCTGGATTTGCGGCGGCAGGGCGATGATGGTCACTTCGGGCGGCTGCAGGTTGATCTCAAAGGCCACATCCTGTGAGGATGCCTGCTGCACGCCGCGCTCGATATTCACTTTCAAGCTATGAAAACCGCTCTGATTAATGGCGGATGTGTAGCGCAAGCGGTAAGTGAAGCGCAAGGGTTCGAAATAGATCTCAGGGCTGGGTGCCTCAATATTTTCCGTTAGTAGGAAGAATTGACCGCCGGTCCTGGTGGCTAGCTGACGCAGGGCATCTGCCGCGGGGGAATTGTCGCTGGTCTCCTTCGCCACCAACCATACACATATGGACACATTGAGGTCTGCCGCACGCGCTGCAAGAACTGGTAACTGGTCAAGCTCACGGTCAAGCGGTAAGGGAGTGAGATAGAAAATGACTTGCTTGCCGTTCTCGGGAGGCGTGGGTTGCTGTGAGGCAACATCGATAGCGTATTTTAGACTGGTCAGGTCTGGCTCATAATTGAACAGATTGGGCTGGTAGTCCTGCAGGATCGTGTTGAGAGCGGTTGGGTCGCTTAAGTGCTGCGCCAGCGCGCTATCGTTGGATACCAAACTGTACAGGTTGGGTACTTCGCTGTGGATGCCATTCAGCCAGCCAGTGAGGGCTAAATACAGCTCTTCGAAGCGCGTGATTCCGGCAGGGCGGTTGCTTAGTGTGGGGCTCAGATTAAGGGCGAGGATGGTGTGCAGACCTGGTTCGATGCGGGTAGCTTCGTTTAATGGGCGCTCAGTGTCGTTCTCCAGGAGGGTAATCTGGTCACTCTTCAGGTTGCCTACGAACCTGCTCTGGGCGTCATAGACATCCAGGTAGAGTATCATGCTGGGAAACTGAGCCAGGACCGGCTGGGAGAGCACTGCCCGCAGACCACTCGCGGCAGAAACCGGCAGGGTTAAGAACAACAGGGCAGATGCCAGACAAGTGATGTTCAGCATCCTGAAAATGTGCTTGTGTGTAAAAAATTTCATTGCTGGTATTTTACCTGATACATAAAAGCACGAAGTATTCCCTTGGGAATCGCGAAGCATACCCTTGGGTAATGACATATAGAATAGCGGGACTCACAGCTATCTTGTTTCGGCGGGCAGGGTACACCACGCTACGCTCTGTACACGTCTCCGGAGGCTGTCCCAAAAGGTCAGCCTTTTTGCATAAATGGTAAAAGTTTAATAAAATACGGGGATGGTAAAAGCGAACAACAAAGTGATATTCAAACGCTATGAAATGGGGCAAGTGATGTTGCTGCCGCCCAATCTGGGAGAACTGATCCCCGAGAAACATATGGTGAGGGTTATAAACCAGTTGGTGGAAGAGATGGATATGGGAGCACTGGTACGGCAGTACAAGGGCGGGGGAACCAGCAGCTACCATCCGAAGGTGATGCTGAAAACACTGATTTACGCGTACGCCAAACAGATCTATTCCTCCAGGCAAATCGCGAATGCGTTACGCGAAAACATTCATTTTATGTGGCTGAGTGCAGGCAATCGACCTGATTTTCGGACCATCAACCGATTTCGGGGCCAGATATTAAGGGGGTGCATTCAAGAAGTGTTTACCGAAGTACTGCAGTACTTAGCAGCGGCGAGACTGATCAAACTGGAACATTATTTTGTGGATGGGACCAAAATTGAAGCGAATGCCAATAAATATAGTTTTGTATGGAAGAAGAGCACAGGCAAGTACAAGGCTAATTTACAGAGGAAAGTCAAAGAACTGTTTGAAGAGATTGACATGATCAATCAGGCTGAAGATGAGGAATACGGGGATCGGGATTTGGAAGAACTGGGGGATGAGAGTGAGATTGATTCAAACAGCCTGAAGGAATTGGCGCAGCGCTTAAGCGAAAAACTCAATCATCATGCGGAGGATAAAAAGACCAAAAAGGCATTGAAGAAGTTAGAAACAGATTTTATCCCTCGTCTGGAGAAGTATGAAAGCTATGAAGCCACATTTGAAGGGAGAAACAGTTTTTCCAAAACGGATAAAGATGCCACCTTCATGCGCATGAAAGACGATCACATGCGCAACCGCGAACTCAAGCCTGGTTACAACGTTCAGATTGGCACAGAAGGTCAATTTATTATTGGATACAGCATACATCAAAGCTCCACCGATAGTCCCTGCTTGATTGAGCATCTGGAACAAGTAAAAGAAAACCTGGGCTTTTTACCCAAGAAGTTGATCGCGGACGCGGGCTATGGCAGCGAAGAGAACTACCTGCAACTGGAAGAGGAAGGCATAGAAGCCTTTGTCAAATACAACACCTTTCATCTGGAGCAAAAGAAACACAGGAAAACTAAAGAAAAAGAAAAATATTATGCCCGTAACTTCTCCTATGACAAAGACAAGGATGAATTCATCTGTCCCCAAGGCAAACGGCTGCGATATGATCGCACTATCATCAGGAAGAGCGATAATGGCTTTTCGTCAGAGCGCAGGGTCTATCAATGCAGGCATTGTGAAGGCTGTCCGGTCAGGGCATTGTGTACCCAGTCTATATCAGGCCGCAGTCTGCAGCATAGCCCACGTTTGAATGCTTTTCGTAAACAGGCAACTGAACGGCTTGTATCTCAGGAAGGAAAAGCATTGCGATCGCGTAGGTTAACCGAGGTAGAAGCAGTATTCGGATTGCTAAAAAACAACCTGAAATTCCGTAGATTTCATCTGAGAGGTAAGGAAAAAGTGATTACGGAATGGGGTTTGGTCAGTATTGCCCATAATATGATAAAAATGGCGGCTTGATCACCGCCATTTTTCTTTTTCTCTCTAAAAAAGCGTTTCTACTTCTCTGTTTAGCCGCTTTTTTATTTGTTTTTGGTTGCTTTTCAGACTTTTGGGACAGCCTCTTTTTCTTTTAATTGATTTCCAGAATATTTATTTCAATGCTTCCTTTAGGTGTATTAATTAATACTTTATCACCCACTTGATGTTCAAGTATTGCTTTCCCAATAGGTGATTTATAAGATATTCTCCCATTGATTGGATCTGTTTCTTTAGACCCTACTAATTGAAAAGTTTCAGGAGAATGATTGCCCTCTTTGATTGTTACCCTTGAACCAATTTCGATAATGTTACCAGATCGGTTTTGCTCATCAATTATTACAACATACTTGAGGGTTTGTTCGAGTTCAAGAATGCGGCCTTCAATGAAACCCTGCTCCTCTTTCGCAGAGATGTAATCGGCATTTTCAGAAAGGTCACCTTGTTGAATTGCAGCTCGTAACTTCTTTGCGAGTTTTTCCCGAATTGGGCCTTTTAGATTATTTAATTCTTCCTGTAAACGCTTATAACCCTTTGCGGTTAAATATGTGTCCTCTTGCATTCATATAATCCCTAATGACACAAAATTTTACTATGGAAAATCCGTTTCTGAAAAGAGATAGTTAATTGAAAATAAGTTACTCTGCGCTTATGATTGTTCCATTAATATCGCCAGTTAATGCTTTGAATAAGGATTCTTCTTTTCTGGCAGAGAAAATAACTATCTCTACGTTATTAAGTTTTGTGACAAGTTGGAGCATTTCATCAACTTTTGTTTTCATTCCCCCTGTAACATCTACTGCAGAGGACTTTTTAATACTTTTTTCAATAAATGGGTATGTTTGGGGAGTAATTTTGTTTATTAATTTCTTTTTTTGGATGGAATTCTCCCAAACACCCTCTTCCAAGCCAGCTAATAGAATCCTATCAGGATTCAGCTTGAGTGCTAGATATCTAAATAATTCTTCTGTGGAGAGAATCGTGCCACCTTTAGAATTGTCATATACAACATCGCCATAAATTACAGGGATTATTTTTGCTTTAAGTGAATGCAGAATAGGCCGGATATCCCAATCAATCGGTATGCCTTTATCTGTAACGATTGATCCTGATGGTGGAATTGAGATTGCCTTCGCTCCTGCCCTATAAAGAGAACCCATAACAAGTTGATTTAAAGCACATGCAGTTTTCCATACCTTAATAAATCCATTCCATCCGCTTTCATTTTTAACACCATCACGTGTTCGATATTTCTTTGCAGCCGTGTGTCCGAAAGAGCCAGAGCCATGTCCTAAAACTAGCTGAATGTCTGGTTGAGTGTTTAGCGCTTTAACGATTTCCCGTGAGATGCGGTTTATCCTATCTAAACGCGCAGTTTCAGGTTTTTTCTTATCTGTAATAAGCGAGCCGCCTAATTTAAGAAAAATCAACATCGTTATATTTTTATCGAATAATTCATATGCGCTTAACCAAAGTCGTGATTATTGAAATAGCACCTGCATCCATAAGTGCTTTTTCAACAATGGGAGCGGTATTATTTTCTATTAGTGAAATCATATTTCCACCACGTCCAGCGCCGCATAGTTTTGCTCCTAAAGCTCCTGCTTGTTTTGCTGCATTGACGAGTATATCGAGTTCTTTGCAGGATACGTTTAGGTCTTGCAGGGCTTCGTGATTTTTATTCATCAACTGTCCTAGTTCTTTCTTATCTCCTTTGGCAATGATCTTCTTGGCTTCTAAAGTTATCTGTCTAATGCGATTGAAGATAACCTCGTAGGCTTGTGGATTTATTTGCCATTCTTTTTTGACTTCTGCAACAATATCACTTGTGAGTGACTTGATTCCGGTATTGCCAATTATGAACCGCAAAGGAACCCCAACTTTTAGCCTTTGGATTCGTTTGCCCGTAATAAAAAAAACAGGTTGCGAAGAAGTTATGACTGAATTATCTATTCCAGAGGGTGTACCATGGTGAATTATTTCAACTTCAAAAGCGAGTTGGTTGATCTCCTTATTGGATAGGTTTCCACCTATAAAATCATTCAATGCGCGAATAATTACAATTGCTGTTGAGGCGCTGGATCCTAATCCAGATGCGATTGGAATGGTTGAGGTAACGCGCAATGAAAAAGCAGGAAGTTCACTGATGTTCAACTTTTTCATCATAAGATGAATCGCAACCGCAATTGGATGATTGAGATCTAATTCTTCTAAAGTAGAAAAAAGATTGATGTCGGGTGCTTCAATGGTGACCTTGTTTTTTCCCCCAATTGGATTAGCAACAATGATTGCCTTTGATCGGACTTTTGTTACTGGTACTGCAATAGCCGGCCGTTTATATACTACAGCATGTTCACCAAAGAGAATAGCTTTTCCTGGGGCAGTTGCAATAATTGCTGGCATTAGTTTTATTGGAATATGCTTGAGATTTGATTTGAATAAAAGATTACTATAACGCATATTCCCCAGAAGAAAATACTTAATTGCAACGGCCAATCAGTTAATACTATTTCCTCAGGCGCACCACCAGATTTTTTTACAGAGATAATGAAAAGATATCTGAAGATTCCGTAAAGCACGAAAGGAATTGTTAACATCATTACATGGTTTTCTGGTAAGCTGGGAGCGGTAAAAGTATAAAGACTATATGCAATAATGGTTGTGCTGGACACAATGGTGATCAGTTGATCAAGAAAAGGTATGCTGTAACCATCAAGAACACGCCTGTGTTGATTTGCTTCTTGTGCGAGCAATGTTAATTCTGCTCTGCGCTTACCGAACCCCAAATAGAGAGCTAATAAGGTTGTTACAACATACAACCATGGTGAGAATCTCTCAACCCCAATGATGAATACTCCAGCAGCAACGCGTAAAACAAAACCACAAGCAATAACTAATACATCTATGATGGGGATATTTTTTAGCCATTTTGAATAAGCTAAATTTAGTATAAAATAAACACCGCCGATAATAGCAAAAGTTGGTGAAAGCCAGTAGGAAAGAACTAAGGATGAGAGAGAGAGTGCTAGTGCAGTTATTAGAGCAATTGGCATGGGTAACTTACCAGAAGCTATTGGGCGATGCTTTTTGCTAGGATGCTTAAGATCCGCTTGAATATCTACCATGTCATTTATTAGATAGACTGAACTAGATAATAGGCAAAAGAGCAACATTCCTATTAATGTATTTATTAAGGCATCGAGATTATTTAGCTGTCTGTCGAAAACTAGTGCAGCAAGGATAAATACATTTTTCGTCCATTGCTTTAAGCGCATACTTCTGATAATTAATTTCAGCATGCTGGAATAATAACATTAAAAGATTATTAGGTTGATATAAAATTGTAAAATCTTTGTATGCAGAAAGAACGTCTTGACAAACTGTTAACTAATAAGGGAATTGTTTCGAGCAGATCTCAAGCTCAACGCCTGATTATGGCTGGTAAGGTGAAAGTGAATGGGGAACTTGCATATAAGCCCTCACAGCTATTTCCTGTATCATCTCAAGTAGAAATTAAAAAAAAACCTCCATTTATCTCACGGGGAGGGCGTAAGTTACAGGCAGCGTTTGAATATTTCCGAATCACTTCGCTAAAGAGTTACATCTGTGCAGATGTGGGAGCTTCAAATGGTGGATTTACCGATTGTTTATTAAAGCATGGCGCCAAGAGAGTGTACACAATAGATGTGGGTTATGGTCAGTTACACTGGCAGCTTAGAAACGATCCTCGTGTTGTATTAATGGAGAGAACAAATGCACGATATATAAAAAAGTTACCGGAGCCAATTAATTTCGTAACCGTAGATGTTTCATTTATATCCGTGAAGATTCTTTTACCGGTTATCCGCAATTGGTTTATTAAGAATAGGGGAAATCTTATTGTTCTTATCAAGCCCCAATTTGAAGCTGGGAGACGGGCCTCTGCCAGGGGAAAAGGAGTTATCTGAGATCCGCGTCTTCACCATGAAGTTCTCATGCATGTGCTAATTAATGCCCAGAAAGAGGGTTATGACATTATGGGTGTGACCCCATCACCTTTAAAAGGTCCGAAGGGCAATATTGAATTCTTAACCCATCTTATGTATCCTGGTAATAATGAAATATGTATTGAAAAAATCGTAGATGATGCTATACAATCCAGTATTGAAAGGTTCGCAGTTCCCCTCATAAAGCACAATTAATAATCGATTATACTAACTTGTTATTATGCAGACAGAAAATATTCGTAATTTCTGCATCATTGCGCATGTGGACCACGGCAAATCAACTTTGGCAGATCGTTTGCTGCAATTAACTGGCACCATTTCAGAACGTGAAATGGTCAACCAGGTTTTGGACAGCATGGATTTAGAGCGCGAGAAGGGGGTTACAATCAAAGCATCTGCTGTTCGTATGGGATACAGCAGAAATGGAAAAGTATATGAGCTTAATCTAATTGATACTCCTGGGCACGTGGACTTCAATTATGAAGTTAGCCGTGCATTAGTTGCTTGTGAAGGAACTTTACTTGTAGTTGATGCTTCTCAGGGAATAGAAGCACAAACAATAGCCAACTTATATCTTGCATTGGAATCTGATTTAGTAATAATTCCAATTATCAACAAAATAGATTTGCCGTCTGCATACACTGGGGAAGTTGCTCAGGATATCGGCAATCTTCTTGGTATTAATCCAGAAAGTATTATTAGAATTTCTGCAAAACTGGGAACGAATATAGAACAGGTACTCGGCGCTATTGTAAAGGAAATCCCTCCGCCAAAGGGTAGTTTGTCTCAGCCATTAAAGGCACTAATTTTTGATTCGCATTATGATTCTTATAAAGGAGTGATTGCTTACGTGAGGCTTTTTGAAGGCAGGATTAAAAAGGGAGAGACTCTACAGCTTATGGCAACAGGGACTGCTGTAAAACCCATTGAGTTAGGGGTGTTTTCCCCTGTAATGATACCTGTTGAGCAATTAGTAGCTGGAGATGTAGGGTATATTGCAACTGGTTTGAAGTCGGTACGAGAATGTAGAGTTGGCGATACATTTACTGGGGTTAAGTATCCTGCTCCCATATCTCTTCCTGGCTATAAACACCCTAAACCGATGGTTTTTGCAGGTATTTACCCGGTAGAAGGGGAAAGTTATGAAGATCTAAAAGAAGCTATGGAAAAATTGCAGTTAAATGATGCTTCATTAATGTATGTTCCCGAGACTTCACAAGCACTTAATTTCGGATTCCGTTGTGGGTTCTTAGGTCTTTTTCATATGGAGATAATTCAAGAGCGGCTGGAAAGGGAATATGGTTTGACCATTATTTTAACTGCCCCTACGGTTGAATATAAAGTCATTCTCATCGATAGTAGCGAAAGATTTATAAAATCACCGGCTGAGTTACCAGATGAATCTAAAATATTAGAGTTCCAGGAACCATGGATGAATTTGTTGATTCTTACGCCGACAGATTACTATGGTGCAGTTATGGATTTAGTAAAAAAAAGAAATGGTATTTTTATTGAGCAGGAATATCCATCCTCCAATCGTGTGCAGATGACTTTTGAAATTCCCCTCTCGGAATTGATTGTGGATTTTTTTGATGCTCTAAAATCTAGAACACGTGGTTACGCTTCAATGGATTACCAGTTCAAAGATTACCGGGCTGGTAATCTGGTTAGATTGGAAGTGCTTATCGGGGGTGAGCCAGTAGATGCCCTGGCCTCTATTGTCCATCGAGATCAAGCATATTATAAAGGTCAAAAGCTGGTGAGTAAATTAAAACGATTAATACCGCGTCAATTATTTGATGTTGCTATACAAGCAGCTGCTGAGGGGCGGGTAATTTCTCGCGCAAATGTCAAAGCCCTTCGCAAGGATGTTCTGGCAAAATGCTATGGGGGGGATGTTACACGTAAACGTAAGTTATTAGAGAAACAAAAGCGTGGAAAGAAACGTATGAAGAAAATTGGGAATGTGGAAGTGCCACAGGAAGCATTTATGGCGGTTTTACGTCTGAGGGATGAATGAGCGATAAGCACAAAAAGTGGGGGTCCTTCTTCCTACAATGGATACCCGGAATTTTAATAAGTGTTGTATTTATTTATTTCCTCAATAATCTTATTGATTTTCAGGAATTGCTTAGTGCAATAATGGGGATTGAAATTAAACATATTCTTATAACTTGTTTGCTTGTGGTGGTTTCGCTTGGTACAAGAGCTGCCGGTTGGCGGGCCCTTTTGAGTAACCGTATTACTCTTAAAGATTCGTTTTTTATAGTTAGCGAAGGTTATTTTTTAAACAACATCATACCTCGCTCAGGAGAAATTGGAAGAGCTTTATTGTTAGGCGCGACTACCAATTTGAATGTTATGCAGGGGCTTTCTGCCATCGTAATTGAACGCGCTTTTGATTTAGCAATTGCTGCCGTAATGTTCCTTACAACAATACCCTTTGTTTTAGCTATGGATTGGTTACAGCCCATAGTAATAACTCTATTAATAATTGTCTTTGTTGGCCTTTTGTTAATGTTTTTCATTGCTTACAAAAAGGATGTAGCTGAAATGTGGCTACGAAAAATATCGGATAGAAACCAATTTATTAAAAAAGTGATTTTCCCTCAATTCAATGCATTACTTGAAGGGTTGCAGGTACTAACAAACCCGATTCAAATACTTGTCGGGATATTTTGGATCATAATTTCTTGGAGTATATGGACAATTTTGTTCTATTGGATGGTTACTGCTTTTGTTAAGGATACGTGTTTTTGGTGGGCTATCTTTTCGCAATCTGTTTTAGCGATGGGAATTGCTTTACCCTCTGCCCCCGCAGGTTTGGGGGTCTATGAAGGAACGGCTGTTGCAGCCCTTTCAGTTTTTAATATTCCAAAATCTTCTGCTCTTGGCATAGCGCTTATATTGCATATTATTCAGATACTAATGACTTCTGCTATCGGATTAATCGGCTTTGTTATACAGGGTGTATCTATAGGTGAAACATTCAAAAAAATAAAAGCACGTGCTAAAAAACCTCAAAATAAGGATCAAGAATGAGAAGAAGCTATCTGGTGACTGGTGGAGCGGGATTTATTGGAGCTAATTGTGTACACCGGCTGTTATCACGCGGAGAAGATGTAACGATCTATGATAATTTATCTCGCGCAGGCTCAAAGCAAAACTTGACTTGGCTGAACCACGGCTTTGGCAAAGGTGCATTTGAATTAGCAATCGGTGATGTCCGAGATATTGAAAGATTAAAAAGCTCAGTAGCAGGAAAAGACGTGATTATTCATTTAGCCGCACAGGTAGCCGTGACGACCTCCGTTGAAGAGCCTCGTGAGGATTTTGATATAAATGCACTAGGGACATTCAATGTGATGGAAGCTGCCCGAATTTCCAGGAAAAACCCAATAGTAATTTATGCTTCTACGAATAAAGTCTATGGAGCTATGGAGGCATTAAAAGTAGTTGAAGAGGAAACGCGTTATAGGTTTGCAGATTTCCCATATGGAATACCTGAAACATTCCCATTAGATTTTCATTCACCATATGGTTGTTCTAAGGGTTGTGGTGACCAATATGTAAGGGATTACTCTCGTATATATGGGATTCCAAGCGTCGTTTTTAGGCAGAGTTGTATTTATGGACCACGGCAGTTCGGAATAGAGGATCAGGGCTGGGTAGCTTGGTTTGTAATCGCTGCTGTTATTGGTGAACCAATAACAATTTATGGTGATGGTAAACAGGTTCGTGATTTATTATATATTAGTGATTTGTTGGATGCTTATGATTCCGCGATCATTGGGATTCATGATTGTGCGGGAAAGATTTACAATATTGGCGGTGGAAGGGAGAATGCTATTTCAATATGGAAAGAATTCGGGCTGGTTTTAAAGAATTTAATGGGAAAAGAAATTCCAATTCAAATAAACGATTGGCGAGCAGGTGATCAGAAAGTATATATATCAGATATCCGGAAAGCTAAAAAAGAGTTGAAATGGTCTCCCAAGATTGATGTAGAGACGGGTATTCAAAGATTATCCAAATGGGTGATAAAGAGCCAGTCTCTTTTCTAATTAAGGTTTAATGAAAATATTAGTCGGGCTTACTTATTACAGGCCGCATATAAGCGGTCTCACTATTTATTCAGAGAGATTGGCAAAGGCATTTGTTAAGCGCGGCCATGACGTGACTGTGTTGACGTCTCGATTTATTCCCAAATTACCGACTGAGGAGTGGATGGAAGGTGTTCGGGTGGTTCGAGCACCTGTGCTGATGCATGTCAGTAAGGGTGTGGTCATGCCCACCCTTGGATATATCGCAACTAAACTCGTGTTAGAACATGATGTGATTCACTTGCATCTTCCCCAATTGGATGCTGCAGGTTTGGCATTACGCGGGAGATTGTTGAGGAAACCAACGATTATCACATACCATTGTGATTTAAAGATGCCCCTAGGTCTATTGAGCTGGGCTGCAAATCAAGCGGTGCATTTTATGGATAATCTAGCAGCGATTTTTACACATCGAATAGTTGCATATACGGAAGATTATGCAAAAAATTCACCTTATCTAAGTCGATATCAACACAAGTTGAATGTGGTTTCTCCTCCGGTTGAGTTGCCATTTGTGTCAGCTAAAAAAATCCACGAATTTGCTAAGAAAAATAACCCGAATAACTATAGACCTGTTATTGGCATGGCAGCTCGTTTCGCTACTGAAAAGGGCGTTGAAGTGTTACTAGATGCGCTTAAAAGAATTATTGATAGATACCCTAAAGTACAAGTTTGGTTCGCTGGACCTCATGAAAATATTGTTGGAGAGGAAGGATATTTCAAGCGGTTATCACCAATCATACGTGCTCTAGAAAGAAAAGGTAGTTGGCATTTCTTGGGTGTATTGAGCCTACAGGATATGGCTAGGTTCTATCCGAATCTTGATGTGTTAGCAGTTCCAAGTTTGAATTCTACTGAAGCGTTTGGGCTAGTTCAGATAGAAGCCATGATGAATGAAATACCATGTGTTGCTTCTGATTTGCCCGGAGTACGCCAACCCGTTATTCGTCATAAGATGGGAAAAATAGTCCCGATTGGTGATTCAAAAGCTCTGGCTGATTCAATTATAGAAATGGTAGATAATCCATCTGTTTACAAGGCAAACACGTTAGCAATAAAAAAAAGATATGCTCCAAAGTCTATTGCTGAAGAATACGAAAAACTCTTTATAGAAATCCATGATGAGTTAATTTAGAGTATGTAATAGCGCTTTTCATTATGATTAAAGAAAAAGATTTCCTTTGGGAAAATTTACGCACGCTGCCCTATTTTCGCGCACTTTTACGAGCTGTTGAGTCTAGGTTCTATCAAAAAATCAATTTTATTGAACCAATTCTTGATATCGGATGCGGAGATGGCCACTTTGCTTCTGCAACCTTTAAGCGCAAAATTAATGTAGGATTCGATCCGTACTTTCGAAATTTAGTAGAAGCGAAACAGTATCAAAAATATAATCTCATTTTATGTGCAGAAGGTAGGAAAATCCCGCTCCCTAATAATTATTTTGCCAGTGCTTTTAGTAATTCAGTTTTAGAGCATATCTTGGAATTGGACTCAGTGGTGCATGAGATTTGGAGAGTATTGAAGCCAGATGCTTTATTTGTTTTTTGTGTACCAAACATGAATTTTTTATCTCACTTATCAATAGCAAAATTATTTGAGCGGATCGGAATGAATACAATAGCCGAGCTTTATCGACATTTTTTCAACCGCATTTCTCGTCATTACCATAATGATTCAGTTGAAGTTTGGCGAAACCGACTTGAATCTGCAGGTTTCTATTTGGAAGACTGGTGGAACTATTTTTCACCATCTGCCCTACATGTATTAGAATGGGGTCATTATTTTGGTTTGCCTGCTTGGGTTCTTCATAAATTAATAGGTCGTTGGGTCCTGGCTCCTTTCCACTGGAATTTGGGAATAGTAGAAAAAATAATCAGGAAATATTATGATTCCTCTCCTATTCATCCTTTTGGAGCTTATACTTTTTATATTGCGAAAAAACGGATCTAAAAATGAAAAGGGGAGAACCTAGCGTTCTTGATTACTTTAAGTCATTGTTCAGTTCCACTGAAGATAAAGTCAGTATCCCCGAAAAGAAAAGAGCTGTTATCCAGAGGAAAAAGAGAAAGAAAAAAACGGGGGAATTCTCTTTGTGGGCTTTATTAGCGTTTATTGCTGCACTAGTGGCACAGGGCCTATTAGAACCGCCTGTCCGATTTGTTTCAATTGCATTTATTTTTTACAGTTTTGCCTTTGCAATGGCGTGGTTTGGGGCCTCATTTGAGCGTGTACAAATATCAAAGGAACAAGAGTGTACAAAATCGGTCAATGTTCTTCGGGTTCGAGCGTTATTTTTTGTAGCATCTTTGTTTTTCCTTGTAGGAGCTTTCTGGGCTTTTGGAGAGAACGAATTTAATTGGGTCAATCTAATTTTATGGCTCTTATCATTTGCATTTTATTTGTTATCTGTCTGGCAAAAGAAACCGAATCAAGAAAAAAAACAGTCAAAAATTGATTGCTATTACATCCTTCTCATCTGTGTAGTGATAACAGTCATATTTTTCCGTGTATACAATTTAGAACAAATACCGGGAGAGATGTTTAGTGACCATGCTGAGAAGTTGTTAGACATAGCGGATGTTTTAGATGGTTACACCCCAATTTTTTTTACAAGAAATACAGGAAGGGAAGCTCTACAATTCTACTTAACAGCAGCAATTATCAAATTGTTTAATACTGGATTAACGTTTATCAGCCTTAAGATTGGGATGGTTTTAGCGGGGATTCTTACACTCCCTTACATTTATTTAATGGCTAAGGAGTTTGGGGATCGATGGACAGCTTTGTTGGCATTATTTATGGCAGGTGTTGCTTATTGGCCCAACGTGATTTCAAGGGTTGCTTTGCGTTTTGCCTTATATCCATTATTTGCTGCTCCAATGCTCTATTATTTATTGAGGGGATTGCGAACTCAGAATAGAAATGATTTTCTTTTATCTGGTATTGCACTTGGTTTAGGATTACATGGGTATAGCCCTGCTAGATTTCTTCCATTAGTTGTAATTACTGCTTTTTTCTTAAACTTACTTCAATTAAAGTCTAGTCGGGAAAGAGCACAAACAATTTCATATTTCTTTTTAGTAGTGATAACTTCTTTCATAATCTTCCTTCCGCTTTTCCGCTTTGCTGTAGAGAATTATGACATTTTCAGCTATCGTGCAATATCTCGTTTATTGCCAATAGAAAAATCGTTCCCAGGATCACCAGTTGTGATTTTCTTTAGCAACCTATGGAATGCAATTACTATGTTTTTCTACAGTAATGGGGAAATCTGGGTTCATTCAATTCCTAATCGACCAGCATTGGATATACTCACTGCGGCTAGTTTTTTTATTGGTGTGGTGATTATTATCAAACGCTATTTGTCTACGAAAGATTGGGCAGATTTATTTATTTTGTTAGCGATCCCATTGTTGATGATGCCTTCTATACTATCTCTCAATTATCCTGGTGAAAACCCCTCCTTGAACCGAACGAGTGGAGCTTATGTGTGTGTTTTCGTTATTTCAGCAATTGGATTCGCGTCATCAACAAATAATTTGCTTAATTATTTTAGATCTAAGGGTGGCAGAATAATTGTTTTTTTATGTGTAATAGGGTTGCTCACATTTTCGGCATATATGAATTTAGATTTAGTATTAAAAGATTACAATGGCCAATTTCTTGCAAAAGCATGGAACAGTACAGAGCTTGCTAAGGTAATTATTGATTTTATCGCTTCAGGTGGTGATCCGAATAATGCATATGTTGTGCCTTATCCTCATTGGGTTGACACAAGATTAGTAGGAATTAACGCTGGATTTATCCGTAAAGATTATGCCCTTTGGCCTGACAAGTTTAAAATGACCCTTGAAACAGGTGAAAAAAAGATATTTATTCTGAAGCCAGAAGATAAAGAAAAATTGAACTTTCTTCTTGACCTATATCCACAAGCATCTATTAATATGCATGACTCGGCAAGACCTAGTAAGGACTTTATAATCCTATTTGTACCGCCTAGATGATGGTTAGAGTAAAATCAACCTTATAGATGATAAAAATAGTAAAGTCAATTTTCACTAGTTTGAAATTGGCAAATATCAGTATTATTTTACAAACAATCCTGCTTATAATTATTTTATCATTTGGAGCTTATTTCCGCTTTACAGGAATTGATTGGGATGAGAACTATCATCTTCATCCGGATGAGAGATTTCTGACTATGGTTGAAACGGGAATATCTCCGGTCGCTTCAATTTCTGAATATTTTGATACGGGGAGTTCGAGTTTAAACCCTCATAACTGTGGCTTTCCATTTTTTGTTTATGGCACTCTGCCGATTTTCCTAGTACGATATGTAAGTGAATATCTTGGTCAAACTGGGTATTCGCAAATATATATTATTGGACGATATCTTTCAGGAGCTATTGATCTTTTTACTGTATTGTTAGTATTTCTGATAACTTTACGGCTATTTAATCAAGCATGGATGGGGTTATTGGCTTCAGGGTTTTATTCTTTTGCTGTTTTACCGATTCAACTATCGCATTATTTCACCGTTGATAATTTTTCCAACAGTTTTTCTCTACTCGCTTTTTACTTTGCTGTTTGTATACTCACTTCCAAGAAAGGGAAAGCCGATTCGCCAGATGAGGTTAAACCTTCAAACGAAATTGATTCTAAACCTCGAAAGAATAAGGATCCAGTTTGTTATTACATTCTGTTTGGAGTTGCCTTAGGATTGGCTGTGGCATCAAAGATCAACGTATTAGCTATTGCAGTTGTTTTGCCTATGGTTGCGTTTCTCAATGATCCAAAGGCAATAATGAAACCAACTTTAAGGAAAAGCAACCACATATTTAGAAACCTTTTTATTGCAGCAGGAATAAGTTTTTTTACTTTTCGTTTTTTTCAACCCTATGTTTTTTGTGGCCCAGGCTTTTTCGGATTAAAACTTAATCCACAATGGATAGGCAATTTGAAGGAGTTATCTGTTCTTAGTTCCGGTGATACCAATTTCCCTCCTTCTTTGCAATGGGCAAGAAGACCTATGTGGTTTGCTTTGGAGAACCTTATCAAATGGGGCTTAGGTTTTCCATTGGGAATACTTGCATTATCTGGTCTAATTTATATGGGCTGGCGGATTATTCGGGGGTATTGGCAGAAATATACCCTAATCTGGATTTGGACAATACTGTATTTCGGATGGCAGTCGTTGCGCTGGAATCCGACTATGCGTTATTTGTTGCTTATCTACCCCACATTAGCTATTATCGCTGCCTGGTTTGCTGTTACAATCATTATACAAATCTCAAATATTTCAAGCACGGGGGTGAAAATAAAAAAACAAGCCAAAACAATCATTATAGCAATTCTAATTGGCTTTGTTTTAGCAGGTTCATTTACCTGGGCATTTGCTTTTACACGAATATATGAGCGTCCGGTTACTCGAGTCGCAGCTAGTGAATGGATTTATCAAAATATTGAAGGAGCTTTTAATCTTGTTATTGAAAGTGACGATAAAAGAATCCAACAACCGATCACATACCCCCATTTTATTGATATTTATTCCCACAGTCCTCTGGTTGTTAAATTTTCCCCTCAGATATCTGGTCAATTAAATAATATCTTTTTTAGCCATGTATTAGATTTATCTTCAGGAAATTCAATAAAAACGATAAGTGTAAAGATCTTTGATTCCCGAGGTGGAACTTACGCATTTCCTGACAAAGATTATTTGGACACTTTTTCCTCAAAGAGTGAACCACGTGGAGAAGCTCTTATAGTAGAAATAAAAGACACAGTAACTTTAAAAGAAACGGAGAGCTACTATTTAGAAATATCTGTTCCAGATACTATTGAAAGGATACGTCTATCGGGAAATATCTTTATTGAACTGGAATCCAATAAGGACATTAAAAAACAGGCGATTTACGAAAGTGGCCCTACATTGAGGGAGGGTGAACCATATGTAGTATCGTTCAACCCTATACAAACGGGAAAATTGCAACAAGTGAAGATATTTCGAGTGAAAGATTGGATGGGGATTAAAGCGCGGAAAAGAATTAGAATTTCTTTAATTGATTCAGCCCAAAGTGAAAAACCTATCTATGTAGGAGAGATATCAGAATTTTTTACTGAACAACAGGATTTTAGGGGAGAAGAATATATTATAGATATCAATGATGAAGTCATAGTACTGAAAGAGCATTCCTATAGTTTAAAAGTAGAGTTGGTAGATGGAGAAGGAGAACTAGCTTTTTATGGAAGCAAACATGCGAATGAGTCAACATGGGATGATGCATTACCTTTATTGATGTATGGATATAACCCCTTTGATTTGCATTCTGGTGTTTATCAGTCTGACCTTAATTTTGAAATATACTGGGATGATAATGCTGAGAAATTGGATAGGTTTATCAATAATTTAAATTTAGCGGATTACATTTTCATTTCTTCTAATCGCCAGTGGGGAAGCGTTTCTCGAATACCAGAAAGGTATCCACTTACCCTAATGTACTATCGTAATCTTATCGGTTGCCCCGTTGAGAAAGAATTGCAATGGTGTTATCGAGTAGGAGAACCGGGGATGTTCAATGGTACATTAGGATTTGAATTGATAAGAGTCTTCCAGTCAAATCCGAATATTGGTAATTGGCAAATAAACACGCAATTCGCCGAGGAAGCCCTTACAGTCTATGATCATCCGAAAGTCTTTATTTTTAGAAAAACGGAAAATTATGATTTCGAAAAAGTGAGGCAGATTTTATCCAAAGTGGATTTAAGTAAGGTCCTTCCCTTAACCCCTACTCAGGCAAGTCAAACACCGGGCGACTTATTAATGCCAGAAGATCTAGAACAGACACAGGTATCTGGAGGAACTTGGATAGAGCTTTTCAGGCGAGATAGTGTTCAAAATCAAAGCCAAGGTTTTGGATTATTGCTGTGGTATTTAACTATTCTAATATTAGGGTGGGTGGTCTATCCGGTAGTAAGAATTGTGTTTCATGGTCTGGATGACAGGGGCTATCCTTTAATAAAGTTAGTTGGAATGTTGGTACTGGCACTACCAGTTTGGTTGGAAGGTTCCAATTCCATTTCTTTTAACCGTAGAACTATTTCAATCGTATTTTCTATTGTTTTATTGATTAATATAATTCTGGCATTCAGGCAAAAAGATGAATTAAAGGTAGAGATAAAAAACAAAAAGAGATACTTTCTTATAGTTGAATTAATTTTTCTATTATTCTTCATAATTTTTCTGGGTATTAGGATGGGTAACCCAGACCTATGGCATCCGTATAAGGGTGGTGAAAAACCGATGGATTTTGCATATCTCAATGCTGTAATAAAAAGCACTGAGTTTCCTCCTTATGATCCCTGGTTCGCAGGAGGATATATTAATTATTATTATTTTGGATTTGTTCTTGTCGCAGTAGTAATTAAGTGGTTGGGTATTATTCCTTCTGTTGCATATAATTTTGTTTTACCCACATTTTTTGCAATGGTTGCCTTGGGGGCATTCAGCATCGGATTCAATCTTCATAGTAGAAATTTACAAAATAGAATAAAAAGATTAGAAAAAACACTCTCGCCATTATTAGCAGGGATTATTACTGCCTATTTTGTGCTAATTATTGGAAATCTTGGCACTATCCGAATGGTATTGCAAGGTTTTCAACGGATTGCTGCAAATGGATTACCGCTGGAGATAGCAAACTTTGTGCAGAGGTTTATTTGGACTTTTGAAGGCGCCATCAAATATCTAGGAGGGATGAGATTTCCTTTCTATCCCGGTGATTGGTATTGGATTCCAAGTCGCACGATTCCTGGAGAACCTATCACCGAATTCCCCTTTTTTACATTCTTGTATGCAGATCCACATGCGCACTTATTCGCATATCCGATAACATTATTGGTTATATCGTGGTCGCTATCATTTTTATTTGGCAAATGGCAGTTATCAAAAGCAACTTTATTGGAGTTTTGTTTAACTATATTCATAGGTGGTGTGATATTGGGCTCCTTACGACCTATAAATACTTGGGATTTCCCAATTTATCTTTTATTAAACATTGCAGTCATTCTTTATCATACTTTTTGTTATGCTCAGCCCCCCGAATGGTTTTTTGATTATCTGCCAAAGAAATTACGTGTAGCTATCTTCGGATTATTAATTATTTTTTTATTCTTGAGTATTTGTTATTTTGTTTATTATCCCTTCGACAAGTGGATTGGCCAAGGATATACCGCAATGGGTATTTGGGCAGGCGATAATACACCTCTTTCCTCTTATATTACTCATTGGGGTATCTTTCTCTTCTTTATTATTTCGTGGTTTGTATGGGAAATGCATAATTGGATGGCTAATACTCCCATGTCCTATTTACGAAAGATAGAACCATATAAGAATTTAATAATATTTGCTGGATTACTATTCGTTGCGGTTATCGCAATATTGCTGTTTAAAGGCGTAAATATTTCATGGGTTGTTCTTACTCTTATCATCATATCAGCTCTTTTAATCTTTCGTCAGAGTCAGCCTGATGAAAAGCGATTTGTGTTTTTTTTAGTTTTTCTTGGATTAGCTTTGACACTTGCAGTTGAGTTGGTCGTTCTGAAAGGGGATATTGGACGAATGAATACAGTATTCAAATTTTATATCCAGGCTTGGACATTTCTGGCTATCGGTGCATCATCAGGGCTTGTATGGTTGATCCCCAGTATAAAAAATGAATGGATAAAAAATTGGCAGATGTCATGGACAGTAACAGCAGTCTTATTATTGATTTTTGGATCACTATTTCCAATTGTTGCTAGTATAGATAAAATCTTTGATAGGATGAGCCATAAGGTGCCATTAACACTAGATGGTATGGAATATATGAAGTCATCTGTCTATGATGAGGGCGGGATTATTTTGGACCTTGATCAGGATTATTATGCGATTCAATGGATGCAGGATAATATCAAAGGTTCACCAACTATTGTTGAAGCTAATACCCCTGAATATCGATGGGGCAGCCGATTTTCTATTTATACGGGTTTACCAAGTGTCATCGGATGGAATTGGCACCAACGGCAACAGCGAGCAATTCTGCCTTCTTCATGGATAACAGAGAGAGTCAATGAAATTGATACATTTTATCGCACTGAAGATCAAAACCAAACACTAAGATTTATAGAAAAATATAAGGTGAAATACATCATTTTTGGACAGTTGGAGAAAACGCTTTACGCAGGTGCTGGACTCGAAAAATTTGATTTATTTGATGGAGTCCTATGGCAAACTGTTTTTAGTGATAAGGATACAAAGATATTAAAAGTATTGGATTGAATTATTCACATAAGAGATGAGCGTATTTATTCTTTGGTATTTGTTATTGACTTTATTGGGCTGGATTGCTTTCCCTGTTGCCTTCCATTTTCTTTATAACCTCTATGATAAAGGGTATGCATTTGCGAGAGTCATAGCTTTGCTCTTGTGGGGGTATTTTTATTGGATTTTTAATACATTTGATTTGATTATTAACTCACAATCTGGAGCTCTGTTTGCATTAATCATTCTGGCTATTATTGGTCAATATTATTTTCGGAGAAACAAGAAGTGTATTATCAGTTGGCTGAAAAAAGAATGCAAATATGTAATTGCTGTTGAGCTTCTATTCCTTATTGCTTTTGGATTTTGGACAATCGTCAGAGCTGCAAATCCGCAGATATTAGGTACTGAAAAACCAATGGAGCTTGCGTTCATTAATGCGATATTACGCTCACCATCTTTTCCCCCCAATGATCCATGGCTTTCAGGTTATGCCATCTCCTATTACTATTTTGGATATGTATTGGTGGCTTTGATCGCAACACTATTACAAACATCCAGTGGAATTGCATTCAATCTGGCAGTTGCGCTTTGGTTTGCATTGACTGCTATAACATCATATGGCATTGTTTATAACTTGATTAAGTGTTGGGTGCAGTATGGTTCATCCAAAAAAGACACGAAATTAAAAAGTAATATTCAGAAAAGAATCCTTGTGATTTGTATATTAGCCCCCTTTTTTATATTAATAATCAGCAACGCAGAAGGGTTCTTGGAGATGATTCATTCGCGAGGTCTTTTTTGGTCTATGAACGAAAATAGCAAACTTACCTCTACCTTATGGAATTGGCTAGATATTCAAGAATTGCGCAATCCACCCCATGAACCCTACTCCTGGATTCCAGAGAGAATTGGAGGGTCTTGGTGGTGGCGTGCTTCCCGTGTTCTTCAAGATTATGATCTAAAAGGGGATCCTAGGGAAATTATTGATGAATTCCCCTTTTTTTCTTTTCTGTTGGCAGACCTTCATCCGCATGTATTGTCCATGCCTTTTGTAATTCTTGCGATAGGTCTGTCGCTGAACTTATATCTTTCTACAGACGATTGGGTCATTAAGGAAAAGGGCTTTAAAAGTGTATTGACGAACCTTCCATATTGGGCAACCTGTTTAATTCTTGGGAGTATTGCTTTTATTAATATGTGGGATTTTCCGATATATCTGTTTTTGTTTTTGCTGACCTGCCTAGTGAAAATAGTATACAAAGAAGGGTTGAATAAAAAGGTTATTATGAATTTTATTAAGAAATCATTGGTGTTTGGCGCTGGAAGTGTTATCTTATACCTTCCTTTTTACCTCGGTTTTTCTTCACAAGCCGCAGGATTTTTACCCAGTATGAATTACTTCACAAGAGGAGCCCATTTCTGGATCATGTTTTTGCCCTTCTTGGTTCCAATTCTCGTTTATTTAATCTGGATGGATGCAAAAACGATAAAGAATAGAAGAATTTGGGAAGGATTAAAAGCCTCCATATTAATTATTTTCGTTTTGTGGGTTATTTCATATTTATGGGCTTGGTTCATCGCTATCCGTGTTCAATTATTGGAGGGATTACGCGAAATTATTAGAGGAGGGATGCAAGACCGAATCGTCATTGCTTCAAATGATGTAAATGCATTCTTATCTATGCATGGGGGAATTGGAATTCGGGAATTAATTCAAAAATCGTTTCTAAACCGAATAAATAATCCTGCAGCGATTATTACGATTTTAATCTTACTCTCATTGAGCATTTCGATAGTGTTAAAGAATATAAATAGTGGGAGATCACAATTGGGAGATCGTGATTCGAAAAATAGGAAAGAAACGATTCGTGAAAATGTCCATGTTTTTGTTGGGTTGATGATTCTTATTGGGGCAGGACTGACTTTATTCCCAGAATATTTTTACTTGCGGGATGTATTCGGTTGGCGCATGAACACCATTTTCAAGTTCTATTTCCAAGTATGGGTTATGTGGGGATTAGCTGGGGCTTTTGCAGTTGTTGTATTGTGGGAAAAACTATCAGGTGTTATAGGCGTACTCTTTCGAATATTCATTTGTATTATTTTTGTCATTTGCATGACTTACCCAATTTTTGGACTGCTTGATAAAACCCATAAATTTCATCCTATTAGGTGGGATATTGATGGGACATCCTATCTTTCCATATCGAATAATGATGAACAAAGTGCTGTTGATTATCTTCGGAATGCTTCTTATGGCGTGATAGTTGAAGCTGTTGGAGGGAGTTATAGTGGATTTGCGCGTATATCTACATTAACCGGACTGCCGACGGTTCTTGGTTGGCCAGGTCACGAAGTACAATGGCGTGGTGGAACGGAAGAGATAGGTTCAAGGGAGTCAGATATTGATAGATTATATAGAACACAGGATTGGGTAACTGCTCGTGAGATCATGGAAGAGTATGAGATTAAGTATATCTACATTGGTGATTTAGAAATGATGAAATACCAAGTCAATGAGGTAAAATTTCAAAGAAACCTTAACCCAATCTTTGAAAATCATTCCGTTCATATTTACAGTATTCCATGAGTATGCTAACGATAGTAATTACTAAGCGATCTAAGAGTTTTGTCAATTGTATTAATACCGAGCACGCTCTATTTCTTGTGGCTTTTTTCCTAGGTTTTTTTCTTAGATTTGTTAATTTGGCAAATGCTCCTCTTAATAACGCTGAAGCCGAGTTAGCATTAGCAGCGCTTCATGAAGTCCCATTGGATAATACATTCTCATATCCATTATACATATTGTTAACAAAAGGATTTTTTTTTGTCTTTGGAGTTTCCAATTTTACAGCAAGGTTTTGGTCGGCCATTTTTGGCAGTGGATTTATTCTGATTCCGGTGCTATATAAAAAAATGTTGGGAAGAAAGCCAGCAATTATTCTTTCATTTTGTTTTGCTCTTGATCCCTTATTAATAGCTGTATCCAGGCAGGTTGATTCCAGGTCTTTAGCAGTCGGATTGCTTTTTGCAGCAATTGGTTTTATCTTTTTGGAAAAGCCTACGCTTGCTGGAATATTTACTGCACTATCTTGTATGTGCGGCCCCTCTTTTTGGTTAGGATTTTTTACATTGGGTGTATGCGTGGGTGTGTTATATATTATTCACAAGAAAAGATTTCCACCTGAAATCTCGTTTCTTTCTATGAAAAAATCGCAACTTAATAAATTGTCGATCGTATTTTTAATTACAATCATTACGATTGGGTCGTATTGTTTTTTGGAATTCAAAGCATTAATTTATTTGTCGAATAGCATTCTTCAGTTCTTATCAGGGTGGATTTTCCAAACGGCACAGAACATTTCAAGCTTATTAAAATTGTCAATATTAATAAGCTACCTACCATTGGGGATTATATTAGTTATTGTTGGTTCAACCTTATTTTGGAAAAATAAGAAAAAAAATTCTCAATTCTTGTTTATTTTGTTAAGCGTGAATTTTATCGTAATTATGGTGTATCCTGGAGCTTCAGTTTCTGATATGGTGTGGATAAGCGTGCCTGTTTGGTTAATCTCGGCATGTGTGGTTGGAACCATGATTAATAAACGTGCCCTTTTTTCGGGAGACTTGATTATCCCAATATCGATAATTCTTGTCCTTTTGATGTATTCTTGGCTTGGTCTGTTACGTGTACAAAGCTACTGGTCGATGAATATTGATTTCAGTCGGTCAATTATTAGCGTAATAGGAGGTTTGGTCTTATTAGGATTGATTGTTGTGTTTTGCGCATGGGGTTGGTCTGTAAGTCAAGCATTTAATGGTTTTATTGTTGGTTTGTTTTTATTTCTTCTCATTTTTCAATTAGCTATGAGTTTTCGCACCGCTAATATCGGAAAAGCTAGACAATATGAAATGATTACAGAAGCAGATTATTTTGATGGAGCCGATTTGATTTCTATTACGCTGAAGAAACTTTCTCAATGGAATGCAGGGATAGAAAAGTCCATGGATATTGCAGTTGCAAATGAGTCAGCTTTTCCTTCATTAATGTGGCTAATCAGGGACTATAAAGTTACTCAATATCCGAATGAGCGGGTCTTGAAAAAAAGTAATGCAGATGTTTTATTTACGTCACTTAAAATCGAACCTGGATTTACTCAAAATTACCGTGGGCAGTCATTTGTGATTAGTTCCAAGCCGGTATGGGCTTCAACGGAAAGTGAGGCTGTGAACTTAGTAGAATTCATGAATTGGTTTTTCTTTCGTAATGGTAATTTAAAAAAGAATAATGTTATATTGTGGGCTCGGGAAGAACTTTTCCTGAAAGCAAGTGAAATCAGCGTTGACTAGAAAAATGAATAGACATAGATTGTAGATGATTGATAATGATGTAATTACGATTGATGGGCCTGCTGCATCAGGCAAGTCATCTGTAGGTAAAGCGATTGCAGATTTTTTCGGATATTTGTTTTTTGATACAGGCTTGATGTATCGAGCTGTATCATGGGCAGCAATACAAGCAGGTTTAGATATCAGAGATGAAGAAGCCATCAGTTTTCTTGCTGAGCAAATTGATATTAAAATTTATCCAGCCAGCATACCAGATGGACGGATGTATGATGTGATTGTGGATGAGGAAGATGTTACCTGGCAGATACGAAGTCCAGCGGTGAATAGTTGTGTTTCTCAAATCTCTACCTATGAGAGGGTTCGATCAGCGATGACTGCTAAACAGAGGGAGATGGGTAAGCAAGGCAAGATTGTGATGGTAGGGAGAGACATTGGCACAGTAGTAATGCCGAATGCAAAATTTAAATTCTATTTGGAAGCGACAGCAGAGGAACGGGCGAAACGGCGCTGCATGGAAATTGTTCGAAAAAATGGCGAAGGGGTCTATAAAAATATTCTGCAATCGATTAAAGGACGCGACCAAATTGATTCTTCACGTGAAATTGCTCCTCTAAAGCCAGCACGTGATGCAAACATTATCAATACAGATGGGAAAACGTTTGATGAAGTTGTGAATGAGGTAATTTCTATTATTAAAATAAAAAAACCAGGAGGATAATTATGTGCGATACCATGGTGGCGTTACCGAATGTCACGAAAGATGGGTCTGTTCTATTTGCAAAAAATTCAGACCGGGAGCCCAATGAAGCCCATATTATCAAAATTATTCCCGCAACTGATTACAAAGCGGGAAGTAATGTTAAATGTACATATATCGAGATTCCACAGGTTGAGCATACTTATGCGGTTTTGTTAGCAAAGCCTTTCTGGATTTGGGGAGCGGAAATGGGGGCAAATGAACATGGTGTTGTTATTGGAAATGAGGCAGTATTTACAAAAGTTCCCTATGGTAAAGAACCTGGTTTGATTGGAATGGATTTTCTGCGTTTAGCATTGGAGCGAGCCAGTGATGCTAAGGGTGCTTTAGACACTATTGTCTTGCTTTTAGAAAAATATAGTCAAAGCGGAAATTGCAGTTACGAGCATAAACTTTATTATCATAATAGTTATTTGATTGCTGATCGAAAGGAGGCATGGGTTTTAGAAACTGTCGGAAGACATTGGGCTGCTCTAAAAATCAAGGATTTTTATTCAATTTCAAATGCATTATCGATTACCAACAATTGGGATTTTGTGTCAAAGGATTTGGTCAAGGTTGCAATAGAAAGAAAATGGTGCCGAAGCAAGAAGGACTTCAGTTTTTCAAGATCTTATTCTGATTATCTCTTTACACATTTCAGTAAGGGTAGAGAACGGAGAGAGTGTTCAATGGCTTTTTTAAAGCGAAATAAAAGCAAGATAAATATAAAGTCAATGATAAAGTTGCTTCGATCCCATGGAACAGATAGCAGTAATTGGCGACCTGACAAATCGCTTGTTGAATGGTCCATTTGCATGCATAAAGGATTTGGTCCCATACGAACAAGTCAATCTGTGGGCTCATTTATTGCGCATTTATCACAAGATGGGGACACATACTGGGTCACTGGGACATCTGCGCCATGTACAGGTATTTTTAAGCCCTTGTGGATCGATGTGGATTTACCTAATATGGGACCAAAACCGAATAATTATTTTGATCAATCAAGTCTCTGGTGGCGTCATGAAATATTGCATAGAGAAGTGATGAAAGATTATTCCAATAGAATATCTGAATATCGAAATGAAAGGGACAGTTTGGAATTGAAATGGATTGAAGTGGAGAGGAGGCTGATTAATGCTTCAAAGCGTGAAAGGGAAGCATTTATTACCGAGACTTTCCAAATTGCACAAGATGTGACTGAGGATTGGATAAAAAAAATAAAATCATCTGATATTAAAAAGCAGAATCGGTTTTACTATAAATTTGAGTGGCAGGGAATCAACAGCAAAGCGAAATTGAGTTTGTAGAAATAAAAACTTATTATTTAAATGTTAATTCAGACATTTAGTGCAACGGATGAGGAGCTAAAATCATTCGTATGCAAAAAGGAAAATATAAACACCTAACAAATACAGAACGAGAAGAAATTAGTCGATGCTTAGCAAATAAGCAA
>DUED01000050.1 GCA_011176685.1 Anaerolineae bacterium
AATGCAGCTTATGAACATTCGTATTTGGTGGAATGACAAAATGGTTCACTCAGTATCTCTTCCACTTCATGAATTCCGAGTCCACTTTTGAAGTTTATAGGTGTCCAGTTTTCAAGTTTTGCTAACAGGTTGCAAACACCAATAAGCTACGCGCACATACCTTAGGCACAAATAATTGAATAAAAAATCTCTCGACTTTTTAAATCCCTGTTTGCAGGCAGTTCAGCAATCAACCATATTCCTCTTTTGGAAAATCACTTTAACAAAGGGAAAAAACTCATTCATGTCTGTGAGAATAATACCTGTCAGCAACCAGTATCCAATATTAATATGCACATCACACAAATCAAAAAGTTTAGAATATTTACACAGAAATCTGCAATTTTTCCCATTCCAAAAATGTTGCTTAACTCCCTTTTAAATTTGCATTTAATCGTCAATATTGCATACAAATAGATAAAAATAAAACCTTTACTAGCCCACCGCATGAATATTAATAAACCACCTCTATTTTCCTCTCAAGTATGGAAAAAACTCTAAGAGGTATTTTCTTTGGGCTGTTTTTCCCAATCGTTTCTTGCTCTGTACTTTTTTTCAAGGTAATCTGCCGAATAATTTGATATCATTATTACAAACCCGAGAAGAAAATGTAGCTTCGAGAAAAATAATTTAAGGTCTATTCCATGAATATTCAACCCCAGTGCACAAACCACCTAGTTAAAAGCGAGGACTTAAACCACCACGGAACACTTTATGCCGGCAGGACTGCCGAATGGTTTGTAGAAGCAGGATTCATCGCTGCTGCAAAGCTGACCAATCCTGAGAATATCGTTTGCCTGAAGATCCACGGCATGCAGTTCTCCGAGCCAGTCCGTCGCGGTGAAATTCTTCACATGGAAAGTAAAATTGTATTGACGGGGAAAACTAGTTTAGTGGCATATATACAGGCACTGCGACATGACAAACTTCTGCTCTATGGCTTCATTACTTTTGTGCATGTTAATAAAAGCGGCCAGCCCACTCCGCACGGTATAACCATTAAGGCGACATCTGCTGAAGATAAAACCCTGCAAGAACAAGCCCGCAACCTGAGTAGATGAAAAGAGCCGGAGCCAAGCTCCGGCCCCTATCTAGCAAACGACCATAACCTTTTATTCTATAAGCAACGATTGCATAAGTGCATCCAGCAAACCTAAATCAGGGATAAAGCTGTTCGATGGTTGGGCATTGAGCATTTCCACTTGATCAACAACATAATCCGATGCCATCTCTGACCAGGTCGCATGATCTACTCCATCCGGCAGTGAATCATCATCTGGCAGGTTCGAATGCGAGACTGGGAAAATAGCAACAACATAATATTCACCATCATTAGTAATTCCCTGGAATGTGTACACAATCTCATGATTATTAACCGGTGGGATCCATTGGCCGTGCAAGGTTAAGAACCGCACGCCTTCCCCGTTCTGGAATTCCATCTGCTGCACATTGGAATTCATTATCTGCGCTGCATTATAGGGCGGCAAGAAGAGCATATGCTCATTCGTGCTGCCGTAAACTAAATACTGTTGCAAATCATCAATGGTCTGTCCAGCCGGCTCGCTCATCTGTCTGTATTCATTTACTGGATAAATGATAATATGGGGATCAAAGAACCTGTTGCTTAAAGGATAACCATTGAAATGGAATTTTATGTGCGCTGGGCATACCTCCCATGACGCCGTATTCATCTCGTCTGGGGGATTGGCGGGCACATTCTCCACTACCACCTCGCTAGCCAGGGCATCATCATAAGAAAAACTAACGCCTTCATAGCTGACATCCGGTACTGATGTGAGTTCATCTTCCGACTGGTGCACTTCCTGGATTGGCTCCGGCTGTTGGGAAAGCTGGTCAGTTTGTTCTTCTTTTCCAAGAGAAATGCTGCAGGCAACCACAGAAATCAGAATCAAAACAATATACATGGTAACCACTAAACGCTTTTGCATCTTTACCTCCAGGAGGATTTTCTTAATGATATATCAAATTTTCAAAAAAATATCAATTTATCTTAAAAAAAACCCGCAATGTGGGTTTTTTCTTTTGTCGATTCCAACTCTACACCTTTTAGGAAATGCTATTGATGGAAGCCCGTTATTTAACTGTGGGTTTAGTTTTTTTCGACTCCTCTTTTTTATTTGATAATTCCTTGGGGGGTCCAACATTCACATCAACCACCGATTCATTAGCACGTGGTTCCAGGGGTACGATAATCCATAATACAATATAAATAATCAGCCCACCAAACCCGGCAAAAAACAAGATTGCAAAAATTACGCGCATAATGGTTGGGTCAACATTTAAATTATCTGCCAGACCGCTGCACACACCCCCAATCATGACATTATCTCTGCTTCTATACAACCGTTTCATTTCCATGATTCTACCTCTACATACTTATACGGCATTTGCATCATTTAGTTGCTGCAAAAGTAAGCCAGCCACTTCATTGGAATCATTGGTAACGCGCCAAAGCACTGGCACGGTATTATTCATTCTGTGAACCGCAAGTGAACCCCTGTGGTGCATTTGATTGATCGAAGTTGAATACATCAATATATAGAATAATCGGCTCTTCTTGTCCCTCATAACTGACTTCAAGACAATATCCATGAATATGCGCTACCTTATGCTAATACTGACAACATTCACATAGAAGCCATTCATCTTTACACCGGCTTCGTAAAAATTCCTATGTCTGGATGACGCTCTCCGAACTGTTCCACCAGCACCTGCCGAAAGCGCTCATGGTCAGATAAGTGTATCTGTAGAAAAGTGGCTATTTAATCTCTATCCTAGTAAACGCAGTAATGATGAAAATGTCACATTACCGATGTTAATCTCCCATCAAAATAATTTTGGAAAGAACATACCAACTTTATTCTTATACTTGATATATTCATCCCCAAATCGCTCGATTAACATACCTTCTTCTGTTCTTGCCGTTGGATATATCCCAATCAATACACATAGAGCGGGAATTAATGGCCAGTACGTCAGCAGCACTAAACTTAACCCGACGAGAATGAAGATATAAGATACGTAGTATGGATGCCTCACGATTGATAATGGTCCTTTTTGAATTAATTTATGTTCCTTGTATACACCCGCGATCGATGGACGTAAGTACTTACCAGCAACATTGATTGCCCAGCTCAACGTCATTGTTCCAATATAAAATACCAAGAATCCGATGACTTGTATGACAAGACCATAAGAGGTTGAAAAAAACATAAAATCGAAAACAGTACAATACTCATTCAGAAACAGGAAGAGTAAACCTATAATCCAGAACGGCCAGATACAGAAATAGCCTAAACCTATTAAATATAAAAAGAATTTGTTGTATAGAATATTCTGCTTTACTTTTCTGCCGTTGCTAATATCTTTGTAATCTATCCAGTAGCGGCCACTGATGATAACTATTATCAACAGTGGTATAGCTAACAAGATTGAGGTGCTCGTTTGATGGATCACTTTTTCTCCTTATAGTCTACCCATAATAACGGATGCAGCCAGTGCTTTGTGTCATAATCCTCAGCTTAAGTGGACATCGATAAAAGTCCACCTGGCTTAAGAGGCAATTTTGGTGTCAAGCCCCCAAATTTAGTACCACTCATAAGTAGACACTTTCGAGATTAGAAGAAAATTCATAAGGGGTTTTATTCCCTAAAGCAGCATAGGGACGAATGGAATTGTATTCCTGCAACCACTCAAATGTGATCCTCCTGGCTTCATCCAACGAATTGAATAAATACGCGTCTAACACATCTTCGCGATACGTGCGATTGAAGCGCTCAACAAACCCGTTTTGAGCGGGTTTGCCAGGTTGAATAAAATGAATCTGAATTGCATGTCTCCTTGCCCATGCAGCCATATGATGGGAGATGAATTCTGGCCCATTATCCACCCGGATCTGGGCAGGATATCCCCGCCATACTGCCAGCATGTCCAATACCCTGGTCACCCTGGCTGCCGGTAAGGACAGGTCAATCTCAATCCATAATGCCTCACGATTGAAATCATCCAGCACATTGAATGTGCGAAATGCCCGTCCATTATCCAGACTATCACTCATGAAATCCAATGACCAGCACGCATTGGCCCTTTCAGGTTGGATCAATGGCTGAGGATCCCGGGTTGGAAGCCGCTTTTTGGGTTTCACTCGTATATTCAGTCCCATTTCACAGTAGATGCGATACACTTTCTTGTGATTCCATTGATTTCCCTGTTTTCTCAGGTAAGCCGCCATCTTCCTGAACCCCCAGCGATGATGATCTTTAGCTATCTGGGCAAGCTTGCCCTTGATCTCATCGTCATTGGGTTTCTTTCTCACATACCGGTAACCACTTCGGCTGAGAGCAGCCAAGCGGCAAGCCCGACGCTCACTGGTTTGGTGTGCTTCGATGGCATAGTTGGCCATCTTGCGCCGTGCGTCGGGCTTTACAGCTTTTTTGCTACTATGTCCTTCAATATCTTGTGATCTAAACTCAATTCCGCATACATTTGTTTCAACCTTCGGTTTTCTGTCTCTAATTCCCGCAAATGCTTCAGCTCATGCACGTCCATACCCCCATATTTTGATTTCCACTTGTAGTAGGCGGATCGACTAATTCCATGTTCCCGGCATATATCCGTGATCGGTACCCCGGATTCTCCTTCATTGAGGATTTTGATGATTTGGCTTTCGCTGTACCTGCTCCTTTTCATATTTGGCTCCTTTTTTACCAGTTGTGTCTACTTATCGTTGGTACTATTTTAGGGGAGCCTTACCTTGGCATGTCATTCTTTCTCTCTTACCTAAATATATATGTCCTTAATTTTATGCACAAATAGCTATGAGTTTCTATCCGGTTCAGGTGAACTACGGAGGTACCGTGGGCGCATGGATTTCTTCCAACATGAATTCCACCTGCGGTGACCAACGCGGGTAAAAATCGCCCAATGGTGAATCGGTTAAACTCTGTAACCCGATGCCATTTACGTCGATTATATAAATCCCCCGATCACCCTCAAAATTTGAGGCAAATGCTAGATGACGGCCATCCGGGGACCAGGTGGGGATTTCGCTGGTGGCATCAAGTTTGGTAAGCTGTGTGACTGTATCACTGCCTAAATCCACAACGAATACTTCTGCAAAACCGCTTCGGTTTGACACAAAGGCAATACGGCTGCCGTCTGGCGACCAGGCTGGGTAGGTATCATCCGCGGAACCATCTGTTAACCTCTGAAGTTCACGCCCATCTTTTGTCATCATATAAAGTTCAAAGTTGACATCCCGGTTAGAGGCAAAAGCGATCCATTCACCATCCGGCGACCAGTCGGGGAATAAATCGGTTGATGTGTTATCAGTCAACTGCTTCTGGTTTTTGCCATCAGCACCCATCACGTATATCTCATCGTCTCCATCTCGGTCTGATACAAAGGCGATCCTTTTTCCATCCGGTGACCAAGCTGGCAATGCATCATTCCCCGGGTTGTCAGTTATTCTTTTGATATTGGAGCCATTAGTATTGATAACATATATCTCTGGATCGCCATCTCTATCAGAAGCAAAAACAAGTTGCTCGCCATCTGGCGACCAGGCAGGAAATACATCCACAGCTGGATTATTGGTCAAACGGCTTAAAAAGGAACCATCTGCATTGATTACGTAGACCTCCAGATTGCCATCTCTTTCCGATTGGAACGCAATGCATCCTTGAGGATTAAATTGCAGCGGTGGTGCAGTCGGTGTTGGTGCTACAGTGGGAAGATCGTCCGGAGCGATAGTGACCCAGATGGTTGCAGTGGGTGGCGAAGTCGGGCTTTGCTCAACAACGACCTGCGTATTACCGGTCGGTACAAATGGCTGGCAAGCCGCTAATATGATAATGGGGAATATGCACGTGTGAAATTTTATCTTTACCATATTTGATCCAAACTTTAACCTACTTTACGGCTGATATACTCCAAAATTGTCAAACGCAATGTGTACTCCGGACGTTCGAAATGCCCCTGCCAGCAACCCCACATCACCAGCGCTGAACTCGGCATCCTGGACTAGTATAAGTTGGGTACCGTTGATTGTTAATCCTAAGTTTTGCTCCACACAATCTAATTGCAAATGATTGGTCGCATCGCCCTGATTAATCAAATCTGATGTCTGCATCATATCTGCACCCAGCTGGATATATTCTCCATCCTTAACTTTAAAAATCCCGAAAAATCCATCGCTTTTGATTTGTCCAAGATAAAAATTTTGCTCGTCTCGATAGCGGCAGATGATGCCGAAATTGTTATCATCAGTCCCGCTGATCTTTGTAGCGTCCACCTCAATGCGCACATTTGAGAAGCTCTTATAGGGTGTGGCAAAATAATCTGTATTGATTTCATTCACTACTATGTGATAAGCCCCATCCTCATAATCAGTTGATCCGGCTTCACTCTGCATGTGATCCCAGCCACTGTTTGAATCCGAAAAATTGTCCCAAAAGAGGGTTTGAGTGTCTTGGACAGCGTCTGACTTTTCTTCTGTAAAAAGTATCTCCCCAAAAGGTAATTTATCACATGCTGACAATATTGATATCACCAAGATCAATAACAGGAAATCCCTGACCAACTTCGATAATCGGGTCACATCTGCTGCCATTTATTCATCGCCCGTTGTCATTAATGCATTATCGACATCAAAAGTGAAATCTGCACTTTTTCCATAAGCATCAATATAATAAGTACCTGCTGGCAGGCCGTACACATCAAGGGGCACATACTCTTCAAAAGGAACCAGCGCTTGAGTGCACATTACATCTTTTTGACGTATTGTTACTATCCTTATTGTAAATTCATTTCCTGCAAGCAAAGATTCAGATTGATAAATCTGTGTACATCCGTCGGGCAGGTAGCCATGCACCGCCACGCTCACCTGCAGCGGCCATGATTCTAAAAAATAGACGTCGATTTTCTCAACAATAGCATTTTCGCCTTGTGTGTATTTTTCTTCATCAAAGACAAAAAGCGTAGGGGTGGGGTCCTGCGAACTAACCGGCTTTTCAAACTCGTCATCAACCCCATTTTGGACTATACATGACTGACAAAGACCTATCAGCGCGATTAATATGAATAAATATTGGATTTCTTTCATATATTTACTCTCCTTTGCTCACGCTCCAGCTTATTCTGCACCAAATGGCAGCACTTGAGCTATGGTCACTCACATCCTCCATAGAATATTGCTTTCAATAGGAACTCGCCATACTGCGATTTTACCCTGATATTCTATGAAAGCACTCTTGCCGACAGAATAGCTTTATCCTGAAAACATTTAAAGTTCATGATTAATAAAAAGCCAGACCAATACCAAAAAACATCATTTTATATACAGAAAATCCCATACTAGTAAAGAGAATTATGTGTTTGTCTTCTTTTTATTAGTCTTATTCTAGGGAACCCTTACCAAAGGTGTCCTTAAAACCCCTTATAAGATATCAATTTATTACAATTATGTAATTTTAAGCAATAGAGAGTTGCAGGCTGGTGCTGATTCATTTAATCGGCAAAGCATCAATGAGGTCCTTTGTCTTAAATTTTTCAATATATTCGCGGATTTCCCAATAGTCTAAATCCAATTCCTCCGCAATCTCAAAGATGGAACGATCCCCCTCAAACCTGAGAAATATTTTCTCTAAAGCCAAATTCAATGGTTTATTAACCCTCCAGTCAACCCATAAACCATAACCCGAGAGAAAGATTGGGCCTTTGAACTTTCGCTTTGGCACATAGTTTGTTGCAAAAATACGAATAATCTCTTCAACAATATCGGCCATTTCAACTAATTTTTTCTCGCGAATAATATCCAAATTGTCATCACTTGTATGGTACTCATCATATGGCCAGCGGCTTATGGATATACACGGGATATTCACTCCAGGCCCATTAATGACCATTTCATCATTGCCAACTACATTACGGAATCCATCCTCAAAGTATTTTTTATCCCGCTCTTTGATCACCTTTCTCGCTATACGATCAATCAGGTGACTATCCTGCCGGGAGCGCTGCAATGCTATTCGGTTATTATTGCCCGCCATCTCGATAAAAATCCCTCCCCTTATTTTCGGAATTATTTCCTCATGCTGGCTAAAATAGCTAATACTCCCTATCGTTTCCGGGCAGAAAAGAAAACGAATGTCCATTGAACCAGCAGGCAAAGGGGTTTCTTTCAATCTTTTTGCTACTTCCATAGCTACAGCTACACCTGAAGCATCATCATTGGCAAGATTTGGATGACATACATGCGTGCAGATGAGTATTTCTCCGTTATCTGGTTGTCGATCCCCTTCAGGATTAACCATCAACGTAGCAGTTTTCAATCCTTTTTCCGGGACAGTCGAAAATACTGACCGAATCACAACATGGTATTCCACATCACGTGGTAATTTCTCAAATAAGTCTTTACTGAGACAAAAACCCCAACCACGCTCATAATATTTAAATTCCCAGGGAATAGCCCCCGGGCGCTTCTCTGAGTAGTGCAGGTGCGGCTCAAGTTCTGCCCAAGATATGCTTTTATCTATTGCTATCGAATATGAGACCAAATGAAGAGGATTATTTTTTACATCTATCACCCTTTCCCCATTTGGTGTCTCTAAATAAGCTTCATTTACAACATAGCGCTCAGGGATACGCCATGTCCATACTGGATATGTCGAGCGATACGTCTCAAGGCAAAATTCTCCAATTCCTTCAAGATCCTCCTTGATGAACTCAAATGCTCGATTTATACCTTCAGAAACCAATGCACGGTTCAGAGGGAATATTTCTGCGACAGTATCCTTGATTTTCCTTTTTTCTTTCTTCAACCTGCCATTTCTAAATATTTGCTTTAAATCATCTTTTTTCTCTATTGAACCTGAACGCTCTTGATGAACAATAACTTTCAGTTCCTTAGGTGGTTTCTCAATTAAAAAATAGGGGTCTTCACATAACACCTTGGCTGTTTCACGATAAACATCTTGACACTTGACCTGCAAGATAACCCCACCATCCACTTCAACCTGTTTCATGCAACCTGATTGCAGCAATCTCTGTGACATTGGCTGCAGTGCAACGGTGACGTTTCTATCAAGATAACGCACAAAAAAATCAAACGTATCGATATATTTTTTAATCCCATCGAACACTTCACCGGTAAAATATTTTTTATAGCGGTAGTCAACATTCATCTGCTGCTCTACATAATGAATGAAAGTACAATAATCAAAGGTTGTATTAAAAAATAATAGCTTGGAATCTGAATGAAAAAGACGATCGAAGACTGAATCTTTCCCGAAAGATGATTTGCTGACTTTATCGCAAATCGTATGCGCCTGGCCGCCTATCGCTGCAAATGAAAATATCGGGTGAAAAGAACGAACGGCATGCGGATTACGGCGAATGTGGTTAGTAAAAAACCCTACTGTAGAAGGAGTAGACAGATGATTATAGGGTTTCCCTTTACAAAAATCATAGGTGAATGTGGGCACTATCAATGTGCCGCTTTCCCCTAACACGGCTTCAAAACATGACTGAAGAAACTGCAAAGCTTCCGCCCAACTCTCAGCACCGCTCAGTTTCATTGCTAAAGTGGAATCACTATGTACTAATACAATATCGCCGGAATTCACTCCGGCTTGTTTTAATAAGTCGATGACCTTTGCCTTCTTCTCCTGCATACCCTCAATCAATTATTAACCTCCATCATTTATAACAGTGGAAATGAAAACCTGTCGATTGCAGTAAAAACAAACTATTACTGTCCACATATGATTTCACAGACCTTTTCTAATTCCTCACATTTACCAAAATTAATACCATTACTCCCAGGAATAATTCTCCTGCCCAAACCACTTAATACTTTTCCCGGTCCCACTTCAATATAGTAATCCACTCCTTCATTATGCATATTCTGGATTGACTGCCGCCACTTAATAGGTCCACACAGCTGCTGCCGTAATTCAGATTTGATATCCTCTGGTGATGTAATTGGCTTTGCAGTTGTATTTGCATAAACGGGAACCTCGGCTCGTTCTAATGAGACCTCTTCTAGAAAGATATCAAATTCTTCCTGGGCAGGCCCCATTAAAGTCGTGTGACACGCAACGCTAATTGCCAAACGTTTAATCATTTTCCCGCCGATTTCTTTATAATTGTTTTCAAACTCTTCCAATGCTTTAATGTGCCCGGATATTACAACCTGCCCTGGACAATTGTCATTTGCTATTGAAAGAACTAATCCCGAGCTCTTCGCGATCTCTTGACAACGTTTATCAACTCGCTCACTTGTTGCGCCTATCACTGCCAGCATACCCCCTTGGGCTTGTTCGCCTGCTTCCTTCATCAACCGCCCACGTTCACGCACCAACTTGATTGCATCCTGAAATTTTAAAGCACCTGAAACCACAAGCGCAGTATATTCTCCAAGGCTGTGCCCTGCCAATACCTGTGGCTGAAATGTGCAGTCGCAATTCTCTTTTATTACTTGGTATGCTGCATAGCTGGCGGTCAGGATTGCTGGCTGGGCATTATGCGTTTCATTAAGAACTTCCCTGGGCCCTTTAAAACATTTTTTCTTAAGGTCAATTCCCATAATATCATTTACTTCATTGAAAACCTCTCTTGCAACAGGATAGCTCTCAAATAAATTTAATCCCATGCCAACATATTGAGAACCCTGACCAGGAAATAATAAAGCAAATTCAATCATTTTCGATACTTATTACACCCAGGAAACTTTTACCAGACCGGCAGCCCAGGATAAACCCACTCCAAAGCTGACAGTTGCAATACGCATAGATGGCTTAAGTAATCTTTTTAAGCCAGAACGCGCCAGGGCGATTGGAATAGTACAGCTAACTGTGTTTCCGATATCCTCTAAATCAATGATAAATTTTTCCGGATCTATTTTCGACTGTCTGCGTAGATAATCCAACATAAATTTATTCGCCTGGTGGAACACAAACATATCAATATCATCCTTGGAGAAACCTGTCTTTTCAAGAAGCGACTTGATCATCTTTGGCACTACTTTAAGGGTAAAAGAAAATATGGACGGCCCATCCATGAACAAATAGTTTGGGGAAAATCCTCCTTTTGAGTCGTTACCATTCTCTATCTCTGCTTTCTCTATAGACGGATGACGAGCACCACCAGCCTTTACAATTAAGCTCTCCGCACCAGCCCCATCTGTACCGTATACAAAAGGTCCAATGAATTCAATATCTGCTTGATTTATATCCACTGCTTTGATCAGAGTGGCTGTTCCTGCGTCACCAAAAATCGTACGCACATTCTTGTCCATCGGATGCATGTGCTTGCTGTATGTGTTTCCATTCATTAATAGAACATTTTTCGCAGAGCCTGTTTCAATTAATCCCTTCACCAGAGAAAGGCCATACACAAATCCCGAGCACCCAAGATTGAAATCAAACGCGCCTGCTGATTGAGGAATACCTAAACGCTCCTGGATTAAACAGGCAGAAGTAGGCAAAGGGTAATCGGGGCTTTGTGTGCAAAAAATGACCATATCAATCTCATCAGCACTAAACTTTCCTTCCTTAATGAGCTTCTCTGCCGCTTTCACCGCCAAATCCGCAGCCGTTTCGTTCTCCGCAGCAATATGTCTCTTTCGAATACCAGTCTTTTCAAATATTTTTTTCGGTGACCATTCTGGGAATAACTTTGACAGTTCTTCATTATCAACAACTTTTTCAGGTAAATAATAATCAATTGCAGCTATCTGCGCCTTCCTCATATAAACCTCCATTTACTGCGCGGTATATCCACCATCCACAACCAGGGTTATTCCTGTAATCCACCTGGCTGCATCCGAAAGAAGAAAAGCCACTGAATTAGCAACATCTTCCATCTCCCCCAAACCCAAAGGATGCCTGTCAATCAACTGCCTAATCTGGGTCTCATTCCATTTTTTCATTAACTTATCCAGCATCGGCGTTCTTATATAAGCTGGAGCAACGCAACTCACGCGGATATTACGAGGAGCAAGCTCCAGCGCTAATGAACGAGCTAAGCCCTCTAATGCTGATTTGCTGAGCGAATACACACTAATGCCCGGCAAACTCACCCGTCCCATTACCGAGGAAATAAACACAATGGAACCACCTTTTTTATCTTTCATCGAATTTTTTTGAAACGCTCTCGCTAAAAAAAGCGCCGATTCCGTATTCGTCTTTATTAGTTCTTCGAATTTCTGTGGTTTTTGTAATTGAAGTGGAAGAGTGTACTGCACACCTGCAGAATGCACTAAGCCATGTAATCTGCCATGTTCTTCTACAAGCGAATTAAACCACTTGCCTATTTCTTCTGTTTCTTGCAAATCAAATGGCGCAATTACGTGCTGATTGCCTTCTAATTGTGAGCAAGTCTCATTCAAACGATCTACATTTCTTCCAGAACAAATAACTTGGGCTCCTAACCTGCTCAAAAAGATCGCTATGGCACGTCCAATACCAGAAGACGCTCCCGTTATGATTACACGCTTCCCTTCAAGAGACATCGGATTAATCATGATTATTCCCTCTTTATCAATCAAAAATATTTAGGCCAATTTGCTTGGTCAAGTTGTTAACTTTCTTACCCAAATTTCATATTTAGGTTCTTAAGCTATTCAAGTTTGTCCCCTATCAAATCAAACAATTCTCCAAATGTTTTTGCTTCCTGAACCTGATCACCCTCCACAACAATGCTAAAATTTTCCTCGGCAAAAGCAATGAAACTCATAATCGCCATTGAATCCCATTCTTCAACATCCTTAATTGGCTTGCTATTACTCAACAATCCTTTTTCGATGCCGATCAACTCCTCCAATTCTCGATAAGCTTCAGTCCTTTTCATATTTCTCCTTAGTTTATTAGTATCAACAGAGTTTCATATCCGCTATTCAAAAATAAGTTGTGCCTATTTTACCTTGAAATTAAATTTGCTGGCTTTTATTACAGAATAAAAGATCAATACAGCAATCCTGGAATAGCGAGAATAGCATTACCATGCTATAAAAGACCATGCCCTCATACCGGAAACAAGGTCCTAAATGCGCAAAAACCTACAGAAGCTAGTTTACCGTCAACAAATCAATAAAATGGTCGCATATATCCAGCACCACCTTAGTAAACCAATCCGGCTTGAGAAACTGGCAGACATCGCTGGTTTCTCCCGTTTTCACTTCCACCGCATATTCACAGCTTTTGTAGGCGAGACGCTGGGTGAATATACACGCCGTCTGCGCCTGGAGAAAGGCTGTTTAGAGCTGCTCTACACTCAACGTCCCGTAACCGAGATCGCACTTTTGATCGGCTATGAGACTCCCGCGGCTTTTGATGTCCTATGCAGCTACCTCACCAAAAATAATTTATGGAGCAAAGTGGGAGTTTGTTTGAGCATCTACCCAGATGATCTCAACCTGACACCTCCTGAAGAATGCCGCTATGATGGCGGATTTGTGTTGAAAGAAGGTGTTGACATTCAACCAGAAGGCGAGGTACAAATACAAACTATCCTGGGAGGTAAGTACGCCATTTTTCTGCATAAAGGACCATACGAAACTCTCTGGCAAACCTGGAATGCCATCTATCGTGACTGGCTGTCCGCCAGCGGCTTGAAGCTGCGCGATGTGATTCCCTATGAGGTTTATTTGAAGGACAAGCAAAAGACCAAGCCTGAAGACCTGCTTACGGAAATACACCTGGCAATCGAATAAGCCGCTCTTCCCAACAAACAAGCCCTGGACTAAAACCCCAGGGCTTGTATCTCATTTCTGGTAACTAAATGGTCTTATTTCGCTTTTATACAAGCCAGTCCAATTGCTCCCGGGCCGGTATGCACACCTATGATAGGCGTAGCTTCAACAATCCAGGGATCATAATCTAGAAAAAGAGTCTTTTGAAGAAAACGGGTAAATTGTTGAGCTTTCTGTTCTGCATTGGTGTGTATCACTCCAAGCTCCTCTAAAGGCCCTAATTTTTTAATGTGTGTAATGATGCGTTCAATTGCCTTTTTTGCTGTCCTCACTTTTTCTATCTTAATAATTCCCTTATGAAGGTGTAGTATCGGACGGATGTGCAGCAGGTCAGCAATCCCTGCAACCAATCCGGGCACGCGCCCACTCCGCTTCAAGAATTCCAGAGTATCTATTGCTGCATAAACATGGGTCCGGGAATCTTGTTCCTTCAAGACCTCTAAAATTTTTTCTACACTGCATCCCTCCAGAGCAGCCCGAGCTGCGGCTACCACGAGAAATCCTAGCCCCATTGATAGGGACCCAATCTCCATTACAATTACTTTTATATTCTTTGCTATTTCTCCCGCCAATCGGGCAACATTTGCCAGATTGCTTAATTTGTTAGTTATATGAACAGAAACGATATGTGTGGCACCTTCCAGCGCAAGCTTATGATAAACATTTTCAAATATGCCCACTCCTGGCGCTGATGTCTTCGGATAGGTGCTGAATTTGGGTAACCTTTTATAAAATTCCTCCCTGGTGATTTCAACTTCATCCAAAAAAGATTGCTCGCCCACATTGATATAATCGGGCACAATGGAGATGCCAAGTTTGCGGATGATATCCTTCGGAAGGTCACAGGTGCTGTCAGTAACAATGCGTATGTTCATGGTGTTCCTTCTACCCTTCTTTCTGAAATGGTTTTCTATATATAACACCGAGAGGTAGAATCAGTATCTCTCTTTCAAAGCATTAAATAATTTTCATCCCGGTTTTTACGACAGACCTCACCCATCCAAATTTTATATCAAACCCCATAACACTTCTACGATTTTACAACTTTTTTACAATCAATTAATTTCGTAAGAACAAGCCCCTGCTAAGATTCACAATAAAATAACCACAAATGAGGTGCAAAAATGTTCAGAAGGCGTCCGGTCGTCATCGTTCGTCCGTTAAGGCCAAGATTTCGTCCCCAGTTCAGACCCGTCTGGGTTTTATTCTTCCTGTTAGTCTTTGGCCTGGCGGCAGTCATTATCTTCACATCATGGCTGTAGAATAAAAAAAAGGAATACTATTATGAAAACCATTTCTCGAATCACTGGTTGGGTACTGATCGTGCTCGGAATCATTATGATGTGCAGCGCAGTTGTATTCACCATTGCTAGCATGGTACATACCGGCAGCGCTCAAATTATTCCCCGCTTCATGACCCCGCGCATTACAGCAGGGGTTTCACTAGCAATGGGTGCGGGCATCTTCATCCATGGGGTTGTTATCACTGCTCTTGGAGAAGGATTGCATCTGCTCATTGAGATTACTGAGAAAAAAACATCTTCTAAGGCATCTGTCAAAACAAAGTAGAAACCTCAGTTAGTTTGCGATTACTCATACGAGCTCTCAACGCATTACTGCAATAGAAAATATATCTTTGCTTTATTTCCTTGGCTTTACTCTGACACAACCACACGGTTGCGCCCCTGCTGCTTGGCTTTATATAGAGCTTTATCTGCTGCGTCCAGCAGGGAGTCAAGGTCACTCCGTGTTTCCTTTAGCTCCGCAACCCCCAGACTAAGCGTGATGGAAACGCCCCCTCTCCTACCTTTAACGCGCATTTCCTCAATCGTCTCACACAATCGTTCGGCAACATTTTGCGCCATGTGCACATCCGTTTCCGGCAACAGGACAATGAACTCCTCACCGCCGTAACGCCCAAAGATATCAATGTCGCGCAATAACTTACTGCAGTTCAATGCCAGCGCTTTCAGCACCCTGTCCCCTACAATGTGTCCATAGGTATCATTGACTAGTTTAAAATGATCAATATCCATCATAATCATAGAGAAGTCTTTACTATAGCGCAGTGAACGGGCGATTTCCATCTCGGCAATTTGCAAGATATAACGGCGGTTGTATAATCCGGTAAGAGTATCGGTGATAGCCATATCCTCCATACGGGCATATAAGCGCGCATTTTCAATCGCAATGCTTGCCTGCGCAGCGATAGTCTCCAGCAGGCGAATTTGTTCATCCGTATAAGCATTAACTGCACTAGACTGGATCGATAAAACCCCAATTACTTTACCGCTGATTATCAACGGCACCCCCAGATATGTATGCCCTATATATCCTGATATGCTGATAAATTGTTCTGCTGGAAATTCAGATTCTGGATCAAGGATATCTGCAATATGAACTGTCTTCCCTTTCGTTATCACATATCCCGTAACGCCTGGATTTTTCTTAATGCTGCGCTTATCAATTGGATATTGTTTCCCTTTTAATTCTACTAAGGGAAATTCAATCGTCTTGTTTTTCTCATTGGATAGTGCCAGGTAAAACAAATCCACTTTAGCAAAGCGTTTGCATTGCTCGTTCAGCTTTTTCAGAACCTGATCCAAGTCCAGCCCGGAGGTGATCGCCAGCCCAATTTCATACAAGGTAGCCATCTGGTCAGCCAATTGCGCTTGTTCATTGAACAACTGGGCGTTCTCTATTGCAATAGCTGCCTGGTCTGCAAAAGCTTGCAGGCGCTCAGCGTGTTCCTCGATGAAGAAGTTGGGGGTACTGCCTTCTAAATTAAAGAAACCTAATAATTTTCCCTTGGCTTTTATCGGAGCTCCCAAATAGGACCTGATCCATTCCATACCTTTGTAAGGAATCCAATTAAGATCTGTATTCGTATCATGGATAATTGCTGGCTTGCCATCAACAGTAATTCTTACAAAATCTGGGAAATCTTTGACGTTGAAGTGAAGGCGCTTGATAAGGTCTTCAGCCCCAAACTTTTCATAACCGTGTGTATGTACAAAACTGACTATTCCATCCTTGCCTACCAGCGCTATATTGGCAGCATCATGCGGAACTACACGTTCCAAATTCTCCAGTATATCCCCAAACACTTCATCGACATCTAACGAGCTGTTTATAGCCGCCGCGGTATCGCTGAGCGCTTCAGCAAAAATGCGCTGTTCATGCTCAATGTTTTCAAGGCGCTTCCTTTCAGTAATATCCCGCAGGATTATCAGTCGCCCAATCTGATCATTTCTTCGATTAAAAATCTGTGAAACCCGTATATCAACATACCTTGATTTATCCAAGCGGATTTCTGACTTTACGTTCGCGATACTGTCTAATCTTTTTACAATTTTGGGATAATCTGAAAGCACTTGCACTGCTTGTTTGCCCACCACGCTACGTTCACTCACATTTATCAACTTGCATGCTCTCTGATTAATATCCACAATATTACCGCGCTCGTCCAGAACAATTGTTCCTCCTGGCAAATTCTCAATTATTAAATCACGAGCAATTGGCATGATTGTAAAAAGCTGGTTTCGAAAGATAGAAAATGCCAGCACAACACCAGTAACTGTAAAAGAAAGCGGTGTAATATCTAACCCTTCTATTGGGAAAAGATCGGATATATAAATAAAATTCCCTATCCAGGGAACCATTGTTCCTACAATTAAAACAATCACCTGCCTCCGCTGTGATTTGGAAAAGCTGAGAAATGCACGCATGAGCAGAAAAGTGGCTGCCACCAGCAACACATAACTATGAATGATTACTAACCAGAATAATGGACCGTGACTATAAATCAAATACTGGCCCACACTTTCGGCAGCCGGGACAATATCGCTCCAAATCAAACCATGCAATTCATTAGTCGCAACCAGGATTATTGCAATTGCCGGGATAACAAATAATAATGCGATGTTGCGGGGTTTCAGCCACTTGTTACGCCGGCTGTACTCGCTGGCAAAAATCAATAAAAATGGTGTCACAGTTGTGATACCCGGATATTGAACTTTTGACCACAATATCTTTGTTTGCAAGTCCAAAGCGCCGATTTCCAGCACACTAAAAAACTGCCATTCTGCTGCCGCCAACATCGCCAATGCAAATGGGAGACCCCAGGTTGACACACGCTTCCAAAGCACAACAATCGCCAGCAGGATAGAAATGATGGCTGCAGCGAACATAATGATTGTCTCTGGCGGAAATTGGTATGCTGTTTTCATGTTATTTTTCTGCAGATTCACAAAATTTTATCATTAAAAATATCCCCGCAACTTAACCCCACATCAAAAGAGTATAAATATTTATCTGTTGCCCGGTTTGAGAATATGCAGGGGAAATCCTTTAAACCTGCCCTTAATGAATAGATTGTTATTACTTTCTTATTAAACAAAAAATCCGAAGCACCATAAGGTGTTTCGGACTTCGCAATGCACGAATTTAGTGTTTATTCTGCCATTACTGGCCGGAATTTATAGCTGTAGATCAACATTCCCCGCTCGTCGCCGTCCTCGCGGATGCGCCGAGTTACCATTTCTACCGGCGTGCCAATCTTCACTCCCTTTTCATCTAAATCTGTTAGTTGGGCTGTAACCACAGGCCCTTCCTCTAGCTTGACAAGTGCAACTGTATAGGGAGCGTTGCGTTCAAAACCAGCCGGAACGCTGTGCATCCTTGTAAATGAAAAGACTTTACCCTTGCCGCTGAACTTAAATGACTCTTTCGCTTCACCGCCGCATTGTGGGCACACATCGCGTGCTGGAAATATCCTCGCTCCACAGTGCGGACACGTTTCCCCTACTAGCGCATAACGCTGCTTCCTCAAACGCCAATGTCTCGGAACTTCCATAAACTAGTAATTCTCCTTTACAAATAAGCTTTTACTAAGCGCTACCTAGTTTAGGCAAGTAAAGCTATCAGAAGCTATCAAATTAATAAATTGATAGGTATTGGCAGTCAATGTTATTAGATTAGGAAAACCTTCAGGTAAAATGTTCTTTGGGCAATTTTTAGATAGCGCGATCATAAATCGCTCTTTATAAACGCTTTAATACATATGTAACAGAGCTAGCAGCGGAGCCACCTAGCGCCTGCACCAACGCCATTTGTGCGCCTTTTATCTGATTCTTACCTGCCTGTCCACGCAGCTGCATAACGGCATCCACCACCTGATACACACCTGCTGCGCCTAAGGGAAAACCGCGCGCTTTCAATCCGCCCATAGTAGCAATCGGCAGCTCCCCTTCCAGACTCAGCATGCTATTTTTCAACAGTTTCCATCCCTCTCCGCGCCTGGCAAAACCAGCCGCTTCCAGAGAAAGAACAACGTATATCGAGAACGCATCCCAGGTCTCAAAGAAATCCATTTGCTGAATACCCACACCCGCTTTTTCTAAAGCCGCTTGCGTGGAAATACGCACAGCATCAAATGCCAGGAGGTCAGCACGGTCATGCAACGCCAGAGCATCAGTGTTAAAACCAATCCCGGCAACCTCCACCATAGGATGAGAGCCATTGGTTGGTGCTAGTTCTCGCCTGGTGAGGATTACAGCCGCTGCTCCATCTGCATAAGGGGCAATATCCAGAAGGTTGAGCGGCTCGCAAACCACCGGCGCTTTTCGATATGCCTCGCGGCTGATAGCACGCTGATACATTGCTTTGGGATTGTTGATGGCGTTTTCGTGAGCAATAATCGCAAGATCAGCAAAAACATCTCGTTCAACGTTATATTGATGTATATAGCTGTTCATCAGCAATGCCGCCTGACCAGTAGGCGTCAAACCCTCTACAGCTTCAAAATCGTAGTCACTGGATTGTGCCAGTAGTGTTTCCATTTCCTGACCGACCACATCGGTGACCTTTTCTACTCCCACCACCAGCGCCACATTCACAAAACCCGAGCTCACAGCCAGATAGCCCATACACAGGGCCGCCGCACCAGATGCTTCTCCGGCTTCTGCTGAAATTGCTTCAATGCCATCCAAACCAACATTACCCGCCAGCAAAGCCCCCAGGTTTGCTTGATGGGAAGCGACAGAAGCCAGGAAATTGCCTACGTACATTGCCTGTGGTTTCAATCCGCCTGAATCTGCTATTGCTTCACGTATAGCCAGTGCGGAAAGGTTTCTCAAGGAAAGCTGCCAGTGTTCGCCTACCGGTGTTTGTCCAATGCCAGCAATAACCACTTCTTGCATGCGCTTTCCTTATTTCATTACAATCTTACCGCGGAATCGGGCATAAGTAGCGTAATCAATTTCTATCCTGCGTGCAATATACGCCGCTGTAGAAAGCGCTTTGTCCTTGCGCTCATCGACCAATTCAGTCACACGGATGTCCATGGCGTCTGAACCTGCACCAGAGCCAAACGAGACTGCCAGAATGCGGTCGCCGGGTTTGGCAATATCCAATACAGCGGTTAAGCCAATCAGCATTGCAGCCGCATAGGTATTACCTATCACGGGTGAAAGCAGTCCGGGCTTAATCTGCTCGTCCTTAAAGCCAAGCTGCCGCGCTACCCGCTGTGGAAATTTCATATTGGGTTGATGAAATACTACATAACTGTAATCCGCTGCATTCGTGCCTCTGGCTTCCATCAGCGTCTTAGCTGCATTTGTAATATGCTTGAAGTACGCTGGTTCGCCTGTAAAGCGCTGTCCATGTTCGGGGTATTTCTGATACGCCCTGCGCCAAAAATCTGGCGTGTCGGATACATACGAATAAACTGCCTGAATCTCTGCCAGTGAGTTTTCGGCTGGTCCAATGATAAAAGCCGCTCCCCCTGCGCCAGCTGTATATTCCAGTGCATCACCCGGCTTTGCCTGTGCAGTGTCAGCTCCAATTGCCAGCGCATAATTCGCCATCTGCGAGCCGACCAGCCCCATAGCAGCTACAACGGTTTCTGTGCCGGCTTTGCAGGCAAACTCGAAATCTGCCGCCTGGATATGCGGTACTGCCCCAATGGCTTCAGCCACGATAGTGGAACTGGGTTTGACAGCATAGGGATGTGATTCTGAGCCAATCCAAACAGCTCTCAGTTCAGCAGGATCAACTTCAGCGCGCGCCAATGCATTACGTGCTGCCTCGATCGAGATCGTAACAACATCCTCATCTAACCCCGCTACGGCTTTTTCTTTAATCGGCAATCCACCCACTGAATCTTTCCACACCCGCGCTACTTCCTTTGCAGGCAAACGGTACTGCGGAATATACGACCCATACCCGATAATACCCACCGGGCGCAATGGTTTCAATAATAGGGAACTTTTGCTCTCTGCTTCTGGCTTCACTTTCGGTTCCAATCCTTCAATATTTCAATTGCACGATAAATTTGGATATTTCTTTCTTTGATCATCTGCTCTGCTATTGGAGCGACTAACTCGGACGGCGCTCCGGCTGATACTGCCACCTGGCGCGCATGTAAAGCCATATGCCCGCGCTGAATGCCCTCCGTTGCAAGCGCGCGCAATGCTCCCAGGTTTTGCGCCAGCCCAACTGAGACAATGATTTCTGCCAGCTCGCCAGCCGTTTTGACACCCATCAACTTCAGCGCAGCTTGCGCTCCCGGATGCACCTTGGTCGCGCCCCCAACAATACCGACTGCCATAGGCATTTCCAGCTCACCCACCACATCACCATTTTCATCCTTTGTCCACCTGCTCAGACTGGTATAGCGCCCACCACGAGCAGCATAGGCATGTGCACCCGCTTCTACAGCCCGCCAGTCATTACCTGTGGCTATCACAACTGCGTCCACTCCGTTCATAATACCTTTATTATTGGTAGCCGCGCGGTAAGGGTCGGCACTTGCAAAAGCCCAGGCTGCAATAATGCCATCGCGCACCTGCTCTCCCCTGAAATCCTTAAAAGCCAGTGCCGCCACAGGAATAGTGCAGCGTACTTTCGCCAGCCGTCTATCTGCCAGGTTAGAAAGGATGCGCAGCAGCGCCTTGCCGCCAGTGATCTGCTCCACAAAGGGTGCCAATTCTTCCAGCGCGCTGTTGACGGCATTAGCGCCCATAGCATCACGCACGTCATAAATCAGATGCATGACCAGAAAACTACCAATGGGAGAATCAGCAATAATGCGCACCTCGATATCACGCGCTCCGCCACCTAACCGCTGCAAAACGGGATCAACCCGTGTGGCTCTTTGCAACAGCTCCTCTTTGTGCTCAAGGATATGCGCCTTCGCTTTTGGCAGGTCAGCCACCTCTAATATCTGTATCTGCCCAATCATCTCTGGTGCAGAGGATTCAGCCATGAAGCCCCCGCCAGCTTGGGCAAGCTTGGCCATGTAAGAAGCCGCCGCTACAACCGATGGTTCTTCTACCACCATAGGCACTGGCACTTCACGACTATTTATCACAAAATGCTGTGCAATGCCCAGCGGCAGCGCATAGGTGCCGACCACATTCTCAATCATGAAGTTTGCCTGCTCAGCAGTGAGCCCGGCAGCACCGCCCAATGCCTGCATGTCTTGCAAGGAGATGCCAGCAGTCTTCTGCAGCACCTGCAGGCGTTCTTTAATACTCAATTGATGAAATTTACGTTTCTTTACCATTATCCAATATACTCTGTCAGTCCAGCTAAAAGCGGGATTGATAATAACAAATAAAACTGGCAAAAGCTCTCAAACCATAGCTGTCTGCTTCAGTTGTCTTTCTGAAGCTGAAAGCTGCCGCCTGGCTTAAGCACGACAACTTTAGCCGCTGTCTCTCTTTCTACCTTGTCTTTCCAGGCTTGCGCATCCTGTTCAATGAGCTCAAAGGTATCATAATGTATAGGAATTACATAACCGGGCATAAGCAATTTGACTGCACGCAAGGCATCAGCCGGTCCCATAGTATAGTTGTCGCCAATCGGCAGCACAGCAATGTCAATGCCCTCTTCGCCGATCAGTTTCATGTCGCCGAACAAGCCGGTGTCACCAGCCAGGTAAATCCTTTCACCCGCTTTATTTGTCAGCAGGAAACCGGCGGGGTTGCCTCCATAGCTCCCATCTGGCAACGCTGACCCATGCAGGGCAAGAGTTAATTTTAGATAGCCAAATGGAAAAGTATGTCCACCTCCCAGGTGTTGAGCATGCGTCTTCACGCCGCGCGCTTCCAGCCAGTTGGCAATCTCAAAGACTGTAATAACCACCGCGCCTGTACGCTTGGCGATTGCAACAATATCACCTAAATGATCGCCGTGGGCATGCGTTACCAGAATATAATCCGCCGCGACCTCGGATGACTTGATGCTGGCACAAGGATTATCATCTAGGAATGGGTCAACCAACAGTTGATAACTATCTACTTCCAACCCCAGAGCTGCATGTCCGTAAAAATTCAATTTCAAAAACATCATGACCTCCATCTATTACAAATCTACTATAACGCATTTCAATCAATCAAGTAAGGTTTCGGAAAAGCCGCTCGCAGAGGTCAAAAATGTAGATACAATTAGAATGGCGAACAATCTATAAGAAAGGAATCTTTTATGAAAGATCCACGTATAGAAAAATTAGCTGATTTACTGGTGAATTACTCAGTAGAGGTCCAGCCCAAGCAGAAGGTATTAATTCACGGGGAGGGTGGCGGCGAACCATTGATGATGGCTGTCTTTGATAAATGCCTGCAAAAAGGCGCTTATCCGTTTATCTTGCGTTATCCATATAATTGGTATGACAGCATCTTCCGCTACGGCTCACCTGATATGTACGAAAAGCTGCTTGAACAGCTCAAGCAGATGGTTGCAACTTACGATGTTCGCATCAGGATTTTAGGAGAGGAAAATACCAAAGAGCTTTCAAAATTTAATCCTGAGCACGTGGCAAAATTCTACGCAGTATCAGGCAAGATTTCTAGAATTATGCTGGAGCGCGAAGCCAAGGGAGAAATGAAATGGGTACTCTCACTATTCCCCACCCAGGCATATGCCCAGGACGCCAACATGAGCTTAATTGATTACGAAGATTTTGTTTACAACGCCTGCATGCCTGATCCCAAGCATCCCATCGACTATTGGAAAAAAGTCGCAGTACGCCAGGCCAAGATCATTGACTGGCTTAAGGGCAAAGAAAAAGTGCACATTACTGCTCAAGAAACAGACCTGACGCTGAGCATTAAAGGGCGCCCTTTCGCAAACTGCGCTTGCACGGCGAATGTGCCGGATGGTGAGATATTCACCTCGCCGGTTGAGGACAGCGCTGAAGGGCATGTGTTTTTTTCCTATCCAACCCTATATGAGGGCTTCGAGGTCACGGGCGTACGCCTGTGGTTTGAAAAAGGCAGGGTGATCAAAGCCACCGCACAAAAGAACGAGGAATTCCTGCACAAGAAATTAGATACAGACGCCGGCTCACGCTCTTTGGGCGAGTTTGCCATCGGCACCAATGCAGGCATCCAGCAGTTCACAGGTCAAATCTTATTCGATGAGAAGATTGGCGGCAGTTTTCATATGGCATTGGGTCACGGCTATCCCGAAACAAAAAGCCAGAATGAGTCTGTCATCCATTGGGACATGATCTGCGATTTGCGCCAGGGCGGAAAGATTCTTGTGGACGATGAGCTGTTTTACCAGAATGGCAGGTTCATGATTGATTATTAAGAACTCGCTTTTACAAAGAAACAAGCATTCATCTATGCCCGTTTCTTGATAAAAAATGCCTATGGTAATATTAATTTCACAATTAATTCAGACATCCAATTCGGAATAGAAAAATGAAAAACCTTGAAATCAATACTGATCTGGTACGCAAAACCATTACCAGCTTCATCCGCAGCGAAACCAAGCAGGCTGGTTTTGAACGCGCCTTACTGGGTGTATCCGGGGGAGTGGACTCTTCACTCGCCTGCTTCCTGGCGGCGGAAGCGCTGGGACCGAAAAACGTGCTGGCTGTACGCATGCCCTATAAGACCTCTTCTGCGGATTCCCTGGAGCATGCCCGGCTGGTGATTGATAAAACCGGCGTGCAGTCCACCACTATCCCCATCACCGCAATGGCTGATGAGTTCATCAATGAATTTCCTGATATGAGCCGCGTGCGCAAAGGAAACATCATGGCGCGCTCACGTATGATCGTGCTCTATGACCAGTCCGCCGCTTTCAAGGGTTTGGTGGTCGGCACCGGTAACAAGACCGAAATCTTGCTGGGGTACACCACTCTTTACGGCGACTCTGCTTGCGACTTTAACCCCATCGGTGACCTGTACAAAACCCAGGTCCGCCAGCTTGCCCACGCCATAGGCATTCCGCAAGTGATCATTCAAAAACCGCCCAGTGCTGGTCTGTGGGTTGGACAGACGGACGAAGGCGAGCTGGGCTTCACCTATGCTGAAGTGGATAAACTGCTGTACCTGTTGGTGAACGAGCGTCGCACCCCGCAGGAATGCGTCAAAGCCGGCTTTGCCAGAGATTTTGTGGAAAAAGCAGTCGAGCGTATGCGCCGCTACCATTTCAAGAGCAGCATGCCGCCCATCGCCAAACTCAGCAACCGCACCGTAGATTAAACCAAGGTAATTGTGAACTCATCAAAATCAATCATTACTGCACTCTTCATCCTGTTGCTTGGCTCCCTGGCTTGTTCATTAAGCGCCATTCCCGCGGCACAACCCACCGGCACGCCCCTCCCCACCAGCTATTCCTCACCTACGCCAACAGCCACCGCGCCGCCACCCACAGCCACTGACTCCCCTGCGTTGCTGCCCACAGCCACAGACTCCCCATCCAAACCGCAGACCGTGAAAATTTTTCTGGTTGCACCCGGCGATAATGGCCAATCCGGGAAACTCATCGGCTGTGGCGACAGTCTGGTTGCAGTTGAAATCGCCATCGAGCCAACTGTGGCTGTCCTGCGAGCTGCATTAATTGAACTGCTCAACCTCGCACCCGATATGTATTTTGGGCAGTCAGGTCTCTACAACGCTCTCTACCTCTCCAACCTCACCATCCAGAAGCTGGAAATCGTCAATAGACAAGCCCTTATTCATCTCAATGGTACCCTGATCTTCGGCGGTGATTGCGACATTCCCCTCATACAAGCGCAACTGACCGAAATTGCGCTGCAGTTTTCCACTGTTGACAGCGTGTCCGTATTCATCAACGATATCCCCCTGGAAGAAGTGCTTTCGCTCAAGGATTGAGCCATAGGACACAGTTTCACTTAATCAACAAAGAATCCTTTGCTTATACCTGTGATCCCGCGGCTTTCGGACTGCAAACAACCTCCACTTTTTCGCCCACATCTGCGCCCAGCAACTGAGCCGCGCTTCCATTTACCACCCCAATCATCAGATAGCCAAAGCTGTCAATCACCGCCACCAGCTCACCCGGCTTTTGCTCCCCAAAGGTTAGCTTTACTGGCAGGTCGTGCTTGCCCTTGATATGCACCCTGATATCAGCGTCCCCAGGTAGGTCCTCTTCACGGATATTGGTGGCAAGATTGCCAAAGGCGTCCCTGTGGATGACTTCTCCCTGCCACCCGCTTTGGGTGCACTCCGCTGAAGGAATTGGAAGTAATACCGGGTCTGTCACTGTCTTGCCCAATGAATCAAGCTCAACACCATTCGCCAGGTGAGCTGCCACAGGTGCGAAAATATCCCTGCCGTGGAAAGTTCGGCTCACTTGCGTCAGCCAATATTTGGGCTGATCGAGATGGACAACCTTGACTTCATTATGTTGTGAGCTTGCGTTTCGATATAAAAGCGTCATCAATCCATTATCAGGGCCAACGAAATACTGCTCCCCCAACCGGGCGGCAATCCCGCGCCTGTGCGTGCCCACGCCGGGGTCCACCACAGCCACATGAATAGTCCCATCCGGGAAATAGGCTGCACTGCGACCCAGCAGAAGTGCAGCTTCAAGTACATTTTGCGGGGAAATATCGTGGCTCAAATCCACAATGCGCGCATGTGGGGCAATGCTGAGCATGACCCCCTTCATGATGCCCGCATAGCCATCCTTCTCGCTGAAATCCGTCAACAAAGTTATCAATCGCATATTCTTAATTCATCTCCCAATTCAGTATCATTTTAACAGAACCGCGTTCTTCTTATACCGTTAGAATCAGAATTTCCTCTCCCCCGCGCAGCGTAGGGCGGAGTATACCACGCTAGGCTCTGTACACGTCTCCGCCCTTTGAAAACGACTTCCGCGCCTCATCTTACAGCGATATTACCCCACCCAGCGATAACCTTACCCCACCTTGCGATGACTGGATGCCATCGCAGGTGGAGTATCTCCGCCCTTTGCTCTTGCAAAGGGCTCCGACTTGACAAAAGTTGACAAAAGTTGACACTTTTTTAATAAAAAGGATTCGTTCCTAAAGAACGAATGAATCATTCAGGGCGTGAATATGCGCAGCACCCCTTGGGTGATGACGATAACTTAACAACTAAAAAAACCTCGCTCCCTGGGAGAGGCGAGGATAGGTGAAAACTTCTTATTTAAATCTTATGCGTGAATTGATAATACTTCGTTATCTATTTGTGTACCAAATTTATTCTTTGTCTTTTGTAAATCGTAGTCCATTTGAAGTGATAGCCAGAACTCAGGGGTCGTACCAATTACTTTTGCCAGACGAATTGCAGTATCAGCCGTAATAGAACGTTTCCCATTAATTATTTCGCTTATTCGCTGAGCCGGTACGCGCATACTGAGGGCAAGTCTATTTTGGCTAATGCCCAAGGGTTTTAGATATTCTTCTAGCAATACTTCTCCTGGTTGTAGCGGTTCAAATGAACGCTGCTCCACTGCTGTCATTTCTTCCTCCTTTGCATTTTTCGAATTAATGATAGTCAACTATTTCAACGCTAGATGCATCTCCTTGTGACCATATAAAACAAACACGGTATTGATCATTTATTCTGATACTGTACTGCCCCTTTCGATCCTTGTCTAATTTCTCAAAATAATTCCCCGGAAGAGCGGAAATGTCTCGCAGTTCCTTGGCATTGTGAATTATGCGCAGCTTGCGGTATGCAGTTTCTCGGAACTTGGTGATTTATTATTATGATGCATTGTACATATTTTTTTTCTGATTAGGTTTCAGTGAAGTCTTTTTTATTTCTCGCTTTTTTATCAGGTAATTGAAATAATTTAACAGGATTTTTAATCATAAAACCTACTTAGAAAAATAATTTTTATCAATATTCCATTTTTAAACATTTAATATATTAGATATGATCTTGATTCTAACGATTGATATAATCTTGATACTTATTTATATCGCCCTCATTAAAAATCTTTTTCCAATTTTCCTTGACATAATTCCATACCCAAGGTTGGATATTATATGCAAAATAGTCAATACTACCTATATTAGAAGAACGATAAATTATTCCAAAACTCTCCAATTCTCTTACTGTTCCATCACCAATCAATAATTGTTGTGATCTTGAATCTTCTAAAAAATATCCTAGCAAAATTAATTTTTCTCCTTGTGTTAAGTGGCACAACCTATCAGTAATATTTTTATGTTCATTCTTACTAGCTATCTTTCTTTTTCCCCAATTTATAATACAAACAATAACACTAGTAATAATTAAAGCGGTCGATGTAAAAAAGATTATGCTAATATATGGAAGAGTTTTTTCAACAAAATTGGATAGTCCAAATAAGCTTAATAAAGGTTTATCTAGAATAATTAATGTTCCAGTTACAACACTAATTGGAATTAAATATCTAGGAGGTAGTTTAATCCATTCAGTAATTTTTGACAAATTCATTTTTCCTCCTTCCCCCATACCTCCCCGATCTACTCTCTAATTCTTTCTTCGTGATTTTCAAGGGGCTTTTTACTCAGCTGCATTACCACTTTCTGTAATTTCATATAAATAGAAGTTGTCAAACACAATCTCAAATGCACTATTTGGCCCTCCAAATATCCCAACGCCAATGTCCCCTTCTGCAAAGATCTCAATTATTTCATCCTTACAGACGCGATTTTCATTTACGAAAAGAGAATATTTGTCGTTAAACGCTTCTATCCGATATTTATTAGTCCTTTCGAGTAATGGTTCATGTTCCGTACATTCATAAATAACTGAGGGGGAAGAACAGCCTTCATCTAAGCAAGCATATTTCACTATTTCTATATCTCCGTTTTGTTTAAACCTAGCGGCGTAATAGTTAACCCCTGGAGTTCTTGGAAACATATATGCGATGTAATAAGAATTTGCTGATTGTGCACCTTCAATAGTCGCATCAAATTCAAAGGCATAGTTCTCGGGTATTTCATAGGGGGCATCCCGCCATACTGTGTAAAAACTGCTTTTTATCTGTGCGTCAAGCCATAACGCGTTTTCATTTATAGATAATTGTGATTGGTAATATTCATTCTCTGATTTTGACAAATACCATAGGTTGGGATTCTGATTGATATCAAATCCATCAAAATACTCTAAGTTATAAAAACGGGTGGAAACACCCTCGGAGGATTCGCCATTATCTTCCCAATTTATCCACGTAGTTATTTCAGGCCCATAGATGCCAAGTGTAATAATAATAGGAATTGGTAGCAGAAGAATGAGCGCCAGCAGAATTACAGGGAATTTCCTTTTGGGGTTATTTAGAATAAAAAATGCAATTAGATACAAAATCAGGAACAGAATCCAAAAGTGCCATATTGGATTAAATATAAAAGTTACCATCCGCGCTATCAACTTGTCCCCCAGTGGCTCAACAACTCTTTCAAGTTTTGGGCCATACCAAAATGAGGCCAAGATATTAAGGCCAAACCACAAAATGTTCGAACGCAAAAATTTCTTGAGCTTATTCCACATTCTAATCCCGTTTTATTCGTGCAATAATAACTTTCTTCATTCCCCCCATTGTACACTTAAGTACTTGGTGATAGGGTTTACTCGCTTAATTATTTATTGTTACTTTGCATCGAGAAAAAAACTCATTTTTTCGATTAGCTTTTAATCATTATTGATGTAACACCCTCTTGTCTATTGAAACGCTTTTCAAAATTTTTTATAAGGTCTTGATTTTCAGATTTTTTCATCACCAAATCATATAAATACATCACCATAGCCCTTCGTGAATCTTCTAAGAAATGATAGATAGAAAACACAACTAAGGAATTCTCTTTTTTTAAGTGTGATTTAGAATTAGTTTCTATCTTAAATTTATTTTCAGAAGGTTTCCATGGATTCTGCAAACTTAGGTTATGAACTAATCCGCACCTTAATTGTTCATATATATCATCAATGAATTTTGAATATACTTCCGGAAAATAAGCATTAATAAAAGATATAAAACCATCACTTTTTGTGCGCCGCCCAGTATAATAACCAGCGAGATATTCAATAATTGAAAATCCCATCAACAACGCAGATAATTCCGCACCACATTTTAAAGCCTTAAAAGCATCAGAAAATATTGAATCATGTAGAAAACCTAATACTTTACCAGTTTTAAATATTAAAGGAGCATCAACCAATCGACCAGTATATTGAATCGGTTCGAATTCAAATAAATAATCCTCTACGTTCCAATTAGGCAAAGTCATTCATTCCTCAATTCTTTTTAATACCGTCCCATTTGCTCAATAATCTTATTCGCAAGGTCGCGCTTATCGATTAAATATTCATCCCATTTATTATCTTCATTCCTTCTTCTTCCCGCAACAAAACCCAAATTTGTATTATTTTGCAATCTATTAGCTTTTTTCAAAAAATCTGGCGCTGGTACAAACCACAAATAATCCCATAGATCGCCTTGTTCTGTATCAAAAAAGCAAAACACAATGGCCATTTGATAATTATCAGTTATACTGCTAGTTTTCGTTGTAGCAGTAAAAACCTTATCCGGTTTATCACCAAATCTGCTTTTTACCTGAATATACATTGTTTTCTGACTGCCTTTTTCCTTCACGATCAAGTCAATTCCCTCATCATCAGAAATTGGTTTGTAGCAGGCAAGTGTGGTGTCCCCGTAGAGTGTTATTAGCTCAGCTATTCTTGCTTCAGCAATACCACCTTTTTGTCTGGGGGAAATGCCCTTTGAAATCTTATAGACTCTTTCGGGTTCTTCATAAACCTCTTTTTCAGGAACAGCAACCTTTTTATTCAATCCAAACGTAGATGGCCCCACTTTTATAAAGCGTGATTTTTCTTTTTTCTTATTAATATCAACAATGAGTAAAGAGTTCATTGTTGCTTCAGGTGTTTTCCCGGCAGTGATAAGCCACTCGCGCTCAAGAGCGATCTTTGTAATCTCTTTACTGTGAAGTGGCTTGCCCGCTTCTTTGAGAATTCTGTATGCAATATCTTTAAATCCACTGCTCATTTTTCCTCCTCCTCCCATACCTCCCCTATCTTCTCCTAAATATACATCTCGGTATCTGGAACGGAGTCTTCTATTGTTAGCTGTCTGCCGGGCACATTTCGGGTGATTGTCCAAAATGGTACATTATCAATAAGAATTACTATTTTTTTATTCTGTGCCCATTTAATCTCTTATGTTCAATTTCCAATTCTTTTTTATAGTGTTTAATATCTTCATCGATAAAATGCTCTTGAACCTCCAAGTAATAAATACGGACTTTATATTCACATAATGGACATTTTACAGATACTACTTTTTTGATTTCTTTTAGTGGATGATCTAATTCATCAGGTTTACCATCGGTTGGTCTTACAACATATGCATCTGCCATCTTATCCTCCTATATCTTCCCCTCCCCCCACACATCCGCGATCTTTTCTTTGATCTTCCCATCATATATTTCTATCAGCTTCTTACTCCCTTCCACTACATTTCGCTCTGCTTCAATTTGATCAATAATTTCTTTTTGAGTTTGAATGGGTGGGTGAGGGATTTTTAATTCTGAAATTTGTTTAAGAGAAAGATTATATTGAGCAACCCCTACTTTTAAATTAATCAAAGATTTTTGAATTAAATCGGATTTTAATACGTAAAATAAATATTTCTCGGAAATTTTTGAATTTTCTTCCAATCTTATAATAGATAAGGCTTGATTCGTATTTGCTGGCAGAATATCTGCTGTAACTAAAGCTACTCTTCCCAACGCACCAGCAATTGAAAATAATACATCTCCTTCTTTAATTCTTGATCTATTTAATGATTCATCACATTCTTGATTAATATAAGCAAACTTGTTTTTTAGAAAATTTCCTGAATTTGTAATTGATTCTATTTTAATAAAATTTATGCCTTCTTCCTCAAATTTGAAACCTTTTGTTGTTGGCGTTGTTCCTTTAGTTATTTTTTCACACACCTCTCCCAACTTCACCATCTCCCACTCCGGATCAATCTTTATCCTCGGCTTCCAGTTCTCCACCACCTGCCGCGCCCCGTCAATCACCTTCTGATACTGCTCAATCTCCGCTACGATTTGCTCCTGAACCTCAAGTGGTGGAAGAGAAATTGTTATGTTTGCCAAGAAATCTCTTCTTATTCCTTTAACTCCCAATCCCTGTGCGTTTTGCATTAAATAATCAATTTTGTAATTTATAAGATGATATAGAAATGGAGAAATAATCTTCTTAGGATCACTACATAATCCAGTTAAGTCCTGATTAATTGCATACTCATTATCTGTAAGAGCTATTTTTCCAACAGAGACACGAGTTACAACTATTACTTCATTATCTGGAATTATATTTGTTGATGATTTTTTTACAGCTTCTTTTGTTATTAACTCGTAACCAACAATCTTTTGTTCTTGAATATGTTTTGCTGAAATCCACCTTATTGACCCATTTTCCCAATAGGTCTTATTCGCCCTAGAGGGTGTTCCTCCACCAATTAATTCACAAATATCCCCCAACTTCACCATTGGCCATTTTTGATGTAGGTAAATAGAGGTTTGCTTATAGCGATCAATATTAAGGTTGAAATCACCGCTCTCTGCAATCTTGGCTTTAGGTACTAATAATTCAAGTTTGTTTTCTTTTTTCTTTTGTGCTGATTCATTTTTGGCTAGCCCAATTTTGTACTGCCTAATGATTTCCAGTACTTCTGGCAGGTCACTTTTATCAATGGGATTTCTCTGTGCGCCCAGGTCAAATCCATCATTTTCTATTTTCAAAAATAGAATATCTTTGGCTCTTTGCGCCAGGCGGCGGTCAATTAACAAAATGCTGGTCTTTACCCCGCTGTAGGGATGGAACACACCTGCTGGCAGCGATACAACCGCATAAAGATATCCATCCTCAATCAATGTCTTGCGCAGCTGCTTATAAGCATTCGATGATTGAAAGATGATACCTTCCGGCACTATCACGCCCGCCTTTCCGCCCGGCGTCAGGTGCTACAGGATGTAATCCACAAACAGCACCTCTGAGCGCTTGGAGCGTATCCCAAAGCGCTTGTGCGGCTGGATGCCGCCTTTGGGCGACATGAAGGGCGGATTGGTCAGGATGCAGTCAAAAACATCATTCCAGCGCTCCAGACTCGTCAACGTGTCATATTCATATATCTGCGGGTCGGGGAATTGGTGCAGGTACATGTTCACCAGCGACATGCGCACCAGGTCCTGTGAGATGTCATAGCCCATAAAATTCTTGGTCAACTGCTTACGCTCGTTGATAGTTAATGCGCTGCCGGCATGCTCCGAACCCGCTTCGGTGTTTTCTCTCAGGATATGCTTGTAGGCGGAAATCAAAAATCCGGCTGTGCCGCAGGCTGGGTCCAAAATCCTATCCGTTTTCAATGGTGCCACCGCCTCTACGATGAAATCAATGATATGGCGCGGTGTGCGGAACTGCCCTGCGTCGCCCTGTGCACCCATCACTGACAGTAGATACTCATAGGCGTCCCCCAGGTCCTCGCTGTGTTCATACTCAAATTCATTGATGCCCTTCAGGAACTGGTCAACTGTGGCTGCATCGCGGAAGGGCAAAAATGCACCTTTGAATATGTCCCGAAATAACTGCGGGATGCCCGCGTTCAGGCTCATTTTCTCCAGCCCTTGCGAATAGAGTTTCACCCGTTCAAAAGCGGATATGCTGTGGTCCATGATGCGCTTCCAGGCATACTGCTCGTATTCGTCTCTGAAGAATGATTTCCCGCCCCATTCCTTGTTCTGCTCATCAATGTCTGACATGAACTTATAAATAAGTGCCAGCGTGATTTGTTTAACCTGTTCAGTTGGCACAGGAATCTTGCCAACCAGCAGGTCACGCAGGTTGTCAATTCTTCGTTTAATTTCTCCGTTCATCATGCTAGTTGTATTCTATGTGAATGCATTCAAATAAACATTGTCTTTGATGTAACCGGATATCACTTCCATTTTCTTTTTACCGAGAGCTTGCATTATCTCTGTCATTACCGGATTGCTCGCCAGATTTTTAAAAGCTTTTTGGTTTATCCACAATCGGAACTGTTCATCAGTTAAATAATAGCGGAAAAACTCCCTCACCTCATAGAATAAGCCGGGTTGTATGTCTGTATCCACCACAAATTTATCAAATTCCTCATCTGCCAGTTCGCTTTTGGTTTTAAAGCGGCTGATCCTGCCGAAGACCTTGTCCAGGATTTCCCACAGCGATAGGCGCCTGTCCGCCTGATAGCCCCTGCGTATTGTATCCAGGGTAAAGAACTCCTCCGGTTTGTTGAATAAATTCTCTCTGACAGTCTGCTCCATACCTTCACGGTCACCACTGTCCACCGCTTCTTTAAATGCCGGAATTTCTGCATAAATATCCCGGGCTTTTGTTTCAAACTTGCTTATGTACAGCTCACGGTCCACCCGCATGACGTCGCCCGCAAAGTTCAACACTTTCAGCGTTTTCAACGGATCAGGAATGTGAATTACAACTTGTTCCTTTTTTACCGGTGTAGTCACATACGGGGGACCGCCTTCAGCGATTTTTTTTCTCGCTGGCAGTTCAATCACCTGATCATAGGGGAATTTTTCCTCAAAGTATTCACAATTGGCGAAGAAGTCGAATAATTTGTAGTGTTCTTTTTTCTTGTATATCCTTTCCTGCCTGCCATCATCGCGGAAGGTGTGCTCAAAAGTGTACTTTCGGGTACCTCTGCCCTTTATCTGCACAAAATCAGTGGGAGAAAAGATCGGTCTCATCAGGCACAAATTCAGGATATCTTCGCAATCATAGCCGGTGGTCATCATGCCAACAGTCACACACACCCTGCTCTTGCTGGATTTGTAGCCCTCCAGAAAACGTGTATTTCCAGATAGATTATTGTAAGCAAAATACATTGTCATTTCCTGCGCGCCGGGCACATTAGAAGTGATCTGCATGGCAAAGTCGGAGTTGTATTTGCCCGGGTATATAGCATGCGCCATTTCATTTAATATCTGTGCGATTTTGGCGGCGTGTCGCTGGCTAACGCAGAACACGATGCTCTTACCGATTTCATTGGTGATTGGGTCGCATATGGCATTTTTTAAAAATGTGCTACACAATTCCTGGTTGGTACGTTTTGAGAAAAATTTTCTTTCGAAATCTCTTTGTTTATAGATGACCTCCTCATCTTGCTCATCTGCATGTTTCACCATTATGGCATATCCCTCATCCGATAAGAGCTGAGTGGTGATTTCTGTCCGGCAGTCAATAGCTAGAGCATTTATCAGATAGCCATCCTGCACACCATCCGGCAGTGTATATCTGAAAGTTGGTTCTGCGCTTTCACAGCCGAATGTTTTGTATGTAGAAAGCAAAATGCGCTTTTCAATTTCGCGTGGATCAGTTTCGTCAAATTTTACGTTCTTTAGGTAATCCTTGGGTGTCGCTGTTAATCCCAGTTTTGTGCCGATAAAATATTCAAAGATCAATCTGCTGTTGCCAGAAATTGAGCGGTGCGCTTCATCCGATATGATCAAGTCAAAATCGGTTGGAGAGAAGAGCCGCAGATATTTGTTCTCATAGGAAATGCTTTGCACTGTCGTAATTACAATTTCAGCACTCTGCCAGTCACCGCGGTTGTCCTTGAAAATAACTGTGCGGTAATCTGGCAGCAGGTAGCGGTCAAAGGACCTCTTGGCTTGGTTCTCCAACTCCAGGCGGTCAACCAAAAATAGCACCCGCCGTGCATTGCCAGTACGCAAATACAGCTTGATGATACCTGCGGCTACCAGCGTTTTACCTGTACCGGTTGCCATCTCCAGCAAGAAACGGTTTTTGCCCTCTGACACAGCTTTTTGAACTGCATGAATCGCATCCAGCTGATATGGTCTGAAGAATTTAAAGCTGTATTGTTTGCAAAAGTCCGCCTGCTTGGTTTCATCCTGCCAGCGTGGGTCTTTTTGATAATTTGGGTTTTGTGTTTGGACAATGTAATCCGACTTGACTTCTTCCTCTAAGATTTGTTGAGGGTCAGGAGAAAATTCTGTGTGGGACTTTAAAGTATCCAGAGATGGGAAGCGTGATACTCTGGTTGGATTGCCCCATTCCTTATCCCATAAATAATGGATATTGCCGTTAGAAAGAATGATATAGCGCACATTCTGGGAGTTGGCATATTGCCTGGCTTGTTCTTTGCCAACTAAGGGGTCTTTTTCCTCAGATTTTGCTTCAAGAACGCAAACCGGAAAACCCCGCTCATCTTGCAGAAGATAATCAACATAACCCTGGGTTATACTCTCAAAATCATCCCCCAAATCTTGCATAATTACATGTGCTTCTAAAGAAACATTAGCTTTTCCGCTGGATGAATCAACCAGGCGCCACCCAGCATTTTCAAGAAGTTTATTAATTTTTATTCTTGCTTTTGCTTCTTTTTGCATGCTGTCCCCTTATGATACATCATCGATTAAATTGTTTGCTTAATATTATAAGACCCTTTTGGCGGGCAAGGCACCCTTCGGGTATGCTGCGCGAATGCCCACCCTGCTTTTCTAGTGTTCGTTCCTTAGAAACGAATAATGAAATTTATTAAAACTGTCGGCTTTTGTCGGGTTTTGTCGCCTTTCTCCGCCTTTTGTAAGAACAAAGGGCGGAAACGTGTACAGAGCGTAGCGTGGTGTACCCCACCCTCGACCGTAGGAATTCCCGCCCTATAGCGACTTTAAATGGGAATCTCTTCCCCCTCAAATTCACTTATAATCAATGACTGACAAGGAAAAACCGTAATGGACAAACCCCCTATCTGCGACTATGAGGGCTCTGATTACCAGGAGAGTTTCTGGGAGAACGGCGAGCGGGCTTACGAGGATGCTGTGGAAGCCATTGCCCTGCAGCGGCTGCTGCCTCCTTCTGGCAAACATTTGCTGGAACTGGGCGCCGGAGCCGGACGCAACACGCTGCGCTACAAGAATTTCGATTGCATCACCTTGCTGGACTACTCCAGATCGCAGCTATTGCAAGCCAAAGAAAAATTGGGCAATTCTCGCAAATACCGTTACGTTGCAGCCAGCGTCCACCGGCTGCCCTTCACCGCCGGCATCTTCGACACCGCCACTATGATCCGCACGCTGCATCACCTGGCTGACGCCCCTGCAGCTTTGGAGCAAGTGCGAGAGGTATTGTGCACTGGAGGGGTTTTTATCCTCGAATTCGCCAACAAGCGAAACCTTAAAGCCATCCTGCGCTATTTACTGCGCTTGCAAGATTGGAGCCCGTTCACCCGCGAGCCGGTCGAGTTCGTGAAGCTCAACTTCAACTTTCACCCGGCGGAAGTGCGTAAATGGCTGCGAAGTGCTGACTTTGACATTCAGCGCCAGCTGACTGTTTCCCACTTCCGCGTTGGCTTTCTCAAACGCACTCTGCCGTTGAAGTGGCTGACATCTATGGACGCACTGCTGCAGTACAGCGGAAATATCGTACAGCTCAGCCCAAGCATATTTGTGCGCGCCTCGGCACATGGAAAAAATACAAGCGGAATTAAAGAGTTCAGTTTCCGCTGCCCGTCCTGCGGTTATTCCCCACTGGCAGACACGCCGCCTGAGGTCCGCTGCCCACAATGCGGACACGTATACAAAGTCCGGGATGGGATTTACGATTTTCGATTAAAAGACAAATGACTTGCTTTATCCATGAAAGGGAGAAAATATGCGAAACCTAAGCCCCTCTGACCTGACCTTCCTGTGGAATGGGTGCCAACGATGCTTCTATCTCAAAGTAATGCACGACTTTCGAAGACCGCGCACACCGATGCCAAGGATATTTACAGATATTGACCTGAAGATGAAAGATTTCTTCTTCGGAAAGCAACTCTCTGAGATCAGCGCGGCATTGCCTGAAGGCGAAGTTTATTTGGCAGGCAAATGGGTGCAGTCACAGCCGATTACGCTCCCGGGTCATTCCCTGCAATGTTATATCAGGGGTATCTTCGACACAGTCATCCGCCTCAGCGATGGCTCTTATGGCGTGATTGATTTCAAGACATCTGAAGTTAAAGAGAAAAATGTGGCATTTTACAGCCGGCAACTGCGCGCCTATGCATACTCTTTGGAACATCCAGCAGCGGGTAAACTGGGCCTTAGCCCGATAACCAAACTGGGGCTACTGGTCTTCGAGCCATCCGAGTTCCTGCAGAAAGGTGACCAACTGCAATATATCGGCAGGATGGCATGGCAGGAATGCCCCATGGATGAGGGCGCTTTTTTGGCTTTCCTGGATAAGGTCTATACGGTTCTGGAAAGACCAGAAGCACCTGAAGCAAATGAGGATTGTCAATTCTGCAGTTATCGTGACAAGGCACGCAATACAGGTCTGTAAACCTAAGCCACCAATTTAATCCATGCAGAATTCACCCAATTGGTCAACAATAACGGTTTTTTATGCTGTCTTCTTCATCCTGCTTGCTCTGAGCGCTTGCAGCGGGTATGATGATGCTCCACCAATCCAGGCAGAAATCAACACCCCGGCAATTCAATCCGAGCAATTTCCAGATGAAAACGCGGCGGCACGTAAAGAAAGACTGGACGCAGTCAGCCACTGGTTCTATTACCTGGGATTTAATCCAGATGAGGAGATTCTCCAACAGCTTGCAGAATCAACCTATGACCTGGTTGTGCTGGAACCCATATTCACAGAACAGGAAAATTTTGATTTTCCGATTGAGAAATGGATTGAACAACTACATCAGGCGCCGCACCCCAAGCTAGTGCTGGTATATATTGATATCGGAGAGGCGGAAGAATGGCGCTCTTACTGGCAGTCAGACTGGCGCATTGGCTATCCGGACTGGATTCTGGGGGAAGACCCCGATGGCAGGGAGGGCAATTATCCGGTTGCATACTGGCGAGAGGAGTGGCAGGAAATCTGGCTGAATGAGGATGGCATCCTGGACCTGTTGATTGAAGCCGGATTTGATGGTGTCTACCTGGACTGGGTTGAGGCGTATTCTGATGAGAGCGTCATGGCAGCAGCGCAAGAGGAGCAGATAAACGCAGAGGGTGAAATGATCAACTGGGTCAAAGACATCGCTGCCCACTGCCGTCAGATAGACCCCCTATTAGTGGTCATCGCACAAAACGCCGCAGAGCTTGCCATCCACGATGACTACCTGGCTGTCATTGATGCCATCTCTCAGGAGCAGGTCTGGTTTGATGGTGGTGCCGATAACCACCCCGCCGGCGATTGTCCACTGCCACGTACGCAGGCGGAAATCGAAAGTGATGATTATGTATCCTCTCTTTCTCCTGCATGCCACCAGGTTTACTACCAATTCCCTGAGAGCACGCTGCATACCTCCAGTGAGGATTATTTAATATATCTCAAGATAGCTCAGGAAAAAGGCGTGCCGATTTTCACTGTTGACTATGCTCTTGAACCGCAGAACGTTGCCTGGGTTTATCAAACCTCCAGAAACCTGGGGTTCGTGCCCTTCGTGAGCGAGCGCAACCTAAACACATATTTTCCCCCCTACCCCTAGCAACCCCTAGAGTTTTTTCTCAATTACCCAGAAATGGGATAAGCCCAGAACCCTCAGGGGAGTTCTCTCCAGCCATTGTAAAAAACAGCGCAGCAGTTTTCCAAAGACCGGCCAGCGAGCAATCAGACTATCATAAGCACCAAAAATCACCGTGCGTTTAATGAAACGGGCATCTAAACCAGTAAAAAGCTTGTGCAAATCCCTTTTTGTAAATGCACGCACATGCGGCACGAGCTTATCCCGCCAGCCGCGCGGCAGATAGTTCACCAGTGGAATATTGCCGAATTTATATTTGCCACACCAATATATCCCATGCGTCTCAAATGGATACCAGCGGTTCGGGCAGAAAAGCAACAACCTTCCGCCTTTTTTTAGCACCCTGAAAATTTCCTGCACGGCGCGGCGATCGTCCTGCACATGTTCAAGCACTTCATGGCTGACCACCACATCAAAATAACCATCCGGAACAGGTAAATCTTCCCCAGCACCGCAGACCACATGGGCGGCTTTTTGCCTGGCTGCAGCCGCATATGCGCGTTCAAACTCAATATCCAGTCCGAGCGCTATCTGCGAACGTTCCGCCAGACGCATTAGATACACCCCGACGCCGCAACCGTCCACAAACACCCTGCCTCTTATTAAATCCCCAGCAGCAGATAGCATCATTGCCAGGCGGCGTTCCTGCCCCGCTCTCCAAATATAAGAGGGCTCACCCCGCAAGGCAGCCCTGTCTGAATAGCTATTTTTTTCCTTGGGCATCTTCCTCACTGATAATGTGGGACAACCATTTTCACTCAGTCGGAACCCAGGCAAGAATAGTAGTGCCCTGGCGGCGGATAGAGATTATTTCGATGCCTCCGCCTACTTCTTGCGCGCGAGTGTTCATGTTAGATAAGCCATGCCCCGAGTGTTGATTTATTTTTGCCAAATCAAACCCGCAACCATCATCACTAATTTTCAACATCACACGATCCGCTGTCCTCCAGATGCGTACAGCTACTTTATTTGTGTTGGCATGCCTGGCAATATTCGCCAGAGCTTCCTGAAATATGTGAAATAAAGCTTCGGTATATTCTGCTGGCAGGTCTACAACTGCATCCGCATCACCTTGCAACTCCACTTCCACAAAAGTATTCGCCCTGAATTCACGTATAAGACCCTGCATGCCTGTGAGCAAGTTGCCGTCTCGCAACTGATGGGGGCGCAGGTCAAGAATGTAAGCACGCATATCGCGAATAGCTTTATCCAGGGTATTAACCGCAATGTCAATCTGCTTTTTGCTCTCTTTTGCATCCTTTTGCATCAAAATATCCACATTCTGCAGGGTTAAACCCACAGCATACAACGACTGAACAATGCCGTCATGCAAATCCATGCCGATACGTTTCCTTTCTTCAGTCACAATATATTGTTCGGCTTCCAGTGCCTGCCATACGAGGGTGCCCAACCAAGAAACCATTTGGGCTACCAAGACATTCTCGGCTTTTTTCAAGGGCTTCTCTTGGCAGGATGCCAAGCAGAGTAATCCCAAAGAGTTCCCATTTGATCGCATTGGATAACAGATAATTGATTTGCAATCACTGCTTACTAAATCATCGGCTATTCCCTGCATTCCGCGCGTTGGTACAGACAAACACTGGGGGTCCAACTTCAGGGCTGTCTGACCGACAAAGCCCTCACCCAACTCATAGCAATCTTTTTTCCATATCCTGGAAACTGTTTCGCCATAATACGCAACACGCACCAGATCGGTTGATTTGTTATTCTTTAAATACACTTCACCAACCTCAAAAGGGAAATTGTCGATGATTTGAGACAGGCACTTTATCAGCAAATTCTCAACGGCAGGCATCACTGTCTTACCTACATAAACAGGTGAATGTTGCGAAAAATTCTTTTCTCCTGAATTATTTTCTTTTTTAATTAGGGTTCTGTCTTCTTTAATTATCATTTCAATACCGCTATAATCATATCAGCAAAAAATTGTACTGGAGTTATCGTAATTTATTAAATCCCATGCGTATATCTATCAAACCACAACAAAAACCAACTTGATTGGTATAATTTCGCCGGAGTGAAAAAATGACAAGCAGCCAATTCTCCCGTAAAGAATTAGAAAATCATATGCGCCAGAAAGGCCGCCTGCCTCCTGGACAAATTTTAACGAAACGACTTCCCATACTGCATTATGGATCTGTACCCACTTTCGATCCTGCAAGCTGGGATTTTAGAGTCTGGGGCGAGGTAGAAGAAACGTTAACCTTCACCTGGGAGGAATTCAGCCGTCTGCCACGCATAAAAATCACCCTTGACCTGCACTGTGTAACAGGCTGGAGTAAATTCAACACTGCCTGGGAAGGTATTTCTATGTCCACACTGGTGGAAAACGGACTGATAAAGCCCAAGCCCAGAGCAAATTATGTCATGCAGTATGCTGAATATGACTTCAGTGCCAATTTGCCAATTGATGTGGTCCTTTCGAATAATTTCCTGCTCGCTACTCATTATGAAGGCGCACCAATAACACCAGATCATGGCTATCCACTACGCGGTTTAGTCGGTGCTATTCCGGGGCAGAAAGGTCATAAAGATGTCTACCTATGGAAGGGTGCTAAATGGCTGCGCGGCTTGGAATTCATGAAACAGGATCGGCCGGGTTTTTGGGAACGGGCTGGGTATCATAACGAAGCGGATATCTGGAAAGAACAACGTTTAGCTTAAAGAAAAAACCTGCGCTAATCGCAGAGGTTCTTAAACACAACTTATTATTAAACTATCTTACGGGCATAGAACCAAAATCCAATACCGGCGCCAATAAAAAACAACCCCAACACTGCCAGCCATGGTGAAGTTTTCTCCTCGCCAAATATTGGCAAGGCGCTTGAGCCGGGCTGAGCACCAAAATCTATAACTGATATTTCCCCGGCAGATAAAAATAAAGCATAATTCATGGTTGTGGTTGGATTGTAGCCCTCGGGAATCGCCACGCTGAGGTTATATTCCCCTTCTGGAATATCCTCAAAACAAATCGGTTCGCCACTAGCGTCAGTGGTGCCGATTAAATTAACAGTGCTGAGCCGGTCAGTCACACTTACCTCTCCGCCTGCTATTGGCAGTTCATTCTCCTCCGCCATTGCATTGCCATTCTCATCATTAAACAAGTAAATACAAATAGTGCCATTACCCTTGAATGGAGTCGGCGTCGGTTCTGCAGGGGTCTCGACATCCTCCGGAGTGGGTGTTAATTCTTGCTTCTCGAGAATCAGCAGCTCCCGGCCAGGTATCAGATAAAGACAGTCGTCACCTTCCAGGTTGTTCAGACTGCGCAATTCCTGTTCAGTGATGCCGTTAAGCAAGGCAATGCTGATACAGGTATCATTTTCCTTGACGATATAGATAACGCGGCCATCTGGCTGTGGTGTAGGCGTGTAATAGAATGCTTGCGCTATCCTTGAACTGCCTGTAGTGGAAATGACAGCCAGAATGACTAAAAAAGCAACAAAGAACAAGCCCAATGCTTGAATTTGTCGTTTGATCATTGGTTCACCTAGTAAAAAATTATAACATTCTTTATTTTCAGGTTCTTTCCAGTTGAATACATCTGGCTATCATCGTGTAAAATAAAGATACGGTGATATGATATTGATGACGATTTAATGCATATGACCTTAATTCAAACATTGAGAGGAAAAAATCATGAGCTTTCATACTGTAATTATTGTTGGTAATCTTGGTCGTGATCCTGAAATGCGCTACACGCCCAATGGACAAGCCGTCACCACGCTAACGGTTGCTAGCAACCGCAATTATACAGACGCGAATGGACAAAAAATTAAAGAAACTACCTGGTTCAGAGTCTCCGTATGGGGAAAACAAGCAGAGAACTGCAATACCTATCTAAAAAAGGGGTCTATGGTACTAATCGAAGGTCAGCTCAAGCCAGATCGCGAAACCGGACGTCCTCGAATTTGGACACGAGCAGATGGCTCCACCGGCGCTTCCTATGATATATTTGCCAGAACTGTACGCTTTCTCTCAACCAGAGGAACCTCCCAAGAATCTTACGTGGCTGAAACAGAGAAACAAGAGATCAGCGAGGATGAAATCCCCTTCTAGCTCTTTCATTTTCCTACCACTAAAGATATTTCTATCTTATGAATGATACCTTTACAGAAATAGCGGATAAATGCCACCAGTGTTTTGAAGCGCTCCATAACGCTCGAGAAAACGCGCTCAAACAAGCCAGGTTGCTCACGCGCCTCTCTGCCCACGCTATCCGTGCTGTTCACCGTAAAGAAAATAAATTAGTGCAGAAACTTCTCAAGGAAGCACGTGAAATCACAGAGCAGCTAAAGAAGGACCTTAAGCTGTATCCATCCCTGTATTATTCAGGCTATACACAGGACGCAATCAAGGAATACGCCGAGGCACAACTGACTTACCATTTAATTGAAGACCTGCCGCTACCCATGCCAGAGCAATTGGGGATTGAACATGCCACTTACCTCAGGGGGCTGGCAGAGACCATCGGGGAATTACGCCGTAAGTGCCTCGATATTTTACGGCATGGGTATTCGCAAGATGCTGAACGATTACTATCACTCATGGATGAAATCTACTCCCTGTTAGTAACCATGGATTTCCCGGACGCGATCACTCGCGGATTGCGTCGGCAGACGGATTTAGTACGAGGAATGATCGAGCGCACACGCGCTGACCTGACCCTTAGTTTACGAGAGGAGCGTTTACAAAAATCCCTGCGTTCCTTAGAGGAGCAGCTGCCGCCTAAGAGCTAAGATAAATTGCGATTTTGTATAAAATCACAGCCATCCTCTGCGTTAAGCCCCTCTCAACTTACGAAATCAGATTCGCACAAAGCATATGCAGAAACAGTTCGGCTGGTTACGTGAAGAGGTCAACTATTGTTTGCTCTTTTCGTTAAGTCATTGCCATCAAAACCACGAAGCGCGCCTACTACTATAAGTAACTAAAACTACTATAATTAAAGCACGATGCAAAAAAAACCATTCCTAAAACATATTGCTATTGTTTTTAACCCCAAGCTTGAAGAGTCCATCCAGACTAGTGAGAAAATTGCTGCCTATTTAGAACAACACGGGGCTGAAACCACTGAGCGTGGGTCGTTGTATGATGCTGCCTTGCGTGATAAAGTGCAGAATGGCGCATTTGATGTGCTGATCGCGCTGGGTGGTGATGGCACTATTTTACGAGCCAGTCATTTGTGCGCACCTTTCAATGTCCCTATTGTGGGAATCAACCTTGGCACATTTGGTTTCTTGATTGAACTGCAGAAGAATGACTGGCAGAAATATCTCAAGCGAATATTGAGCGGCGATTACCGCCTAGAAGAGCGCATGATGCTACGAGCGGAACACTACCGAGGTGAAAAACGGTTGGATACATGGAAAGTTGTTAATGAGGTTGTCGTTTGCCGTGGGCAGTATGTGCGCCCAATCCGCATTGATGCTGCAGTGGATGGTTTCCCTATGGCAAGTTACGTGGCGGATGGCTTGATTGCCTCAACACCGACGGGCTCTACTGCTTATGCTCTGGCTGCTGGCGGTGCAATTATGCCGCCGGAGTTACGCAATATCATCATCGTGCCAGTCGCTCCGCATCTATCCTTTGATCGCTCCATCATCCTTTCAGAGGGTGTCTGTGTCACTATTTCCGTGAATACCAGCCATCAGGCAGTACTAAGCGTAGATGGTCACCCATCAGTTTCTATGCAAGACAGAGACTGTGTGCGCGTAAGCGCCAGCGAAGGCAATGTGCACTTCATACGCTTCCAAGATCCGGGCTTCTTCTATCGCAACCTCAACCGCTATATGGAACAAAACCCGTCCATAAAAAGGGGACAATAGTCTACCGCTATCCTAATATGCGTCAACTATCATTAATACGATCCGCTTATCGAGAACAGGTAAATATTTTGTGCGTTCATAACCAAAGGTTATAATTAATTGGTTGTTGGACATCACTAGCTATCAAAGGTATTATGGGCCCAAAAGCCGAAACACTGTATTGCTATGTTCACCCAGATCGGGAAACCTTACTGCGCTGCAACAAGTGCGAAAGGCCTATATGCATTGACTGCGCAGTACATACGCCTACCGGTTATCGCTGCAGAGAATGTATCCGCGGTCAGCAAAAGACCTTTAACACCGCTCAGGTACAGGACTACTTATTTACTGCCACGATTGTTGCTTTGCTCTCCTTTTTGGGTAGCTACCTGCCAGCATTTATTAGCTTCTTCACGATATTCCTCGCTCCGGCTGTCAGTTGGATTATTCTAGAAATTGTGCGGATGATCACCAAGGGGCGTCGGTCCAAATTGCTGGCACAGGTTGTTCTTACGTCAGCAATTATTGGCAGCTCGCCTTTACTGGCTTTAAATTCATGGGTTTTTATAATGAGCCCATTTAATATCGTCCATATGCTTCCTCTAATCTGGCAAGCAGGCTATACCATCTTATTAGTGATAACAATCTATCATAGAACGCATGCATTTACCATCAGGTAACAAAAAATGCTAAAAGAATTACGTATCGAGGATTTCGCCATTATTCGGGATATTGAACTGAAGTTCAAACCTGGGTTGTCCACCTTTACTGGAGAGACCGGTGCCGGCAAATCAATTCTCCTGGATGCTATTGAAGCTCTGGTGGGGGGGCGGGTTGAAGATGCCATGATTCGCAGCGGCGCGAAGCGTGCGAACCTGGAAGCGGTTTTTGAAATTCCGCAAGTTAATCGGGAAGCCATAGTAAACTTGCTGGAGGAGGAGGATCTGCTGGAAGATAGCCAGGCAGTCGTGCTTAGTCGTGAAATCCGACGGAGAGGGCGCAACATCGCTCGTGTGAACGGGCGCAGTGTGAACATCAACCTTGCACGTAATTTAGGCACTTATTTAGTAGATATTCACGGACAATCAGAACACCTTTCATTACGCAAGGTGCACGAACATCTAGGGCTTTTAGACCGCTATGCAGATACAGAAGAATTCATTCGGGATTATCGAAAAACCTACGGGGAAATGCGCAGCATTCAAAGCGAACTGCACTCATTGCATGAGGCAGAAGAAGATGCTGCACGTCAGACAGACTTACTCAACTACCAAATCCAGGAAATTGAAGCTGCCAATCTTGAGCCCGGGGAGGAGGATGGGCTACATCAGGAGCTTACTAGACTGGCAAATGCCGAAAAATTAACATCACTCGCGCAAAAATCTTATACGCTGTTGGATGAAGCCAACGCTGATATGCCCTCCATCAATGCAATGCTGGGTGAAGTAGTTCAAGCAATAAATAGTTTGGCAGCCATTGATACCAGTCTTAAAGAACTAGCAGAGCAATGTGCATCTATCTCGGCAGTAGCAGGTGATGCCAGTCTCGAATTGCGTGATTACATAAACCAGCTTGAATATAATCCGCGCCGCCTTGAACAGACTGAAAACCGGTTAGCTTTAATCAGCAACCTGAAACGCAAATATGGCGATTCGGAAGAGGCAATCCTGACCTTTGCCAAGAAAGCCAAGCAGCAGCTTGAAAAGATTACCCACGCTGAGGAACGCATCGCGGAGCTAGAAATCCAGGAGCAAGAGGTGATGCAAACGCTTACTAAACAAGTGCTTATGCTTTCCGAAGCACGCAAACAGGCAGCCACATCTTTGAGTAAATCGGTAGAAAATGAATTGAATGATTTAAACATGACTGAAGCGCGTTTCAGTGTGGATATACAAAATGTATCCACTGAAAATGGGGTCCCAATTAATGACTCGGAGCGGGTGAAGTTTGATGAAACCGGCATTGATCAGGTAGAGTTTCTGATTGAGCCCAATCCGGGCGAGGGTTTAAAGCCATTGGTGAAAATTGCTTCCGGCGGTGAAACTTCGCGCTTAATGCTGGCTTTAAAAAATGTTCTGGCACGTGCCGATACAATCCCAACTTTAATATTTGATGAGATCGACCAGGGCATTGGCGGTAAGGTGGGAGCGTTGGTAGGGGAAAAACTCTGGCAGCTCGGACGCCAGCACCAGGTTTTCTGTGTCACACATTTGCCACAGCTTGCAGCCTTTGGAAACCAGCATTATGGCGTACATAAAGAGATACGAGAAGGCAGAACAATTACCCTTGTAAATACGCTTGACGGTGAAGTGCGCATTAACGAGCTGGCAAACATGTACGGCGGCATCAGCGAAGCAAATCGCGAAGCCGCTATCGAGGCACTTTGGAGCGCCAAACAAAAAACAGTAGAACTGCAGCAAAAAAGCTCTCAATAAATTGGATCCCTGTTCTTAAGTTCTGGCACATAAGAATAACCAAGCACCTTCCTAGCCCTTGCGGTAATTAAGGAATTGTGATATAAAATCGACCTCAAACGCTTGGGTGCCCCCCTCACCCAAGCGTTTGGGGTTTAACCAACTACCCTACCAATTCTACAAAACCTGGTTAATTATTATTGACACTAAGGATATAATAAGAATCACATTTTATCCATATCAAAGTTTCTTATAAGGAGTAAAAATGAAAAAACGCTTTGGAGTTTTACAGACTATAGCCAATGTGCTCAAGGTTCTAGGTGTGGTGGTCGGCGCTCTGGCACTGCTGGGAGCTCTAGTTACTTTTGTGCTCGCCTTTGCAGGTGGACAGATATGGTCCACGTTTGGCTACGACGCTGACAGCGGCTTTTATGTGGGCATTGTGCTGGCATTGGCAGAAATAGTATTTGGCGCAATGTATGCCTTGTTTCTATACGGTTACGGTGAACTAATCTTGCTGCTGCTCTCCCTTGAGGAAAACACAAATAAAACTGCTGTCCTTATGGACAAGATGGCTAAAAAATAAAAGGAATGGCTAAATTAGCAATAAAAACTGAATTTTACTTCTTCTGATTTCTAAAACATAGTAACAATATTAGAATGTTCATGCTACCACCTCAGCTTCCTTGACGGTTACAACAGGCTGCGGTATAGTATGTGCATTAGTCAACAATTGCCCTCGTAGTTCAATTGGATAGAGCGTTTGCTTGCGGAGCAAAAGGTTGCGTGTTCGAATCACGCCGGGGGCGTCTCCACTGAGGAGCGGATTGCGACCCGCTCCTTACACTTTGAAATGAAATTCATGTCCTCTAAACAAAAACAAATCTTGCTTACCAATGATGACGGAATCGGCTCACCCGGGCTGTGGGCGGCAGCCGAGGTACTTTCCGAGCTGGGTTATGTTACCGTAGCAGCACCACGCGAGCATTCCTCAGCTACCGGGCGCAGCTTCCCGAAACATTCCGATGGCAAAATCACCTCCCAGAAAATGGAAGTGAATGGCCAAAGCTGGGAGGTTTACGCAGTGGGAGGCACACCTTCTCAGACCACACTGCACGCCCTGCTGGAAATCCTGCCACAAAAACCGGACCTGGTCGTCGCTGGCATCAACTATGGTGAGAATCTCAGCTGCGATATTACCTTTTCGGGTACAGTTGGTGGCGCTATGGAAGCTGCTTCGCTGGGAATCCCCGCCATGGCTACTTCCCTGCAGATACTCAAGGAGGACTGGGATACCTATCACAAGGACGTCGACTTCAGCACTGCGGCGTATTTCACCAAATACTTTGCCAAGTTATTACTTGAGAAACACATGCTCCCAGATGTGGATTTATTTAACCTCTGTATTCCGGTGAACGCCACTCCTCAGACTCCCTGGCGTTTAACGTGCCTAGCAAAAACCCGCTACTTTAATCCTTATGTGATACGCTCGGGCGCAGGCACCTGGCAAGACGAAGGATACATCACTTCCCACGCCAATGTTCCACCAGACTTGCCCTCCAATACGGACGTGCACACTTTGATTAATGAAACACTGGTATCCCTCACACCCCTCAGTCTGGATTTGACCTCAAGAGTGGATTTTCAAGAACTGAATAAATTACTTAGAGAATAAATTTTTTCTCACTATAGCCCTCTCCCCAAAATGAGTCAGGAACTGTTTCATTTATTATCTAAATGAATGATTTTTGTACGATAAGAATCTAAATATTAAAGCGGATATTGATTAAATCGCCGTCCTGAACAATGTAATTCTTACCTTCTAAACGTAGCTTACCTTGAGCACGTGCTTCTGCAAGATTCCCCAACGCCGCCAGATCCTCATAAGCCACCACCTCAGCACGAATGAAACCCCGCTGCATATCACTGTGCACCTCGCCAGCAGCTTCTAACACTGTAGCCCCGCGGTGTACCGTCCATGCATGCACTTCGTTCTCATTGCCTGTGAAAAAGGATTGCAAATTCATAAGATCATAGGACTCACGGATCACACGTCTCAAGCCGGGTTCACTAATACCAAATTCCTGCAAAAACATCGGCACCTCATCCGTTGGCAACTGGGCAATTTCCATTTCTAGCTTGCCCTGCAGAGCCACCACACGGCTGTGCTGGCGCTCAAGAGCAATTTGCGGTTCACTTTGCTCTTCACCTAGGTTGAGCACAATCAGCATGGGCTTACATGTCAGGAAGCCGTACCCCGCTAACAGTTTTTCTTCCTCATCGGAAAACTCTATGTCGCACAGGGGCTTTTGCTCCTGCAAAGATGTATTCAAGCGTTTAAAGAGACTAATTTCACGCTCCACAACTGTTTTTTCACGGGTGCCCTTACGCCATTCATCCTGAAGGCGCTCCAGCTTGCCTTCCACCTTAATCTGGTCATTTAGCAGCAACTCCTCGTCCATAACCCGGACATCCCGCTCAGGGTCGACGCTTCCCAGCACATGCGGTACATTAGCATTCTCAAAACAGCGCACCACATGCACAAAACCGTCCATTGGTGATAGCTTGTTGAGCAGCGCACCACTGATCTCTCCTTTGCCTTCCCCCAGCCCGGCGATATCACCGTAAGTCACTTTGGCATAGACCACCTTCTTGGGTTGAATTATCTGCGCTATTTTATCTACACGCGGATCGGGCACATCAACCACAGCGGTGTGTACCTCCACCCTGGCAGTTGCAATGCCGGTGGGATGTTGACCACGTGTTAGGGCATTGAAGATAGTAGTCTTTCCGGATTGTGGAAAACCAATAATACCTAAGCGCATGATAGCTTTCCCTTTATATCATTATATACATAAATATATAAGTGTACAGCTATCCGCCCTTACAAACACGGAATGATTTAGAGAAAATATCCTGTTTGCATGGTTAAAATCCGAATATTGAAAGCGTTTATCTTGACCATGATGACAAATTTGGATATACTTTGGCTACTAAACAGCCGAAGTGGCGGAACAGGCAGACGCGCACGACTCAAACTCGTGTTCCCTCTGGGATTGTGGGTTCGATTCCCACCTTCGGCATATATTAAAGCTGACAATATAGGTCAGCTTTGATTTTTCTTAATAAAAAGGGATATTGGTTTTCCATTGAGTTGGTTAGGGGTTGTATGAATAATAATCAGGTGCGGCTTTCAAGCCTTGTTTACTATCCCATTCTTAACCAGTCCATCGTTGAAAAACCCATTCTCTGACTAAGCACTAGCCAATATAAAAATCCTGGCAAAAATAATCCCTACCTGCAACCATATCCTCATCGCGTACGCAAATTATAATCATCTAATGGGTAAACTAGAAATCGCTAATCGCATTAGCGCGCTGGTCTATAACAATCTCAATACCTGCTAGATTCTGTAATTCCAATAAATTCATGAACCTCTAAGAAACACCATCCTCCCAAACCCACGGATATAATATTCTCATCCGAATGAGTTATGATTAAAAGACCAAATTCTTATTGCAAGATCAAGAAACCAATAATAACTGGAGGACCTTTTGAGTAAAAAGATAAAAATCGCTATTCCCATGGCCGGGTTGGGCACACGCATGCGCCCGCATACCTGGAGCAAGCCCAAACCACTTATTCACCTGGCAGGCAAGACTGTCCTTGACTATGTGCTGGGGCAGTTCAGCAGTCTACCAAGCGTGGATAAAGCAGAATACGTGCTGATCATCGGCCCCAACCAAGGTGATCAGATCCAACCTTATATAAAAAAGCACCATCCAGATAAAACCGTACAATATGTTGTACAGGAGCACATGCGCGGGCAGTCAGACGCACTCTATCTAGCGAAAGAATTTCTCTCAGGCCCCATGCTGATGACCTTCTCCGATACGCTGATTGAGACTGACCTAAGTTTCCTGCCGTATGAAGAAACTGATGGCGTCGCCTGGGTGAAGCCGGTGCCGGACCCGCGCCGCTTTGGGGTAGCGGAGGTGGATGTCAATGGTAGAGTGATCCGCCTGATAGAAAAGCCGCAGGACATGAGCAATAACCTTGCCTTGGTCGGTTTCTACTACTTCCATAATAGTCAGGAACTAATGCACGCGATTGAGGTTCAGATGCAACGTGACATCACCCTCAATGGAGAATTCTTTTTAGTGGACGCCATCAACATCATGCTGGAAAATGGCTCTCATTTCCGCACCCAACAAGTTGAAACCTGGTTGGACGCTGGCAAACCCGAAGCATTATTGCAAACTAACCGTTATTTACTGGAGCACGGACACGACAACAGCCAGGAAGCCAAACAGCACAAGGGCGCTACTATCATTCCACCGGTGCATGTGGATGCCAGCGCCAAGATCAAGGCCTGTGTGATTGGTCCTTATACCTCCATCGGTCCAAACTGTGATTTAAGTAATTCCATCGTGAGCAACTCAATCATCGAGAATGACGCAAATATCAGCCAGATGATCCTGGAAAATTCAATCATCGGGAGCAACGCAGGCGTGAAGGGCCGCGCTGAGCGCATGAACATTGGTGATAATTCCCGGATCGAGATATAAATGGATCGTGTTGAATGCCAAGCCGGATTCAGTTCCTGCGATCATCCGATAGCACTCTGGTGGCAAGGCCAGCGCTTGGTAATTGAGATGATCGAAAAAGAATGGCGTAAGCCAAACGCCAAGTGCTATCGAGTCACTGTGACAGGCAATCTGCACTTTGATATTGTTTTTATAGAAAATCATCACTGGCGCGTGCAGCCTCTTTAAGCGACAATCAAGTAAATCCTCTAAGGAGCCCAAATGCGTAAACTGTATCTTTCCCGTAAAGTGGATGAATTGAAACCTTCAGGCATCCGCAAATTTTTCGACATTGCCGCTACAATGGACAATGTTGTCTCCCTGGGTATTGGCGAGCCAGATTTCACTACCCCGCCACCTATTCTGGAAGCCGGCGTGCAGTCTTTGTATCAAGGAGAAACCCACTACACTTCTAACCATGGTCTCATTAAGCTGCGGGAAGCATTGGCAGCACATCTGGAAAATCTCTACAACGTTCACTATAATCCGAATGATGAGATTGTCATCACTGTGGGTGGCTCAGAGGCATTGTACTTGAGCGCTAATGCTTTGCTCGAGCCAGGCGACGAGGTCATTATTCCAACACCCTGCTTTGTATCCTATCAGGCAGAGGTGACCCTGGCAGGGGGCGTGGCTGTGGAAGTTCCTTCTCGATTTGAAGATGATTTCGATCTAGATATTCAGGCAATCAGCGCAGCAATTACCCCAAGAACAAAAGCTGTTTTAATCAACTATCCCAATAATCCTACTGGCGCAGTGGCAAGCAGAGAAAAACTGCTTAAACTCAGCCAACTAGCAGAAAAGAACGACTTGATCGTGATCTCAGACGAAATCTATGACCGGCTGATATATGGCATGGAACATACCTGCTTCCCTGCCCTTCCCAACATGCGCGAGCGAACGGTTCTTATTGGCGGCTTTTCTAAAAGTTATGCCATGACTGGCTGGCGCATTGGTTTTGCTGCAGCCCCAGTGGAGATACTCAAGGGGTTAGTCAAGGTCCATCAATACACTGTCATGTCTGCACCTACCATTTCTCAATATGCCGCAATTACCGCATTAAAGCAATGTGATCAATTTGTGCAACAGATGCGCAAGGAATACAACAGCCGCCGAAATTTAATTATCAGCGGTTTAAAATATATTGGCTTACCGATAGTGGAACCATTTGGTGCTTTTTATGCTTTCCCGAAGGTAAGTAATACTGGTTTAAACGATGAGGTATTTGCCCAGCGGCTTTTAGATGAAAAGCGGGTCGCTGTTGTGCCGGGCTCGTCTTTTGGTAAGGGCGGAAAAGGTTTCGTACGCTGTTCATACGCCACTGCTCCCGATCAAATTGAAGAGGCATTGGATCGCATCCAGCAGTTCGTGAGCAGTCTATGACCTTAGATTATCAACAATTATTAAGACCAAACGTGCTATGAATAACACCTCGTTTATAGAGTTACGACTATTCTCATCCCGGTGCTTATTTCATTGCAATCAGATTATTCAGGACAAAGCCTTATCTTGATGCAATATTTGATGAATAAGTTCGTTGAAGCTAAATCGGTAAGATTTCAAAGCATAAAGAAAACAATATTATCGCGCTTATTCTACGTTCATTTAGACACTTCTATAATGATACGCAACTACATATGTTGAATTCTGTTACTTATCTTTGAACTGTAACTGTAGGGATTATCTTGATTTACAAAACTGCCTGAAAGAAAATATGGCAACTAAGATATTTAGAATTCGTGGGTGTATTATATGCTTCAAAATAATATCGCCTTATAATTAATAATAAGAACTGTGTGTATCTGTGGTTGATTATATAGTTGACATTGGATTAGAAGTGCATGTTGAACTGGCGACGCGCACAAAGATGTTCTGCGGCTGCCCAGTTGTAGATCCAACACACTGCGAACCCAACATAGCAGTGTGCCCGGTCTGCACCGGCATGCCCGGCGTTCTGCCAGTTGTTAACAAGAAGGCTGTTGAATTTGGAATCAAGGCTGCCCTGGCATTGAACTGCAAGATAGCTGAACAGAGCATCTTCGCCCGTAAGAATTACTTCTACCCAGACCTGCCAAAAGGTTACCAGATTTCTCAGTATGAATATCCCCTGGCGAAGAATGGCTACCTAAAAATTGTAACCTCACAGGGTGAACGTGATATCCGTATCCGTCGTGCACACTTGGAGGAAGATACCGGTAAGCTCACTCATTTTTCTGAAGAGGGTAACTCTTATTCATTAGTAGACCTCAACCGATCCGGTATACCCCTGCTGGAGATCGTCACAGAGCCAGATATACATAGTATAGAAGAAGCGCTCGCTTACAGCCATGCATTGCACACTCTGCTGCGTTATTTGGAAGTCACTACAGGCGATATGGAAAAAGGCGCGATGCGCTTCGAAGCCAACGTCTCTTTGCGTCCAGCAAATAGCAACACTATGGGTAAACGAGTAGAAATCAAAAACCTGAACAGCTTCCGTGCTATGGAACGAGCTATTGCCTATCAAATAACACAACAAAGGAAATTATTGGAAAAGGGCAGAACTGTTACACAGGAAACGCTTGGATGGGATGACGTCCACAGTGTTACTGTCGCGCAGCGCAGCAAAGAGGAAGCGCATGATTACCGTTACTTCCCGGAGCCGGACCTGCCCCCTCTGATTGTGGAAAAAGATTGGCTCAAAAAAATCACCACCAGTATACCAGAACTACCTTATGCAAAAAAACAGCGCTATAAAAAAGAATATGGCCTGCAAAATGACGACATTGATCGGCTAATTAGCGAAAAACCTGTAGCTGAATATTTCGAAACCTGTTTACAGGAAGCAGCGCACATCTCTCCCAAGGTAGTGGCAAATTGGATCACTGGCGAACTGTTCTCCTGGATGAACCAAAGCGGTGAACATATACAGGACCTGAGAGTTCACCCTAAAGACCTGGTCGAACTACTGCGAAATGTCGAGAGAAAAACCATCAACCAAAACACTGCCAAGGACGTGCTACTGGAAATGCTCCACAGTGGTAAAAACTCTGCTAACATCATTCAGCAAAAGGATTTGCAACAAATATCTGACGGAACATTCATTGAGCGTCTAATCCAGAATGTGCTTGCGGAAAACCCACAAGAAGTTGATTATTATTTAAACGGGAAAGAAACTGTTGCTAACTGGTTCTTCGGACAGGTTATGAAAGCCGCGAAGGGAAAAGCCAATCCTAAAGTGGTTAAGGAGGAATTAGCGCGCCAGCTTGAACTGCTTAAAAGTGGGTAATTTATTGCCTAAGTTCCTTGAAATATAAAAAATCTATCACTTTTTAGATACCGAAAGACATCTTAAGGAATGGCGAAGTTATACACCTTGACGTCGTAAAAAAATCCCGTAAACTAGAAAAGAAAAAGTATCAAATGGGTACTTTTAAAAGAATATCTTTTGATTTTCAGAAAAAACCTACCAAATAGAATTGCCAGGAGCTTATCGCATGAACACAACCACAAACGCATTTAAAATGGCGCAGCAGCAGTTCGACCATGTTGCAGAACAGCTACAACTTGACCCGCACATAAGGGAATTTCTACGCTGGCCAATGCGCGAATTCCACTTCCGCATCCCAGTGCGCATGGATAGTGGCGATATTCGAATTTTTAATGGTTTCCGCGTGCAACACAACAATGCACGTGGTCCCTGTAAAGGCGGTATTCGCTTCCATCCTTCAGAAACAATAGATACAGTACGCGCCCTGGCAACCTGGATGACCTGGAAATGCGCGGTTGCAAATATTCCCCTCGGCGGCAGTAAAGGAGGGATAATCGTAGACTCCGCCACGTTAACGCCCAGCGAGAAAGAAAGACTCTGCCGCGGTTTCATCAACCAGATTTGGCGTAATATTGGTCCGCGTCAAGATGTGCCTGCTCCTGATGTGGGTACCACGCCACAGATGATGAGCTGGATGATGGACGAATATTCTAAATTAGCCGGTCAATATACTCCCGGTGTGATTACTGGCAAACCAGTGGGTGGCGGCGGTTCGCAGGGACGCACTGAAGCTACCGGTTACGGAGTTATTTATAACCTGCGTGAAGCTATGAAAACTCTTAAAATCGATTCGGCGAAATGCACTGCAGCAATCCAGGGTTTTGGCAAGGTAGCCCAATACGCCGCGATTGGCTTTGCAGAGCTGCTAAAAGGTAAAGTAATGTGCGTTTCCTATTGGGATCGCAATGACCGCACCTCATACACCATTGGGCATCCAAAAGGCATTGATGCCAATTTCCTGAAGGGTATCACTGATCAATATGGCTCCATTGATAAGGACAAAGCCAAAGAGGCCGGTTATACAATTAATGATGGCTCGGCCTGGATGCAAAAAGACGTGGATGTGCTCATCCCTGCAGCCATTGAAGGCCAAATCAACGCGGAGACGGTGCACACGATTAGCAAGAAAGTCCGAATCATTGCCGAAGGTGCTAATGGCCCTACTACGCCAGAAGCCGATGAGGTGCTCAAGAGCCGTGGTATGTTCGTCATACCAGATTTCTTATGCAATTGTGGTGGTGTTACCGTTTCATACTTCGAAAGTGTACAAAACGACATGAATTATTACTGGCCACGCAAAGAAGTATTGGAACGTCTGGATACGAAAATCACCGCTGCTTTTAACAGTGTATATGAGACCAGCCAGCAAGAAAAAGTTTACATGCGCGACGCAGCTTACATGGTCGCCATTGACCGCGTGGTGAAAGCCATGCAGTTGCGCGGCTGGATTTAAATATAATCCCCTGCATTCAAAAAGCCAGACGGCCATAAAACGGCTGCCTGGCTTCTAAAATATCAAAAAATCCTCATATATACTTTATCACGAAGCACGCTGCTAAGGATTCATCACTGATTGATGTAGCCCTTACAAAAGAATTCCTAGCCAAAATTTGTTTCACTTCCCTTCAGTCCCCTTTACATCCCGTAAAACCGACTTATAGTTTTTTATCTTTTCATACATTTGACCTTATCAAATTAATATAAAATCATTTTCCAAATTTTTCCCAATACGAGCCGAAAATTACTTCTTCATTAGGAACAATTGGATCAATAGGTTTTGATACCCAGGTAATATTAACAAAATGCTTCCAAGTGATGTTTTCTGTTGTAATATTGCCCCCCCATGTTCCGCAGCCTAATGTTAATGAGAATGGCATGCCATTATCATAATTTCCACTATTGGCATAACTTTGAGGTTGCCTAACCATCATACGACTAACATGTGCCTTTGTAGCTAATTCCAATATATGCTCATCATTATTTGAATGAATACCACATGAGTGTCCATACCCGCTGTATTTTATTATGGCCTGAAGTATATCGATAGCTCCAGAAAATTCTTTAAATTTCCAAAGTGTCAGCACCACAGAAAGTTTTTCGCCAGAGAACAGGTCAGACTCGCCAGGACTGTCTCCCAATACCATAAAGAACGTTATGCCTTCTGGAATCTCAACTCCCATTATTTTCGCAATTATTTGTGGGCTTTGTCCAACAATTTTCTTGTTCAAATGCTTACCATCTGGCCAAAGTGCTTTCTTAAGCAGCTCCTTTTCCTCTTTAGTACAAAGATAGCCACCATAGGATTTAAAATTTTCCAGCATTTCTTCAAAAATATCCTCTTGAATTATGGCAGAATTCTCAGATGAGCAGGAAGTAGCATAATCAAAGGTCTTTCCTAGAAAAATTTTTTGCGCTGCACTTTTTAAATCTGCCGTGTCATCTACTATAGTTACAGCATTACCAGCGCCCACGCCAAAGGCAGGAGTTCCGCTCGAATAAGCAGCCTTTACCATCCCTGCCCCACCAGTTGCGACAATCAAATCAACTTCACGCATTAACTCTTGAGTAAGCTCAATCGTTGGCTCTTTAATGCACTGAACTAAATCCTCAGGAGCACTGACCCTTTTTAAACCCTCTCGCATAAATTTGACTGTTAATGCACAATTTTTCTTCGCTCTAGGATGTGGGGCAAATATAACTGCATTTCTCGTTTTAATTATTGGCAGACCGTTTACACCAACTGATGAGGTCGGATTAGTAACTGGTGTTAAAGCTCCGATTACACCTACGGGTTTAACAATCTTGATTAAACCTTTTGCTTTATTCTCTTCAATGACACCGACGGTTTTTAGACCATGTAGATCACGCAGGGTACCTAAAATCTTCTTCTGGTGCTTTAATACTTTATCTTTGTAAATACCCATTCCTGTTTCTTCAAACGCCAGTTGCGCGCATGCCTCGGCATTATCTCGCTCATATATTTCCCAACCAACAGATGCGATCATTTCGTCAACCTTCTCTTGAGGCCAAAATTCTACAACGGCTTGAGCTTTGCGGGCTTTCTCAACTAGTGTCTTTATTTTATCTGACATAATTTTCACCTCGATTCATCATCCAAAACAACCTAAAATCACCTGTAATACTTTTTCAAAGCTTCCTTCATCCCCTTGTCTTCAATTGAATCAATATCGATTATCTCTTCCACACCGGGATATTCGATCACGGGTTTTATAACACTTTCAGGTAAATCTGCAATAATTTCAGCAAATGATTTGTGTGTTCTTTTCGATATACCTTTTAAAGTATTCAGGGACTCTCTTTGAGAAATTTGCCTGTGCGGAGGATAACCGCACCCTCTCTCGACACTAAATATTTTGTCGAAGATAAATTTTAATTTTTCATTAGATGCCCAACCATAGCTCTGATTCAGCATAAGCGAAATGCAATTGCCACCATTTATCTGAATAAAAAGCCAGGCATCCAAAGGGGTTGCAATAAGTCCACATATTACCCCGGGGTACTGCATCACAGAATTCATAAAACCTTGACCTGTTCCACACCCGCCAATAACAAAATCAACACGATTGAGGTTTAATAACATTGCTGACAATAAACCTGTATGAATATAAGTCAATTCTGGTTTATCAAAATTTTTTTTCATACCCACATTTATTACATTATGACCTCGTCCCTCAAGGGCTGCAATAATGTCGGTATTCTTATCCGCTGCGCTGGTTTCGTTTACAACAGCAATTTTCATTCCTGCCACCTCTTCTTATTTAATGTATAAATTTTAGATACCATCATCTCCCTTGGAGTTCTTCTGCTTTTTAAAGGGTAAATCCACACAATTATTTTTTAATAACGGCCTTGTTGACAGCAGAGACAATATCATTCACACCCATGCCGTATTCATGTAAGAGTGATTCAACGTCAAGAGCCGTTCTGGCGAATGTATCCCGAATGCCAACTCTAACCATTGGAGTGGGTATCTCTTCTGAAATCACTTCAGCAACAGCACCTCCAAGACCACCCAGAATCGAATGTTCCTCTACAGTAACAATAGCGCCAGTTTCTGATGCCAATTTTATTATTAAATCCCGATCAATAGGTTTAACCGTTGGCATTGCCACAACTCTGGCCGAAATTCCTTCTGCTTTTAATTTCTCGGCTGCCTTCAAACTACGACTGACCATTGAGCCAATAGCTATTATGGTTACATCTTTACCTTGCTGCAATGTAATGCCTTTGCCCATTTCAAGTTTTAAGTCACCATTGTGAACTAATCCTGTTTCTGCCCTGCTTAATCGAAAATATACTGGACCCTCATATTCAGCAATAATCGGCACCCATTTTTTTATTTCAATTTCATCAGATGGCACAATCACTGTCATGCCCGGCATCATTCGCATAATTGCAATATCCATAATTGAATGATGCGTAGGTCCGTCTTTATAATCTGATAAACCCGCATAACTGGCTGCCATTTTTACATTAGTATGCGCATAAGCCACACACGTTCGTATCTGTTCCATTGCACGTAAAGAAATCAAGGCAGCAAAAGCATTAAGAAATGGTATAAAACCTCCCAAAGCTAAACCTACTCCAACATCCACAAGGCATGGTTCAGCAATCCCGACATTAATAAATCGACCTGGAAATCTTTTAGCAAAATGATTTGACATTGTTGAGGAAGAAGTATCGGCATCTAAGACAATTATCCTTTCGTTCTTTTGACCGTATTCCGCGAGTGCTTTACCAAAAGCTTCTCTCTGAGCTAGATTTCCCATTGTTAAGCTCTCTTTCCAAGTTCTGCAATTGCTTTTTCGTATTGCTCTTTGTCAGGGGCTTTCCCATGCCAGATAGACTCGCTTTCCATAAATGAAACTCCCTTCCCCTTTGTTGTATGAGCAATTATTACCGTGGGTTTGTTATGGATTTCATTAGCGGTTTCAAACGCTTCCACAATTTCACGAACATTATGGCCATTAATCTCTAACACATGCCAATTAAAAGACTGCCATTTATCTAAAAGAGGATCAAGTGGCATAATTTCATGTACATAACCATCTAATTGCACATCGTTATAATCAACAACGGCGGTCAACTTAGCTAATCTATACTTTGAAGCCATCATGGCTCCCTCCCAAACAACTCCAGCTTGGCATTCTCCATCCCCCAATAAGACAAAAACTCGATACTTTTTCTTTAGAAAACGTGATGCTAAACATAAACCAGCACCAATAGCAATACCATGCCCAAGTAATCCGGTTGTCATATCCACACCAGGAGTTTTTAATATGTCTGGATGTCCTTGGAGATGACAATCGAGTTCCCCCCAGTGCTGCAGGTCTTCCAGCGGGAAATACCCTTTTCTTGCCAAAGCCGCATACAATAAGGCTGAAGCGTGACCCTTACTTAGAATAAATCTGTCCCGGTCTTCCCAATCTGGATTTTGCGGATTAATATTCAATGTGTGAAAAAATAGAACGGCAACAATTTCTGCTGATGATAATGATCCACCAGGATGACCAGCCTTGCGCCGATATATCATCTCGAGCGCATCTTTTCTAAGTTGCTGTGTTTTCTTGTCTAATTCAATCATCAATGCTTCAGTTTTATATTTCATATATTGTTCTCCTAATGCACTTCCAAAAACTGAGCGGAAGACCTGTTGAGAAAGCAAATTGATTTACTGGTTTCTATTCAGGTAATCTCGAATCTTCGCAAGATTACTAATAGCATTTTCTAACTAAAGAATAGATCTGATCTTTTTAAAATAATTTTTTCAGGCCATTCCTTACTGCCTCTTACAAAACACAATATATTTTTCCTCCTTGGTGATTGGGGGCGATTTGAGAAAATTAATTACTTTCTAATGCATGATTATTCCACCGCTACAATTGAATGCCGAACCTGTGCAAAAATCACAATCATCAGAAGCCACAAACACCGCCATCTTTGCAACCTGCTCGGGTTTTCCCTGCACTCCAAATGGGGTCCGCGATATAAACCAATCACGAAATTCGTCTGGGTCTTGCCCGCGAAGTTTCGCATCTTCGCGAATTCCATACTCACCAAGCGCTGTTGGAATTGGACCGGGGCATATCGCATTTACGATAATATTATTTTTGGCTACTTCTAAAGCCAGTGCCTGTGTGAAACCGATCTGACCAAATTTTGAGGAGCAATAAGCACTCCCCGCAGCTTCACCTTGCTTACCAGCAATTGAAGAAATCGTAATTATACGGCCGTAATTGTTCTTTATCATCTCGGACAAGACTGCCTTTGAACATAGGAAGGTGCCTTTTAGGTTCGTAGTAATCACTTCATCCCACACCTCTTCTGGTAAGTCTTTTACCCACCCTTTTCGAACAATGCCTGCATTATTTACTAAAATGTCTACTCGACCAAAGGTCTCAACAGACTTCTTTATCATATTGGTTACCTGGTCCCATTTTGTCACATCAACTTTTACAGGAAAAGCCGAATCACCAATTTCATTAGCCGTTTTTCTGGCTTTATCGAAATTAATGTCTGCGATGACAACCTTAGCACCTTCCGAGGCAAAAGCAACAGCTATTGCTTTCCCAATGCCTTCTGCAGAACCAGTAACAATAGCAACTCTATTCTTCAGTTTCATCTATTCTATTACCTCCAATATATTTAAAATATATACGTGGTTCCAACAACACCCAGAACAAATTCCTCTGGCATCTGGATGGCAAATTGAACAATTGCCGGGAAGCCCGTACAGTGAGTGGGCACTATTATGACTGGTTTCAATTTCTTTACCTCATCGACCGTTTTTTGGATTTCCTCAGGAGTGGATGAAATTAAATGAAACCCGCCAATTATCGCAAATACTTTATCAACCACGCTTATTTCCTTAGCGTGATTAATCGTATTCAAAATGCCGGCGTGAGCACAGCCAGAAACAATCACAAGCCCCTTTCCCTTGACATTAATAATGATGGCTTGATCATCGTCAACAAAGTCGCGATTGAACTTTTCTCCTTCACGAAACGCAAATATTTTGGGAGTGCCCGCTTTTTCAAAGGTCTTCCTGGGAACAGCTCCAGTTGTCCAGCAGCCATCAGCCAATTTATATGGTCCATCAGAGATAATTACCTCGGCGCCAGCTGCTTTCCATTCTGCTTTTGGTGTAACCATTGGTCCATACTTAGAACCATCTGGAAAAACCTTCCACCTTTCCCTAAAAGCTGCTGAATGACAAATCAGTGGGACTCTTTGGCTTGTCATCCAATCTTCAATTTCATCAACAGTAGCATCTTTAGACCAGTTACGGGCTTTTGGAGGCCCTGCAATTGCTTTGATAATGTCCGTCATTGCCATTATATGGTCAGGATGGCCATGACTTAGTATGATTTTATTTATTGTTTTGGGGTCAATTTTCATCCTGTGGATGTTTTCCATTAAAGTTATTTTCGTAATACCAGCATCCATCAGAATTTTTACGCCTATATCCTTTAGATCCACCAATAAAGAAAGCCCATGCTCGGCTAAAAGAGGTGGTCCACTTTCCTGGGTATACCGCTTTACCGATTCAGTAGACTTTAAAAGCATATCGGTCATGTTATCTACCAACGCCGTTACTAAGACACTTTTTTGTTCACCAAACTTATTCATCGTATTCATGATTTAACTCCTTTTTATTTTTATTTAAATATAACGCCTTGCTATATTCCTGACCTCATTTCAATTCAATATATGCAACCCCAGTGCACCAACCCGGTTGCCATATTAAATTAATTTCATCATCACCAGTTGGTACAAAATACGCGATTTTACCTGAGGCCTCATCACCAGGATTTAAACGATGGCTCGCAATGGGATTATCAGTTTCACTGAATGCAACATCTGTATGGGTTTTTCCGCTTCCGTCAACAATAGTAAAGTCAAATGAATTCAATGGAATTTGATCACCTGATTCATTCACAATATGAATATCAATAACAAGTAAATCCGACTCCTTTTTTTCATCAGAAAAAATTTCAATCCCTAATAATGTCAAAACTGTGTCACAAACTGAAACGCTCTCCTGCTTGCCAAATACTTTCTCGGGATTAATTTGAACTGGCATAGTCGTTGGCGCTATTACACCGATTTCCTCAAACTCAATCTCTTTCCTTCTAAAAAGACCAGATCTAATAGCAATGAAAACAATCGCGATTAATCCCAAAAACAGGATCAGGGAAACATATCTGAATCTCTTATTCTCTATCCACTTCTTATAAAAGGACTTTATTCTTAATCTCGTTTTCCTCCAACTTAAATTTGTTTTTCCCTGGCGGAATGCATCAACAGCAACAGCTAAGACGATTACAACTCCAATTACAACAGATTGCCAATAAACGTTCACGCCTAATAAAATCAGGGCATTTTTAATAACACCCATTAATGTTGCGCCAATTAAACTGCCCAAGATTGAACCTTCTCCGCCTGAAAGACTAGTTCCACCGATAACAACAGCCGCAATAGCATCCAGTTCAGCCCCAGAACCCATGTTACTTTGAGCTGACGTCAACCTAGAAATTAATACAACTGATGCCAATCCTGCAAGCAATCCAGTAATTGTGTAAACAGCAAGAACTGTTCCATCCACATTTAATCCCGATAGTCTTGCAGCAGTCTTATTACTTCCGATATAGTAGATATAGCGACCACTTTTTGTACGTGACAGAAAAATGTGACCGATTATAACAATTACAAACATTATCAAAACAGGAATAGGCAAAGGACCAATATAGCCGCGACCTATCAACTCAAACTCTTTCGGGAATGGCTGAATAGGGTAACCCCGGGTAAATGCCAAGACTAGACCACGAGCTATACCCATTGTCCCTAAAGTTGCAATAAAGGGTGCCAGCTTTACATAAACAATCAGAATACCATTTACAAGACCGACAATAGTTCCTAATAATATTCCAACGATTACACAAAGCCAAATAGGATAATCATTAACCAGGCAAAGTGCTGAAATGCAGCCAGCAAAGGCAACAGTTGACCCAACAGAAAGATCAATCCCACCAGTAACAATTACAAGAGTCATACCAACAGAAATGATGGCAATTACTGATATTTGGCGAACTACATTGGTTATATTTGTCAGTTTTAAGAAACGTGGAGCAACTAACGCCAAAACAACACAAATAATTAGGAGAACCAAAAATATTCCTGTTTCGCGTGACTTCAAAATATTCCAATTGCGGCCCTCCTTTTTTTTATTATTAGATCTTTTTGGTTTTGGCGTCATATTACTTAACCTCTTGATGTTATCAAGCTGGCTGAAGATTCAGGAATGCTTTAGTAGCGCACATTAGAATTTTTTCCCTTGTGGCTTCCTCGTGTGAATACTCTCCTGTAACTTGCCCCTTCGCCATAACAAGAATACGATCACATATATCTAAAACCTCTGGGAGTTCAGAGGAAACGAAAATTACTCCAAGCCCTTGATCGGCAAGTTTATATATCAACTTATGAATTGAAGCTCTTGCACCAACATCAATTCCGCGGGTTGGATCATCAAGTAAAAGAATCTTTGGTTTGATCGCTAACCACCTAGATAATAATACTTTTTGCTGATTTCCTCCACTCAGACTCAATGCAAGTTGTTCCTGGCTATGAAGTCTGATATCAATTGATTTAATGTATTGAGCTGCTATTTGACATTCGGCTTTTGAATCGATTAGCCCCATCTTAAGAATATTATCCAAGTATGCGGTGGTTATATTTGCTCTTGTATTTAAACCTAAAAACAATCCCTGTAATTTTCGGTCCTCAGGAACAAAGCCAATACCATTTATCACAGCTTCGGAAGGCGAGTTAATCTCACACTTCCTCCCGTTTAAATAAATTGAACCCGAAGTCTTGGGATTTACGCCAAATATACAGCTCAGTAATTCAGTTCTGCCAGCACCCAACAGACCTGCAATGCCTAAAATTTCCCCCTCGTGTAGTTCAAACGAAATATTTTTCAGAACACTACCTTGACATAAATCTTCAACACCCAGCAGTACTCCAGCTTTTGAGGATGGCTGCCTACCCCTGGATACTGCACCCAGTTCCCTGCCAACTATATGTGATATTACTTTCTTTTTGGTTAATTCTCTTATGGGTTTAGTGATAATATGTTTCCCATCTCGCAATATAGTAACCGTGTCAGCAATTTCAAAAACCTCATCCAAACAATGTGAAATATATAGAATGGTTACACCCTCTTGTTTAATTCGACGAATTACTCTGAATAATTGTTGAATTTCTTTTTCGGGCAGAGCAGATGTAGGCTCATCCATAATTAAAAGGTTGGAATTAAAAGATAACGCTTTTGCGATTTCTACAAATTGCTGCTCACATACAGTCAGATTGCGCACTTCCACAGAAGGGTTAATAGCAACCCCAAATTGCTGGAACAACTTTACAGCATTTTTATGTACCACTACATTTTCAATAAATCCTCCATAGCGCGAGGTGGGTTCCCTGCCTATGAAAATATTTGCTTCTGCAGTCAAATGAGAAGCTAGGTTGAACTCTTGATAAATGATAGCAATTCCGAGATTTTGAGCATCTAGGGGATTCTTTATTTCTATGAGATTATTATTTAACCAAATCTCCCCACTATCTTTTTGATAAGCACCACAAAGAATTTTCATCAGGGTGGACTTCCCTGCCCCATTTTCACCAACAATCGCATGGATCTGTCCGCCCTGGACAAATAAATCCACATTATCCAATGCATGAACACCAGGAAAGCTCTTAGAAATCCCCTCCATTTTTAGAAAATAATCTGCAGCCATATTACTGCCTTAAATATACTACAAGGGTTGGGAAGGCCATTATTGAATAGGCCTTCCCAATTTAATGTGACGATATTGATCTTTACTAGTGTGGAACGCTCAGATACTCATCCAAGTTCTCAAGCAAGACAACATTTGTTCCAGTGTCGACAAATTGGCTCTCCGGGAAATCCGCAGCACCAGTAACAAGATCATACATCCACTGGACGACCAGCTCCCCTTCCATATATGGTCGCTGCGCTACTGTGCCCGCGATCCACTTTTCTTTCATGAGAGTTGGGATTGGTTCAAAAATATCGAAGCCAAATACAATGATATCACCAGGTGCATAGCCCTGAGTCTCAAGTGCTTCAGCTACAATATTTGGACCGCTGACAGCATAGATAGCTTTCAAATCCGGATATGCTGTAAGCAAGTCTTCCACCAGAGGAACGCCAGTCTCTAGTGCATCACCATGTGCAACGGTATCCACAATTTCCACATCTGAATATTCAGCGGCAGCTGCCTTGAAGCCATCAAGGCGTTGGTTAAGGTTCAGAGCTGTTAAGCCACCAGTGACCAATGCCACTTTACCTTCGTAGTCCATCAATTCAAGCATTGATTCTGCACCCTGTTTTCCACCTTCAATATTGTCGGTACCAATGTACAATTTACGGCCTGATTCTGGGGCATCCGTATCGAATGTCAAGAAAAGGACACCAGCGGCTTCAGCCTCTTCAATAAGAGCCGGTACAGTGGCGGGATCATTGGGAGCCATACCAATTGCATCTACACCCAGTGCCAGATAACTTTCGAAAATTTCGATCTGGCCTTCAGCAAGTGCCTCCTCCGGTCCGTCAAAAATGGCTTCAACGCCAATTTCTTCAGCTCTGGCATCCATTCCTTTCTCCAAGTCAGCCCAGAAAGGATGTCCAACGGACTTAGGAATGAGCACAAAGGTTAGTTTCTCTTCCTCTTCTTCTACAACTTCGGCTGCTTCTTCCACAACCGGTGCCGCTTCTTCCACTGCTTTTTCAGCTGGAGCGCAGGCCACAACCATGCCAAGCGTGAAAGTTACTACTAGCATTATTGATACAAACTTTCTAAACATCATCCTTCTCCTTTAGTTACTCAGTTTTATTTTTTTACACCCTTACAACTCTTTCTCTCTACTGCCAATATCACCTCCTTCCTATAATAATTGGACTTTTTCGATAGTTTTACAGGAATTCCTGTTCTTTAAAACGGTGCTTAATGTGTATGTCCGTGGGTTTTCTGATGAATCTTCGTTTTCAATGCGGTTTCTTAATAAATCAACGGTTAATTCTGCCATTTTGTCGATAGCAATATCAACAGTTGTTATTGCTGGTGACCAGAATTCGAGCCATTCAGTGTCATCAAAGGCAATCACAGAGAGATCCTCGGGTACACGAATTCCTCTTTCCCCAAGTACCGTCATTGTTCCCATTAAGAGACGATTACTGGTTGAGAATATTGCAGTTGGTTTCAACGATCCTTCGATCTCTAATAATTCTCTTGTGGCTTTTTCTCCATAGGCTCGTGAGAAGGTCCCTATCTTGATTAATTCAGGATGAACTTCTAACCCCACCTTGTTCAGTGAGCAGCGATATCCTTCAAGTCGCCCTTTACCAGTGGTTGTTTTCTGTGATCCGACTATAAAAGCAATTTTTTTGTGGTTTAGACTTATTAAATGTTCTATCGCCTGACAAACTGCCCCAAAGTTATCTGCCTCAACCCCATCTAACAAATCAACCTCCCGGCGTCGGTTCAATTCAACCATCGGAAATCCGCTTGAGATCAAACCACGCACAAATGGGGATGAGTCTTCTTCAGGAGGAGGGACATAAATTAATCCATCCACTTGAATATCCCAGAATTTATTCAAATATTCTAGGAATAAATCTGAGTCGTCATTTGTAACCCCCAACATCATTGTGTATCCTTTTTGACGAAGATTTTTTTCTATTTCTTCAGATAACGTTGTGTAATACACATTAAGAATATCCGGTATTACTAAAGCTACAATTCTAGGTGAGATACCCCTGAGCCCTCTAGCTCTAGAATCAGGTTTATACTCTAAATCAGCAATTGCACTTTCGACGCTTTTTCTCGCTTTTTTACCAACATACCCGCTGTTATTAATTACACGTGATACTGTTGAAACTGACACATTCGCCCTCTGAGCAATTTCTTTAATCGTCAATTTTTTTTTCATGTTTCACTTTCATCAAGAAATTGATTCAATGAGCAATAAAAATTGCCAAATTTTTTAACATGTGTATTTATGTGGTAAGGATTCCATAAATTATACCACATTTAATATTGATTGTTTGTCTTTTAATCTTTCCTGGTACAGGGTAAAATTGATGTATTGAAATTTATTTCAATGAATTCACTGGTGACTGATGACTAGCCAAGTAGCGATAAATTTGTTGGGAAAATCATTGCGCTCGCTGAAAATAAAGCCATCCTCCAAAAAGCTATGAATTTGATATCAAAAACGACGATCCCTCTCTGGCTCTAATGACTAATGGTAAGTTTCCGCTAGGAATTTGAGCTTTTAAATTTTCACAGTGAGTATCAAATTGACCACAAGCCCTACGTGTACTCGTTGAGAACTCTAGCAAATTCTATAGACTCGTTGTATACTTTGTCATATCACCCCATTTAGGGAGGGTCGCAATACATGAAAATATTAATATCGCAACAACAACTTGCACATGGTTTAAGCATTGTCACACGAGCTGTTTCACCGCGAAGTACACTCCCGGTTCTGAACAATATCTTATTAGCTTCAGATGAAGGTCGCCTGCGCCTTTCCGCTACAAATTTGGAGTTAGGTATTACCAGCTGGATTGGCGCTCAGATCGAGGAAGAAGGCTCCATCACAATTCCATCACGTATCTTCTCGGACTTGATCAGTACTCTGCCGGGAGACAATGTGGACCTTTCACTTAACACCCGCACCCAAACACTCAATGTGCACTGCGGAACATCCAACTTTGATATCAAAGGTATTGACGCTCAGGAATTTCCCCCTCTTCCAACACCTGACCTTACCAGCGGTGTGGAATTGAATGTTTCTGACTTCAAAGAAATTATCCGTCAGGTGAGCTTTGCCGCTTCATCTGATGAAGCTCGCCCTGTTCTTCAGGGCGTGATGATGGAGATTGCCGAGAACGAAATTTCTCTGGCAGCTACAGACGGTTTCCGAATTTCCATGCGCAAGGCCTCTCTTGCAAACGCAAGTAAAGCACCAGTTAAAGTGATCATCCCAGCACGTTCACTCAGTGAACTGGCCCGTATCGCCACAGATGGCAATGAGATTATAACCATGGTTGTGCCGGATGAGCGCGGCCAGGTCATTTTCCACTTGAAAAATACTGAGCTTGTCTCGCAATTGATCGAAGGCAACTTTCCTGACTACAACGCTATTTTGCCACGCAGCTTCAAGACTCGCACAGTGCTTTCCACTTCAGAATTTCTAAAGGCATGCAGACAAACTGAGATCATCGCTCGCGAGGGCAACAATGTTATCCGCCTGAATATCCAGCCACATGAAGGGACACCTGGCTCAGTTGAATTTACCTCACAGTCAGAGGAAATGGGCTCTGGTGAAGTTGTAATAGAAGCCACCATTGAGGGTCCAGAGTTACTGATAGCCTTCAATGTGCGCTTCTTAATAGAGGTGTTAGATATTATCAATACACCCAATACAGTTTTAGAAACCAACGCCAATAATACCCCGGGTTTAATATCTATGGTTGGTGATGATTCTTTCAAACACGTGATCATGCCAATGCATTTGGGTTAAAACAATATTCTAGCACTTTGAAAAAACTCCTCGTGCCAAAGTCAGATAATTATGTAAGATCCGGGAGCCGAACATTAAGCAAGGCAGCTTTATATAAGGGTACCGTCTGAAGTAAATCTATCGTTGTGATCTTTTCTATTTAACGTCAACCTTTCAGAAAAACGTATGCAAAATTTTTCTAATTCCACAGACCGCCTGATGAGCATAATATTAGCAATAGGGCAATATCCCATTCTTAGCTACCGAATCCGCGACCGAATGCGTGATGAGCTCTTTCGCCGTAACATCATCACAGAGCAAGATTTCGAAGCAGAGGTGCGTGAAAAAGCCCTCCAATCCCAGAAGCGGGAGGGGGTGGTTAATCCAGTAGGCGAAGAATCGACTTATATATGGGAGCAGCGTGTGACACGTGTGCGTGATCAGATCACAGACTTGCTATTCAGCCAACATTTTTCATTTGACATATTCCAGGAGATCATCAACCAAGTGCTTACTGATCATGGTGTTCACACTGGCGGACAAACATTAACATTCAACCCAGAACTGGCGCCCCTAGAACTGGTCTTTGAACACGCCTGGTCCATTATACGCTTACCACCAGCAGAACGCAAAAAATACAAACACCACTTGGAAGAATCCGTGGTGGTGCTTATTCGAACCATAATCAGTGACCAGCTTCCCTACATCAACATCGCTAAAAACTGGTTCACCATTCAGGACCTCTCTGAAATACGCAAACGAAAAATCGGTGCTGGCCGTATTGGCGGCAAGGCAGCAGGTATGTTATTAGCGTACCGCATTTTAGAGAATGAGTTCGACGAAGAGTTGAAATCCTGCCTGCACAAGCCAGAATATTACTTCCTTGGTTCTAATGAACAGTATTCCTTCATGACCATGAACCAATTGGAAAAATGGAACGATCAAAAATATAAAAGCGAAGACCAAATGCGAAAGGACTATCCCAAGATTATCGCGGATTTCCATAAAGGCAATTTCCCTACCGATATCCTTGAAAAATTGGAGGTCCTGCTGGAGAAGGTCAGCAATGCACCCATCATTGTGCGCTCCTCCAGTCTGCTGGAAGACAACTTCGGTACTTCCTTCGCAGGAAAATATGAGAGCATTTTCCTGCCCAACCAAGGAGACATTGGCGAAAACCTGATTGCACTGACCCAAGCCATTACACGTGTTTGGGCCTCCACTTTGGATCCTAATGCTCTGCTTTACCGTCGGAGTAAGGGACTACAGGATTACGATGAACGCATGGCTATTTTGATCATGCTAGTAGAAGGTGATGCTTTCAGTCATTACTACCTGCCAGATGTAGCCGGCGTGGCTTTCAGCCACAATCTCTATCGCTGGGCACCCCAGATCAAGCGTGAGGACGGGTTTGTGCGCCTAGTCTGTGGACTGGGCACTCGCGCTGTTGACCGGGTGGGAGATGATTATCCACGTCTGATTGCCCTCAGTCATCCATTACTGCGGCCTACACCGGATCACAAGACAATAGAACGCTGCTCACAACAATTTGTTGACCTGCTCGACCTGGAAGACAATACTTTCAAGACCTTATCAGTTAAGGACATAATCAAGGCAGATTATCCACCTCTGCGTTATATTGCACAGCTCAGCGAGGAAGGTTATTTCGCACCACTACAAAGTCGATTGATGAAAAAAGATCAACAGAAATTAATTCTAACTTTTGATGGGCTGCTACGACGTACATCCTTTGCGAACACATTACGTGTAATCCTTGGAACCCTCGAAAAAAATTACCAATCACCAGTAGATTTGGAATTTACGATTAAGTTGGGAGAAAAAAAATCAGGTCAGCTTAAACCGATATTTACCATCCTGCAGTGTCGCCCTCAAAGCCATCTGGCAGACGGTTCTGAAATTCAAATCCCCAGCAACATTCCAGATAGGGACATTTTATTCTCCACACAGTTCATGGTGCCACAGGGTGTAATTGAGTGCGTAGATTATGTTGTTTTTGTACCGCCGGAGGGATTTTTCTCTATGTCAATTGATGAGCGCTTTAATTTATCACGTTCAATCAGCAAACTCAATAAAGCAATGGAGGGGGAGCAATTTATCTTCGTAGGTCCTGGCCGTTGGGGTAGCACAAACGCTGACCTAGGGGTACCAGTCGCCTATAGTGATATCTTCAATACCCGTGCACTGATTGAACTGGCGGGGAAAAATGTCGGTCCTGCTCCAGAACCTTCACTAGGTACACACTTCTTTCAGGATTTAATAGAAGCAGAAATATATCCATTGGCAATTTATCTAGATGACCCCCAGAATATTTTCCAAAAAGCTTTCTTTTATCATTGTCCTAACCGCCTGGAAAAATTTATTTCTGCGGATGAAACGTTAAAGAGCCGGCTGCGTTTGATGAAAGTATCCAATTACCGCCGAAACCGGCATTTGAAAATCATCATGAACGGCGAGCAAAGCTACGCAGTTGGTTATTTGGAAAAAAATTAAACTAACAAGACAACACTAGAACAATATTTCTATCTGGGCTCGAAATAAAATTGCTTAGGTTTTTTTCTCTCTCCGTCGCCCATCATTTATATGGTGGGGGGGAATCATTCAATAGGTCCTGTACACTGATAAATGAATATCCCAGATCCTACAAACGCTCTATGGTTTCAAGCAGGTCCTCTTCTGGCTGCCAGTGATGAAACATGAAGGATACTACCCCGTCGCGCACCACAGTGTACATACGCGCTAATGCTCTTTGTACTGCGGTTGTTTTTCCAGACAGAATTAAGGGGTGAATAAGAGAGGATGCAAGCGCTCAACAAGCAACCTGGACAGCCTCGAATTCAGATGGAGTCAAGTATGCCAGCGAAGAATGAATCCT
>DUED01000051.1 GCA_011176685.1 Anaerolineae bacterium
CATTCATTCTGCTTTAGGGTATCAAACCCCTGTGGAATTTGAGAATGCGTGGTTTAATAGGACAATGCGTGAGATTGTTAACTAAAAATGGTCAATTTTGTGTCCAGTTTTTGGGGTTCAGTACAATTACTAAACTGACATGAAAATGAAACAAGTGCAGCGTTTCACTTATTTATGTATCTCTCTCATCTCACTATTAATACTCCAATTATTGTTTTTTCCCACCTTATTGTTATAATTTGTATAGCAAATAATATCTATAGGAACATATATATGATTGAATCAAGAAAACAAGTAGTCAGTCACAGGATAGCAGTTCTGATTGACGGCGACAACGCCCAATCTGCTCTGATTGATAAAATCCTGGCTGAAGCCAGCAGATACGGCACGGTCACCATCCGTCGTACATACGGGGACTGGACAACCCCCAACATGGGTAGCTGGAAGAAGACCTTGCAGGCTTTTGCCATCCAACCCATCCAGCAGTTCCGCTACACTATTGGCAAAAACGCCACCGACAGCGCCATGATTATTGACGCCATGGACCTCCTTTACAGCGGTGTTGTGGATAGCTTCTGCCTGGTCTCCAGTGACAGCGACTACACCCGTCTGGCTACCCGTATACGCGAGAAGGGCTTCTTTGTGATGGGTATTGGGCAGAAGAAGACCCCACGTGCTTTTGTGAGCGCCTGTGATGTATTTGTCTATACCGAAAATCTGGTACCCAAAAAACCCTCCCCAAAACACGGAGTCAAGAAAAAAAGCACCAAAGCCACCAAAGAACCCGCAGTACCAGATCCTATGCCACTGCTCAAACAGGCATTTGGGATCGCCGCACAGGATGACGAATGGGCATTTCTTGGCACACTGGGCCACCACCTACGCCAACTCGATCCTGGCTTTGATGCCCGTACATATGGGCATAACCAGCTTTCTGCACTCATCCGTGCTTATCCCAAGTTCTTTGAAATCCGCGAGATTAAAAGCGAGGTCGGTAATACCGTAATTTATATTCGCTTAAAAGAACAAAACAAATAATTCCAATAACGGGCTAAAGGAAAAAGCCATGGAAGATGCACTCAAATCAATCTTTAAACGCCGCAGCATCCGCGTTTTCACCCGAGAAGAAGTGGACAAGGACACATTAACAAAACTGCTGCAAGCGGCTATGGCGGCACCATCAGCCAGCAACAACCGCCCCTGGGAATTCGTGGTAATCACCGATCAGGACCTGCTCAAGCAACTGCGATCACGGCTCGAATACGGCAAATATAATGCGCCGGCAGCCATTGCGGTTTTAGCCAATTACAAAGTCAGCAAAAGCGCCACTTCTTTCCGCTTCTGGGTGCAGGACTGCAGTGCAGCCACTGAAAATATCCTCATTGCAGCCGCCGGGTTGGGCTTGGGAACTGTTTGGATTGGCGCATACCCCAAAGAAGATGTTACCCAAACCATCGCTGAGATCCTGGATATCCCCCAAGATGTTTTCCCGCTCAGTTTGATCTATGTTGGTTATCCGGCAGAAGACAAACCCCCGCGCACACAATACGAAGAGTCCAGAGTGCACTGGCAAAGATACAAAACGAGCGTATAAACGCATACTTGTTTGGATGTATAATATAAAAAAGCTTGTAATACCTTATAATGAGATTATGATGGAAGATTATCTAAGTTTTCGTAAAATGATCACACCGATAATAATCAAAGTTCTATTCTGGATTGGCGTAGCTGTTTCCGTTATCAGCGGGCTGGTGATGATTGGCGGTAGTTTCGGCCGCTATGGCGGTGGAGCAACCACATTCCTTATGGGACTGTTCACAATTATCCTGGGACCTGTAGCTGTGCGGATTTACTGCGAGATCATCATCTTGTTTTTCCGAATCAATGATACGCTGACTGAGATCAGAGAGGCACTGGCAAAAAAGAAGTAAGCATCCTTTCTTAACAGATAGCAAACATAACTGCCTGCATAATAAGTCCAGTTAACTTTTTTAGTCGGGATTCCTGTGCCTTATGATTGCGGGCAATTGTGTTTATAATAGAATAATTAGCACCCAGCCAATTTTATTTTTACTTTAATAAAGAATCATAGGAAGATTAAATAGCAGAGAGGAGCAGGGGATGTACTTTCAACTAGATGACTTTATCAGAATTGGCATGGCTGTTATCCTGGGCAGTCTGATTGGCGCTGAGCGTGAACGGCACAAAAAACCAGTTGGGCTGCGCACCCTGATCCTGATCAGTGTCGGCTCGGCACTTTTCACAATCCTTTCACCACGCCTTGCTATGGACCGTGATGACCTCACGCGCATTGCCGCCAATATCGTCAGCGGTATTGGCTTCCTGGGAGCTGGTGTGATCCTGCATGAAGGCGGTCGTGTTACTGGTCTGACAACTGCTGCCACAATTTGGCTCTCAGCAGCGATTGGAATGGCATGTGGGGCTGGTGAATTCGTACTGGCGGCAATAACTACGGCACTGGCTATGATCGTGCTGTTATTGTTCACTAATGTAGAAGACCTGCTGGCAATCTCTTCAGAAGAACGCACTTACGAGATCACCTGCAAGACTAGTTGGAGCAAATTCAAGGAGCTGAAAGGTTTGTTCAAGGAACATAGCTTGTTTATCAATAAATACAAGCAGGAAAAAAGGGGGGGTGATATGGTTTGCACCTTTGAGGTTTATGGCCCTACTAAAAAACACGACAAATTGGTACAAAAAATTTTTGCCGACAAAGAGATCAAGGAGTGTTGGTTCTAAATTATTATGTGCTTTGATACATTTTTGCTGTAATGCATTTTAATATTTCACAAAAATCCCTCCTGATCCCTTGTAAAGGAAGAATTTTATTACTTTGCTATTATGAGCGCATATAGCTCTTACAAGGAATCACATTTAAATCACTGGCTTACAGGCACCCTCTTTCAATTTAGGCAATCCAGTGTATACGTAACTTATTGATGCGTTAAACGTTAATTCACAGAACCAATTGCACCCCTAGAGGTATGAACATGAAACTGAATCACTTTATAAAAAGGATCTTTCTTGGCGTGTTGATGCTTACCATTTCTGCTTGTAGTGCCAATGTCAGCGGTGGGGAGCAAGCACTTGCTGCGACAGAGGAACAACCTGCAGCAGACCAACCACAGGCAGCTCAGCCAGCCGAGGGAAGCGAAACGCAAGAAAGTGCAATCCTGCTACCTAAAATGATACTGGTCGATACCAGCGACAATACCGGCTTGACATTTTATGACCTCGAAGGTTCGCCAATCTCTGAATACAAAACACCCGGACTGGGCTTTGCCGACCCAACCTATGTGCACATCGCCGGCAACGTTTCTCGCGATCCCATCAAGACACCATTGATATTTGAGATCTATGACCCTGAAGCAGCGCTTCTGGTTAACGTTAATGACAATATTTACAAACTGGTTTCAACACCCAATTTCTTCCTCTTGAAGGGGGCACCAGCGCAACCCGTCCTGGCTTATACCAGGGTTTTACTCGAAGAGGATGCCCTAAAAAGCGATCTGATTGTGGGCAACCTGGACACCTTACCAAATGCTGCACCAATATATACGCTGTTTGATGACCAGACTTATCTGGCACTCGCCCCGCTGGCGATTTTCGCCCAGAACGGTCAGCCACTAGGAATATGGTACACGCACACCGCCTGGGGTATCGGCGGCGACATCATCTACCCCTTTAATCATGGCTTGTATTACTACAACCTGTCCAGCGGCGAGAACTTTCAATACCTGGACGACTCCCGCAATGTACAGGGTTTTTCTCAGGATTTCACTTGGGCAGCCAGTGTAGAATTCAGTGGCTCAGGAGATTTTTCTTTGACCATTGAAAATTTACAGACTGGTGTGGTTGTCAACTTCCCACTCGATCCTACCAGTGATCGCGGTGTGGGTTATGCCTATTTTTCATCTGATAACCAGTTTGTCGCCTGGTTAGAAGCCAGCGGCTCGCATATGTCCATGGAACCCAATTATCACAGCCGCATCCGCGTGGGTTTAACCAGCGGTGGTATTATTGAAGACCTCGACGATGCTCATATCGCACAAGCGGCTGGTTTCTCCCTAATTACCTATATGAAACCTGTTGGCTGGCTGGATCAGCAAACTCTGCTGGTGGAAGTGCGCAGGGAGGATTGGGGTCAGGTTGCGCTGGTAATAATTGATGCTCTCAGCGGTTCGGTTTCGAAATTCGCTGCTGGCAAGTTTGTTGGGTTCGCCTATCCATAATAAACCTAACAGTTAATCCTCAAAAAATAGCCATGAAAATATCCTGTCGATTACTTTTCCAATTAATTGTAAGGTATTATTTCGTATATAATATCTTCAACACCAAAGGTTTAAAGGAGAGAAAAAGCATCCATCACGGCATGGTGCTTAGGGCTACCGTGCGAATAAGGTCGATAGTGCCACGGGGTCAGCCATTATCGACCTTTTACTTTAATCCAGCTTGAGATGTGCCACTGTCACGCCCGTGCCGCCTTCCCGCTCCAAAGCAGGTTCCCAATTTTCAATCAGCGGTGAATGGCTGAGCTCTTCACGCACAACCTGTCGCAGCGTTCCGGTACCCTTGCCATGTACAATGCGCACAAAAGGCATCCCGGCAGCATAAGCCAAATCAAGATAATTCTCCAGCTTCGACAGGGCATCCTCCGCGCCCATCCCTCGCAAATGCAGTTCCAATCCCGGTGAGGGGAAAAAGGTGCCTGTTGAGTACGAGGTCTTTCCGCTACCTTCTTCCACTTCCTTTTTTTTCCTATAATCTACCTTAGCTCGCTCGACCTCATCAACCTCAACCTTCACATGCATTTTGCCAACCCTGATCTCCAGCTCCTCCTCGCTGATGTTTTTCACAATGCCATCCACTTTCAACGAACGCAGGTACACTCGGTCCCCCACCCGCAGTGGTCTGGGTTCTTTTGAAGACACCAGCACGCGCTCGACTGGCTGAGAAACCTGCTCCTCGACTTCTGATAGAGATTGCTTCAGCGGTTTGATGTCCTCTCGCGGCTTGCGTGCCGCTTTTAAAGCTTTACGCACACGCTCCAATTCTCCGCGTACAACCTCAATTTCCTGCATAGACTCCCGGCGCGCACTTTCCAGTACTGCCTGGCGCTCCTCCTCGATAGATTCAAGCCGCCGCGTTAATTCCTCTCGCGTAACATCCGCTTCCCGCCGTATTTGTTCTGCATCTATCTTTGCACTCTGTGCCCTTTCACGCTGTTGGTGAATTTCATCCAGTAAATCGTCCGCCCGTAAATTATTTGGGTCAATCATTTCGCGAGCGTCCTGGATAATTCCCTGCTTTAGCCCCAGGCGTTGTGCAATAGCCAACGCATTCGACCTTCCAGGCAAACCCACAGTAAGATGATAGGTGGGCTGTAATGATAACGAATCGAATTCTACTGAGGCATTCATCACACCCTGTGTAGCATGAGCATAAGTTTTAAGCTCCGGGTAATGGGTAGCCACCAGGCCAGGTGTCCTTCGCCGCACTAGATAAGTCAGAATAGCACGCGCCAGCGCAGAACCTTCCTGCGGGTCTGTGCCAGCACCCAGCTCATCCAAAAGCACCAATGTGTTTCTGCGCGCACGCTTAAGTATACGCACAATGTTGGTAATGTGACCGGAAAAAGTCGAGAGTGACTGCTCAATAGACTGCTCATCACCGATATCAGCAAACACATCACGGAAAAGGCTACTCTGCGAGCCAGACTGCGCTGGGATGTGTAAACCGGATTGCGCCATTAAAACCAGTAAGCCAACTGTCTTTAGTGTTACGGTCTTGCCGCCGGTATTTGGTCCGGTGATAACCAGCGCATGGGCGCCTTTTTTCAAAGCCACATCGATCGGCACTACTATTTCCGCATCCAGTAATGGATGCCGTGCCTGCTGCAGACGCAGGATTGGGTCTGGCTGTTCGCTTTTGTCACGCGGAAAAGGACAGATAATGGGCTCAACCGCTTTGAGATGCTCAGCATATTTGGCACACATGAAAGCCAGGTCCAATGCTGCCAGGGCACGCACAATAGCTTGTAAAGCACCAGCATGCTCACTCACCTGCGCAGAAAGCTCCGCCAGAATGCGCCGCACTTCCTCCCGCTCTGTAAGCTGCAGCTCAACCAGACTGTTGTTCAGCTCCACCACTTCCAACGGCTCGACAAACAATGTGGAACCAGAGGAAGATTGATCCTGCACTATAGATTTAAGCCGTCGTTTGTGCTCTGCACGCAGCGGGACGACATAACGTCCGTTGCGCATGGTGATGATAGACTCCTGCAGCAATCGGGCAGTATCAGCATGATGTATTATGCGCTCCAATTTACCCAGCAAGCGCTCATGAGTGCGCTTAAGCTCTTTACGAACAGAAGCCAATTTCCGCGAAGCGTTGTCCAGCACCTCACCTTTCTCGGAAAGCACGCAGCTAATTGCTTCGATTAACCCAGGGGGTGGAGGCAATGGCAGCGCTAGAGACACTAAGCGTGGATAATCCTCTGTGGTTCTGGAAAATACCCGTGCCAGGTCACGCGCGGTGATGAGCGTGATTTTAATCTCCAGCAGCTCTTGCGGTGTAAGCACACCGCCGCGTTCGGCACGCCCAACCAGCGAGCGTATATCATGTGCCCCGCCGATGTCAATATCTATGCGCTCGCTTAGCAGGCGGCGCGCTTCACTGGTGCGCTGCTGCCTTTCCAGTGCCAGCTGCAGGTCATTGGTCGGGCGCAGGGAGCGTGACAGCTTAGCTGAAGCGCTGAAAGCCGCATAGCTTCCTAACCGCTCCAGTATCTTAGGGTATTCCAGAGTTTTTAGTGTTTTTGAATCCATTGTCCCCAATTATAAATGAGTGAATTGGTTATTTTACAATTCTTAATATCTCTAGTTGTTTACAAACGAAAATCACGCTTAACTTTATGCGAAAAGTGCAACACAGAGCAGACGCGGCTGTCAGCGATGCATTCTTTAGAATGTTATACCCCTATCAAAGCTAAACACTCACCATAACTTTTGATAAAGGGAATGATGTGGTTTTTTCCAGCAGGATATATAAACAGATTTATTCTTTCTGCTAAATACCTGAGTTCACTTATTATTTAAAACCAAGTAAATATCAAACATAGACTTGAGCTAACAAGGTGATTAATTTGGCTAGTGTAACAAATTATCTGTAAATTCAAAAAAGAGTAGATCACGGTATCCTTTCAGAAGCATGAAAAACCAAAGAAAGGATGATAACCATGATCTACGATAAAGATTGTACATTACCAAAAGA
>DUED01000052.1 GCA_011176685.1 Anaerolineae bacterium
CAAGTGTATTTTGCTCACCCGGGCTCGCCATGGGAAAGAGGTACAAACGAAAATACCAACGGGTTGATTCGTCAATACTTCCCAAAAGGAACAGATTTTTCTGAGGTATCAGAAGAAGAAATCAAAGTAGTCCAAAGAAAGCTAAATGATAGACCTCGAAAAGCTTTGGATTTTTTCAAACCTGATGAAGTCATTAATAATCTTGTTGCACTAGAAGTTTGAAACCACATCCTAATAATGCTTTATGGTTATAAGTTTCATTTAAGAAGTGCGTTCAACTTTGTCCTTGCACAAGCACGGTTTTATAGTAACTTGATTATTTCCTGACTCATCATTATTGATTTCTCAACCCATATCCTTAAAATAGGGTATTCTACCTTTGCAATAAGGGAAAAATTCTATTTTGAACTAACAACCGTACAAATTTCCCTTGACTATAGCATTTTCATAAAGCTTTAATTTGCTCATCCGTGAACCGCTTATGTAGTTGAGACATTGATTCCTCCAATTCTTTTAGAGAAATCTACTCAAATAATCACTTAAATCTCATTAAAATAGCAGTTCACTTTTCAACTGGATATGGTTCACTTTTCAGCTTTAAACTGTTCACTTTTGAAGTTTATAGGTGTCCACTTTTCAACTTTATATAACAAGGTTATTCACAACTATTGACAAACACCTGGAATAATGATATAAAACATCTCAACATGTATCTAAGCTTACGATTAAAACGCAAAAACATTTATAGCGACCTCAATTGGGAGGATCGATGTTTTTCTTTTTATCATAAGCGTTGATAGATTTCTATTAGGAAAAGAAAAAGCCTTCCATTGAGGAAGGCTTTTTTTATTTCCTGGTGACGAGATGAAAGGAGGTGATTGAAAAGGAAGTGCTATAAAAAATTTGGATGAGAAAAAACAAAAAGATTTAACAATACTAACAATACTAAAGGAGATATATCATGAATATTTGCAAACCAATTCTATCTGTAATAATGATTGCCACGGTGGCTTTAACTGCTTGCAGCAGCGCGGAGAAACCCCCCGCAGGTATGGAAAGCCAGGTGTATGACTGCCTGGGAACAGCAGATGAGGCTATTGTCGATTTGGAATGCCAGGAAGTTAGTATCGGCGTAGAAAATGCCTATTTGCCATTTAATTACATATCCTCAGAAACTGGTGAGGCAGGCGGATGGGATTATGTTGTTTGGAAGGAAATCTGCGAGCGACTGCATTGCCAACCGGTATTTACGGAAACAGCTTGGGAGGTCATGATCCAATCTGTTGCTGATGGCCTGTTGGATGCTGCTGGGGATGGAATAACCATCACGCCAGTACGCCAGGAGATTGTAGATTTCTCTATTGGTTACCTCCAGGTTAATCAGCGCCTGTTGGTGCTCCAAGGAGAAGCTCGCTTCGGCAGTATGGAAGACTTTGTCGCGAATGAGGAGCTGTTGATGGGCACACAAGCTGAAACCACAAATTATGAGGCAGCGGTGGAATTTTTACCCGAGAGTCGCATCAAAGCATTTGAGCAATTTCCCTTTGCTGTGCAGGCACTTCTAACTGGCGATGTGGATGCTGTCATTATTGATGAGGTGGCAGGTATGGGCTATGCAGGAGAAAGTGCGGATAAGCTGGAATTAATCGGTCCTGCTATTGTAAGTGATTACCTGGGGCTTATTTTTCCAAAAGGCAGTGACATAGTAGAGCCAGTAAATCTAGCGCTGAAATCTATGATGGAAGATGGTTCCTTAAGTGAAATCAATCTTGAATATTTTGGCCCGGACTTCACTATGACCTATGATGATATTGAATAGTAGATAGCTTATAAATTGTAAAAAAGTAAAGAAACCCTGCCGGCTGCCAATGTAAAAGAAGCAGCCGTGCAGGGCATCCAAATTGGAGGATTTTGTGGCTACTGATAAAGACATAGAACACTCTCACTTCATTAACTCGCAAAAGAATTACGCAATGGATCTACAGGCAAGAATAGCCGCTTTCCCATGGTGGCTTTTTGCTTTAATAATATTGATAGGGGTTACCTTAATCCTAATCAGCATGAACCCTGACTTCGCACAAGCATTTAACATCATCCGTACTGGTATTGGAGTGACAATCGAGGTTACCATTATCGCATATTCCACTGCAATTATTCTGGGGTTAATCGCAGGTCTAGGGCGCGTTTCTGAGAATGTGCTGACAAAGAACTTGGCTACTGTATATGTGGAACTTGTGCGTGGCATTCCTTTATTAGTGCTGATTTTTTTTATTGCACTAGTAATAGTACCTGGTGCTACTGACCTAGTTAGTATTATTGGAAAGATGCTTAGTGATGTGGGATTAATTTCTATTGGGAATAGATTGTCTTTGGTGAATAATAAGTCTGTTCCCATGAATGTGCGTGGAATTGTGGCTTTGTCACTTACATATGGTGCATTCCTTGCTGAAGTATTTCGTGCTGGCATTCAGTCAGTTAGCAAAGGTCAAATGGAAGCGTCACGTTCTCAAGGCATGAGCTATGGTCAAGCAATGCGCTATGTGATTTTACCGCAAGCAATACGCAATGTCTTGCCTGCGCTGGGTAATGATTTTATTTCGATGTTGAAAGATTCCTCATTGGTATCAATTCTGGCTGTGCGCGACATCACTCAAATTGCGCGTTTATACGCGGGACACTCCTTCCATTTTCCCGAGGCTTATATGACCCTTTCAATTACGTATCTAACTATGACCTTAATTTTGTCGATGATGTTAAAAACTTTGGAAAGGCGGCACACGCGAAATGGCTAATAATGAAGGAATTATTAAAGTTCGTAATTTATATAAATGGTTTGGAGAAGTAAATGCATTGCGCGGCGTTGATCTGGACGTAGCGCATAACCAGGTAGTGGTAATCATTGGTCCCAGCGGATCTGGTAAATCTACTCTTCTGCGTTGCATAAACCGCCTGGAAAAACCCACTTATGGTGAGGTGTGGGTAGATGGTAAAGAACTTGCGCAGCATGAACATAATCTCAATCAAATTCGCTCAGAAATTGGCTTGGTTTTCCAGAGTTTTAATTTATATGGGCATTTAACAGCATTAGAGAACATTACACTTTCTTTACGAGTGGTGCAGAAAATGAGCCGGCAAGCAGCCGACCAAATTGCATACGAGCAACTTGCTAAAGTAGGAATAAAGGAAAAAGCGGAAAAATATCCCAATCAACTCTCCGGAGGCCAACAACAACGGGTTGCTATCGCACGTGCGCTGGCAATGCAGCCGAAAGTAATGCTTTTTGATGAACCAACTAGTGCTTTAGACCCAGAAATGATCAAAGAGGTATTGGATGTTATGCTTTTATTGGTTGAAGAGGGACTGACCATGGTTGTAGTGACGCATGAAATGGGTTTCGCACGTGCCGCGGCAGATAAGATCGTGTTTATTGATCAGGGAAAAATTTTAGAAAAAAATAGCCCTGAAGATTTCTTCAATAATCCTGCGTGTGAACGTACGCAGCAATTCTTATCGCAGATATTATATTGATGATTTTTGGAAAAACCTCAAAACAGGTATAAGTTGTTGAAGAGATTATAGAGACGACTGACCGCAAGGGATTGTTTACAAAACCCCTTCATCCCTATACCAATGCATTAATGTCGGCTATTCCCATTCCAAATCCTGGCAAGCGCAAGAAGAGGATTATCCTATCCGGAGAAGTTCCCAGCTCCCTGGTCCCTCCCTCTGGCTGCCGTTTTCACCCGCGTTGCCCTCTTGCCAAGAAGAATTGCGCCAAAAAAGAACCCATACTCAGAGAAATCTTACCTGGGCACATAGTTGCCTGCCATTATACAGAAACCAACCTCTGAGTAATCCAAACTGATAGCAAACTAAATTGATTTGGCCAAATGCTGTGGTGCTTCTCTAGGCTTCTTTGGGTCTTGATCTCCACCAGCTTGCGAGAAACAGGGTACCAACTAACAGGAGTGGTCCGCCTGAAATCAGCATAGCAAAGCCCTTATTGTGACCTGCAATAATAGATGCGAAAGTAATATGAGCTATGGCACAGACCAGGATAATTATCCCGCCAGTTAATTCCCGTTTCCAGGCAACGAGAACACCTATTACAGAAGTAGCTATCAACCCTGCCATTATCGCATCCTCCCACATCAACGGATTAGGATTATTCATACCTGACCCGATACCAGCAAACAGCCAAAACACTGCTACCAATGAGCCTAGTACACGGGCGATCCAGCGCAACCGCTTGGATGCCCGAGGGTCATTATTGTTACTGTTCGCCATAACTATCCTTCATTTTAATCAAGAATGTTTCCTAATTGGCTTTTAATCATTAGGTGTAAGTGGGCTTTTGCGGAGTACAGGAGCTTCCTTGTTCGACATTAAAATATTATTGAGGGAAAAGACAAAAATAAGACTAGGCTTTTTCTACGCTAATGGTCTCACTGCTCTTAGTGTCTTTGAAAAGTGTCGCCACTCCTAATATTTTTCCAAATACATTAACCGGACTAGCTGCAGCAGGTTTTTCCCCAGTGCTTGCTGGTGTTCTACCGAAAAATATGCAGAAGCATTTACCAGAAAGCCAGTATCCTAGATCTCCTACTTCAACTTCTATTTGTGAGTTTTCCTCTCCGGCAGCAATAGGAATATCAAAATACACCTCGTCTCCCCATCTGCGTACATTGGATTTGAAAGGTAAGGCATCGATTATTGCTTTTGCAGTTTCAGGATTCTTATTATCATCAATTTCGGCATCTATATATCCAGTGCTATCTGTGTGGATTTTAATCTTTTGAATCATAAAATCACCTACCTTCATTTAGATTATATCTCGTAAAAGTTATGAGGATCGAAATTGTGCAGTGTCCAAGACGACCCATTCACTCTAGATATTGACGATATGTCTTAGCTATATTCTTCGATAACCGATAATTTTTTTTATGAAAAAGGCATTCGTTCATTTAGAACGAATCGAATTCATAGAGAAATGTTAGTTAGCGCCTATGGCACCCCTTGTGAGTCCAAATTAGCCATTTACCAGACCTCTATACTCATCCGCTAGGCGATAATTTCCTTCCCTTTCTTGAAGGATCAACAACTTCAAGTCAACCTTTCTAAAATCATTAGGTAAATACTGTAAGAACAGATAATAAACCACCGTTTAACTTCCGATAAATTGATGATAAGAAAAACCTCAAGCAGAATCATTTATTCGCTTGGGGCATATTTTCATATCAAGTTCATTGTTAGCTTTTTAAATGAGCTAGGACTTCTTTAGGTTCCATTGTCGGGTTAAGTTTTTTCAATATCTTCATACCTAAAAACCCCGGTGGCGTAAGATAACCTACTTGAATATAGAAGGCGTTGCGCACTGCCCGTCTTGGCAGATGCGCCTTGGCCCATTCACTTTGATAGCCAAGACCCAATGCCTGTTGCAGCAACGTGTGTCCATAGACGAAGAAAGCACCGTCAGTAAATGCTTGTCGCAACGGCTCCAGTTCAGGGGTTGTAAAATCATCTACTAAGCGCTGCCCATAGCTATTCATCTCTGTTCCGATATGCAATGGTAGGTCAAATTCCTTTGCTAACTTTGCTGTGTGTTTAAGAAGCTCACAGCGTTGGCGTATCAGACTAGAATTGTTGGGTTCAATTTGGTGGTCGGGAATAGCTAGATTAGGGATCATATTCATTGCCACAACTCCCTTGCGAGTCAAGATCTCCAATAATTCTTCCATACATTGCTCACCTTCGGTTGTGCCATTCAGATAGCAGATCGTTGGAAGTGCTCCACAGGAAACGACCATCTCATGGAATTCTTCAGCTGTAGGAAAAGTTTCCGGGCTGGGCTGGACATAGCCAATCCCTCCGCGTTTCATTAGTTTTTTCCGTACGGTTTTGAAAAATTCAGCAGCATCGGCGATTAATGGATTCATTTTCTTTCGTTCAACCCCTAGTTTGCCTGCCCAAAACCCAGTCAAGTCTAAGCCGGTACGCTTAGCGGCCTGTATGTAAGCAACAAGCATATGTCGCTCTGTAGCATTTCCAGCCGGCGTTAGTGGGAGTACATCCTGGTCATAATCAATTATCACCGGGTTGAGATAAGCGTTGAGCCTTTCTGTCATGTCGCGATTGCGCTTATCTGCCCGTTGACGCATATCTTTAAGTATTGTGGCGCCTTTCCCCTTCACATTTCGAGAGGTAAAGCCGATGCCCATGTGATAGCTAATACCCGGTTCACCTGGTGAGTTAGTTACACGGGTGGAAAACTCTGGAATGTAGATGCGAGTTTCCATGGCAGCGCTACCGCGCAAACCGGCTATATCGCAGCCGTGTAGAAACTCTTCAATTCCATCCAGAACATCAAAATCGACGATTCCCGCTACTCTGAACCCTCTCCGCTTGGCTAACCAGACCAGGGCACTAGGCGAAAAGCCATAGGCGTTAAAAGAGAAAAACGAATGGCAATGCATATTTACCGATGAACCTTCAGGCGATAAAATACCAGGATCCTTTTCGGCGCATGAAAGCAGCTCGCTTAGCGCCTTAGTACGAATTATCCGATTAAAATCATTCAGTTTAGATTCTAGATCAGCAATCATCCTTATCATTTTACAGCACAATAGGCATATATCCATATGTTTAAACTACAATTTTTTATTCTTGTGATTGATGAGGTTCCATTGGATTGATCAAAGTCATTCATATTCATTTTTCAGTCAGAGCGGTAGAATCGTGCACAATGAGCGATGATGAGAGCATAATGTGTTGATGAATATGATCAATTGTTTCCTTGATCTCCTAAAAAAGATATTAGATTGCTATGAAGCAAAATTAACCTTTATTAATAGATTTTTTCCAAATGTTATAATGTTTTCGTTGATATAACTTTTAATAAAGTCATTCGGTTTTATTTATCCACACCGGCACACAGAAGGAATCTAAGTTGTTCAGTCCTAAACAACCGAAGATGAGCATAATTACCAAATGAACATAAGTCGAAATTAGACCATGGCATTGACAGGCACACGTACTTTCGTAGGATTTGGTTTCGGTGCAATTCAGAGTGGGTTATTTCTTTATGAAGCCTTTCAATCTGGCGCATTTCGCCGTCTGGTGGTCGCAGAAGTTATGCCGGATTTGGTATCCGCAGTACGTCGTACGGGAGGGCATTGCTTCATTAGTATTGCTTATCAAGACCATGTAGAAAAGGCTCAAATTGATTCGATCGAGATTGAAAACCCAGCAGAGGTATCAGACCGTCAGCATCTAATCGACGCAATTGCAGAAGCTGATGAGATAGGGACAGCAGTTCCAAGTGTAGAATATTATGTTTCTGAAAAACCAGAAAGTGTTCATTGTATTCTTGCTGCTGGGCTGTGCAAAAAAGTAGAATGCGGTGGACCACGGGCGGTAATTTATACAGCCGAGAATAACAATCAAGCTGCAGAGATTTTAGAAATGCGTGTACTAAAGCATGTTCCTGAAGAAAAGCGTGAAAAAGTTCGTTCCTATGTACAATTTCTTAACACAGTGATCGGAAAAATGAGTCGGATGGTCTCTGATCCGGAAGAGATAAAAACCTACAGATTGAATACGATCACACTAGACTATCCGCGTGCTTTTCTTGTTGAGTCATTTAATAAAATTTTGATCTCCAAAATTCAATTCGCCAAGCCATTCCATCGGGGCATAACGGTATTCAAAGAGAAAGATAATCTGCTTCCCTTTGAGGAAGCCAAGCTCTTCGGCCATAACGCGACCCACGCGTTAATGGGGTACATCGGTGCTTTAAGAGGCATTCGATTCGTGGCTGATATGCGAGAAATTCCGGGGTGTGTTCCATTCATGCGTGCAGCATTTATTGAGGAATCGGGCGAGGCGTTGATACGAAAGCACAATGGCGTCGATCCACTTTTTACACTGGAAGGCTATCGTGAATACGCAGATGACTTACTTGAAAGAATGATGAATCCTTTTTTAGCAGATACGATTGAGCGTGTGACACGCGACACAAAGTGCAAATTGGGATGGAATGACCGCTTAGTTGGTACTATTCGACTAGCGCTTGATCTCAGGGTTAAGCCACACCGGTATGCATTCGGAGCTGCTGCGGCAATGGCAAGATTAGATCGTTTGTTTCTCGATGATGAAATATCCGCAGAAAATATGTTGGATGCATTATGGAACGAAGCATCTCCTGCTAAACACGAGAAAGAAATTATTCTGAACCTGATTTTGAATTCACGGCGGGAGTTGAAAGATTGGCATGACTCTGGATTTCCAGATTTAGAAGCATTTTTAAAAAAATAATCTTCCATAACTCATAGACTCGCTTGTAGTAATCATAAGAAAATCAACCACAAATTATGTATATAATTATTGAGGGTTTTTTACTGCCTACAATTTCTTTCTTAATATAGTAGCGACAATATATTGAACAGTAAAATTAGCTATTTTATATTAAAAAATAAATCTGCCTACGATATCATATGAAGCAACAAGACTGTAAGTTTCATTAAAAACGGAATAATAAACCTCATTGAGCTTTATTCATGAGTGTAATTTTTATGAGATTAAGCAATTCGACCTTGTCAGTCAATTCAATGGCCTGATAAAAGAATTTAGGGGAAGACAGAAGATCACTAAGTTGTTCCAGGAGATATATTGAAGAATGATAATTTGGAGTCGCAAAAGTGATTGCAATCTGGACCTGATACTCTTCGGCTTCTGCAAAGGCAACTGGATGAGACAGTGTCTGTATACTTATACCCAATTTTTGTGCCCCATCTTCAGGCCTGGCATGCAGTAATGCAACCTGGGGCCATAAGACCATATAGGGACCATACTCCTCTAAATACCGCTTGATCGCATCAATAAAACTTGGTTGAATAACACCTGTTTTTAGCAATGGCTCAGCGCTGAGGTCAACAACCTCTTTCCAATGCCGGGCTTTTAATCGCACATCAATATATTTTTGGTTAAGTAGTTCCAACAAACCCCCTTCCTTAGAGATAGGACTGGACAATCTATCCGCGTCTGGCGATACATCAAAAGTCGTTTTGAAAAGTGACCGGATTTGATCAATATCTCCATCATCCAAAAAAGGTGAAACGACGATTAATGGAACATCATTTGGAGACTGGATTTTCACTGTTGAAATAATTGCATCTGTTTTTAATTGCAATTTTCCTAATGATTTGAGTTCCATGGCTGGAATAGTGCGAACTACTTCAATCTCTGGAATCTCGTTCCGAAGTCTATTAGTTAGAAGTCTGGCACCAGCTAACCCGGCTGTACACACAACAATCACACGGAATTTTCTTTTAGCCCGTAAATTTTCCAAAGCAGCTAATAAAAACATTCCTAGATATGCTACCTCATCATCTGAGACGTTAATATCTGCTGCATATTTACTATAACCTTCCTTTATTACCCGAAACACATGCTTATGGTTGGCAGAGAACTTGGCTAAAAACGGGTTATTAACAGCATAGCTCAACTCGGTCCGTTTTATAGTAAGTGAGATCTGATCAAGAAAATCGCTTTGAAGTTGATTATCCACTTTCAACCAGGGATGTATTCGCCTAGCAAGATAATCAATCATATTTTGTGTTAGTTGATGTGCTCGGTCTTCAACGAATCCTTCAATATCCTTGGGAATGTTAGCTTCTAAAAACTCACTGCTCATGAATTGAATAGCAAGAAGAGAAAACTCAGTCTCAGGAATATCTATCGATATTTGCTCGTTGACTTTATTCGCCAGATAAGTCTTCAACTCATCATCAACATTGTCTAATTTTGATGCATTAACCTCCTTGAGCTGATGGGAGTTTAACAAACGTCTCAGCATAATTCCCAAGTACAGAGACAATCGCAGTCTGGAGTAATCCACATATTGAGTATTTAAATGAAGTTCAATATTCTGAATAAATTTAAATGACTCACTTAGATTTAAGCTCATTAAATATTCATGGACATAAGGAGGATATGCAAATTCATCCAAAGCCCAGTTTTCACCTAAACAAAGCCGGATCAAATTTTGCTCACTCACTATTCTTAAAATCGACTCGAGTAATGCAATCCGCAAAGCACGTTCAGTCCCAATGATTTCGGTCCCAAAATTCCTATGACGCACTAACTCTAACCCATACCGTTCGGCTTGTTGTTTGATATTATTTAAGTCGGACATTGATGTCGTGCGAGAAACCCCAAACCTGTTTGCTAAAGACTTTGCTGTCAAAGGTTCCTTAATTGTGAGAATCAAAAATAGCATTAAATTTTGGCGCTCTACCGGCTTTAAATAGAATCCCTTAAGACTTGTAACTCTCAAATCTTCCAATAGAATATTCCGTTTATCCTGGTCAAGATTTACAACAATACCATGTCCCTTAACCTCGCTTAGAGTCACCCCCTTGCTTTTCAACCACATTTCAATTATTGGTGCACGATAAGAAACCATTCTAGTTGAAATAGATAACTTCTGTGCAATCTCACATTGGGAGAGCGGATTGAACGATGAAAGAAGCAGGATTAATATTTTTCGTGCGTTAAAATCTAGAGTAGGGGAAAGCCGATGATTGTTTATTTCAGTTTCCAATGAATTGGTTTTTTATTTCGTAGGATAATATGGATAAAAATCATAAGTAGTTTATCTATCGCTTGCTTTTGAAAAACCCTCCAAAAGCAGTTACTTAATAGTTAATAGTTACTCTAGGCTCTTGCTCATCTTGGTATCAAAACACATAGCAATTCTATGATTTTGAATCACATATAAACTCAACATCTACAAAATACTCTTCGTGTTTGCCTATTTGCCATCTGTCGTTAAGTTCCGAATTAGCACTTAAAATTGAAGACACCCAGCAGTTTAATAAGTATAGCAGCAGATCTGGTTTATAATCCCACATTATTGGTTAGTTGAAGGATAAATTATTGCAATAAATTTCTCCAAAAGAACTGGATTGTTTTTAATAAATATACAAACATTATTCAGTAAATATTTTTCTTATATCATTTGTTAAGTAATGTGTGTGCAAGCTTTGAAGCTTGCCCTGCGTCGGGAGCAAAGCCATCAGCGCCAATTTCTTCAGCATCATACCAACTAAGTTCTTGCCAATGTCATGAAGGTCTCCTTGAACTGTCCCGATAACAACCTCGCCTATAGGGGTCACTCCTGCATCGATTAACAAAGGGCGAAGAAAATTAAAATTGAGGGCAACTTGCATTGTACGAGCCGCCACTAACATTTCAGGCATAAAAAATTCCCCATTTTCAAACCTCAAACCAACCTTATTCATCCCAGAAATTAGGCCTTCCTGCAAGACTTGATTAATTAGCGGAAAACCCTGTTTCAATTGCTTTATGGGTAAGATCCTTTATATTACTGGTTTTACCAATAATTACGGTCTCGCGAACAGTATCTATAATATTTTCCATGATTGTCTTATATGCATATGGAATTACAATTAGTCAATTGCATCATTGAGTCTGCGGCGATAATATAGAAAATTATCCCAAGAAATATTGGGGGGCACTAAGTGATCCACGGCAGGAATATACCCCCCCAATTTCATTACCGGCAAGACTTTTTGGTCAAGTTCGTCATCAATTTTTTCTTTAGTGCTCATTAACTTTAATTTATCCACACCTCCTATCATTTGCAACTTGGGGAACGCTTTGCGAAGTTCCGAAACATCCATATTTGCGGCCACTTCCAATGGAAACGTACCCGTAACTCCTCCCTCTAAAAATAATGGGATTAGTTTCCGGGCATCACCATCTGTATCTACAAAAATAATCTTCACACCCCTTGATTTTAAGAAACCACACAACTCTTTATAGTAAGGTAACATGAATTCCTTGAACATTGACGGGGAGATTAATGGTCCATTCTTGAAACACATATCCTCCCATATCAAAGCGTTATCTGGATTCACATCCTCGAATATCTGGTCATACAATTCAATCCAGAAACTCAGTAGATGCTTGTTTATTGCATGTATTAACTTAGGCTTATCAATGAGTGCTGTTAGAACTTCGATATCCCCAAGTAAATAACGAGGTGAGCCAAAGAAACCTTGTCCCCCGCCAATGGTCAATGGATAGGATCGGGCTTTATACTTTTCTACTAATGAGCGCCAATTCTCTGGCAATCGACCTTCCAGAACAGGCTGCAATCGCTCCTCTTTAATTTCTTCCCAATCTTCCATCGTTTTTACGGGTGCACTCAGAAATCGCTCAGGAGCGGAGCGATCTTTACGTTGATGCTTAATAATTCCCCATCCATCCTGAAATACAAAACTATCGCCATGATCTTCTATTATCTTTTTCTCAAATAATGGGTAGATAAAATTATTAAGTGGGATCCGGTGTTGGTGTTCATCAAGACCTAGCAACTTATGAATATCCTGATCAACGAAACCTCCCGACTTATAGCCCATTATTTCAGCCCGTACTGAGTCCCCTGTGCCCAACTCGTCAGGGATTGGGAACTTTGGATTTAATCCTTCTTTATACCAACGCCTTACAGCGCCAGCCCAATAACCATATTCCCATTTTAAGACTGGGATATTTGGTTGAAATTGCATATTTGTAATGAATTGCTCTCTAGCATTCATGTCAACTGATCCAGTTAATGTTGAAAAAGATAAGGATAAACTAATAATAAACTATGTTTAAAGAAATTATCATAAAAATAGTGCATGAATAGGTACAGAATTTGTTAAAGTAACCCACTACGGAATTCGTACATACTTCTGGATTAATAAACTTACTGAAAATGCTAAAATGATGCCATAGTGTCAATGATGATACATTGTCATGTGGAGGTACTCTGTGGCAAACGGGCATAAGGATTATTTTTTTGATCTTGAAATTTCAGAAAAAATGACCTTTGTCAATTTAGACTCTGACACTGCTGATGAGGTGATTAAAGTATTGGGAAAAAGCCTGGAAAAGCAGGGCAAAGTGCAACCTACCTATATAGATGCCGTAATCGCAAGAGAAGAAAAAATGCCTACAGGTATTCTTACAATGGCAGGTGGGGTTGCTATTCCGCACACTGATACCAAGTATGTTTTACAATCTGCAATCGCTGTTGGCTTGCTCGAATCACCGGTTAATTTTCATAATATTGCCTCACCTACAGAAATCCTCCAGGTAGACCTGGTTTTTCTTTTAGCAATTGCCAGGGTTGAATCAGTAACAAAAGTTTTATCGGCGTTAGGTGAATTACTTCAAGACAAAGACTCCCTGGAGCAACTCAAAGCCATGACGGATCCCACCGAAGTCGTGCAATTTCTTTCTAAAAACCTAAAAAATTTTTCTAACAGGAAACAATCATAAAATTTATTAGATTCGGAGGTAAAAACTAGTGGCTAAGAAAAAGATTTGGGTAGCATGTGGTAGCGCAGTCGCCTCTTCTACTATGGCTACACATACACTTAAGAAAATGTGTGAAGAGCGTGGATTAGATGTTGAAATCGAGGTAGTTGCCTACCGTGATATAGGCGGAAAACCAACTCGTCCCGACTTATTGATTTCATTAGCACCAGGGATTGATACAAGCACATATAATAATTTGAAAGGCATCCCAGTAATTATGGGTCTTGCCTTTATTACAGGTATTAACAAAGATCACGTTATGAACGAAGTGGAAAAGGTTCTAAAGAATGGGAATGAGGTATGAGGAAGAAAAAATTTTATTCAATAATTTTTCACAAAACCCAAGTAATGTTACCTAATTACTCTGTAATAAAAAATGGACGCCATACAAATTGTAATTGATGCAGTTCAATACCTAACTGGTCTGGGAGATGTAGTATATCTAATAAGAAAAAATCCTTAAATTATTATATATAGAAATGGAGACCAATGGCTAAGAAAAAGATTTGGGTAGCATGTGGAAATGCAGTTGCCTCATCTACTATGGCTGCACATACACTTAAAAGAATGTGCGAAGAGCGCGGATTAGATATTGAAATTGAGGAAATCGCCTTCCATAATATTGGCGGAAAATCAACTCGTCCCGACTTGCTGATTTCCTTAGCGCCAGGGGTTGATACAAGCACTTATTCTAATTTAAAAAATGTTCCAGTAATTATGGGTCTCGCTTTTATTACAGGGGTTAACAAAGATGATGTCATGAACGAAGTCGAAGAAATATTAAGGGATAGAAAGGAGGTGTGAGTAAGAAAAACTCAAAAATCCAACAAATAATTGTTTACAAAATCTAAATTTATTAATCTGGAGGATAAAATGGAAACTATACAACCTGTAATTGATGTAGTTCAATATGTAATCGGTCTGGGAGCTGCAGTATTCCTTCCCATTCTTATATTCGTTTTTGGCTTGGTTGTCCGCCTAAAACCCTCTAAGGCTTTACGCGCAGCGGTCACTATAGGTGTCGCTTTCACTGGCATGAGCCTTGTAATCAGCAGTCTGTTCTATGCACAAGTTGCCCCCGCAGCCACTGCAGTAGTCGAAAACCTTGGACTTGAATTAGATATGGTAGATATCGGCTGGACTCCTGCAGCAGCAATTGCTTTCGCTTGGCCCTGGGCTGCTCTTTTCATTTTGATTCAAATAGGCGTCAACCTTGTGTTACTGGCCCTTGGTTGGACAAAAACCATTAATATCGATATGTGGAATACTTGGGTCAAAGCCTACTTAGGTGCCCTTACTGTTGGGATGACGGGCAGTTTCCCCTTGGCAGTAGTATTTGCCATAGCCATGGTCATTTATGAGCTTAAGATGGCAGACTGGACAGCATACATGGTACAAGATTACGTTGGTGTGCCAGGGATTTCCGTAACGCACTCAACTGTCTTTGGACTATTAGTGTCAACTCCCATCAACGCCCTTCTAGACCGCATTCCCGGTTTGGGCAAACTAAAGGCTGACCCCAAGGCACTGCGCGACCGCTTCGGTGTACTTGGAGAAAGCATGATCATCGGTCTGATCATCGGTTTGGCCTTTGGTCTACTGGCAGGTTATTCATTCCCGCAGATTCTCACTCTTGGTGTTGCTTCAGCTACTGCACTAGTATTGTTGCCAATGATAGCCAAGCTTTTCATGGAAGCATTGGCCCCGATCTCTGAAGCCACTGCCGATTTCATGAAGAAGCGCTTCCCGGGCCGCGAGATATTCATCGGGCTGGACTGGCCGATCTTGGCTGGCAACCCTGCCACCTATGCAGTAGGCATTCTTGCCATCCCGTTAGTGATCGCCCTGACAGTAGTCTTACCCGGCAACCGTACGCTTGTCTTTGGATCCATTGCCGACTGGGCCTGGATGGTTTCGATAGTCGGTGTACTTGCTGGCGGTAACATTGTCCGTATGCTAGTCATTTCAGCTGTAGTCGCAATTCCGGCATATCTTTACACTGCCACCTTTGTTGGCCCTGCTGTTACTAAAGTTGCCCAAGAGGTAGCTTTTGAGATGCCGGCTGGTGCGACCACGGTCACTTGGTTTGGCTCAAGTCCATTTAATTTGTTCTTGCTTAAGATTTCCCAATTCAACCTTGAAAGTGTAGCTTGGGTTCTTGGGCTTGTGGGCTTGACGTGGTTCACATGGAAATATCTGACCAAGCAAAACGAACTTGCCCGTGAACGCGTTATGAAACAATTCGGTAAGTCCGTTGTTAAAAAATAGTGGTGACTAGTTTGGACCAACAGAAGAGATAAAAACTATGAGTAAAAGCTTGAGACCCTGGAATATGGAATAGATCCTCCGTTAGCAACAGGGTCTCAAGGAGACCAGATCGTATCTCAAATTCTGTTTACTGAGCAAAAAAATTAACCAACCTAAACATATAGGGGAGTGGTAGATATATCCACTCCCTAATTTAATAGAGGTTACTCACAATAAATTTTGCACTCGATATAAATAAAAAATCATATATATTTACAAATTTCTTTAAATTCATATTCTGTATACAGACTTTGAGAGGAGAAACAGCTGCAACTTGGATTGGTCGTATTAATGAATGAATTGTGTCTTGTAATCTAGATATGTGCGAAATCCTGAATTCACCAGATATCTTTTCTTGTTCGAGTTCACAGGAAATCTTGTTCGATAAATTACCTTTTTCTGAGCGACAAAAACTTGGGCAACTTAATTCACATTACACCGTTAGCGGCATCACCGACTCTGATCCAATAGATCACACACGATTGCAAACTTTATATAACTATTTATTTGTCCTGTGTGTTATAGCTACAAGGCATGTTTTATTATGTTTGGCAAAAATTTTTTAACCACGATTGACGCAGCTGAAAGGATGGGGTTAAATATCCACTGTATACTTAATGCCGGGAGCATCATCCATAGTATAAAGTCACTGCACAATATGAACAAGTCACTCTGACCTGAACAACTTCATCTTAAGAATAGGATACAGCAATGTCAATTCTAACTGTCACACTGCACCCTGCTTTGGATCGTGTACTCCGGGGCGATCGTTTACGTCCTAATGGCACGATGCGCACAAAAATTGAAATGGAATACTGTGGGGGTAAAGGTAATAACGTTGCCAGGGCTTTGGTAAGGTTAGGACAATCCGCCACAGCCATTGGATTTCAGGGTGGGTACACTGGTGATTTTGCCACTCAACAACTCGCTTCCGAAGGTGTTACAACCGCATTTATTAACTGCCAGAAACCCACCCGGATCTCTAATCTCTTACACGAGGATGAAACCGGTTACACATATGCCATATATGAACCTGGTCAGACGGTCACAGCTGATGAAATCGACTGTTTACGAAAACGATTTGAAGATCTTGTGAGGGCCCATGATCTTATACTATTCTGTGGCTCAGCACAGACAAAACTACTTGCCCCTGTGTTTGGTGAGTTAATCCAACAAGCAAATCATTATGGAATACCCACCTTGTTAGACAGCTCTGGTGAAGCGTTAAAACTTGGCGTCATTGCAAAGCCTTACTTGGTTAAAGTTAATAACCATGAACTTACTGAATTATTTGACATACCTTTAAACAATCTTGAAGATCAAATTAAAGCACTTAATGAGCTATGTGAGAAGGGTATCCAGATTGCAGCAATGACTTTAGGGGAAAAAGGAATGATCGCTACCGATGGCTCTCAAGTCTTGCGTGGCCTCCTACCATTAAAAAAGGTAATCAATACCGTAGGTTGTGGGGATTCAACTCTGGCGGGAGTTGCTTATGCAATATTGAACCACCCCTCTCTTCCAGAAATAATCCGTTGGGGTGTGGCTTGTGGTGCAGCCAATACTCAAACAAGCGGTGCAGGATTCATTACGATGTCAATTGTGGAATCATATTTATCTAAGGTTTCTATAGTTTCATTGGATTAGGAAGTGAAATGAAATTAAAGTTGTTCGACTATATTGTTAATTCACCAAAGCGGCTGGCAATGCCAATTGGGATTAATTTCGGTATCTCTTTGTTGAACACAACTGCATTGGAGATTGTTACCAGTGCAGAAGCTCAGGTAAGGGCTATGCTAGCGATTCATGAGTATTTCAATACAACCTTCCTTCTTACGGCAATGGATTTGAGCGTTGAAGCCGAGTGTTTTGGGAGTCAGATTAAATACTCTGAGTCTGAGATTCCCACTGTGGTTGGTCATATCGTATCAAATCGTAATGAGATAGAAAAGTTGCGGATACCTCAAGTAGGTAAAAAGCGTACGCAAATGTATCTAAATGCAGTGAGTGAGGTGATGAGTCTGAAAATTGATCAACCGATACTTGGTGGAATCATTGGACCCTTTTCATTAGCCGGCAGACTTTATGGTGTGGGTAAGATGTTGGAGTTAACTATCAGTGATCCAGATACAGCCAAATTGCTTTTGGAGAAGGTTTCGGAGTTTATATTGGACTATGCTCAAGCTTATAAGGCGACTGGAATCAGTGGTTTAATTATGGCTGAGCCTGTTGCCGGTTTACTTTCACCAAGATCAATGTTGATGTTTTCTTCTTCATACATAAAAAGGATCATTAAAATCGTGGAAAGCAATGATTTCACAATTATCTACCACAACTGTGGTGCGAAACTAGTGCACCTGAAACCAATCTTTGAGACAGGTGTTTCCATTTGCCATTTTGGAGCGCCCATGGATATTTTGACTGCTTTAATTGCTAGTAAAGGGAAAAAAATTATCTCTGGTAATTTAGATCCAGCAAGTGTGTTCTTGAATAATGATAATCATGTGGTTGAACAAAAAACCCTAGATTTATTGAATTTATCAAAAGGTTACAAGAACTTTATCATCTCATCGGGCTGTGATTTACCAATAAACACCCCGTTGGGGAATGTGGAGATGTTTTTCAAAACAGTCGAAGTTAATCCTGAGCCAATTTAATCTTACTTTTAACAAGATCCCTTTACGAGGGTGAGCTGGCGGGAATCAAAAAGCCCTGGTGGAAAATAACTGGGTATTTCGTTCATATTAAATCTGATTTATTTTCTGACCTTCCAGATATTCACAATGGATTTATTATTACTTTTTCGGGCAGTATCAACTGGCATAACGATTGGTGCCCCCCATATGCATTATTTGGCTTTCATGGGCGCAGTAATCGTTATCATGATGCTTTTAACTATTAACCAAAGTAGTTCCAGAAGTAAAATGTACATCATTACTGAGCATTATTCCAGAGAAAATAAAGGTGCTGGGTTTTGCAGAATCTTGCGCAGAAAATGCCATCAAATGAAATCTAGTACAGTCCTGCATAATAATATGGAAATAGCTTTTGAGATTGTTGTAAATAATAATAATCTGGTATTTATGGATGTAAACAAAAGGTTCACCCTCAGTTAACGACTTGGCTTTGTTTGTATATAATGAAGAGTATCACTGATAGAACAGGGTTGTTATGTGAAGAAGGACGATAAAAAAAAGCTGTGGGGTAAAAAACTCTTGTTGATATTGATGCTAATTATACTATTTTTCTCTCTATGCGTCTTAATTTATTCTTATCACAACAAACAAACGCTTGAATACAATTTAATTTCGGGTCCGATTTTAAACCCACTAATGGGATTTGCACCTTGGGCTACAGTAAAAGAGAGCAAACAACCTCATACGTTAGTATATGCCGACTTAACCTGGCGTGATTTTGAACCACTGGAAGGTTTTTATGATTTTGAATCTTTTGAAAAAAAGCAGCAGTTAGAGCGATGGCGTACGGAAGGGAAACGAGTTGTTTTTCGTTTTATTGCAGATAAGCCGGGCGATAATGTTCACATGGATATCCCCGATTGGTTGTATAAAAAAATAAATGGTAGCGGTGACCATTATGACAACAAATATGGCAAAGGCTTTAGCCCCGATTACTCAAACTTGCTTTTTATAAGTTATCACGAGAAAGCAGTAAAAGCATTAGGAGACAGATATGCACAGGATGATTTATTTGCGTATATCGAACTGGGTAGTTTAGGGCATTGGGGTGAATGGCATTTGAAATTTGATTCTGGCATTAGACAAATGCCTCCTGAAGATATCAGAGATTTGTATGTTATGCATTATGTGGGGTCTTTTCCAAACACACATTTGCTAATGAGGCGTCCATTCTCTATTGCTGAGCAATTAAACCTTGGTTTATATAATGATATGACGGCTGACTTCGATGCGACTAAAAAATGGCTTGACTGGATTGAAAATGGTGGTGAGTGCTCACAAACGCACGAAATGAACGCTCTTTCACCAATGCCCAATGGTTGGTTGAAAGCCCCAATTGGTGGTGAACAGGCGGGCTCAATGAGTTTTGAAGAAATTTATGATACCTACCTAGACCAAACTATACAATTGCTTGAAGATTCACATGCAACTTTTATTGGCCCAGGCAGTCCTTATAAATTGGAAAGCGGGGGACCGTTACAAGACGGAATTGATCAGGTGTTGGCTACGATTGGTTACAGGTTATACATCAAGCAGGTTCAAATACCACTATGGGTTCATTTTGGTAAAAATATTAAAATTAGATTGAATTTTGGCAATAATGGTGTTGCTCCAATGTATTACAACTGGCCATGCGTAATTTATCTTTGTGATGAAAATGGCAACGTTCTCATTAATTACCAACTTGAAATGGATCTAAGGAAAGTAATACCAGGGGAGTTGTATAACTTTATTTTTGTGATGCCGGTGGATAAGCTAGAAAATGGCAAATATTCAATTGGTATAGCACTCATTGATCCTATGACTGGCCAACCCGCTGTGAAGTTTGCCATGGAAAATACACGTCAGGATCTAATACAAGAATTGGGTTCGTTTGAAATATCTCGTTTTCATAATTAACATGTAAATCGGTCTTGGTTTTATACTGTTGATCAATAAAAAATTTTTCCTTAACTACATCAGACTCATTAAACTTTTCATTTGAGTAGTAATATTTTTGGAAGCTTGACAGAGAGAGTAAGAGGTAAATATATTCACAAATTTCCTGTGTATTTCTGAATTTATTTTTTTATTATTGGGCAGCAGAGTTATATTCCTGTTATTTCTTTCTATCCTCTTGTGCAATTTTCCACATGGCATGTAGGGCAACTTTTATTGAATCAAGCTCTCCGCGGCGGAAGTCTTTCTCTCCCCAGTCGGGCTTGGTGACACTTGGGGTACCATCGGAGGTGAACAGGGCTCCGGTGCGCCAATGGCGTAACAGACCCACAATGAAAAGCGTGTCGCTTTCCATTTCAATTGATACCAAACCGGCTGCTTTCATCTGTTCGCTTTCAGCATTGTCAGGAGGTGCATAAAAGGCATCGCCAGCCACGCCCACGCCTACTGTGACCGGGATATTCAGTTCTTCACTGGCTTCAATCAACGCACGCAGCACTGCAAAGGTGGGTACTGCAGGATAAATGGGAGGTAAATATGCGTTGCAGGTGCCACCAGCGCGTACAGTCCCGCTGGCTACAATAATGTCGCCTGGCTTTTGCCCTTCTTGGAAAACCCCACATGAGCCAACCCGGATAAAAGTATCGGCACCCATGTGTGCCAGTTCCTCCAATCCAATGGCTACAGCTGGGCCGCCCATACCGGTTCCGCACACGGTCATGTGTACGCCTTTGTATTTACCTGAGAACACAAGGTAGCCGCGGCTTTCTGTGACCAGGGAAGAAGAGTCAAAATGCTCAGCTATCTTTTTTGCGCGTTGTTGGTCACCCGGACAAAAAACATAACGAGAAATTTCTTTTGCATCACATTTAATATGCCATTCCATCAATGACCTCGCTATAAAATATTTTTATGGATAGTTTTTATGCTGGATTCAAGTCTCAAGTGCAACCGTGATTTATTAAGAATACCACAGGAGAGTTGAAAGATAAGCATTTCCTGGGTCTCGTATTCAATCGATTTTCGGTGAACAAAATATCTGCCTTTCCCA
>DUED01000053.1 GCA_011176685.1 Anaerolineae bacterium
ATATCGCAAATAAATTGCTCAAGATTATGTGCGCTGTGCTTAGGACACAAACCCCATTCATCTCAAACTATCGCTCTATAAATCCAATTATTTTCAAAAAGGCCTTGACTTTGTCATCATATTCGCATTGAGGATGGAAATTATAGCATCGAATTCAAAGGCAAGGCACATTCTCAATACACCAGTGGGGTGATCTACCGCATACCATTTGCTCAATCCTATGATTTCGTAGCCACAGTTACTGGAACAATGGAAAGTCTTTATATAGACGCGGCGTGGGGAATCACATTTCGGGGCACAAAGTCCGGGGATGGTTATGTCTTTTTGATATACAGGCAAGGCTGGTATTCTGTACAAAAGCACCTTTCCGGTAAATGGATGTCAATCATTTCCGGCAAAGCTCATTCTGCAATTAATTGGGAAGGGGAAAATAATCTGACCGTAATAGCTGAGGATTCCAGAATTGAATTATTTGTCAATGGCGAGTATATCGATAGCTTCGAAGACAGCGCAATTCGGGGTGATTACCTTTATTTAGCAATCTGGACGGCAGAAGGAGTGCAGTTGAGCTATATCTTCGACAATATCCTCATAAAAGCTCCTCAATACCAACAGCGTAGTATTGGAAAGCTCTCTCCTTTTGTAAAAATTCCCGCTATCTAACCATTTCATCTTAACATCCATTACCATTTGAACTTTAAGGTACAATCAACTTAATCGAAAAGGAATTGCTTGAGGTAATCATGTCCAAGAAAAAAAGGACGTCAATTTGGAATTTTAAAGTTATTCTGCTCTTTATTCTGATCCCACTTTTCACGGGCGTTATTCTGGCGTCTTTCATCCCTCAACCAGTTATCGTTACTATCGAGATTCAAGATGTGATTGATAATAGAATGTCAAGTTGGATGATGGAGCAGCTCGATTACGTACGCTCACACCCAGAGGTGCGTGCCGTTGTGTTGCTGCTTAATTGCCCAGGTGGGACTATCAATGATACTGAGCTTATTTATCTGGAATTAATCAATCTGCGTAAAACCATGCCGGTTGTTACCATGGTTGAAGGGCTATCTGCCAGCGGCGCATTCTACCTTTCGGTAGGAACAGATTTCATCTTTTCCAATCCTTCAGCGCTGGTGGGAAACGTGGGTGTGATTGGTTTTTTACCACCTATTCCCATGGTGTTTGAAGAAACAATTTCTACCGGGCCCTACAAAATGTGGGGTACTCCGCGCGACATGTATATCCGCCAGATCGACATGATGAAGGAGAGTTACCTGCAAGTTGTTTTGCTTGGCAGGAGTAAGAAGCTGAAAATGACGGGCACAGAAATTCTGCGTGGGGAGATTTACCCCGCTAATGAAGCCCTGCGCAGGGGTTTAATAGATGAAATCGGACCGCGCAGCGCATCAATCGAAAAGGCAGCCCGACTTGCCCATATCACCAATTATGATATTCTAAGCCTCCACGATGCAGTACAAAAAGAATGGGAAGATGAGGAACCCAGTTTCTTTATCCTGGATGAAAATGGTATCTCTACGGGATTTCCCCATGACCCAGGATTCTATTACCTTTATATTCCCAACTACTGGGGGACCCCATGAAAAAAAATCGCCTCCTCATTGCCCTCGCCATTATCCTCCTGCCCATCATTTCCAGATTCTTATGGTTCTATAGAGGTATATATTTCCCCAGCCGAACAGTGCAGGAACCAGATTATCTCAGTCTTAGTATTCCCCAACCGGAGATTGCTACACCTTTCGCTGTTTCTGCAGGAAATAAAAACGAAAACATTACAATCCTTTTTGATCAGTCACATACCAATCGATTCTCTCTCCCCCAAATCGATGCGCTGACGTCCAGCTTGCTCTGGCAGGGAGCTGAGATTGCAATTCTCGAGAATGGCGAATCCCTTTCTGAAAACCTCAAATCTGCCGTGGCATTTGTGATTATTGCCCCCACACTGGAATACAGCGATGAAGAAATCCGTACAGTAACCAATTTCGTAGAGCGCGGTGGCCGCCTGCTGGTGATCACTGATCCAACACGCAGTTTTTATGAAAATCCAAGCAACCGGGAAGATAGTGTGGATATCACCAATTCCATCCTTGCACCATTTGATTTGGCTTTCCATAATGATTATGTTTATAACTTGACCAAGAATGAAGGAAACTTCCGCAATGTTTACTTGAAGCCCGTAAAAGGATTAGCGCTTACAAAAAAAATTGACCAAGTTGTATTTTATGCAGCTCGCTCAGTCGCAGCTAAAAACAATTTCGTTATCCTCGGCGATGATGATACCCTCTCATCATTAACTGACCAGGGTGGAAATTTGGCGTTAGCTGCGCTTTCTTCAAATGGTAATGTACTGGCTTTAGGCGACGTTACTTTCATCAACTCACCCTACTATCAGGTTGAAGATAATTATCAATTTGTGGTTAACATGTCAGATTTTTTAATGAATGCAGAACGTATACGCACATTGACAGATTTCCCTGAATTGTTCTCGCAGCCAGTTGGCGTCCTACTCACCGACGGTATTGAATTAGACCAGGCGCTGATAACGGAACTTAGTGACCTCATAGATAGCCGTGAAGAATCAGGAACCACAATTACTTTGCTGGAAGAACCAAAGGAAGGATACGATCTTATCGTTCTGGGACTATTTCCACCTGAACCTGATATGGCTGTTTTTGTAAAGGAGTTTGGCATTGATTTCGATTACAACAGTGAAGAGGAATTTAACGGTGTTAATTCAGATTTTAATATCCAAGAGAATGGGGAGGTTCTTGTTGAGACCACTCCTGTGCCTACTCAGGGATCTGCTAACACACCCTCTTCCGAAGGCAACACTCCCTTTCCGTCTCCAACACCCACCCCATATCAAGATGTGACTTTGGGAAAGGCACTCTATATCCCCGGCTTCGGAAAAATTCCTGCTGAGGGCTTAGGTTTCTTCCTGTTAGATCATCAAATTGACCGAACTGTGCTGATTCTGATGACTGATAACCAAGAAGACCTGGTTGATCTGCTAACAATGCTTGTGAGAGGATCTATTAAAGGCTGCCTGGTTCAGCACAACATTGCTGTATGCGAACAATATGCGATTAGAGAGTTCTATGAAGAAGAACTGTTTGAAGAGCAATACGATGATTTCACACTAACACCAGAGGAAGAAGCCACACCAGAAAGTACACCAGAATTAGATTAATTTTTCTTTGTGTGACTTATGTTAATGAAACCACCTTCTAAACAGAAATCCTTGTGTAAGAACCACAGCAGTTTCAATTAGACAATTCAATTAAACTGATAAACATGCCAAGAACAATCGAGGACTATATAAAACTGAAGGATGATTCTTGTGATTGGATTATTTGGCTTGGGGGTCGCTTGAAACCATTTCTTATGACGGAAAATAAATACCAATGGGTGCTCTTTCCAATAGAGCTTGAGCCTGGCTATTATCAAATTGCACTCATGATAAATCCTCCATTAAATAGTAAACCCATTAGTGCTTATGCTGTTGCTTTCCCACCCGATGCAACCATCTATGACTCTTGCCCAATTAAATATGCTGGATTGGGGTTTCACACAACCCCTGCAATTGCCAGTGGAAATACTTTCATGATTGTAAGAAATGTATGTAAATTCAACACAATTTATAAAGGTGTTCACACAATCGGTGTAACTACCAGAGACTGGGTTTCCGATGTCGAAAAAGTATCTTTTGAATTTACAGTTCTGAAAGAAAGAAAAAAATACCTTTACAAATAACACCACCGTAATTGGAATCACTCATAATCTAGACTCGGGAAACAACCCGGGTATTACCCATAAATTTCTCGTTAAGCTCACAGTACTTTATGCTATTGTGAATTAAGATCAATTACCCACAATCTGACCCGGCACTCTTTTTCATCATCTATGAAACAAATGCTGTCCATTAGAATTAAACCCTTTCCAATGAGTGCATCTGAATAGGCACCAGATTGGTCTTCTTCCACATTTCCTGAAATGAGATATAGATAATCTGTATCCTTAGTAGATTCCAGAATTTGTATGGTCTCATCCATGCGCGGATAAAAAACTGTTTTACGTTGAAAGGAATATTTTGCCGGCGGCAGACCAATCCATGAATTTTGAAGAAAACCAAAATTGAAATAAAAATACCACAGAGGTTGTGCGTACGCGTCTACCGCTACAATATCAGATGCATTTATCCCTTCGGAAACATAGCTAACTGCGTCCCGATATGCCTTGTTTTGTGAATAGTATTTTGGATCATCGTGTATAGAATATAGCGTGGTGACTGGCAGCATGAGAGTCAGTAATAACAATAAAAGGGTAATCCTAAATTGATAGGGGTATGGTTTTCCTTTCTGGCACAACCAATAGGCAAGAATTCCACCAAGAATGATGATCAAGCAAAGGATTGGCATAACCAATGCAGGTAAAAACCCCAAACCAAGAGTACGCAGCCAGGCAATGTCCACCTGCCAACCTGAAAATACCATCTGCCAGTAGGTAAGAAATGGCAGCTCACTCCACTGCCACATGCTTTCCCCCGTCAGGAACTGCCCTTGTTCCTCTAACAAATAAGCCACATAATCCGAGTCGGATATCAGCACTCCCCCAAGCTGGATCAGCAAACTGGCAAACAGCATTAATAATATAAGGGCTTGGAGGAACTTATTGCGTTTGCTTAAAACCATTTGCAATAAAGGTGGCAACAAAAGAATCCAGAAGGGGATTACCGGCAGCAGGAAGCGTGTTCCCCAAGTGAAGCTCCACCAATCGGCATCATAAGCCAGTGCCTGCAACACTGCCATTCCAAATGTAAGCCCCATGGCAAAAACCCAGTCATTCCAATGAGACTTCCATTTGCCAGTTAATGGGAATAACAAAGCCAATATCAAAACAGGGCTGTAGACAAAGAATCCTTTAGCCGGACTGATTAATGAACCTAGAAATGCACTGGTAAAATTTTTATGCGGCATTTTTGGGATAAATTTCAACACATGTTGAATGAAACCAAAGGAAATTCTACCTTCAGCACTGTGCACCAAAATCAGTGTGATCATCAACAACGAAATTAATGAGAATAAGAGCACAAAAGTAAACAGCCCTTTTTTTTTCCTTAAATTCTTTACGAAATCTATAAGGTTAAATTTGTGCTTAAAGAAATGAATAACAAAGAATGGAAAGCCAACCACCAGGTATTCCTTGGTCCACACTGCACAAAAGAAAAACCCTATGAATAGGAAAAAGAAAAAGGTCCTCTTTTCTGTAGATAAGGGGGATGAAAGTGCACCATCCAAAAAATAATAAGAAAGAGTCATCAACAGCATCGCCAGTAGTTCACGGAAAAAGGTCTTCGCATATGGGAACGCTAGTGTTATAAAGCAAAAGATCAACCCCACCAATGCTGATATTTTTAGACTGTATCCACGTCTAATGGCAAATAACGACAGCGTGACTCCCGTCAATGCAACATAAGTGGGATTTAGCATAAATAGTACTTGTAATCCACCGCTTTTCAACAGCTCAGCGACTTTGTAGATAATTGAACCAAAAAAAACGTGCAACGGCGCAATCCCTCTATAGCGTCCCTTTATGCGGTCATTCCCAAACAACTGCGGCACTTCAAGTTTTCCTGTAATTGCCAGATTTTGGGCAGCGCTGGCAAATAGCAGTTCATCGTCTGTACTTGGAAAGGCACTAATAAAGAAAAACAATCCGGCAAAGAAGATACAAAAAATCATCGCAAAAAAAAACTTCCTGGTGCCTAAAAATCTATTATCCATATGAAACCCTGAAAATCCACATAATGTACTGAACCCCAAAAACTGGACACAAAATTGACCATTTTTAGTTAACAATCTCACGCATTGTCCTATTAAACCACGCATTCTCAAATTCCACAGGGGTTTGATACCCTAAAGCAGAATGAATG
>DUED01000054.1 GCA_011176685.1 Anaerolineae bacterium
ACTGCTTGAAACTTGAATTGGGCTGTATATCTTTTTGCCATCTTCTGCTCCTCATTTTTTATCTTACCTGTTTTTGAGGAGATTTCACACATTTGCGGGTGGTACAACTTTTGGGGTGCAGCACCTTCAGATATAATGGTTATGTTTGACGGATTGATTACCCTATATGGTTATGTAAGATGCATATGCAAAAACCAGTAATTATTAGTACAGCAATAATTACAATAATTTTATGTTTGTTCATCGGTGTTATTCAATTATTTGTCTTGCCAACCATTATTGATAATGGTATTTCACGTGCAATAGTTACAATCATCCCATCCTCTTTTCTAACTAAGACATCAAAAAATACTCAACCGGTTCTTAGCACAGATAGTTTAGAAGAATTTCCTCCAGGGATTTTTTCAGTAGGGATGATTGTTCGAGTCGAAGGAACAGAGGATGAGGGACTCCGTATTAGAGTTTGCCCTGGAATAGAATGTAAAACCCATTCAATAACTGAAGAAGGAAATGTATTTGAAATTATCGATGGACCAGAAATTTCCAATGGCTTTATTTGGTGGAAAATTATCTCGCTCGAAGAAGACTCGATTTACGGTTGGGCCGTTCAAGATTATCTAACTTTGCTATTTTATCCAAAGCCTTTAAAGTAAATATTTATAGAAAAAATAATAAGGTTTAAGCTAATGAATATTTCAATGAAAAATGAATTCGCCAAGAAACTTCTCATAAATTTAGAAAAAGTGATTATTGGAAAAACCCAGGTTTTTGAACTGCGGAAATGTTTTTCACAAAGCAATAACAGAAACAACTCCATACGTGGCTGGTGTTAGAGAATTTTTACTATAGGATCCATTGAATCGCATCCATTGGCCCACAACAGTCAGGCGCGAGAAGATAATGGTAAAAGAATTTGATCGAGTTCCGCAAACCAAAGCAGGGCTTTTTTAGATGTACAAAAAGAGATTCTTTATTCTTACAAAGCAGATGAACAAATTGAATTTGATACAAGGGACGTGTGGTCTTCAAGAGTAAAGTTCAAATTTGCATTACCTCGTAGCACAATATCGTACCCCATTAGAATTTCAGCTTCTATTTTTAAATTCTAACAGAAACAAGTCTATGTGGCTGGTCTGGCTACTGTTGAAAATAATTTCGTGTAATTCCTTCAGAGAAAGGCGAACGTCAACTTGTAAAGATGCTAGAAATGCTTGCATTTATTAAATGAGATGGTAATACCCCACTATTAGGATTTGTAAAAGGGCAAGTGAAGAACCTGCCAAGGGGAAGCGCGCTTGTACTTGTTACCCCATCACAGCGCTCTTCAGTTGAATCGGCTGTAGATATTGCTCTATCTTGGCGGTTAAAACCAATCTTAGTCCTGTTTGATATGGCTTCCTTTGGTGGAATGGAAACTTATTTTAAATATCGGCGTGATTTATCGATCCGTCATGTACCTACTATCTTAGTTGAATATTGTATAGACTTAAAAAATTTCTGGAAAATTCAGGGGTGTTTAATTATTCCCATCAAGCACGAGCATTCAGAATTACTTGAAACAAAGGGAATTCCAAATCAGCTTTTATCTTTTGGTTCCTCTTCTAATGCTTGCTTTAAAACCTGATCCAAAGTTTCAACTGGAATGAAATCAATATCTTCGAGCACTTCCTTTGGTAAGTCATCAAGATCACTTTCATTCTCTTTGGGTAGAAAAACAACATTTAAACCAGCGCGGTGTGCAGCCAAAACTTTTTCTTTTATCCCACCAACCGGTAGAATTTGCCCACGCAATGTAATTTCACCTGTCATGCATACATCTGGTCGAACAGTTCTTTTTGTGAGTAAAGAAGTAAGCGCTGTGGCGATAGTTATTCCTGCAGATGGACCGTCTTTGGGTTGTGCTCCGGCGGGGACATGCAGATGGATATCGAGTTTATCAAAAAATTCCGGGTCAATATCCATTTTTTTAGCGTGTGACCGAATATAGGATAGTGCTGCCTGGGCAGATTCTTGCATAACATCTCCGATAGAACCAGTGATTTTGAAATCCTTTTTCCCGGGCATGCATGTTGCCTCAATGAAAAGGATATCCCCGCCAGTTGGTGTCCAGGCTAAACCTGTCGCAACTCCAGGAATGGATGTTCTTTTAAGGATTTCATCAGTTGACTTATATTTTGATGTTCCAAGCATTTTGCGTACATGACTTGGAAGAACTTTGTGAACCATACGTTTCTTTTGAGATTTTCGTGTGACAATCTTACGTAAAATTGAACCGAGTTCACGCTCCAGGTTCCGAACACCTGATTCCCTTGTATATGAGCGGATAATCAATTGAATGGCTTCAGTAGTAAATGAAACCTCATTCTCTTTCAGGCCATTTTCTCGCAGTTGACGGGGGATTAGGTAATCTTGAGCAATGTGGGTTTTTTCATTTTCCGTATATCCCGAAATTCGTATTACCTCCATTCTGTCAAGCAGGGGAGATGGGATTGTCTCTACTTGGTTGGCGGTAGTAATAAACATAACTTGCGAAAGGTCGAAAGCTACTTCCAGGTAATTATCCCGAAATTCAGAATTTTGCTCCGGGTCAAGAACTTCAAGAAGAGCAGAGGAAGGATCACCGCGGAAATCTGAAGACAATTTGTCAATTTCGTCAAGCATAAAAACCGGATTTTTTGATTCAATTCTGCGTATTGATTGGAGGATACGTCCTGGTAAAGCTCCAATATAAGTGCGCCGATGTCCGCGAATTTCGGCTTCATCGCGAATACCGCCAAGTGAGGTACGGATAAATTTTCGTCCTAGGACACGTGCAATGGATTGACCTAGTGAAGTTTTCCCCACTCCAGGTGGACCAATGAAACAAAGAATGACGCCTTCCCTTTCATGACGTATTAAATCCGTCGAAGGATGTTTCTCAAAATCATCTTTTCGATCTAATCTGAGTTTTCTAACCGCCAGGTACTCAAGAATCCGTTCTTTTACATCTAAAAGACCATAATGATCTTGATCTAATATTTTTTGGGCATGTGTAATGTCCAGTTTATCTTGAGTGATTGTCGACCAGGGAAGCGATACAAGCCAGTCTATGTAAGTTCTAATAACGCTGTATTCTGCGGCTACAGTTGGCAAGCGCGAGAGCCGATCAAGTTCTCGCAGAGCTTGTTTCTCTCCTTCCTCCGACATTTTTACTGATTGGATCTTTTTTCTAAATTCGTTCAATTCCACTGAATGCGCATCGGATTCTCCAAGTTCATTTTGGATAGCTTTCAATTGTTCCCGTAGGAAATATTCACGCTGGACTTTTTCAATTTTATCGTGTGCTTCTTTTTGGATTTTCCTTCCAAGGTCAAGGACTTCACGTTCGCGGGTAAGAATTGCAATCAGCTTATGCAGTTTTTCTGCAGTGGAATCGAGCCGTAATATATCCTGAGCGTCTTCAATTTCCATGCGCTGTAAGTTAGCAATGTTATAGACAGTCTGAAGTGCATCCTGAATTGATCCAATGGATGATACTAATTCAACGGGAATTGATGGAACTAATTCTGCGATGTGGGCAAATTGATCGCGTACATTACGTGCCAATGCATCAATTTCTAAACCTGTTTCTATTTTTTCGGGTGCTTTTTTAATCTTTGCTTTAAGATAAGGGTCAAGCTGCGTAAATTTTATAATTTTGAAACGTGAAACTCCCTGAATAAGCAAGCGTATTGTTCCATCCGGAGCACGAAACAGGCGGTGAATAACAGATATGGTTCCATATTGATAAACCTGGTCTGGTCCTGGTTTCTCTACTTTGGCGTCTTTGGATGCGACAAGTCCAATTAGGCGATCGGATTTAACCGCATCGTCAACTAATCGGATGGAACGTGGCTGTCCAATCGTGAGTGGAACAGCTGTCTGAGGATAGACAACTAAACCACGCAAAGGAAGAATCGGAATTTTATCAGGTAGTATCGATTTCTTTTTTATACGTGACTCCAATGCTTTTTCCTCGACCAAATCTTCATCACTATCCATTGTCTTTAAATCAGCAGTCATAAGAATCTCAGCGAATTCCTTTTCGCCTTCAATAAGCCAATTTATAATCTCAAGTAAATTTGTTTTCCAACGTGATGCTGGCATTTTTCACTCATTAATTTCAATTTCGATTTTATGAATTTTCGCCTTAGGTAAAGTTATGTTTAAATAGCCATTTTCATACACAGCTGAAATTTTATTTACATCTATGGGCGCAGGTATTTCAATGGATGTGGAAAAATCACCATTTTGTATTTCCATCCTATGAAAAGCACAATCAGCATACACTCCCCAGCGTGTGCCGTTTACCACAAGTTGATTATCTATAAAACTTATAACGAAGTCACCTTCTTGCATACCTGCAATTTCCACTCGGACAATGAAACTGCTTTCAGTTTCAACCATATCCGTAGGAGGATGCCAGGCATGTGGCTGCATGGTAATACGCCAATTTGTGATATGTACTGAAAACTTCTTTTTATCATTAGCATTAAAAAAAGCTGGTTCCTTGGGGAGCTTTTCAAGCATTATTCTGTTCATAATTCACCTGTTTAGTTTGACATATTAATTTATATTCTATCAAAATTATACATATGAATTATTAATAAAAAAGCGCCCTCGGTGGGACTCGAACCCACAACCGCCGGATTAGAAGTCCGATGCGCTGTCCATTGCGCTACGAGGGCATGGAAAACATTGTGATTTATTTGAGATTATACTCTAACAAATAAAATGCTGAATAATTCAATAAAAAAGGTAATCTAAGAACTCTTATTTCTTGGAATAAGGCCGTATGCCATTAAAAACTAGTGCACCCGAAAAAGTACGCAATATCATTCTTGCAGACTTTCCTGTTCTTTCAGAAATTTCCCGAGGTGATAGTGGCTGATTGCCATTGGAAAGAAAAACTCTAAATACAGTGGCAACTAGCGATGTGCTATTGGATATGAACTCTGGTTGCTGAGCGCAATGTTTCATCAGGGTATGCAATAATCCATCGACTCGTTTGACTTCAGCTGTTTCGGGGTCAATGTAGTCAATAATCACATCTTCATCCTGGTTTTCAAAAACCTTGTGGTGTTTCTCGCATAACATATCATAGAGAAAAATACGCCAGTTTGCATCGTGCTGTTTCCACCAATCAAAATCAATATAGAATTGTGTATCAAGTGTTGGTTTCACCAAACTGGAATGACTGGCGATTGACATAGACCCTTTAATTTTCCCTTTCCTTGAAGTGAAAATATAAATCACCCGAGTGGGCTATCTCATGATTATTTATAAGGAAATATATAATAATTCCAGGTGGGCACCGGCGAGTTATATTTACTGCAGCGTATATTTCCTGGGCATGAATATGACCTTGCGGATTCAGCTTCGCCAGTTCCCGCATTGTTCTCAGTATGATATTTTCGAGTGGTACTTGTTTTTTGTCATCGGTCCAGAGTTGCTGCAGTGCTTGTGGGTCAGGAATTGCTATTGCCATCCTTTCGTTAAAGGCGACATTGATACTTTGTTTGAGCATTGCAAAAACAATACCTTTATCGGAGCCAATCAAAACAGTTTTTAGCCATTCTTTAGTTTGTCGGCTTTTGATATGCTCAACAATGATTTCCCCTGGTTTTTTCCCCGTTTTCACTTTTACTAGACTACCTGGAATCAAGCCGTTTTCTTGATACCAGGCTCGTAGTCCATACACATATTTTTGCTCTCGGACAACCCATCCATTGAATTTAGATTTTCCATCCTTTTCAACGAATGTAAACCGTACTCTCGGTGCTTCATAAGCTGTTGGGAACAAACGAGATAAAGATTTTGAAAGGGGAAGTGTTCCTGTTTGCCAATGTGGATAAATAAGACTAACAATGATTTCATCTTTCAGTTCGACTTTTTCATCCCATGTCTCAAGCTCATCAAAAACATCACCTTCAAATTGAGACAATAAAGCCCCCACTTTTTTATGGTCATAATCTATTGGAGAATATTCTAACATCAATGGCTGTTCCTGAACATCTTGTGGTTCTAGTGCTTTTAAGAACCACAATACTTCACCTGCGGGTCCAACTTCATCAAATCGTTTATCATCCTGAAGTGCCAGGTTGAAAGAAAACTCTGTGAGATTTTCGTTAGTATCACTTTTTAGTTCAATCTGTTCAATTAAATCTCTTGTTTTCATTGGTCCGCCATTGACTTCTTCAAGGACAGCTTCGGCCAAATTCAAATGACCCGCATTGATATCAACAAGGAGGGCGCGAGGAAACCAGGCCCCAGCTATGCGGACTAATCCCTTATTCTTCTCAAGGGATTTTTCTAGCGTAATTGCTAAATCTTCACTGAAGTTTTTCAATACAAAATCTTTGTCAAAATTGGGGTCATCGCTAATTAAGTCAATAGGCGTACTCAAAATGTGGTTTTCCAAATTGCTAGCGAATTCATGCTTATCCCCGTTTTCCATTTCAATCTGGATAACTTTGAAAATATTAAATTCAGGATTGAAACCATCTCTAACATTTATCACAGTCCCTTTTTCCCAGTTAAATGCTGAGAATACCAGCTTATCGCCTTTTTTATACTCCCCCTTGGGAATATAGATGCTTCCGCTGCTTTCAGTTTTGGATGTGAGAGTGTCTTTTTCGCTTTGAATGCGGTTAGTAATGACAGCACTAAGGAGTTCTTGAGAGCTTTGCGGTATTTCGATATCAAGAAGATGGTTATTGAGGAAATTAAAATCTTCGTCAGTTACTTGGAATGTTTCCCAATAATCCTTATTAATTTTTAAGGGCTTTATCATACAGCGGTATTTAATTTATTCCTTTCTGAGTAAGTAAATTATACATTAGGCTATATATAGATTATGGATAAGTATTATTTACCCAGTCGACCGGATCAACTTGCACTCCATTTGCCCATACTTCCCAATGAAGATGCGGGCCAGTGACTCGACCTGTGTTGCCAATTAAACCTATCAATTGACCGGCTTCCACAAAATCGCCTTCTTTTACGAAAATTTCATTTTGGTGGAAATAACCACTGAATATTCCCTGTCCATGATCTATGTAGGTTGCATTACCACGTACTGTTAAAAGTCCTGCAAAAACAACTCGTCCTAAAGCTGCAGCGTAGATATTCAAGCTGTTAACATAAACACCAAAATCAACTCCCGTGTGAAAATAAATATATTCGCTGTTGTTATAAGACCTGCGGTTACCAAATCTTGATGTGAAACCTATTGTCCCTTCCTCAAGGGAGCCATCAACAGGATAACGGAAATTACCTGACCAATTCTGTTCCGGTGTAATACTTTCAATAATTAAATTTACAAAATCGTTTTCCTGTTTAGTGATAGACGGATCTACTGTTTCATCCAAAACATGAAGGGGTGGATCTTTTGGGTACATACCACTTTCCAAGAGCAAATTTTGCTCAAGGGCAAAACTCTGACCGTTCTCGAAATACCCCTCCAGATACAAAGGGATTAAACCGGGTTTAGTCATCGCATGGATACCTTGCAATGCGTAATAGATGTTTTCTTCCTCAGTTGAGAGAAAGAAATGTAATTCGCGACTTCCTAAGTGACCTTTTATTATTAAAGGAAGATAAGATTTAATTTTGATTAGAGTTGTATGCCCTTGAACGAGCGGTAATGGGTTTATATCAACTGATTGAATATAAGGAGATATTGAGATGATTTCATTTTCTTCATCTTCTGAGGTTGTGAATATGGGTTCACCTGGCAAGAAATCTATGCTGTAATTAATTTGATTGTTATAAGTCACTGTCCAAGGATTTTCATTTAACACAACTGTCTGTTCAAAAAGGGTTTGATACTTTTGAAGATTATGAGTATTTATTAGTGGTTTATTACTCTCATCCATGGGTATGATTAAACTAGACCCAGCATAAATCTCTTGTGGAGAGGTTATTCGATTCAATAGCATAAATAGTTCTTTAGGAATCTGATATTGTCTAAGAAAGCTCCGCAGAGATTCTCCTAAGCCAACGGTTTGAGTTGTCAAAATACCAGATACTCCTTCTAAATCGGGTATATATAGTTGTGTCCCTTCAGATATCAGATTTGGATTCACAATGCCATTTATTTGGATTAGATCATCAAGGGAAACATTGAATTTATATGCAATTTGAGTGAGAGTCTCCCCAGGTTGTACAATATAAATAGGGTATGTGGGATTATCCTGGGCGGAAACTGTTTTCATTGGTGTAAAGAAAATTGTTGCTGTGACGACAATGATTCTAATTATTTTATTAATCATACAAAAAACAATTGGGGAGGTAACCTTTCTGCTAAAATACAATATTTATAAAATATTGATAAGTTTACCATATTGGATTTAAAGTGAAAATAACAACCTGGAATGTAAATGGGATACGTGCAGCACTTAGAAAAGGAATTCAAAATTGGATAAAGGAATATATCCCGGATATTTTATGTATTCAGGAAACGAAAGCCAAAAGGGAACAAGTTGATTTGAGCGCGCTCAAAGATTTGGGATATAAATTCGTTTGGAATGCGGCTGAAAGACCGGGATATAGTGGAGTTGCAACGTTTTATAAAATCAAACCAGGGAATATTAGAATTGGAATGGGAAACGACATTTTTGATAAAGAAGGTCGAGTGATTCAAACCAGTTACCAGGATTATGAACTTTTCAATATATATTTTCCAAATGGGGGACGCGGTAGAGAGCGCGTTCAGTACAAATTAGATTTTTATGCATATCTGTTGAAATTGTGTGATGGCTTACACAAGCAAGGGAAGAAAATCATCATAACTGGGGACTTCAATACTGCCCATAAAGAAATTGACTTAAAGAACCCAAGAGAGAATAGAAAAGTATCTGGTTTTTTACCAGAAGAGCGAGTTTGGGTAGATTATTATTTGAAACATGGATTTATTGACATATACCGATATTTATATCCAGAGAAAATCCAATATACATGGTGGACATATCGTTTTCATGCCAGGGAAAGGGGAATCGGATGGCGTATCGATTATTATCTCATCTCAAAGGAATTGATAGATATAATTGATGATGTGGTTATTTTTGACCAAGTACAGGGCTCAGATCATTGTCCAGTATCTCTTCAAATAGAGGATATTTATAAGAAAGGAATTAGGAGAAAATAATGCCTCGGAGCCGAATTATTATTGTTGATGATCATGAAGTGGTAAGGTTAGGATTAAAGAATTTACTCGAGCAATATCCACAATATGCTGTTGTGGCTGAAGCTGGCAATGCACGTGAAGCAATAAAGCAAGTAGGTATGCATAAGCCAGATATTGTATTAATGGATATCCGATTGCCGGGAAAATCAGGAATAAATGCATGTGAGGAAATCATCAAGAACTATCCTCAAATAAAAGTAATTATGCTTACTTCCTATGCAGAAGATGAAATGCTATTTTCAGCGATAAAAGCAGGCGCTTCTGGTTATGTGCTCAAACAAATCAATGCTGAGGGGTTGATTAATTCGATTGAAGCTGTTGCAAGAGGTGACGCTTCTCTCGATCCTGCTGTTACACAGAGGGTATTTCTAGAAGTTCGGAAAGCAATAAGAGCAGAAGAAGCATCAGCTTTTTCGGGTTTGAGCCAGCAAGAAAAAATGGTGCTAAAGTTAGTATCAGAGGGAAATACAAACCGAAAGATAGCTCAAAAACTATTTCTTGGTGAGGGTACTGTACGTAACTATGTAAGCAGTATATTGTCAAAGTTGAGTGTAAGTAATCGCGCTGAAGCGGCTGCCTATGCTGTTGAACATAACTTGAAGGATTATCTTCCTTAATTATTCAATATTTCTAGACCATATAAAGCAATGCCAAATGATTTTTGGACTAATAATGATGATCTAACTATACCAAATCTGAAGCAATTAATTAATACCTGTGAATGCTTTATTGGATGAGAATTTGTGCTTTAGCCACCAATTTCGGTAAGAAAATAAAAATCCCAATTAGAACGGATGCAAAAGTGGGTATCAATACCGCTGCTGCGCAAAGATCCTTAGCATTCTTTGCTAAGCCATTTTTCTCCTTGGATATCATATCAACAATTATTTCTAAAGCAGTATTGATTATTTCTGAAATAATAACAAATACGATTGAGAGGATCAATACGCACCATTCAATGGGCAATAGATTCAAATAAATTCCAAACACAAAAATAAAAATGGTAATTAAAAAATGAATCCGTAAATTTTTCTGAGTAATTAAAGCATATTTAATGCCATTAAATGCGTATTGAAAATAAATTATAATATTTGGCTCTTGATCATTCATGATGGTTGCTCAACCAGAAAATACCCATTTATTTTTTTAATAATTGATGTTGAAGAGAAAACATTTTCGTTTTTTCATTTTCATTTTGATGGTCATGCCCAAGTAAATGCAATATGCCATGAACTATTAAAATCATTAACTCTTCAAAAATATCGTGTTTGTAATCTCCTGCTTGTTTTTTTGCAATTGGAAAAGATATTAGAATATCACCTAAATAAATATATTGAGATTCAGGATCAACCTCATTTGCGGGAAAAGCAATAACATCTGTTGGAGCATCAACTCCTAGATATTTTTTATTTAAGCGGTGGATTAATTCATTATCTTCAATAACAATTGAGAAATCATAATCTTCAATTTTCAATTTCTTTTTCACAATAGAAATGTCTGTAATAAGCCTCTGTGAAGGGACATATTTTCTAAATTGTGGATTTACCTGAAGGTTTAGCATTAAATAAATTGGATTCTTACTCTTTGGAAGAAGGCTGTAATTTAGAGGTCTTGTGTTTGGGATATTTTATACGCGAATGATAAGTGTTTATCAATGTTTTGATAAATGACTCTTTTATCAAATTGATGTCTTTAAAGGTTAGGTCAGTGTTTTCTAGTTGACTTTCCTTCATATAATTTTCGACAGTCGAATTCACAATATTGCGAATGCCATCTTCATTTTTAGGAAGTTCCGCTTTTGTGCGTGCTTCAACTCCATCTGCCAACATCAAAAGAGCAGTTTCTTTTGATCGTGGTGGGGGACCTGGATATTGGAATAATAAACGATCGACATCAGTCTTTTTTCCAGCTTTATCAATTGCCTTTCTATATTGATAATGAGTAATTGCAGTACCATGGTGTTCACTAATGAAATTCTGTATTTGCGGAGGTAGACGATATTTTTTCGCTAGTTTTAACCCATCATCTACATGTTGGATTATTGTCGCTGCTGAAATTACTGGGTCAATATCGTCATGGGTATTAGTCTGACCTGGCAATTGGTTCTCTATAAAGTAAGCTGGATTATTTGCTTTGCCTACATCATGGTAAAGTGCACCAACACGTGTTAATAAGGCATCTGCATTAATCTTTTCTGCAGCTTGTTCGGCTAGGTTGGCTACCTGGAGACAATGCTGATATGTACCTGGTGCGTTCAATAACATATATTGCAATAAAGGGTGATCTGGGCGGGATAAGTCCATTAACTGAAGTGCTGTTATTTTCCCTAAGATTAAAGCAATAAAATATTGCAAAATTAGTGTTAGACTAATTGACCCCAAACCATTAAGGAAAGATGCCCCTATTAATGTGAATATTCCAGATAAGTCAAAAAATGAACTTGTTAATCTGAATGCTAAAATCTGCAAAGATCCGATAGCTCCAATTGTTATTCCTGCAGAAAAATAATTAGTAATCCTCCTCCCCCTCCTTAATACAAAAATAGATGGAATGCTTGAGAGGATATAAAAGAAAGAAAGATCAACAGCATTGGCTTGACCGAATGCAACAAGAATAGCCAAAATTATGGTGGAGATAATTGCGACTTCATAATCGAATAAGCTGGAAATTGTCAGAGCAAATGCCGCAATTGGAAAGACATAGGGAATAATTGTGTGGTTAGGAATTACAAGCTTTGCTGTGTATAAAAATATTAAGAAGGTTATTAGGAGAATAAACAAGCCCGGTTTATCATTCCATACAACATTCCTTGCACAAGTTAAATATAAAACACCAATAACCAAAACGACAAATACAATGCAAAAAGTTGAGATGTAATTAATAAGTTGATTTCTCGGTTGGACATAGCCAAGCTCCTGCAACGCTTCCCAAATAGTTGGTGTGATTATTTGTCCGCTTGTTACAATTGTTTCTCCTGCTAAATAAGTTCTTGTTACAGGCTCTACTAGCTCACGTGCTTCTTGAATAGCTTGATTTGTTTTATCGTTACTAAAAAGGCTATTGGCGGCAATAAGCGGGGAGACGAAATATTCCACTAGCTCTGCTTCGTGGTCTGGTAATTTAAAACTTATCAGTGGAAGTACACTTCTTTGTGCATAAGACACTTGATCTTCACGAATTGTATTTCTCATAACTTCTTCGAGGATATATAAAGACTCATCTTGAATTGACTGCCATGAATCATCATTTAAACTAAGGATATCTTCAGCCTGTTGATTAGATGTGTCTATTTCCTCGATTTCAATTAGATCATCGACTTTTTGATCTAGGTCGGCAAATTCGTCAGCCCGGATTGAGTTGATGTAATTTAATATATTGCTCAATTTCTCTATTTGTTCCTTGCTAATCGATGTGTCTGCTGGAAGATAAACAGGAGCTATAGATATTTCTGCTTCATCTCGGGCTTTTTCAGTCAGGATTTTACTGCTATATGTAAATGTCCGTGGTGCATGGACATCTTGAAAAGCCACATCACCTATATTTAAAGAGTAAGGAGCTGGTCGTAAAGATATTGGTAAAGTTAATGCACACAAAGTTAATAAGGTAAATAGTATAAAAAATATGAATTGATATAGTTTATTATTAGTTATTTTAGAACTGAATTTATCTTTAGTAACAGTTTTCATTTTTAGAAAGAAGAATTGTTTCTACAGCTTGGCTAACACGACTATTTGATGCCCTTCCTTGAATTTTCTGGATTGCAATTTTCATCACTTTGCCCAAAGCTTTTACATTTTGAGCTCCGGTTTATTGGATTATTTGTTCAAGGATAGTTATTAAGCCATCATCAGAAATTGGTTGTGGTAAGAATTTCTTTATTACAGCAATTTCAGCATATTTTACTTCCACAGCTTGGTAACGATCTGCTTTTTTTAATTCCTCAATTGTTTCTTGTTTTATTCTTATTTCTTTTTGAAGAATATTAAAAAGAGTGGGCTCATCCAACTCCTCATATTTGTTAATTTCAGCAAGTTTTATAGATAATATTGCCATTCGCAGAGCGCGCTTTTTAATTTTATCTCTAGAACGAATCGCCTTCAATAAAGCTTTTTCAATTTTATTTTTTTTACCCATTACTTGCTTATCGGATATTAATATTTTAATAATTTGTTAATTCCATAAATAATTATTCTATGAAAGTGGCTGCTCTAGGGCTAATAATTTTGTGAATGCCATTATTGCTACCTCAACAATATCCTTACTTGGTTCACGTGTGGTTAATCTTTGCATTAATAAGTTAGGGCTAATTAAAGCACTGACTAGGGGATGACCAATGTGAGCAGAAAGCAAACGGATTATCTCATAGGCGATCATTGATAATATTGGAATAAGAAAAATACGGCTAGTGATACGCCAAATTAGTGGCGTTGAACCTAAAAAAATAAAAATGATGGTTGATAAAAAAACGAGGGTCAATAAAAAAGCTGTTCCACAACGAGGGTGTGCAACAGGATAGCCCATCACGTTTTCAATAATGATTTCCACTCCATCCTCATATGCATTGATTGTTTTATGCTCTGCTCCATGGTAAGCAAAAACACGAGCGACATCTTTCATTTGACCAATTCCCCATATATAGCCGATCAAAAAAAAGAGTCTTATTAATCCCTCTATAAGGTTTATTACGATAGTATTGAATTGCCAGAAACGCAATAAAAAATCAACCACTAGAGTAGGAAGAATGAAAAACACTGCAATTACAAAGAGGAGAGAGAGGATCAGTGAGATCATTAGAAATGGTCCTTCAACCCTTTCTTCCAATTCCTCATTTTGTATATTCGCAGAAACAGTAAGGTATTTCATCCCCAATACAAGTGCATCCCACAGAACAATCAAACCTCGCAAAAATGGGATCTTGCTTATCTTTCCCTTATATAATCCGCTGAGCTTTTCTGTTTTAACAATGATTTTCCCATTGGGCGCCCGAATTGCAGCAGTTAAATAATTTCTGCCACGCATCAATACACCTTCAATTAATGCTTGACCGCCATAATTTTTAATTTTAGAGCCACCTGATTTATTAATCATTGTATTTTCCAAGATAATCGAAAAAACGAATGGTTGTTTCAATACCGTGTTTCCATGTAGGCAGATGTAGACGTTCATTCGGGCTGTGAATGCGATCATCTGGGAGACCAAAGCCGCTTAAGACTGATTTAATGCCTAGGATTTTCTGCATATGTGCCACAATTGGAATGCTGCCACCTCCACGCTTATAAACTGGCTTCTTGCCCCAAACATCCTTTAGTGCCTTGGAAAAACACTTGGTTGCATAAAAGTTGCAATCGATTATACAAGCAGGATCACTCGCGAGTCGTTTTACGTCCCATCTGATATAGTTCGGTGCTTTTTTTTCAAGGTATTGGATCAATTGTTGATGGACAACGTCAGGCGTTTGATTGGATACCAAACGAGTGGATATTTTAGCCATTGCAGAGCAAGGGATTATGGTTTTTGACCCTTCACCTGTATAGCCAGTCAAAATGCCATGTATTTCCAAAGTTGGTCTCGCGCTGATACGCTCAATTGAAGTAAAACCTTTTTCGCCCCAAAGTTTCTCGACGCCCGTTTGTCTTAGCAATTCTGCATCACTAAGAGGAAGTTCAGCAAGTTGTCTTTTTTCATCAGTGTTTAGTGATATAACTTGATCGTAAAAACCAGGTAATTGAATGACTCCATTTTTGTCTTTCATGCCAGCTAATAATTCACACAATGCTTGCGCGGGATTGTAAACAATTCCACCGAAAAGTCCCGAATGTAAATCATGACCTGGACCGGTGATATGAATTTCAAAATATGCTAGCCCTCGCAAACCATAAACGATTGTTGGAGTATTTGCATTAATCATTCCCGCATCTAAATTCAATGCTACATTTGAATTAAGCAGACCTCTATTTTTTTCGAGAAAGAATTCAATGCTTGGTGAACCAATTTCTTCTTCACCTTCAATTAGGAATTTCAGATTCACAGGGAGTTTAGTGGTTTTCATGATAGACTCGACAGCAGCCAAGCTGACCATAACTTGACCTTTCATGTCAGAAGAACCACGTCCGTATAAATAATCCCCATCAATAGCAGGTTTGAATGGCATAGTCTTCCAAAGTTCTAATGGGTCAGGTGGCTGAACGTCATAATGTCCATAAATCAACACAGTTGGTTTATCCCTACCTGCTTCAAGGTATTCTCCGTAAACGATTGGGTGCTTTTTTGTTTTGATTATCTGGATTCTATTTATTCCTAGATTTTTAAGGTGATCAGCGAGCCATTGAGCGGCATTTTGCATATCATTGACATGACTTGCATCCGTTGAGATAGATGGAATTTGTAATATTTCTTTTAGTTCATTAAGGAAATGTGAAAAATTATCTTTTGAATATTTAATAGCGCAAGATACCAGATCATTCATATTGAGTCTCCAATAAATTGATAGGCAGATTATATTCGATTTTATCTTTTATATTTGATTCATTAGTCAGAAATCTCTATATGCTAAAATTATTTCAGCTTAGAGAAAATAGAAATGATAATAAAAAATGCAAATTTAATCACTTTTGAAAAACCTAACAGGATTCTTGCAAATAGCAGCATCCTAATTAAGAATGGAAAAATTAATCAGATAAATAAGGGGGGGTTTTTGATTGATAAATTCCCTAAGGAAGATGTGATCGATGCTCAAGGGCAGTATGTTATGCCAGGTAACATTTGTGCCCATACTCATTTTTATGGTGCCTTTGCACGTGGAATGGCAATACCTTGTGATGCACCTGCGAATTTTCCGGAAATATTAGACAAGTTATGGTGGAAATTAGATAAATCATTAGATTATGAGGCTGTATATTATTCAGCTTTGGTTTGTATGATCGACGCAATTAAGCATGGTACTACTACACTTATTGATCATCATTCTTCCCCGAATGCAATTGAAGGATCATTAGACGAAATAGCTCGTGCAGTTTCTGAGACAGGTGTAAGAGCTTCTCTTTGTTATGAAGTGACAGACAGGAATGGTTCAGATAAAGCCCAGGCTGGAATTAGAGAAAACATACGATTTATTACTAAAACGAAAAATCATAACCAAAATGGAAAACTCTTTACCTCTTTTGGATTACATGCGAGTCTTACTCTCTCAAAAAAAACATTAGAAAAAGCCAAAGAAGCTGTTCCTGCTGATAGTGGTTTTCATATTCATGTTGCAGAACACCCTATTGATGAGTATGACAGCATTAATAAGAGCGGTAAGCGTGTAGTAGAGAGACTCTACGATCACGGAATATTAGGACCAAGAACTATCGTTGTTCACGCTGTCCATATTGATGCAAAAGAATTATTCTTATTGAAAGATACTGGAACATGGGTTTCGCATCAACCTCGGTCGAATATGAATAACGCTGTAGGCTTACCAGTGGTGGAATCAATGATGAATGCCGGAGTGAAAGTTTGTTTGGGCAATGATGGCTTTTCAAATGCCATGTGGCAAGAATGGAAAGCAACTTATCTGGCGCACAAATTATGGAATGCGGATCCTCGCAGAATGGGGGCAAATATTGTTATCCAGATGGGTGTTTACAATAACGCGAAATTAGTAAAGCAACTTACTGATGGTTTAGAAGTCGGAGTAATAAAAGAGGGGGCTGAAGCAGATTTGATATTTGTCGATTATAAACCCATTACACCTCTTTATCCTGAAAACCTACCCTGGCATATCATCTTCGGATTTCGAGATAGCATGGTTACAACCACAATTGTAGATGGGAAGGTTTTGATGAATGATAGGGAAATGGTTAATATTGATGAATGCGAAATAAATGAAAAAGCAAGAAAAATTGCCATGAATGTATGGGAGATGTATGCAAAACAGTTCTGATGACGCAAGAAAACCAATTATTGCGATCTTGGGTGGCACAGGAAAAGAAGGAAGGGGATTAGCTTATCGATGGGTTAAAGCAGGATATCACGTCATCATTGGTTCACGTAATTACGAAAAAGCCCAGAGAGCAGTTAATATCCTGAAAGAGTCAATTGGGAATGTAACAAATATTGAAGGAAACGTTAATATAAAGGCAGCTGATGCAGCAGAAATCCTTGTATTAACAGTTCCTTATAAAGCTCACAAATCAATTTTAGAAAGATTAAAAAGTAATTTGGAAGGGAAAGTATTAATTGATGTTACTGTCCCAATAATGCCCCCACAAATCACTGTGGTTCAAATGCCACCAGAGGGTAGCGCAGCTCAAGAAGCCCAGAAGATTCTAGGTGATAATGTGCAGGTAATATCTGCATTCCATAATATATCTTATGAAAAACTTCTTAATAATAATAATATAGAATATGATGTGCTTGTATGTGGTGGGACAAAAGAATCAAAATCTAAAGTATTGCAGCTTGTTGAAGATGCAGGTCTAACAGGTTGGGATGCAGGACCGATAGAAAATTCGGTAGTTACAGAAGGGCTTACTTCTATACTTTTAGGAATTAATAAGAAATTCGGAACCCATACTGCTGGAATCAAAATCACCGGTGTTTCACATTCCATAAGGAAATAAATTAAAAATGAATGAGCCGTTGGTTTTATCATCAATTACTGGAATTCCATTAATTAAACCCGGTATAGATTTATCCAAAGTTATATTTGGGGCATTGAACCAAAATGGAATTAGGTTGACAAATAGAGATGTGATCGTTGTCACACAGAAAATCGTCTCAAAAGCAGAAAATAGATATGTAAACCTCATCGATATCGATCCATCAAAGAGAGCAATGGAAATTTCAGAAACAATTCAAAAAGATCCACGACTAATTGAATTGATTTTGTCAGAAAGCCAACAAGTTTTGCGTATGAAAGAAGGGACAATTATCGTTGAGCATCGGTTGGGGTTCATTTGTGCTAATGCTGGCATAGATCACTCTAATGTTAAGGGCCTATATGGTGATCCAGAAGATTGGTATTTATTACTCCCGAAAAACCCAGATAAATCTGCCCAAGGGATTAGGGATGATATTTATGGTTTCTGTGGCACATATGTTGGAATATTGATTATTGACTCACAGGGAAGGGCTTGGAGAAACGGCACGATTGGAACTACAATAGGTCTGGCAGGTTTGCCTGGTTTAGTGGACTTGCGTGGCTATGAAGATCTGTTTGGCTACAAATTGAAGGTAACCCAAGTTGCAGTTGCAGATGAACTCGCAGCAGCTGCATCTTTAATTATGGGACAGACAAAGGAAAAAATTCCAGTAGTGCATGTTCGCGGTTTTCCTTATTCTTTAAGGGATGCTGATTTGCAAGAGCTGCTTAGAAAAAAAGATCTCGATTTATTCCGTTAAAGGATATTATCTGATGAAAGTAACTGCACTAGCAGGAGGAGTTGGGGGGGCGAAATTAGTTGATGGTTTGGCGCAGTGCCTTTCACCAAGTGATTTGAATGTAATCATCAATACGGCTGATGATTTTAAACATTTCGGGTTACACATTTCGCCCGATATTGATACAGTTTGTTATACACTTGCAGGCATTTCAAATATCCAAACCGGATGGGGAAGAGAAGATGAATCATGGGTAGTCCGGCACTCTATTAGGGATTTAGGTGGACCGGATTGGTTTAAATTGGGTGATAAAGACATTGCAACTCATTTAGAAAGAACTCGAAGGTTGAATCTAGGAGAAAAACTAGATTCAATAACAAAATATTTTTGTAATAAATGGGGAATAAAGATAAATGTTATACCTATGTCAAATGATTTAGTCATGACTACCGTACAAACCCAGGATAATGGGGAAATTCCTTTTCAAGAGTATTTTGTAAAGTACCACTGCCAACCAAAAGTTAAAGGATTCATATTTAGAGGTATTGAGAAAGCAGATCCAGCTCCTGGTGTAATTGATTCGATATTAAAGGCCGATGTAATTATCATCTGCCCTTCAAATCCATGGGTAAGTATAGACCCGATATTAACGTTGAAGGATTTCCGTAAAACGCTGAAAACAAAATGTGTTATCGCAATATCACCAATCATAAATGGTAAAGCACTCAGAGGCCCAGCGGCTAAAATGTTCAAAGAAATGGGCATAATCCCATCAGCTTTGGCTGTTGCAGATCATTATCGCGACGTAATCAGTGGATTCGTTGTACATAAAACTGATTTAAATGAAATCGCTCAAATTGAGCAGTGGAGTATAATGACAACTGCTTTAGATATCATTATGTCTAATAAAGCACATAGAAAACGCTTGGCACAAGAAGTTTTAATATTTTGTGATCAATTAATCTAGGATCTCCTTTATGTCGCTTTGGGCGATTATCCCAATAAAACCACTTAGAAAGGGGAAATCAAGGTTAGCAACTATATTATCTGAGGAGGAGCGAACACGTTTAAACCAAGAGCTGTTGATTAAAACTTTAGATAGTCTGCGTAAAGTACAGGAAATTGATCAGACCCTAGTAATCAGTTATGATACTGAAGCGTTAACGATTGCCAGGAATTGTGGCGCGAGAACTATTCAGGAAAATCACTGCACAAGTATGAATCGATCTTTACGAAGAGCAACTATAGCAACAAAAGCATTCAACGCTTCAAAAACATTAGTCTTACCGGCTGACCTTCCATTAATTAATGAAAAGGACATAAATAAATTTATTTCAAAATCCGAATCGCCACCAGAAGTTATTATTGCAGCAGATAGGAAGCTTGATGGCACTAACGCACTTCTAATTAACCCAATTGGTATTATTGATTATGATTTTGGTCCTTGGTCATTCAAGAAACACATTGAACAAGTGCAACGAAAAAACATTCGCTTGGAAATATGCAACATGGAATCTTTGGGATTCGATTTGGATTTACCTGAAGATTTATATTATCTTATGAAAAAGAAAAAAATCAAATTTGAAATTAAACTTGAAAAACCGTGATATTTGGAGGATGAATGGCTGAAAGAATTGCATTATATTTACAAGATGCACATGATTTGCGTGATGGGCTTGATTATGTGCAATATGCTGAAAAGCGCGGATTTGAAGCTGTTTGGCAAGCAGAGAGCCGCTTGGTACGAGACGCTATTGTTCCAATGGCAGCTTATGCTGTCGTAACTAAGACTATTAAAGTTGGATCAGGTGTAATTAATAACTGGACCCGTAATATTGGATTGCTTGCATCAACCTTCTTAACACTCGATGACTTAGCACCCAATAGAATTTATTGTGGCATAGGCGCATGGTGGGATCCGTTAGCTAAAAATGTGGGCATAAATAGGAAAAAACCACTTAATGCAATGAGGGAAACAGTAACAATATTAAGAAGACTGTTATCTATGGAAAGAGTGACATTCCATGGAGAATTCATTGATGTCGAAGGTATCGAGTTGGATATAGTTCATGGGCGAAAAGAACCCCGCAACGTGCCAATATTTATTGGTGCTACTGGGTATAAAATGATGGAATTAACAGGTGAAATAGCCGACGGTGTGGTACTAAATTATTGTGTACCTCCTGAGTATAATTTAAAGGCGATGGAATCGCTGAAAATTGGAGCGAAGAAAGCAGGTAGGACTTTGGATAATATTGATCGTCCTCAGTTGATTGTATGTTCAGTTGATCAAAACGCCGATAAAGCTATTGATAATACCAAAGAGTTATTAACTCAATACCTTGCACAGCAACCTCACATTGCAAAAGCATCAGGTGTATCAAAAGATGTTGTGGCGGAAATCCAATCAATTTTGGGTTGGCCAGCCACACAAGAACAAATAAAAAAAGCCAAGCATTTAATCCCAGAAGATTTGATTCATTGTATTACAGCTTCCGGAACTCCAAACGATGCACGTGCCAAAGTTAAGGAATATATTAATAATGGGTGCACATGCCCGATTTTATATCCTGTAGGTGGGGATGTACATTTGATGATAGACACTTTTGCTCAAAAATAGGATAAAATTATGAATTTCCCAATATATGTAATTGGACATGTCAATCCTGATACAGACTCAATAGCATCCGCAATTGGGTATGCATGGTTAATTAAAGAGCGGGATGGATTGAATGTTATTCCTGCAAGGTCTGGGGCGATTAACCCTCAGACTCTCTGGATTCTTCGTTATTTAGATATTGAACCACCTCATTTACTCAATGATGCTTCACCTAAATTTGAATCCGTTGCTAGAAGGTTTGATACAACAACACCAGATAAACCATTACGGGAAGCCTGGGCGATTGCAAGCCGTACAGGTGGAATAGCGCCTGTTATTAATCCCGACGGAACTCCTTTTGGTCTTGTTACTGGGCAAAGTCTATTTAAATTGATGAGTGAATATGTCGGCCCAAATCTTGAAGCAAGTGATCTAAAAGTAAATGAGATCCTGAAACTACCAAGTAGGGAAGCATCTAACAAGAATGTACAGAAGTTTAAAGCATCAACTCGTATTAAAGATTTACTCAAGAAAGTATTACGGGAGGAAGAGGATGCTTTTTGGGTTGTCGATGATGAGGGGAAATATTTGGGTATTGTTCGCCAGCGAGATATTCTCAATCCTCCAAGAATAAAACTTATTTTGGTAGATCACAATGAATCACAACAAGCAATTGCATCATTTGAAGAAGCAGAATTGCTCGAAATTTTGGATCATCATAAATTGGGTAATCCTCCTACAAATCGTCCAATACGATTTACTGTTGAACCGGTTGGAAGCACTTCAACATTAGTTTCAGAACAAATTTCTTACGCAGGATTATCTGCGCCACCTCCCATTGCTGCTTTATTGATGGCGGGAATCATATCCGATACACTTAATCTAATTTCTCCAACTACAACCAAGAGAGATAGTGAAGCAATAAAAAGGTTGGAACGTTGGGCATTTTCTGGAGGTTCAAAATTGTCAGGGGAGACTGCTGATTCTCTTGCAGAAAAAGTACTGTCAGCTGGGACTGGTTTAAGCGCTCGCCGACCAAAAGAAATTGTTACAGGTGATCTAAAGCAATATATATCCGGCGATATTAAATTTGCAGTTTCCCAGGCAGAAGTAAGTAGTTTGTATGAATTAGATGAACACATAATTAAATTGAAAAAAGCCCTTTCTGATCTGAGAGAGAGTAAAGGTTTTGATTTTACTGTATTAATGGTTACGGATGTTGTGAAAGGATCAAGCAGGTTACTAATCGATAACCAACCAGCAATTCTAGAAGATTTGCCTTTCGAACCATACCCTGATGGGACTTTTTTAGCCGAAGGTATGGTTTCGCGTAAAAAGCAACTGATTCCAGTGATTATGAGTTTATTAGAAGTTTGAGATACTGGAGGTCTTATGTGGCAAAGATATTGGAGTGTTACAAATATTAATGAAGCTTTAAAGATATTATCCGATGAAAATGGAAAAGCAAAAATAGTCGCAGGGGGAACTGATCTTGTATTGGAAATAAAACAAGGGTTTCATAAAGATTGTCAAACATTAGTTGATATAAGTAGAATCTCAAATAGCAATCGTATTTGGGAAGATAAACAGGGTAATATCCACCTTGGTCCTGGTGTAACCCATAACCACTGTATTGACTCAGAAATGATTAAGGAGAATGCATTCCTCTTGGCTCAAGCTTCATGGTCAGTTGGTACACCTCAAATCCGCAATCTAGGCACAATTTATGGCAATTTAATAACTGCTTCCCCGGCAAACGACTTAATTACTCCCTTAATAGCACTAGATGCTGAATTGGAAATTAGATCCATAAAAAAGCGTAGATTCGTAAGGTTAAAGGATTTTTATTTAGGGGTTAGAAATACGATATTGCGTCCAGATGAGATGGTTGTAGACATACTTTTTAGAAAAATGAAAAAAAATCAAAAAGGGATTTTTATTAAATATTTATTACGGAGAATCAATGCAATCGCAGTGGTGAACGTGGCTATTATCCTGACCTTTGAAAAAAATAAAGTAGTAGATAGCATAATCACTCTTGGTGCAGTTGCCCCGAAAATTATCCGCGCGTTAAACGCTGAAAATTTCTTGATCGGAAAGAAGTTAACAGATAATGAAATAAATAAAGCATCTGAACTTGCTCAGGAATCTGCAAGTCCGATTACGGACGTGAGATCATCTGACTTGTACAGAAATCGATTAATAAAAATATTGGTGAAGAGAGGATTGAAGAAATTATCATTAGGGCAAGAGAGAGATAGCTTTCCTGAAAACCCCATATTGCTCTGGGGAAAAAGAAAAATTAAGTTGAATCCCTTAAAAGAACGCGTCCTTCACACAGCAGAAAGCCAAATAATTACAAGAATAAACGGCACTGTTGTGAAACTCGACAAATACCATGATAAAACGCTCCTAAAATTAATTCGTAATGGTGTGGGATTAACTGGCACGAAATCGGGTTGTGAGGAAGGGGAATGTGGAGCTTGTACAGTGTTTCTTGATGGATTACCTGTTCTAAGTTGTCTGGTGCCGGCTCCGCGCGCACATAATGCTGAGATCACAACTATTGAGGGTATTGCATCATACAATATATTACACCCAGTCCAACAGGCGTATATCAATAAAGGTGCTGTACAATGCGGTTATTGCACACCTGGCTTTATCATGTCCTCGATAAAATTACTAGAAGAAGAACCGAATCCAACAAAAGAACAAATCATGTATGGGCTGGCTGGTAACTTATGCAGGTGTACTGGTTACTACAGTATCATTTCTGCAGTAGAAGAAGCAGCAGAAAAAATGAAAATAAATTAGTAAGTATCTAGGGAGCATCTTCATGCAAGATTTCTATATCGGGCAATCAATTCACGGAGTTGATGCGGAGAGTAAGGTTACTGGAAAAGCACTCTTTCCGGGTGATATAAACCTTCCAAATCAAGCTTTCTTGCAAATTGTATTTGCCCAACATGCACATGCGATCATAAAGAAGATAGATATCCGTGGGGCAGAGCAATACCCTGGTGTGATTGCTGTTTTTACAGCAAAAGATATTCCTTGTAATGAGTATGGATTAATTATGCCGGATCAGCCGGTTCTTTGTGGACCAGGTTCATTAAAACCATATGCTGATAGGGTACGGTTTATTGGTGATCAAGTTGCCTTGGTTATTGGTGAAAACGAAGACGTTGCAAAGCATGCAAGTGGTCTTATCAAAATTGAATATGAGGATTTACCAGTAATAACTGATGCACAAAAAGCACTTCAAGAAGGAACTTACTTAATTCATCCGGATAATGGATCAAATATATTTTGCAAATACCGTGTTAGAAGGGGAGATGTTAAGGAGTCATTTAAATTAGCTGATATTGTGATTGAAGGTGATTACCATACACCTTCTCAGGAACATGTTTTTCTGCAGCCAGAGGCAGGACTAGGATATATTGATGAAGAAGGGCGAGTTACAGTAATTGTGGCGGGGCAGTGGGCTCATGAAGACCAAGAACAAATAGCCCACGCGCTTAAATTAATAAAAGAAAAAGTAAGGGTAATTTATCCTGCAATAGGGGGGGCATTTGGCGGCAGAGAGGATATGTCTGTTCAAATTGATCTTGCTCTAGCAGCTTATCGGCTTGATCAAAAAGGAATAAAGAGACCTGTTAAAACAGTTTGGAGCAGGGCAGAATCTTTCATTGGACACCATAAACGCCATCCTTACCATATCCACGCAAAATGGGGAGCTACAAGAAAAGGGAAACTCATTGCAGCAGAGATGCAATTAATTGCGGATGGGGGTGCATATGCATACACATCTACAAAAGTTTTAGGAAATGCAACCTTATTAGTCACAGGACCTTATGATATTCCAAACGTGAAAATCGACTCTTATGCTGTTTATACTAATAATATTCCTAATGGCGCTTTCAGGGGTTTTGGAGCGCCGCAGGCTTGTTTTGCTGCTGAAATGCAAATGAACAAATTGGCTGAAGCACTTGATATTGATCCGGTTGAAATCCGTATGAGAAACCTCATCTGTGAGAATGTGCCTTTATCCGTCGGAACGCCATTGCCAAAAGGGATCAGTATAAAAAATGTAATTGAAGAATGCGCAAAAACCGCTGGGTGGGAAAAGGACTACGAAGGATGGAAATATAAAGATGGTATCAGAGAAAAAGATAAAGGAAATGTGAAGTTACGGGGAATTGGATTTGCGGCTGGTTTTAAAAATGTTGGTTTTTCTTTTGGGGCACCAGAAGAGTGTTGGGCGACAATTGAGCTATATGGGAAGTCTGAAATTGAGAGGGCAATATTACATCATGCAGGCGCAGATGTGGGTCAAGGTTCGCATACTGTATTTGTGCAAATTGCAGCTTCTGCATTGAATATTCCAATAAATAAGATTGAATTGATTATATCAGATACTGCACATACAGACAATTCTGGCAGTGCATCTGCATCAAGAATGACTTTTATGGCTGGTAATTCTATATATGGAGCAGCAAAAATCGCATTAACAAAATGGAAAGGTGGAGAGAGACCTGCGATTGGGCGTTATCAATATAAACCTCCTCCTACGACACCACTTGACCCAGAAACAGGGGAATGCATGCCCAATTTTGCATATGGCTATTTAGCTGAAACTGTAGAAGTAGAAGTGGATAAAGAAACTGGCGATGTACATATATTACGTGTAGTTTGCGCCAATGATGTTGGGAAGGCAATAAATCCACTTCAAGTCAAAGGCCAGATAGAAGGCGGTATTGTTCAAGCCGTCGGCTATGCAATTATGGAAAATTTTATCCAAAACAGGGGAATGGTTGAAACAAGTGGATTGTCTACTTATCTTATACCGACAATCATGGATATTCCTGATAAAACTGAATCCATTATCATGGAAATTCCAGACCCCTTAGGTCCAAAAGGAGCAAGGGGAATGGGGGAGATGCCGTTTATACCATTTACTCCAGCTATTGTGTCAGCAGTCCACGGAGCCACAGATATCTGGTATGATTCTTTCCCATTAACTCAAGAGGCCATATTAAAGGGTTTAGGTGAACTCGATTCATAAGGTTGCTGCAATAATCCTGGCTGCAGGTGACTCAAATCGATTGGGTTTTCCAAAACAATTGTTGAAATGGCACGGAAAAACACTAATCGAATTCATTATTGATAAAGCGATAAGAACAAAACTTAACCCAATCCATGTAGTTTTAGGAGCCAATTACAACCAAATTGTAAGGACAATTCTGCGATATCCAATAAGAATCATAAGGAATAAGCGATGGCAATCAGGTAAAGCCAGTTCCATTCGAGAAGGTATTTCTTCTTTACCTGACGAAACACAAGCGGTTGTTCTTTTTGTAGTGGATCAACCATACTTGAATGATTCCCTGATAAATGCTTTACTTCAAATAAGATTAAAAACATCAGCGAAAATAATTACCCCTTGTGTAAAAGAAATTCAATGCAACCCGGTTTTATTCAAACGAGATACATTTGAACAACTATTAATGTTGAGGGGAGATGATGGGGGAAAGACAATCTTTAAACATTTTCAAGTGAAATGGGTCAATTGGAAAGATAATGAAGTGCTAGTCGATATTGATGCAAAGGAAGATCTCGAGGTGCTGATAAAGAGAAATTAGCCAGATTCGTTAAGTTCCCCCTTTTCATATGAATCCAGGACTTTCAATGCATCTTCTTTTTGCTCATTCTTTACATAAATCTCTACTTCCCCCAAAGGTGTATTGGTAAAACCGTATGTTCTGCCAGCACTTTCTTCGAACATTAATACTTCAATATTGTACGATTCTAAGAACACTTTAATCATCTCAGCATCTAGCTGACCGGATGCCTTCCAAACTAATTGATATTTTTCTTTTATCATCTCATTATTTTTGCTTTAATATACTCTTATTTTTCAACTAATTTAAAGGCTTTTTCAAAACACCTTTATCTATGTTCATAGTAATTCGCCATATCAATCATAGCAGATATGTAATCCAGCTTTGCCGCTGATTTTTATAAATCAGCATACTGATCCCAAAATCGACATCTATGGCTAATAATAGCATATTGATAAAGTGCGTTTAATCGATGGGATATAAATATTTGTATTACCTTTTGAAAGCTAATCGTATATGCTTGAAGTACATATTCCGGCATATAATAAATTTTTTCAAATTTGTTTGCATTTGAAAAAAGATCCATCCAGTTCAAACTAGCATAAATGGAGAGGATACTTATTCTCATATTAAAGTAATGCGTGATTTAGATTTTATTATGGTGACTGGAAAAGAGCTATATTATTGGATGATTAAATGTATAAGGGTTGGTAAAGCTCATTTAGAAAGCTTTTTAAAGCACTCTAGGGTCCATCTAGGGCGTTTTTTGTTTGAAAATGTCCTTTATGATATGGCATTATCATTTTAGAAGCAGAGCATATCTATTTATTTCGCAAACTTGTTAATTTCTGCTATACTAATCTATACTTTTCAAAAAACGATGGGAGAGTTTATACAATGTAGTGCACCCCAAAACTTGGACAGGTAGGATAATTAATACTATGAACAAGACAGGAGTGCAAAGATGCGAAAACGGCGAACCTTTACATCCGAATTCAAAGCCAAAGTTGTAATGCAAAATATA
>DUED01000055.1 GCA_011176685.1 Anaerolineae bacterium
ACACAGTCAGACCGCATAGTGCGCTGGGATATCGCCCCCCTGTGCCAGCTGCGATCCCGGTCCAACCTTCCCAAATCCAATGGGTTGGACTATCATAAGAACTGGTACATATTTTGGGGTCAGGTCAGTTGTTAAAGCTGCTTCGCAGGCCCAAAGAGCTGTTGATTTCATACTCGGCATTCAATTCAATGAGCAATAAGGATGTGCTGACCCCAGTGCGCTTGAGATGTAAATCAATTCCAATGTAGAATGGGTACATAAGCGTTCCTCCTTTGCGTAACTTGTTTTTCTCTTGCTTCAAGTTTAGCAATTTGGCAGGGACGCTTTCATAGTATCACCCAGAACAGGAGAGACGACCCAAATAAAGTATTTTTAATAGATTCTTATTAAGAATGGATAATCCCTGATCCATATTTTCCTAATAGTCAAGTCTTTATCTTGAAAGTTAAGAAAACCGATATATTTTCAAAGGCAAATAGAACAGAAAAATCACACACCATTAGGTGATGTGTATTGAGGAGGGTATAATTCCAGACTTCGCAAGTAGAAAATATGAACAGTTATGAAGTAGGAAAGAGGTTTGATGCAAATCGGTATTATTTTTTATTCGTTTTCTGGCCATACACTATCGGTTATTAAAAAAATAAAGGAAAAATTAACGACTTCTGGACATGAAGTCATAATCGAACAGCTAGAGACAGCTGCGCCGCTAAAACTGACTACCCAAACGGTAGCATTAAAATCAATCCCTAATGTTGAGAGTTACGATGCCCTCGTGATTGCCTCACCTGTCCATGGCGGTCGTATATCAAGCCCAGTAGCAAGCTTTTTAGAAAAGGCGCCTTCCCTGCAGGGCAAGAAAATTGTGTGTCTTGCCACCCATTTTCTTCCTTATGGATGGGGTGGAAAGCAGATGATCCAATTGATGGAGGAGGTTTGCAAGGCAAAAGGTGCGCAAATCATCGGTGTGGGTAATGTGCCCAGGTTGAGTTTAATGCAAGATAAATATATTGATGCAGTGGCTAAACATCTGTCAAAATTAATATAAGAAAATTGCCCGAATTGATAATAAACATTATTGTAGATTGAAATTAAATTCTGTTAACCTTGTATTCATGGTACCCATATTATCCATGCTGATGATTGCTTGCCTTCAGCCTGTTGGTTTTCACCCAATATCACCAGTTTTACCCCCGCTTAACACAACAAAAATGAAAGGCAACTTTTTTGCTTGCTCAAATGACTAGGACAAGCTACAAATTATCCGATATGTGAACAGAGGTACAATGTGGATAGTTACTATCCGCAGAGTGTATTAAACAGAGCCGGGCTTACTTTAAGCATGTTCCAGAATTTTTTACACGGGCGGGAAGGAAGAGAAACACATGAATAGGAAAAAAACAACTTTGGATATTACACCGAATATTGCCTTGCTGAGAATGATGGTGGGTATTCTGGCGACATGGCTTTTAATTGGCCTGCTTTTATTTATGGGAGCTGGTAGACTCAACTGGGGCTTGGGATGGTTGTTTTTCGCAATGTGGGGTTTGCTGAAGCTAGTGTTCATACTTCTTTTGCGCTGGTATGACCCTGAACTGATGGTAGAACGTGCAACCCACCATGAAAATACAAAGCCGTATGAACGACTGATAGTTCCGTTGTATTTTCTTATGTCCTTTGGGAGCATTCTGGTGGCAGGGCTTGATGGTGGCCGCTTTCGTTGGTCTGGAGAAATGCCGGTAGCATTAATCATTATTGCATACATTATTTACCTGTTCGGGAATGGATTGGCTTCCTGGGCAGTGATTGCCAACCCCTTTTTTTCATCCGAATCGCGCCTTCAGGTGGACCGGGATCAGAAAGTCATCCGCTATGGTCCTTATCGCTTTGTACGCCATCCTGGCTACTTGGCTGCCATTCTGATCTGGCCTGTGACTGGTCTGCTGTTGGAATCGTGGTGGACAGTCATTCCCGGCTTGCTGGCAGCGACGATGATGTTCATCCGTACGGTCTATGAAGACCGCATGCTTCAGGCTGAACTTACCGGGTACATGGAATATACTCAGCAGGTGCGTTATCGGCTATTTCCGGGTATCTGGTAATCTTCAGGGAATGTATCAGAGCTGGAATACCCTGATTAAGGGTCAGTCGCTCTTTAAGAAATTAAAAGCACTCTCGGAAAGATTCGCCTGCCCTGGCGGCCAGTCCAGGGAAACCCCAACCTTCTGATTCGAAGTCAGTGGGTAATGCTGCTTGCCACCTGCATAGGTAATTTATAGTATCGAATACCAATTACATCAGCCACTTTACCTGCATGATCGCTTCAATATTGATATTCGTTCCTTAGAAACGAATCTGAAAAAATTGAAGTGTCGGGTTTTGTCAGGTTTTGTCAGCTTTCGAAGCCCTTTGCAAGAGCAGAGAGCGGAGACGTGTACAGAGCGTAGCGTGTTATACCCTGCCCGCCGATTCTCTGCACAGCATACCCGCAGGAGCACTCTTTTCTCACTGATTGCTTGAATATTTCTGCGTCTTGTTCAGATGTTTACTGTGCCATTATATTATGATTATCCCCTGGATAGGGGACATTGTTCTTTCGGTATAAATATATTTTTATCTGAACATGATAATTCAATAACATTTCGAATAGTATATCCGGTGTATTGACAAAGTACGAATAAAAGTATATTATAATGTAGTAATGTACTAACATATTCTGAAAATCAGAAGCTTTATTTTAATAGTTAAATTATAGAGGAGGTGAATTACTAGATATAATGATAATAAATTGAAAATCGAAACTAAAAATAGATGAATACAAATTCAACAATGTCAAAAAGGAGATAAAAAGATGTTTAAGAAAACCCTATATTTATTACTTGTTTTGGCTATTGCTGCAAGCTTGTTTGCTTGCACGACAGAGACTCCTGTTGCTGAAAAAGCCGCTCAAGCAGAACCTGAAAGTGCTGAAGAAGAAGCTGCTGAAGAAGTAGTAGCCGAGGAAGTTGTTACTGTTGCAAGTGGTGATGTGTTCACTGTCTCTCTTGGATGGCAGGAGAATGAATCTGGTCAGAGGTTTACTCAAGGATATGATGCAGCCTTTAAGGAACTTGGTTGGGAGTATTTGATCTCTAATGCAAATTATGATCCCAAACTTCAATCTGAGCAAATCGACGCCTTCATTAAAATGAAGCCAAAAGCTATGTTTCTAACCTGTTCTGATCCCGCAGGAATTAGGCAGGCGGTGAATCGCGCAATTGATGAAGGAATTCCTGTCTTTACTGCCGACTGCTACATTGCTGGAACTTTATCTGTTTCGCAAATTGCTTCAAACAACTACGGTATGGGTGTATACACAATGAGCTATATCATGGAAGCTCTTGGGGGTAAAGGAAAGGTTGGCATGATTGGATTGCCAAACAATGAGACCTGGGATTTGCGCGAATTAGGGGCAAGATATGTTTTACGCAACTATCCTGATATCGAAATTGTGTATTGGCCTTATGATGCAACAGGTGCAGTTACACCAAGGCAAGCGATCGAAAACATGCTCACTGCTAATGCTGATATGGATGCAATATGGTGCTCCTGGGATGGTGCTGCTATGGAAGGTGCGCTGGCTGCAGAGGAAGCAGGCAGACCAGAAATTATCTTCACTGGCATTGATGGTGGCGAACGTGCATTCGAGCAGATTCAAATGGGCGGACCCTTCAAATTGACAATGGCACAAAGCATCTATTGGATGAGCTATATGGATGTTATGTATGCAAAAGAATATTTTGCTGGTAACACAGCCCCACGCTTTGTTGTATCACCTGTATATGCTGTTGATAAAGCAGTATTAGATGCTGTATCGGCGGGTTTGGATGCGAATGAATATGATATTCCCGGCAAAGAAGTTGATTTAGGTTGGAAACCTGCTCTGTAATATCAAATTACGTAAGAGTACGTTTTAAATGATAAGAGTGTTATTGCGAATTTGAAAATGATGCAATTCATGGATAGAAGGCATCGTTTGGTAGCAAATTAATGTAATAACACTCTTTTAATAATTATTGAATTATTATTTTTAATTATCATAAAGGAAGTGTGAAATAATGAGAAATATGCAAACAAACGGAAGGTGAGCATGGAAAACCGCACTTTATTTATGAAAGGTATTACGAAAGAGTTTCCAGGTGTGCAGGCACTCTCAGGAGTTAATTTCATTCTCAAACCATGTGAAGTTCATGCACTCTTGGGAATTAATGGGGCAGGGAAATCTACCTTAATAAAAATCCTTGCAGGCATCTATCAAAAAGATTCCGGGGAAATATTTATTAAAGATAAAAAGGTAGAAATCAATGGACCAAAAGATGCAAAAGTGCTAGGAATCGCCACTGTTTACCAGGATCCGCAAATGATACTTTCCTTTTCTGGCTTTGAGAATATCTTTTTAGGTTCTGAAACAAATAGTAAATCAATATTTGATATGGTTCGTAGAAAGGAATTGAAAAAAAGAGCTAACAATTTATTGGAAAGATACCCATTCAGCGTGGATCTTAATAAACCTGTACAGGAAATAGGCACTGTAGAAAAAGAAAGTATAGCGATTCTTCGTGCATTATCCCAGGAAAACTCTTGTATTTTAGTGCTTGATGAGCCTACATCCATATTAACAAGGCGTGAAATCGATGTATTATTTGAGCACATTAAAGTTCTCAAAGCAAGAGGGGTTTCAATCATATACATCACACATAGGTTAGATGAGGTATTTGAAATTGCTGATAGGTTTACCGTGTTAAGAGATGGCAAAACGGTAGGCACTTATTCTGTTAAAAGCAAAATTAAATCAAATAAAATCGCAGAATTGATGTTGGGAGAAAAAATTAATCAAGTCTTTCCAAACAAATCCAAGGTTCAAGGTAAGGAAATCCTCCGCTTAGAAGGTTTGACTTTAGATGATAAATTTAAAAATATTAGTTTAACTATAAGACAAGGGGAAATTTTTGGTATTTTCGGTTTAGTTGGTTCGGGTTTCGATGAATTGTGTAAAGTGATTTTCGGTATCTTGCCGAGGACTAAAGGAAAATTATTCTTAAAAGGAAATCGAATTACACATCAAAATGCTCATGACGCATTGAAGAATGGTGTATTTTTAGTCCCTGGGGATCGTAGAACAGAGGGTCAGATTCTGAACGAGTCTATTACTTTCAATACTACTTTAGCCAATCTCAATAACGTATCAAATAAATTTGGCTTAGTGAAAGGAAAGCAAGAGAGAAATGATACGCTAAGAATTGTTGATTTGCTCGATATAAAAACCCCAAGTGTAAATGAGCATGTGTCTTTACTGAGTGGCGGCAACCAACAAAAAGTTGTCATTGGTAAAGGGCTCTACACTGATTCTGACCTTTATATTTTTGAAGAGCCCACAGTTGGAGTCGATGTAGGTACAAAATCTAACGTCTACCACATTATTCGTGATTTGTCTAAAAATAAAGGTGTGATGGTGGTTTCTTCAGATTGTGACGAAATTTTTGGAATAAGTGATCGTGTCTTAGTTTTGTATAAGGGTCGGGTTGTTTTGAATAAATTAGTTGAAGACACGAAACAGGATGAGATGCTTCTTTATGGATTAACCGGAGGTTCAAATGTCAAAGCTTAATAATCACTTAAGCAAGAACGCCGTTTCCATTGCGATCTTTCTGTTTGTTATTGCGATCGTCTTGGTTGTATTTTCTTTCCTTTCACCTGTCTTTATGACTAAGAATAATATCTTAAGGGCCATAAAACATTTGTCAATTACCTCTATAGCAGCCCTAGGACTCACTTTTGTTATCACGGTAGGATATTCTGATATGTCCTTTCATTTTGTGTCATGCTTCGCAGGTATGACCATGAGCTTTTTTATCGGTAAAATGGTACTTCCACCGTTACCCAGCATTTTCTTTGGCTTGCTTGCTGGTTGTATATTTGGTGTGATCAATGGGATAGCAGTAGGCAAATATAAGTTACCAGATATGATCGCCACCATAGGTATTGGATCATTTGCTTGGGGTATGGCTTACCTTTATAGCAAAGGCAACTACATCTATGAAAATTTTCTAACTTCGGGGATTATCAATTTTTGTGATGGAAAATTGTATGGAATTCCCTACCCTGTAATATATCTTTTTGTCTTCTATACTCTAGCGTACATATTTCTTCACCGTACAAAATATGGCAGGGGTTTCTATGCAACTGGTAGCAATCAGGTGGCAGCACTGTTTTCGGGTATAAATATCGAAAACTATATAATATCTGCTTATGTAATAAGCAACGTGCTATCTTCATTCACAAATATGGTTATGACAGCTGCACAGGGAAATGGAAATGTGAAAGGCGGGTTGGTACTATTGATGCCTGCTTATTCAGCGGTTTTTATTGGTATGTCTATTTTCCGTAAACCAACCATTATAGGAACATTCTGTGGTTCGTTTCTGATTTCGATTATTCAAAATGGATTCACCTTATTAAATGCCCCTTTTTATTTTATGGATATGACCATGGGGGCGACCTTGATTATTTCTATAATAATTTCAAAAATTGAATTTAAAAGGAAAAAGGAAATGTCCGAAATTTCTCAAGTTGAAGCAGAATAAATGCGAGGAATATTATGAATAAAATTAGAAATTTGATCGAGAAATTATTCGCACCGCAGTTCATTTTTCTATGGATTCTGCTTTTACTTGTAATTTTCTTTGCGGTAAAATCGCCCACATTCCGCAAAGCTGAAAATTTACTGGAGATTATTCGTGCGTCAGTTATCAACGCTATTTTAGTAATGGGATTAACTTGGATTGTTGCTTCTGGTGAAATTGACGTAACTTTTCCGGATATTGCTGCATTATCAAGTATGATTACAGCTTTATGTATAACGAATGGTCTACCTTGGTGGCTCTCGATAGTCATCGCTATGGGTATATGTTCTCTTTATGGATTAACAAGTAGCTTCCTGATAAACGTATTCAAATTTCAATCTTTAATCGCTACGATTGGTATTGCTGTATTGGCTAAATCTACAGCGTATATTATTGGAAAAGGGGGGCCTATATATTTAACAAGAATAGATAAAACTGTGCAGTTTATCGTATTCGGGAAATTCGCTGGATTTATCCCGGTGTTAATGGTCATAGTTCTCTTGATTTACCTAGCAGCTAGCTTCTTGCAAAACCAAACGAAATTAGGGCAGTATCTTTATGCACTAGGTGAAAATCGTGTTGTTGTCCGCGAAGCAGGGATTCCAGAAAAAAAGATCATATATTCCTTCTTCCTCTTATCAGCAGTTTTTGCATCACTTGGAGGAATTGTATTGTTAGCTTCATTTACTTCCGGACAACCCAATTTAGCAGGTTCTTATTTCGTTGACGGCTTAACGGCTGTATTTTTAGGCGCTTTGGTAATCAAGTCTGGTAAACCGAATGTGATCGGCACGTTAATCGGTGCTATTTTCATTATGGTTCTGGGAAATGGATCGACCTTATTAAATATTCCTTTCTATTATGGCGTGATAATCAAGGGAGTTTTGATGGTTATCAGTGTATATGTTATTGCGATAACTAAGCGGAAGGTCTCAATAAAAAGAGGGAAGGTCCAAGTGAAATAATAACAATTTCATCCGTTTATTTATTATAAATTACTTGGAGGTAGAAACAATGGAAAAATTTGAATTCTATAACCCCGTACATATAATTTTTGGTGTGGGTCAAGTCAGTAGAGTTGGACAGGAGGCCGAATTGCTTGGAAAAAAAGCGCTAATAGTTACATATAAAGAACATGACTTTTTCAATGAATTGCTCGACGAAGTTGAGAAATCTCTTTCGGCATGTGAGGTTGAAATGGTCCCTTTCTTTGGAGTTACAGCGAACCCCAAAATGAGCGAAGTCTCACAAGGTATAGATGTTAGTAAAACAAATGAGGTGGATCTCGTAATTGGTTTAGGCGGAGGATCTGCTATGGATACTGCCAAGTTGATTGCCGCAGGTATTTTTTATCATGGAGATTTGTGGGACATGGTGTTCAGCCGCCATGATAACACGCGTGAGGTTGTCCCCCCACAAAAAGCACTTCCCCTTTTGATGATTCCCACACTACCTGCCACTGGCAGTGAAATGAATCCGACTGCTGTAATTACGAATGAAAAAACACAAGAGAAATCCTACACCTGGAATCAGTGTTTATACCCAAAGGTTTCGATTGTTGATCCTTCTCTCACATGCAGCCTTCCTCAATTTCAAACCGCCTGTGCGGGAGCAGATACGATTTCACATGTGCTGGAGTTTTATTTAACAGGTTATGAGGACGCGCCTTTGAATAATCGTATTCAGGAAGGAGTAATATTGACAGTCATGGAGGAGCTACCCAAAGTTTTGCAAGATCAAAATAATCTATCAGCACGTAGTAACCTCCAGTGGTCTTCTATTGTTGCCTTAAATGGATGGTCTCAACCAGGTGATGGATGGACACCAATGCACCAATTGGGGCATGTGCTATCTGCAAGGCATAATATAACTCATGGTGCATCGTTATCTATTATTATGCCAGCATGGATGAAACGCTTTTATAAGACCCGTCTTGATAGATATGTGCAATTTGGGGAAAGAGTATTCAATGTAGACCATAAAAACAAAACTCAAGAAAAAGTTGCTTTAGAAGGTATGGAACTATTTGAAGCCTTTCTAGAAAAAATCAACGTGCCGACTAGATTATCACAAGTTGGAATTAATGAAGAAGAAATTGATTCGTTTACTGAAGATGTCGTGCGCGTCAGTTTTGGCAGCAATGGAATGCTGCGTAGCCGACCACCTGTTACCAGACAAGGTGTTGAAGAAGTTTATCTTTTAGCTTTATAAGGAATTTAAGTGTTTGGAAGTGATATGGAGTTGTAGACTTATTCTGGAGAAAATTTATGAAAGAAATATTCAGTCAAAAAATTAATAAATCAATTCCAACGCCGCTTTATTACCAGCTTAAGCAAATTATTCGTGACGCTATAGATTCAGGAATGTTAAACCCCGGAGATGCTATTCCGACTGAGAAGAAATTTATGGAGCTGTATGAAATCAGTCGTACTACGGTACGCCAGGCTATTTTAGATCTTGTTAGTGAAGGATATTTACATAGAGAAAAGTCTAAAGGAACTTTCGTTACGAAACCGCCGGTTACTATGATGTTTATGGAAAGTCTTCGGTGGTTTTCAAATTATTTAGCAAGAAAAGGAATTCCACATTATTCAAAAGTAATAGAAAAGAAAGTCATTCCTGCGTCAAGTGCTGTAGCAAATTTTTTAAGGATCAGTAAAAGCAATTTGGTTTTTTACTTGAAACGTATTAGGTATGTTAATGATCGTCCATTTATTATTGATCGACATTTTGTACCCTATTCTTTTTGTCTTGGAATCGAGGAGAAAGAATTTCAAAGCCTTTCTCTCTATGATACTTTAGAGAACCAGTATGGAATTAGTTTACATCATGGTTGGCGTGAATTTGAACCTGTAATGCCAACAAAGGAAGAAGTTGATTTGCTAGAAATTAATGCAAATACTCCATTACTGAAAGTTGAAAGCCTTATTTGCAATGAACAAGATATCCCATTGAACTATTTTATATTAAGAATGCTTGGAAAATTTACTGTTGATATTTTGAATAATGAAGAATTAAAAATAGGTGAATCATGAAACTAACATTACTGGATATTGCAAAGATGATTGATTTAAGTGCAGTTCAAGCGGAAAATGATGAAGAGCACATTAAGACTATGGTTTATTGCGCCAAGAAATATCATTGTATAGCTGTTTATGCGTTACCTGGATGGATTCCAATTTTAAAACAGTTTCTGGGAGAAAATAATCGTGATATTGTTATTGGTGGTCCTGTTGGTTTTCCGTCCGGCGGCGAATCAACATCAATAAAGGTCGCCGAAGCGGAAGAACTAATCAAAATGGGTTGTGGCGAATTGGATATAGTAATTAATATTGGAAAATTATTATCTAGAAGATATGAAGATGTTTACGAAGACTTACGAGCAGTAATAATGGTCTCTGATGGAATTCCAATAAAAGTGATACTGGAGTGTCATTATTTAAGTGATGAATTAATTTTAAATGCTTGTGACATTGCAATTAAAGCAGGCGCGGATTGGATTAAAACAGGAACTGGATGGGCAAAAACAGGGGCAACACTTGAAAATATTTCCTTAATAAAATCACATGTTAGAGATTCCATAAAGATTAAAGCTTCTGGCGGTATTAAAGACCTCTCTACACTTCTAGGTATGTATGAACGGGGTGCCAGGCGTTTTGGAATTGGTTTAAATTCTGGTATTGGAATATTTGAACAAGTGGAAAAATTACCCAATCAATTAGTTAACATATAAATAGAAAATTCAAGTATTTGGTTTCACTTAGCTAGTGTAACAAATTATCTGTAAATTCAAAAAAGAGTAGATCACGGTATCCTTTCAGAAGCATGAAAAACCAAAGAAAGGATGATAACCATGATCTACGATAAAGATTGTACATTACCAAAAGA
>DUED01000056.1 GCA_011176685.1 Anaerolineae bacterium
TACTGCTTGAAACTTGAATTGGGCTGTATATCTTTTTGCCATCTTCTGCTCCTCATTTTTTATCTTACCTGTTTTTGAGGAGATTTCACACATTTGCGGGTGGTACAACTTTTGGGGTGCAGCACCCCACAAACATGCCCGCGGTAATCCAGGAAAAAATAGCGATTTATTTATAAGAGTCTCACCTGGTCGATTTAAATGTATTCGACCGATTAAATATGGTCTTTAATTAGAGGTGAAAAGAGAGATCAAAATATGTGTTTGACATTAAAGGAATATTTTTTACTTATTCGGATTTGGCTTATCGTATGGATACTTGATATAGCTGGATTAGTTCAATCTTATTTATTTAATATTCCATATCTGAAGAGATTTCCAAGGGAAGTTTGGATCGGATCGTTTATATTGTTCCTTCTAATTGGCAATATCTCAGCATTCCATAAACTGAGAGTTAGGAGAGATGACTTAACAGAAAAGTTGAATACTAGAGAAAGAATTGAAAAAACTCTTGAAAATTTAGCAAAACTTAGAGAAAAGGGGGTTGCAATCAGACACGAAGGAAGAAGAATATCTCCGGATTATATAAATTCTTGGGTCGAAAATGCGGGGGAATGGAGGAAGAAGGTTTTCAATGAGCTTAAGAAAATCTCTCATTCAGAAGCAATTGTATTTAATACGCTTGATATTTTTCCTAGACTTAATTTAAATAAAGATATTCCAGTTGAAATACATCACCAAATGTCAATGTTAGCTACCGAGACACATAGCCTTAGACAGATTATTCAACGTTGGCAGGAGTACATTTCATAATTTGAGAATCGTCAATTAATTAAACTGTAATTAAATTAATTCTTGATAATACATTCGAAATTAATCCCATTATTTTTATTATATGAAATTATGAGTCGCCTTTCCTGTTTTGATATTCTTGGTGCAATTTGGTGCAGTTTTCATGAGACACCGTGGAAACAATGGACACAATGGACAGTTTAAGCCCTATTTATGGGACTGTGTGGACGCTGTAACACTGTGTGGACACAATGGACATGTGACCCTACTGACTCTTAATCATCAGGTTCAATAATTTATATTATTACAATACAGATTATTGAGAACGAAACTACTTTTTAGTTATTTTTATTTCTCCGTTCTCTGAACTGCAATGTCAAGGATTGCTTTTATTATCAAATTTATTTGATTCGACTTTCCTGTTTGATTTTCTTGGTACAATTGCATTGCAATTGGGGAGTAGACTATATATTCGTGTGTCCTCTACGAGCCTTCATGCGGTCGCCCTCACTGGAATCCCTGCGGTCGCCCACACCAGACTTCCTGCGGTCGCCCTCACTGGACTTCCTGCGGTCGCCCTCACCAGACTTCCTGCGGTCGCCCTCACTGGACTTCCTGCGGTCGCCCACACCGGACTTCCTGCGGTCGCCCTCACTGGACTTCCTGCGGTCGCCCTCACTGGAATCCCTGCAGTCCCAGGCAAGCAGACTCAACAACCCCTGCCAGCAAATCTCTCTTAACATCAAATACCCTAAAAAGAATTCAGCTCAGTTAAATCCTGAACGTAACGATCAGCACTGCTAATCTGCTAGACTACACTGATCTGCTTGCTTCCCTCCCACAAACCGTGGATATTGCAGTAGGCCAGGGCGTGCAACGTGCCGGGTTTATTGATCTTCAGCGACGTTGTCACCGCTGGGTATGTGTAGACGGGACCCTGGTTCGGACCGGCGCCCGACTCGCCGTGGGCATTGAAATCAACGTGGCTCACGTCGTAAGTGAACTTGGCGCCTTGCGGGTGGAAGTAGAGACTAATCCAGCGAATGTGATGTTCACTAGTATTGGGGTGAGCAATCTCTTTTCCCAGGCTGACTTTTACCTCAAAAGTCTCGTTCAGTTTCACCCGGTCTGGACATTCAATGACCGGGACGTGCTTCTCCTTCTTCCAGTCTGCCTCTTGAATCCTGTCCCCGAATTTCATTTGGTTATCTCCTTTCTCTCATTATATGGATGTCTTCAGCGAGCGCCTGAAGATCTTCTTCATGCTCTATCTCGTCTGCAAGAATCGAGAGGACGATCTCATACGTCACTGGATCGATGTCTTTGGTAAAGTCCACCAACTTGCGATAGACATCAATGGCACACTGTTCTCCTTTGATGTTCTGGTCCAGCACCACTTCCACGTAGGGATCTTCTGGAGATTCATACCCGCAGTTGCTCATCTTGTACCAGTCTTCGGGTGTGAGGAGCGGCGTACCACCAAGCTGGATAAGCCGGTTGGAGAGCAACTCCGCGTGTCCAAGTTCTTCAGCGGCATGCTGTAAGAGCTCAGCGGTAGTAGCTTCCCTCATAGGGCCCTTGACCACCTTTGTACCTACCCAGTACTGGTAGTATGCCAGCCATTCATCTGCAAGGGCTTTGTTGAGCATTTCAACCAGTTTATTTACATCTTTACCTACAATTTCTCTTCCTTTTGTTCCCATTTTAGTTTGATCTCCTTTCACTGATTGTCAGAACTTATTCGGGCGTAAATTTTGCTTCGGCACCTCTGGTATCTCACACCCGTATATTCCGCGATATATCCTATATTATCACATCCAAGGACTGTGGTGGCAACATGCACCTGGTCTTTCCTTGGTAAGCATCGTTAAAGATGATGTAAACTGGCTGGCTTCCAATGCCATGCTCGCGTAAGATGCCATATACCCACGGAACTTTCCTGTGCGGCTAATAGCCACTATGGGAGACTGTAGGAACGATTTACTCTAGACTATTGCTGAGTCGCGTCTAGTAGAGACAAGGTATTAAGCGCCAGGACTGTTGGCAGTATGTTTCCCACTCCTGCCCGAACTCACTATGCAGCAAAGCCTCCTCGTCTTTGATCCGTGACAAGACAACGCCGATGAATAGAAAACTTGCGGCAAGACCGATCCATGAGCGAAATAATAGAGACAAGCCAATGGCGAGGATAATCCCACCCAGATACCGCGGGTGACGAATATGGCGATATACACCCACTGTAATCAGCCGATGGTTCTTCTGAATGGTTACTTCGGCACTGTATAAGCGCCCTAATAAGATACCCGACCAGAACACCAGTGCACATCCGAGCCCAAAGAGAACGAGACCAAGCCAACGAATTGCCGCTGCCTGACCACCGATCATCACACCAATGCTGCGCCGGTCAGCAAAGGGCAGGAAAATGAGCGCAGCAAACAATAAAAGAATGATGACAATACTTACGATACTTTGACTGCGAACACGCTTATGACCTTCCCCTCTGCTTCCTCTAATCCCTTCTGGTGCATCAATCGCCTGGTAACCGACGGCAAAGCCGCAAGCCACCACAAGCAGCGCATAACCTGATCTCGGATCGAGTGAGAAGAACCCCCCAAGATCATCAATTCCCCAGCCCAATAGCGGCAGCCCAAGATACATCACTAGGGTATTTATGAACATTACAACGGCTCGCAAGTATTTCATGGCATCCTGCTTAACGATCTGATTCAACGTTGCCTGCTATGGTAAGACTAACATCTTTCTACCAGTGATTCGGTTTGCCCTAAAAAGTAACAAACCTTTCCTTCTTGGCGTTGCACAGCGGGCAATTATCCGGCGGTTCACCCTCGCCAGTCCATCCGCATACAGAACAGATGTAGACCTGTCCTACCTGCGCGTCTTCCCCGCTTTCCACAGCGGCTTTAGCTGCGCTGTACATCTCGGCATGCATCTTCTCTGCCTCCAGCGCCCACTTGCTGGAACGGACAGCGCCCTTCTCCTCCTGCAGCTCGGCCACGGCCTGGAAAGCAGGATACATTTCCTCGACCTCATAGGTCTCACCACCGATAGCGACTGCCAGGTTACCTGCAGTCTTGGCCAGCTTTCCCAGCACTCTGAAGTGATTGGTAGCGTTCACCTGCTCGGCGTAGGCATTAGCTTTAAAGAGCCGGGCTGTGTTGGGGAACCCCTCTCGCTCTGCCTGTTCGGCAAAAATCAGGTATTTCATATGTGCCTGGCTTTCACCAGCGAAAGCTGCTTCCAGGTTGGCTTGTGTCATCTTGTGCATCTGTAACTCTCCTTTAAAAATAGTCTATAGTAATAGCGACTTCAGGTCAAAGTCGTCGTCCAACAAACGATTGGCATAGGCGGAGACATCCACGCCTTGCTTGATCAGTTGGGCAACGGGCCTCACGCGCTCTTTGTCGTTCAGCAAGATAGCTCCCACGATATGCCCTTCATGCAGCACTAACTTGCTATAGTACCCTGCCAGCAAATCCACGTGCCGCAATTGTGTATATTCATCCTCCGCATGTTCACTATCCGCTTCTACCAGACATTCGCCCAGCGAGGTCAATTCCGCCCCGGCGACTTTGAGCGTTGTGGATGGAAGCGTACCAGTGTACGTGGCGCTGCCCGGCGCAACCATGTTGGCTGCGGCAACTCGAGCCTGCTCGATAGCAGGCGGGATGATGCCGTAGACTCGCCCCTCAAACTCGGCGGCGTCTCCTACAGCGAAGATATCACTTATCGGTCGCCCATCCGCTCGCCTCACCCTTAACTGCTCATCTACGACGATACCATGGTTAACTTCCAGCCCTGCCGCCTGGGCTAATGTTACCTCTGAACGTATGCCAGTCGAGAAGAGCACCAGTCCTGCATTTACCACACGCTTATCCTTAAGGCGAATATAATCTGCGCGCTTATCGCCCAAGACGGCCTCTGTCGCAGATTCGCAAAGCACATGCAGTCCCTGCGCTTCCAGTAGCGATTGCAGAACCTGCGCCCCCTCAGCGTCCAGTTGGCGCGGCAGCAAGTAGGGGAAGAATTCGACTACTGTTACGTCCAGTCCGGCAGTTTGCAGCGCCCGCGCTGTTTCCAGCCCCAGCAGACCGCCACCGATGACCACCGCCGTAGAGACCTTTTGCATATATGCCTTGATAGCCAGCGCATCATCCAGCGTGCGCAAGGTGAAAACGCCCTCTTTGTCCGTTCCTTCACAAGGGGGGATAAAAGGACGAGCGCCCGTTGCAAGCAATAAACGCTCGTATAGCACAGTCTCACCGTCAACCAGGGTCAGACAGTGATCCGAAGAGGTCAGCACCGCAACTTGAACCCCTGTGCGCAGGTTGATTCCGCGCCCGGCATACCAGTCTGACGCTCGAAAATAAAGGGCGTCCTGCTCAAGCTGTCCCGCTATGAACTCCCACAGCAGTGGGCGGCGGTAGTAGGGATATGGCTCAGCCCCAAATACGTGTACTTCTGCGCTCGGGTCGGCGCGGACGATTCCCTGAGCAGCAGTGACGCCAGCTACGCCGCTGCCGACGATGACGTGTTTCATCCCCGGTTCTATTGCATCTTTTCGAACATGTCTTTGCCTACACCGCAGTCAGGGCAGACCCAATCGTCAGGCAAATCCTCAAAGGATGTGCCGGGCTTGATGCCATTATCCGGGTCGCCCACCTTTGGGTCGTAGACATAGCCGCATACCACGCATTCCCATTTGTCCATAACTGTTGCCTCCTTTAATTATGCTTCCTCAAATCAGCAACGAGACTCCTTTAAAGGGGTGTTTCGCAGCCAGCCAGAAACATAACCAAATTTTCCAAATATATTTATCGGGCAATTTCCTTAAATTACCACACAATTATCCCACAAATGTTTGGTGAAAATATTTACAGTTGTATATCCAGTTTCAATTCTCTTGCATAGCACTAAACAGTATAATTTGATTTCAGCTCTCTAATTGAAGGTTGGGCACAATGGTCATATTCAGCATCAGACTTGGAACCAGCAGGTTGTTGGTTACGCAATTTTTTGTAGGAGTGAATATAAAGATATTTCAGACATTGATTTAATAATTAAATCAGCGGCATCTAAGTTAAAGTGTTTAGTAAGTTCATTCGGAACTGCTACACAGAATATTCCAACAGACCTAGCCGCTCTTAAACCCAAGTTTGAATCATCAAAAGCAACTACTTCTTTATTACTCAAGCCAAGTTTTTCAAGTGCCAAGAATAATATATCTGGATATGGTTTGGGTTTTTGCACATTTTCTCTCGTGAGAATACATGAAAAATATTTGTTAATATTTAAACGGTCTATTATTGGTGTAATCTGTTCTCGTTTTGCATTCGACGCTATGACTATAGGTAAACCAAGTTTTTCTGCTGTTTCCAAATAATCAGAAACTCCCGACATTAGTCCTAAATTATTAATTCTTGAAAAAAGAGTGTTTTTTACCCTAGCTAATACTTCTTTTGAATTCACTCGTTTTCCAACCACCTTTTCTAAATATGGGATGACCGGATTTGGTCCTTCTTCATAACCAAGGATTGATTCGATAAAAGAAAATGATATCTCCGCACCGTAAGAATTAAATATTTCTTGCCAAGAAAGATACTTGGCATATTCCGTATCAACCACCAATCCATCAAAATCAAAAATCAACCCTTTAATTGATATATTTTTACTCATATAATTCCTTCAAGCAATCAATAACTCCTTCAATAGAAGTGGTTGTCCTAATTCTGTTTAAAATTCTTCTATTATTTATTAGATTTACAAATTCTTTTAAGGCAATCTGAATTGAAAAACTATCCACCGCAGAAAGCGCGAAAACCAAATCCACAGGATCATTATCAGAATGTCCAAAATTGACTCCATGTTTCAGGCTAATAAAACTCATACCAGTGCGTTTTGCCCCCTGATCAGGTCGGGCATGCAACAAAGCGGTGCCGGGACTGCTAACTACATAGGGACCGTTTTCAATTATCAAATCTTTCATAGCATCAATATATCTAGGATGAATGGCTCCTTTACGAAGCAAAAGGATTCCAGCTTTTTCCACCGATTGCTTCCAATCTTTCACTGCCACGTTTAATGCAATGGATTTGTCTGAAAGCAATTCACATAAGTGTAGAGAGGGGTACGCATCTATTGAACCCTGTGTGAGATTGAAGCCAATATTGAGAGTATCTCTAATCTTAGAGACTTCTTCCTTCGTAAGGAGAGGACTAACTTGAATACTCGGCATGCTTATCTTACCAATATCCGCGGTTGTGATAATTGCATCAACCCCATCCCTGAAAATTTTTCTTTCTAGCAGTTCCAAGGTCCCAATACATTCAATGATGTCGATTTCCGGGATTTGTGATTTAATCCTTGAACTAAGAAGTGATGAAGTTTCGTAACCGAAATCATTAACCAGAATTACGTTGCGCATCACTCTATTAGGTGAACAAATTCTTTCTAAGGCAGATATCAATAAAATGGAAAATTTCCCTATTATAGATTCGGGTAATTCAAAACCGATGGCTTTTTCAATCTTTTGTACAGCTTCTTGAGCAATTGAGTAAATATAAGGTCTCTGAACCCGAATTTGAGAAGTAACCTCTTCTCGAAAAGGATGAGGAAATCGCAAGCTATTAAAGATTGCCTGAATATAGAGGGCAATTTCCCAATAAAGGATGGTATCAACTAATAAATAGGGATGCAGAAATAATGACACATCTACTAAAATGTTCTTGGTTAGAATATCAACTTCTGGATTGATTTTTTTCTTTTTCCACTCTCCAATGGCTTCTGATATAGTCTTTTTAATTTCGAGACCAGAAATGAAATTGGCTATGCATATTCTTTCAATTTCTGTGACATAGACACCATATCGGTGTTCGATTTTATCTCCAATTGCTTGAGATAAGTAATATTCACCAGTAATATTTTTCAGTTCAATATCTTTATTTATTTCTTTAATGACAATTTTCTTCCTCAAATGATCGATGAGAATTGCGAAAAACAACATCGTAGAGATAAATGAATTGTCTTCTAGTTGAATCTCCAGACCATCCTCTACCCGAGAAGTAATCTCCCAGGCATATGAAAAATCTAAATCAGAAAGATAACGTGTTATTAAATCTCTCAATTGCGGATGAAGGTTATTAATTGCCTTTGCTGCTTGCTGAACACTGCTTCCCCGGCTCAATTTTGCTAAAGCAAATACCCCAAGCTTCTCCATTATCAGTTCTATTAGCAATAATCTCTTATCAAATAAATTTCCATTAAGGATTATTCCATAACCGGGTTTGCGGCACACGGTGAGTCCACGGCGACTGAACCAATTCTCAATATCATCTATGTCTTTAAGCACGGTGACTTTTGATACATTAAGGGCTTTTTTTAATTGTTTTGAAACTATTGGTTCATTGCAAATTAACAGAAATATCTTTATATATTCCCTGCGATCGTCTTTTGTCATAGATAAATCATCGCTTGCCATTTCTTTTATTTCCCTCAGCGCCATTCTTCTCTTGGAAGTGGGAGCAATAATTTGAATGCCCTTATTGGTTTTTGTGGTAATGTGTAGCTCTTTTTGCGCGATCCATGGTTTAAGTCTGTTTATCCGATAAATTACCATACGAGGTGTAATGTTTATTTCATGGGCTATTTCGGATGAAGAAAGTGGGGATTGGGATTCTAATAAGACTTCAATAATTTTCTTAGAGTGAGTATCTAATAAAACCACTTGTAATATACCTGATGGTCATAACTTGAATTCAATTTATTTAGGTTGTTTTTTTATGAGAATAAAATATAATAAGAAATTTATGCACGAGTATATGTTTTTCAAATAGCCAAGCGCCTTTCACATATACACGTGCATTCCTAATTGTTTAAACTATTTTTTATCCGCGTTCTTAAGCATTTCCAAGGCTCTATCAACCGTTCCCTTGGGATCCATGAGGGCTTTATGAACTTCCTCCTTATAGATTGGCAAATGCTTAAAGCGCTCCATACCCATAATTCTTATCGCGGTAGCCAGAATAACCAAATCGGCAGTTTCCACAAATTTTGGGTCAGCCTTTTTTGGTACGGCCCATCCTCCATACTCCTCACAAGCAACCTCATGCCCTCTTGATTCGATTTCTTCTTGTAAAGATGCAGTGACCATCTTGCTGTGAGCAACTCCAGCTTGACATCCCGCAACGATCAATATTTTCATTGTTTAATTTCCTTTCTCGCATTGAGTATGGATAATTATATATTATAGGTTTCTATTTTTTTCCCTTGGCTTTCTTGCGGTTGTATTTCAGGGCTTTGAGTGCTAGTACTACTACAATAGTTGTCGCCGTTCCAGCCAGGACTGCTCCAATATAAACCCAGGTATTGGTCCAGAAGGGAAGGTTTCCAATGCCCAGGATTGGGACCAGCATGCCCAGTTCGGTGATTCCAGCAATAGCTCCGGCAACAGCGCCACCAACAGCACTGGCAATAGTAACAGGCCAGAAGTCATTTACAGCATATTGAATAACCAACTCAGTGAAACCACCAAGGATGGAGAGAAAAACACCACCTTTAGCGTATTCATATTCCTCATCCGTGAAGTATTTTTTAGCGATCAAAGCGGCGATGGATACACCCAAAGGCGGAACGAAGACAGCAGCCCCAACCATACCATAGGCAGTATTAATGCCACTTTCAAAGAGCGCATTCACAACAGTCATGGCTGATTTGGATATTGGACCTCCGAAGTCAACATTTTGAAGTCCACCAAGTAGGGCTCCCATGACCCCTTTACCTGCCTGACCTAAATTAGTGATGCCTGTGATTAGAGCATTAAGACCCGCCTCGATTGGTCCAGCAAGAACTAGTCCCATGAACAGTCCGATGACAAGGGTCGCTACAACAGGTGCGAACATGTTATAGGTCATTTGAAAAACCTTGCCAACTTTCCCCTTCATGAATATACGTATAAGGATACCTACGAGAATGGCTGATACCATAGCGCCGATATATCCAGTTCCCGACTGTTTGGCTAAAATACCCAATACTAAGCCGGGTCCAATAGCAGGCGTATCTGCTATAGAGAAAGCCATATAAGCACCAAGAACGGCGGGAAATATATCCATACCAACTTGACCAACACCACGTATCACATCCCAGAAGGGGGTTTCTTGTCCCTGCCCTAAGGAGTTACCAAGAGCAGTCGCCAAACTACCAATTATGAGTGCTCCCAACATATAGGAAGCACCAGTTCGCATGTGCGCACCAAAATTCTTAAACACATCTTTGATTTCTTCCCAAATATTCATTTCTATCTCCTTTTTTAGTAATCTATTTTTTATCCTGACATTTACTGTTATTTAATGTTGTTAGAAAAATCACCTCCTTTTGAATTAAATGTTTTTTCGATTGTTTCCTTCATTTATCAAAGATTCTTTACAGCCAACTCAAGCGATTCAAGAATCTGTTTTTTGTTTGTAGCTCTTTCCCAAATTTCCCGCACTTGTTCTTCAAGAATTAAAGTGGCGATGGATGAAAGCAGTTTCAAATGCTGTGGATCTTTGTCATTTTTGCTATCTGGCACTGCCAAGAGGAAAACGAAATGTACTTTTTCTTCTGGGCCGCTCCAACTTATTTCATTTGTGCGGGCAAAACATACTGCAGGTTCTTTTACTGCTTTTGAAATTCCATGGGGTATAGCTATATCTGAACCGCAATATGTAGAAAGAAGTTCTTCACGGTCATAGACACTCTTGAGGAATAGTGCTTTTGAGGTTAACTTTTCATTCTGGCCAAGTAAATCCACTAATATTTCGATTACTTCTTCTTTCTTCTCGATCTTAAGATCGAGAAGAATCATATTTTCGTTAATTACATCCCGTAATTCAAGCAAGGGTTCTTTACCTCAGATCTTTTATTTAAATACCTTTTTAGCTGCGTCATCTATTGCCTTCCGCAGTTTCTTTACATTCTTGATGATCTGTTCTCTATTTGCTGGTGAATTATCGGGATTCCTAAAGATAGGGCGTGAAAATTCAAAAACATCCGTACCTGCTTCAACCAATGGTTCAAGATTTTCAGCAGATATGCCACCATCACAGGCTAATTCAACCTCAGGTTTTAATTCATCGATCATTTTTCTTAGCTCTTTGATCATCGGAACCTGAGTTCTACGCCAACCCCAATTTTTCTCATCAATATCATGCGTGACGACATGAATCCTATCTACCCAATAGATAGCTTCTTCCATAAAACTAGCAGGGGTAACGCAATCAAGCATTAAACCAAACTCCATTCCTCTATTACGCGCACGTTTTATAAGATATGCCAGAGGAGCGCCACCCAAAAAATATTCAAAAGGTAGAATAATTCGATTAGCGCCTGCATCAGCTGTTATGTCTATAAATTGCTCGCTGCATTCACGTATATAGCAATGCATCTCAATTGGCAAATGTGTCCTGGGGCGAATCCCTTCAACTACCTGCGGTCCTCCCATCAGTGGAACATTAGGCAGTACATACATATCCGCTGCTTCTGCGTGAATATAATCGACGCCACCTTTGGTAGCCGCGGCTACCTGGTCTCCAACGTGACCATAATCTGCAAAACATAGACCCGCAGCAATTTTTACTCTCTTCATTTTTTACTCCCTTTGCTCTTAATAAAACCGATTTCACACACGTTGAATCAAGTTCTTATTTAACAGTTTGATCCACTCTCTCCCAATCAGACCTCATTCTTTGAATGCTTTTTTTGTGGCCTTATCGATTGCTTTGCGGATCTTTATTACGTTTTTAATGATTTGCATTTTAGTTGCAGGTTTGTACTCGGGACGTGGAGTTCTGAAAATTGGACTGGAGAATTCTAATACATCTGCTCCGGCTTCTACCAGAGGTTCTAAAGTCTCAGCCGAAATGCCGCCATCGCAAGCCAATTCAACACCCGGTTTCAGTTCATCTATCATTTTCCGCAATTTCCTGATCATGGAGATTTGAGATCTACGCCAGCCCCAATTCTCTTCATCGATATCATGGGTTACGACATGGACCCTGTCTACCCAATAAATTGCTTCTTCTATAAATCTAGCGGGTGTGACACAATCCAGCATCAACCCAAATTCCATCCCTTTTTCTCGTGCGCGTTTTATGAAATAGGCTAAAGGTGCACCCCCCAGGAAATACTCAAGCGGAAGAATAATGCGGTTCGCACCCGCATCAGCTGTGATATCAATGAACAGCTCGCTGCATTCACGGATATAGCAGTGCATTTCGATCGGAAGGTGAGTGCGGGGGCGAATACCTTCAACTACTTGTGGTCCCCCCATTAAAGGATGGTCTGGCAGAACATACATATCTGCTGCTTCTGCGTGGATAATATCGACACCTGCTTCGGTTGCTGCAGCTACCTGATCACCTATGTGACCATAATCAGCATTGCACAATCCGGCAGCTATTTTTACTTTTTTCATTACTAATCTACCTTCTGTAATTAATTTTAAATAACTAAAAACCTCTATTTATGAATCTAGTTTTTTACTTGCTGCATCTAAAGCATTTCTTATCTTACGGACATTCTCAACCATGTTATCGGGATTTTCAAATACTGGCCGCGAGAACTCAATCACGTCAGCTCCAGCTAGAACAAGCGGCTCCAAATTTTCGGGGATAATCCCGCCATCGCAAGCCAGCTCTACTTCTGGTTTTTTTTCATCGATCATCTTCCGCAGCTTCTTGATCATTGGAACTATAGACCGTCGCCAACCGTAATAGTCATCCTGTATACCATGGGTCACTACATGAATCCTATCTATCCAATAGATCACCTCTTCAAAAAAGAATGCGGGTGAAATGCAGTTGGAAAATAATCCAAATTTCATCCCCCTTTCTTTTGCTCTTTTTATGAAGAAAGCGAGCGGTGCCCCACCTAAAAAATGGTCTATGGGTAAAATTATCATATTAGCACCAGCATCAGCAACCTGGCCAATGAATTTAAGGCTGCAGGTTTTAATATAGCAGTGCAATTCAATCGGTAAATCTGTCCTATCCCGAATCCCTGCTACATCTCGGAACCCCCCCATCAATGACTCATTGGTCAACACTTGCATATCCGCTGCTTCAGCATGGATGTAATCGACACCTGCTTTTGTGGCTTTTTCTACCAGATCTCCAAGCTCACCATAATTCACGTGTGCGAGACCTGCTGCAATCTTTACTCTTTTCATAGTTCAGACCTAACCATTAACCTCTCTTGAATATTTCTTTCTATTAATATTTTATATTTTTTGATAGTCTACGTTCATCAAGTTAGTAAAATTGTTAGGTTAAGGAAATATGACAATACTTTACTAACTATTTTGGGAATTCTTACTCTGAATCCTTTAAAACTATATGCGTGAAGAAATCCGGCTCTTTTTAAGAATAAGACGGTTAAATAATTAAGCTAATAAACAAACCAGAAAGCTAAAAAAATCGCTTTGTATTTAATTGATTTACCCAATTTATTTCTGAGACATTTCAATAATTGAAAAATTATTGGCGTTCGCCCTAATAATCAATCTTTGGAAAAGTTTTCCTTATACCGCTGCGTGAGTCCCCTTGGAGAACATGAAATCATGCGGATAACCAAGGTCAATCTTGCTAGTTTCGTTTAAACGATGCGTTTGTGTATCACTCAATGCAAATTTCAGACAACCCAGGTTTGTATTTGTCTAATCAACGGTTCTGGCTCCGATGATAGGGATAATATCATCAGATTGTTACCTCACTCAATTGATTGCAACCTGGGAAGTGGGGCGCTTAATCTCTTCAGCAATTTCAACAACAGCAGAATCAATTTCCAGTTTTTAAGCATTTACCTTACCAAGCAGTTCAGCCCGGTTACCATTGGCGATATTCTTCTTATTGTATTTTCCGGTTAATATACCTGATCCTAATGTGCCCCAAGCTGTAACCCCAATGTTTAAGTAGCGAAACATCGGAAGCAAACATCGTTCAGCCGCACGCTCAATCAAACTTTACTGGATTTATAAACCAATGATTTGTGTCCACAAATTAATACGGGCTTATTCTAGTAGCTCAAAACTGGCTGTAAAATGCCGTAATGAGACCATAGGCCCCTGATACACCAAATGTATACCCTTATAAGAATCTCGTTTTTTATAGATATAGTCCAATGCATTCGCGATTACATCTAAGTGATTATTTGTATAGACCCTCCTAGATATCGCAATTCTCATAACCTCTAATTGCGGCCAAATGTCTTCCCCGCTTTCAGGATCTTTTCGACCAAAGGCACAAGCGCCTAATTCAGCAGCACGAACACCTGCCTCCTCATACAATGCACAGACTAGCCTTTGAGAGGGGAATTCACACTGAGGAATTTGCGGAAAAAATCTTTTTCCATCAATATAAACACCATGGCCACCTACTGGAATAATAATCGGAATATTATTTTTTTTAAGCTTCTCACCAAGATAATTTATTTGACCGACACGGTATTCTAAATACTGTTCATCACATGCTTCTTGTAAACCGACTGCTAAAGCTTCCAAATCCCTTCCGGCCATTCCCCCATACGTGATGAAGCCCTCATGAACGATGGCCAAATGATTCGCTTTGTGATAAACAGATTCATTTCTAGTAACAAAGAGACCGCCGATATTCACGAGACCATCTTTCTTTGAACTCATCACGGTCGTTTCACAATATGAAAACATTTCTCGGGTTATTTCTTTGATAGTTTTATCCTTATATCCTTCTTCTCGCGTTTTGATAAAATATGCGTTTTCTGCCATACGCGCGCTATCAATTACCACTGGAATATTGTGCTTTTTTGCCATTTCGCTAACTTCCCGAATATTTTTCATTGAGACTGGTTGACCACCATTGTTGTTGCAAGTTATTGTAATAATCACGACATTAATGTTCTCGGGTCCTTTTTCATCAATAAACCGCTGCATTTTACTAAGATCAATATTTCCTTTAAATGGATGATATTCACTAGCCGCATCCATGCCAACATCGAGAACGAGATCTACTGGATGAGTTCCAATTATCTCGGCATTTCCCCTAAATGTATCGAAATGCATATTACCAAGGGCATATTTACCAGTCTCACAATATATTTGCGCCATTATGAAATCTGCCCCACGCCCTTGATGGGTCGGTTGAACAAACGGTATACCAAAAATATCTTGTACAGAACTCTCTAACTTATAGAAACTTTTACATCCGGCATAAGATTCATCACCAAGCATCAGAGCAGACCACTGTTCACTGCTCATAGCTGAAGTGCCGCTGTCAGTAAGGCAGTCAATATAGACATTTTCTGCTTTTATTTTAAATATGTTATATCCCGCTTCTTTCAACCATTGTTGGCGATCTTTTTTAGTCATTTTCTTTACCCGTTCGATCATTTTTATACGAAATGGCTCTGCTGTCATAAAACGCATTTTGTTCTCCTTTTATATATTTTTATGTTTGCTTTTCGATTCCACCAAATTCTAATAAAAATTATCGCTGATAAGCATGATTTAAAATATGATTAAGATCCTTCTCTGACGCTGGCCGCGGGCTCAACCGCAACGTGATTGGGGCCATAATTTTTGAAATATTCTCCAAATCTGAGAGCTGTATATTTAAATTTTTTAAGGATAACCACAATCCAATTTTTTTAAGAAACTCGTCAAATTCACCGCAAGCTTTTTCTGCTGCGATCTCATCTTGAACATTATTGAGAAGAGGGTTAAAAAGCCGGCCAATTGTTGCAAATTTATCAAGTGTACTACTGCATGCAAAACGCATAAACTCGGGGTATATCACAGCTAGAGATCTACCATGAGGTATATGGGGGTAAAGACTCCCAATTGTTTCCCCGAGAGGATGTGGAAGTGCTGTACCTGCATTTGCGAGACTTATTCCAGCCAAAGTATCAGCCAAGGCCATTCCTTCTCTGGCTTCCAAGTTACTGCCTTTTTTTATTGCCTCGGGCAACCATTTAATAATAAGACGAATTGCTTCCAAGGATAATATTTCCGAATAAGGTGTTGCATTTCGATTGATAAAACTTTCAAATGCATGGCTAAAAGCATCAAATCCTGTCTCAGCAGTAATTTGTGGGGGCACAGATACCATTAACTTAGGATCAACGATACTTACTTTTGGGAAAAACATGGAATGAAATATACCGGTCTTTTGATTAGTAGCAGTGTCTGTGATAATCGCCGCTTGGGTAACTTGTGAACCTGTCCCTGATGTCGTGGGTATTGCGATTAGTGGAAGGGGCGGTATATTTAGAGGTTCATCCAAAGCAAATGGAATTGTGTATTGTGAAAAAAATAAATCCCAATCAACACTTGGGTTTGTTGAACAAAAAGCAATAACTTTGGCTGCATCTATTACTGAACCCCCACCCACTGCAAGTACAACATTAGCATTACACTTTTTAGCCAATTTGATCCCTTTATCCACACATTCTGTAGTAGGGTTTGGGATCGCACCGTAATAAATAAATACATCTAATCCTGCAAGTTCCAAGTGTTTCTTTAATTCATCACAAGACGTTTTTTGCGATTTTGACATTTTAGACGGGTGATATGCAACCATTAGACAACGCGTACCATACTTGGCAGTTATTTCACCTACTCGATTGGCATTACCGACCCCAAAAATGACTTTTGTTGGTTGGTTGTGCGTGAAATTTTTCATGATTATTTTCATTCCTCCTAACGGCGATCATTTCTGATTATTTAGAGGATCACGTTATGGATATCTGGTCTTAATTTTTTTATTAATAACACTCATTGCCACATTGGATGCATGGATAGAATAAACACAAGCTTCACTGACCTCCCCATTTATGTCGTTGAGTATTTCAAGATTTGCACATGAAAATCCCACTTCATTTTTCAAGCATCTCAATCAATACTAAGGAAATCCTTCAACAATATCTTTTTTCTATTATATTGATTCGAACGATCAACGGATCAATAAGTTGGTGTTAAATTTAGGTTAATTAATTAGAACAAAGCTTTACCAACTTTTTTAATCTAATTCAATCACCTTTTCATACAGATGATACTATGGAAGCGTTCCAACCCATTTGCTATATTTGAAATAAGCAAAAAACAAGTTTAGAGCAGTAGGAAGGCTTATGTACCCATTATACCTTTGAATTGACCTACATCTCAAGCGCACCTAAATGGTGTTGATTGATGCTACAGGGAAAGTGATTAAAAAACAACGCATCTCCAACAATGAAATATCTAATTATCTTATAGAACGTGTACTAAGGGAGACCTATGCAGTCTTGTAAGCAACCCGCAACTGGCCGTTCATTTATGATCTGCTGAACGCGCATTTAGAGCATGTGGACTTGATACATGCCAAATAAGTAAGATCCATCGCTAATGTGGCGGTAAAAAAACTTGCCAGATCGATGCTTCCGCATTGGCGTACCTAGCGCGCTTGAATTTCCTGCCCAAAGCCTATACTGCGCGTTAATTTGCACCATACTACACGACCCCCAAGGGGGTACTGCACGATCGTAAATTACCGCCCCACCATTCGGCGAATATGGCACATTGCAGTTATATCACGAGAATATCCGCCCTGAACAATTTATTCGTTCCCAAGGAACGAATACTGAAATTTTATAAAACTGTCGGGTTTTGTCGGGTTTTGTCGGCTTTCGGAGCTCTCTGCAGGAGCAGAGAGCGGAGATGCCTCATCAACAGCGGCGTCAGGTAGCTGTAAGATGAGGCGCGGAGGTCGTTTTCAAAGAGCAAAGGTCGGCAATCTCACGATTTTACAGATTCTTAACTTAAGTCAGCTGCGCATTTAATTTTGGGATTGCTTCGTCGGACTTGTGTCCTTCTCGCAATGCTTTACAGTATGCTACGCGATGACATGTGGTTTGTGTAAGAGGTCTTGCTGCGCGATACCCAAGGGCGCGCTGGAATCAGTCTTCTCGTTCTTTTACCTTATGCCACAGTCCGGTCCACTCGGGCAGGCGCGACCAGCCCTGCTGGCGGATAGTTTCTGCCAGGTCGGATCCAAAAAAGAATTCAGTATGCTCAACAGCTTGCTCAACGCTGGCAAACTGGTAATCGGTGCGGATAATTGTACGGCTGAATCCCCAGTTTCTCTCCAGCCATTGATAGTAAGCAGCCAGTTTGGCTGTAGGTGGTACCGGGCTGAGACTGCCGGTGGTGAGGGTCTCGAAGATCATCAAAACTCCGCCGGGCTTGACCACCCGCTGCATTTCCCGCACAAATTGACCAATATGCTCTTTCCAAGTCTGTGGATACCAGCCGCAAAAGTGACCTGCCGCCCAACCGGCTGTGACTAAATCTGCCCAGCCAGCAGGAAAGGGAAGCCGGCGTACATCCCCTTGCACCAGGGGCCAGTGCCCTTGTACCTGCGCCCGCCGGTCTTTTTGCTCTAGGAGCATGGCATGTGCTGCATCCAATGCGATCACCTGCGAGGCTAATGAATGAACCAGCAGCGGGATGCGCCCCGTTCCAGAGCCCAGATCCAACAGGCGTTTACCTTTCAGGGGTAGGATGCGCTGCATAGCTGGCAGCAAGTTACCCTCCACATCCTCCCGGGCAATCATGCGGTGATATTCAAAAGCTTGGTTGTTATATATTTCCTTGAAGTTATCCACAGGCAGACCTTACCTGATAATCATTTATTATTGTTTGAGTCCTGCTGGTTTTTGTGCTACTATCAAATAGAAATCTTCCTCATCCACGCTTTCTAAAATCTGCCAGCCCAACCGCTGCAGAAGCCCGGCTACTTCATCTGCCGGCGGCAGCAGGTCGTGGCGCAGTATGGCAGAAGGATGGTTGGAGTGAATCGCATTGACCTGCTCGCGCCCGATTGCATGGCTGATAACCAGGCGCCCGCCGGGCACAAGCACCCGTTCAAGCTCCAGCAGCGTCATACGTGCATCCATGAAATGTGAAAAAACTCCGTGGCAAATTACCCCAGCGACCACATGCCCTGCCATTGGCAAATGCATTGCATCCGCTGAAATAGGCAGCACCCCATCTTGATCACCAAATTTCAAACGCTGGCATTTCAGCATTTCCAGAGAAAGGTCAACAGCGATGATGTGCTGCACTTGCCATTCGAGAATAGCGGGCAGCAAACTGCCGGTACCTGTGCCAACATCCAATATGCGCTCACCAGGTTTGGGACAGCAGGCAGCCACAATGCGGGAGCTTTTTCCAGCCAGAGAAGCTGGTGAGATTTTTTGATCCCATTCAGCCGCCAAACTGTCAAAAGCCGAACGGCGCGGGTTGGGCATGGCAGCCAGGCAGTATTCATAGCGCCTTTCTGTGCGCCGGTGGATATCCTCCAAGGAATACAGAGCACCGAACTGCTCCAACGCAAAGGAAGCTGAAACCGCTGCAAAACAGACAGCTTTTAGCGGGTCAGCGGTTTGTGCCAACCCTACCACCAGTCCGCCACAGTAGGCATTACCCGCACCGGTCACGTCGATGACATTCTCAATCGGCACTGCTGGAACTTGAATGCGAACCCCGCTCTCATCCGCAAACACGCTGCCCCTGGCACCCATACGAATGGCTGCCATTTTGGCGCCATACTGAATGAATTTATCCAGTAAATCCTGCGGCTCTTGCAATCCCAGCAGTTGCTGTGCTTCTTGCAGGTTGGGAGCAAAAATATCCACTAAAGGGAGTGTTTGGCGTAGGTACTCATGATTCTCCGGAACACAGTAGATATGCCATGGTTCCCACAGGATAACAGGGTTTCCTCTGGTGCGCAGGAATGATACCCATGCAGCCACATCCTCTCCCATACTATGCAGATGAATCCCATATAGATTGCGGTATGCGCGTGGAAAATTCTCTACCCTGGCAACCATCTGCCAAAATTCTGCCATATCCGTGCGGAAAACCTCGTTGCGGGTATCATCTTCATCAAATATCTGCCAGGCACGGGTTGTCTTCAGGTCACGATGGTTTACTCCCTGCAGGTCAAATTTCTCTTCAAGCTGTTGCAGAAGATCAGGCGGGAAATCTCGGCCTATATCAGCTACAAGCCCCACCTGGTCGCTCCATATACGCATGCCCATCACGGCATGTACAGCACCCCCACCCAGGAGCCCCATATGCTTGGTGCCATCCGCAAGGACAATATCATCAATAATGACTGACCCTATCGAGACAAACAAATTACGCCAGCCCCTCCATAAGAATTTGCAGGAACCGCCCTCGGTCGGCTTTCAGCCCTACATCCACATTCTTCTTGTGCCCATGGCGTCCACTGATGTCTGCTACAGTGCGCCCGCGGGTGTATTCACCCCGCAGCTCGATTTCCACGTGCATGCGGCAGGTCTTGACCAAATCCGGATCAATTACCGACGCAACCGCCACTGCATCAAAAATCTGTCCTCCCTTCCAACCCCAATGGCTACGAAACCACTTTACATCCCGATACATCAGCAAGGCAGCGGCTTCAGCCCAAAGGGTGTTTAACTTACGCACCTTATCTACATCTTCAGCCGTTACCAAAGCGCTGGCAGTCACTTCAAGACCGATCATCGATATGGGGATACCGGACCTAAAAACAATGCTGGCTGCTTCAGGATCAGCCAGGATATTGAACTCAGCGGAGGGAGTCGTGTTACCTTCCAGATATGCACCAGCCATTGTCACAATGCGGGGAATCCGTTCTGCCAGCACGGGTTCAATGCGCAATGCCAGTGCCAGGTTTGTTTGCGGACCTAGTGGCATATAGATTGTGTCAGGGCCATCAGCGCCCAAATAATACTCAATCAAGAAATCTACAGCCCCTTTGGCTTGTTGTTTCATGCTAGGTGCCGGCAGCGGCAGAGTGGCACGCTGCGTAGCAGATGTCTCCAGCGCTGGAGCTACAATCGGATAATGCGACCCAGCATAAACCGGGATATGTGTCAATTTGCCAGCTTCCAAGACGCGCAGTGTGTTATCCAGAGTGACCGGCAGCGGGGCATTGCCGTGGACAGGAGTCACCGCCGCCAAATCTAAAGCAGGGTGATGTCCTGCTAATAACAGGGCAACACCATCATCCCCACCAGTGTCAACATCCAATATCACTTTTTGTGCCATCAGCTATGCACTTACTCTATTTATTAAATTCCAATATTCATATTGAATTACAGAAATATTCTACTCACGCTTTACCGCCTGCATGAACTGCACAATGCGTTCAGAATCCCATTCAGTTAATATTGACTCCTGCGTCCAGCCGCTAATGGGTTTAAAAGAACTGGATACAATAGCGCCATCTGCGACCTTCAGCGCAGCTACAATGTTTTCTGCCTTTGCGCCGCCTCCCAACAATAAGGGAACACCCAAGTCGGCATCGTGGACTTCTGCCAACATTTTCAGTGACTCATCAAAAGAAAAACCAGTGAGGATAAGCCCATCTGCCCGATTGTGGACCACAGCGGAACGGGCTGCTTCTACCAGCGGGAGTCTACCCAACGGTTCGCCAGTGTGATCATATACATCTGCTAATATGGCGACATCTTCAGCACCAATCTGCGCCCGGTACTGAATCGCCTCGTATGCACAGCCCTGAAGCAATCCCTCAGATTTCACCATCACGCCTGTGAAAACCTTTATGCGCACAAATTGAGCTCCAATAGCCTGCGCCACTGCCAGCGGTTCACGTGCAGCATGGCTCATCATACATACTCCTAACACCAGATCAGGAAAATCGGCTCGCACTTTTGCCCCTACCACAGATAGAAGTGCAACAGTATGCGGCTGCACTTGCGGTGCAATTGGCATATCTCCCAGATCTTGAATATACAGGGCTGGAACACCTGCACGCACCGCCTTGTCTACATTTCGCAGGGTGTAATCGATGATTTTTCCTATCGGCTGAGCAGATGGATGGCGTGAAGCAGGTGAGGGCGGTAAATGCAGAGCCGCAATGATCGTTGGACGTCCCTTAGTGAATAATGCTGGCGTATTCATGATTGCCACTCCTTCCAGGTTTCACTTGTACGGATGCGGCTGATGCCGCCACCCTCTTCAACGCTGCGACCGCCGCTGAAATTGCGGAAATACGGCTCCTCGATAACCTCAGCACGATAAGCAGCAAATAATTCCCCCGAAATAGCGGCGATCAAAGGAGAAAACATCTCGCGTACTTGCATAAAGGGCAAGTGAACATCGGCGTTCTTTAACAAATTAGTTAGCGACTTTGGCGCGATGACTGCCACACGCCTGCCAATCGCTTTTGCAGCGACAGCAACCTCCTCGGCCCTTGAGAGGTCCCGCTCACCAGCCGTAATGATAAAAGTCGGTGTGCTGGCATCTTTGGCAAAGTATTGCAAATGCGCCCACTCTTCCATATCCTGCCCTAACGCCGGATCACCTGAAGCCTCAAGCACTTTGGCAGCCGTGAACAGAGCAGTGGCATAGTTCGGACCACTACCATTGAATACAAATTCCCTGGCGTCTGCCCACTCCTGAGCGGTTTGTTTGGCAAGCGGTTCACAAACCTTGATGGTCTGTTCTACTGCCTCCCCGAACCCTTGAATCTCCATGCGAAGCCCTGCCGCTTCAGCACTATTTAGTCTTCCGCGAACTTCTGCTAATCTAACAGCAATTAAGAAAAGCGCAACCTGGCTAGTAAAGTGGCTTCTCACTCCAGGGACTGCCACTCCTGGTGGAGACGAATATTGGGGCACAGGTACATCCAACATAATTTGGGCAGTTTTTGCCAACGGGCTATCAGGTGAGGTGGTCAGTGCTACTGTTGTAGCTCCTGCTTGTCCACCCATACGTACTGCCTCTACTGTGCGCGCGACAGCACCGGAAACCGAGACACCAATTACTAGGTTGGTCTTCGGACCAGTTTGCGGGATGAATCCAGCAGCATAACGAGCAAATTGCAAGGACATCATGGGTTCATCGGGAATACTGGTTAAAGATTCAAAAACTAGCTCAGAAGCCAGTGCTGCGTGATGGGAATCGCCGCAGCCAATAATAAATAAACGCTTCAGTGAAAGACAAAGTTCATGGCCAAGCTTTGAACGAATAGTATCATCCAGCGGTTGGAAGATTTGATGCATTAATGTGGGCAAACTGTGAATTTGGTCAATCATATAGTTCATTGTATTAAATCTCCTTAATTGAATGTGATAATAAAAATTGTTCTACTTCCTTTAAAATAGGCAGCCCCTGGCGAGCTCCTATCTTCTGCACAGACAAAGCTGCAGCAGCACTTGCAAACTCCAAACAGCGCGATAATTCCCAATTAGCTAATATTCCGTATAGGAAAGCTGCATGGAAGCAATCCCCTGCTCCGGTAGTATCTTTTACAGAAACATCAAAAGCCGGCACAGAATATTGTGCATTGTGAGAAAAAAGCAATGCTCCTTTCTTGCCCAAGGTTAGTACCACCATTTCCGCACCTTGAGAAAGCAGATCAGCAGCACCTGCGGCGTAACTTTTTTGACTAATAAAAGACCGCAAACCGCCCTCACTATAAAAGACAATGTCCGCACAGCGCAGGATAGCTTTCAAATCAGCCCCTTTTTCAGGCGCGCAGGCTTCCAGGTCTACCGCAACCTTACCGCCGCCTGTATGCACCAACCCGGCAAACTCTTCAAACCAATCGAATGCATAAGGTATCGTGTAACCCAGACGAGCCTTCTGGAGCGCATGTTGAACTATAGAAGTGAGCGGCGGTGGTGATGGAAGGATTGGAGCTATCAAGATTGTCCGCTCACCGTCAGGATGCAGCAAAATCACCGTGAAATCAGCGCAACTATCTGGTTTAACAATTACATCTGCTGTATTCACTCCAAATAAAGCAAATTCTTTCATAAGCATACGTGCATGCTCATCACTACCTAACAGCCCGCTCCAGCTAGTTTCTAGCCCCAGTCGGGCAGCCGCACAGGCAGTATTCGCGATCAACCCTCCAGCTACATGTCCTGCATACTTAACTACAAGTTTTTCATTAGGTTCAGGAAAGCGCGGTATCTTTAATAATAAATCGACTGAGATTCCTCCGATGCAATACAGGTCAACCATAATGTTCTACTGTAAAGTTTTGTAGAGCATCTCCTTCCAGCGCACGGCATCAATTGCCCAGCACACTTCAATATTGGCATCCTGCTTGGTAACACCCAGTTGGTCAACCACAGTCATTCCTCTGGTTAGTTCGCTAGTCACTTCAACATCGACATAATGCTTGCCGCGCTTCGTGCAAATGCTTGGATCTAGCGCTATTGCCATAGTCACCGGGTCAGGAAGTGCAAGACATGGTTCACCCAGCCAATTTTGGTTGGTTGCAATCGCATGAGCGTTACAATCAATGGCAAAATCAGCATAAGGGGTTTTTAACGATCGCACGTGGGAGATTTCCTCTTCTACTAGATTGGCTGCTCCACGGCAATGCTCCCAACCAACCATTAATATAGGCAAACCAGAGTGAAACACAATCTTTGCTGCTTCTGGATCAACATAAATATTGAATTCCGCTGCAGGAGTGACATTCCCTAACGTCGCGGCTGCACCGCCCATTATGTAGCACATGGGGATTTTTTCTACAATATCCGATGCGGTTTTCAGTGCCAGAGCAATATTGGTCAGTGGACCAATCGTGATCAAGGTGAGCTTGCCTGGTGAAGCCCTAACAGCTTGTATCAACGCGTCAACTGCCCTGCCCTTTGCAAGCGGCAGCTTTGGTTCAGGATAATTCATATTGCCCATGCCATCATCTCCATGGAAGAAATAACCCCAAACTGATTCACGCACCAGTGGGCGCGCGGCGCCCAGATATACCGGCGTTTTCTTCCCGCTTAACTCTACAGTGTAGCGAGCATTCTTGGCGCCCATCTCCACGTGGACATTTCCAGCCACAACTGAAATACCTTCCACCTGCACGTCTGGCCAGCGCAAAGCCATCAAAATAGCCACAGCATCATCTGAAGCAGTATCCGTATCAATCCAAAAGCGACGCATTCACAACTCCTTTTTATCAAATAGGTTTTTCATTTAACCAAACGCTCTTTGATAAGTGCAAGCACTTCATTTGCTTGCACATTCATGCACACCTTCACCTCGGGTCGGTCACCCCATTGGTGATGCCAGTCAGCAACTGTCTGGCCCATACAGCGCCCTTCGGTTTCCACAAACACCGCTACCGATTGCGTGTGAAATAAGTGAGGGGCTAGTAAATAAACTATTGCAGAGGGGTCATGGGTATGAATGTCACCGCCCAAACCAAAAAATCCATCATGGAATTTCTGGTAAATTGGAAGAATTTTTCGCATTAAATTGGTGGCAGGATTATCAGCTTGGTAAATTTCATCCAGATATGCCCTGGTCATAAAAACTTCTTGGGTGACATCCAGCCCAACCATAACCAGCGGCCAGCCAGCTCGCAGCACGAGATCCGCTGCGTGTGGATCATGATAAATATTCGCTTCAGCCACCGGGGAAATATTGCCCGGACAAGACAGCGTCCCTCCCATTAAAACCACTTCATCAACAAGACCAACAATCCCGGGATCCAGTTTGAGTGCTAAAGCAATATTAGTTAACGGCCCAATTGGCACTAAGGTAACTTTGCCCGGGTTTGATCGTATCATTTGTATAATGAATTCCGCGGCGTGCGCGTCCAGCAATTTCCCCTTTGGCGGCGGTGGGTTAGTGTTACCCATGCCATCCTCACCGTGAACCATCGTTCCAAGGGCCTCAAGTGGGATAATGAGGGGCACATCACTGCCGCGCGCTACAGGAACAGAATCATGACCTTCGAGCTCCACCAGGCGCAGTGCGTTCTGAGCCGTTACTTCGCCTTTTGCATTGCCAAAAACACTTGTCAACCCAATGACCTCCAGTTCCGGTGAACGTAAAGCAAGTGATATTGCAGTCGCATCATCAATGCCTGGGTCCGTGTCAATTATGATCTTCTTTACCACAACAATCCTCCATTTATTCAGAATCAGACAAAACACGCATAAATATCTTGCGTGAGCGAGGGCAATCAAATTCAAAGAACAGTATGCTCTGTGAACTACCAATCAAGAGCTCACCGTCAACCACTAACAAGGAGATATTACTGCCTGTTAGGACTGATTTGATATGACCAGCGGCATCCGATGGTGTATCATAAGTGTGATTAAAGTCTACCCTGGTAGGTACCAATCGGTGGAATTCAGAGATAATATCCTTCAAGGTCTCATTATCCATAGCGGAATTGATGGTTATCCCAGCGGTAGTATGAGGAACATAAAGGATACATAAACCTTCTTCGATTCCACTATTATGAACAACCTGTTGTACTTCTTTTGTGATGTCAACCAGATTCTCACCTGCAGGAGTTTGTATTTCAACTTTTGTTATCACAATTACCTCGCTCTAATTATTCGTGAATTACTAGATATCGATCAATTCAGCACTCATGATGATATTTCTAAAGCATCAATCACCTCTTCTGAACCTTCTCTGAAAGCCACGGTTGCCGGATCTCCTTGCATGGAACACAAGAAATCCAATAATTGCTGCTTATGCGGTAGACCTAAACCACCACCATATACAGTGGCTGCCAGAGCACCAAGTGCACTAGCCAGTGTGCCTGTGGCTTGTAAACTCAATTTACGCGTCCAGCCAAACAGCATGCCGGCAGTGAAGGAATCACCAGCTCCAGTAGTATCAATAACTTGTACTGGGAATATGGGGAATGAACAACAATGGCTATCATCTGCCATTAAGCAGCCCTGATCGCCAAGCTTAATTCCGACTAGCTGAATGCCATAAGAAAGAAGTGCATTCGCAGCATCTTCGGATGTTCTACAATTCAAAAGAGCGGAGGCTTCCTGTAAACCAATAACGCATACAGAAAGATCTGGCAATAAGCGATTAAGTTCCTCAGGACGCTGTATGGCTGGTTCAAGACCGGTATCCATACTGATATGAACATTATTTTCTTTAGCAAGCTCAACTGCACGCCAAACAGCATCCCGCTGCGGGGATTCCATAAGAGCATAACCGGAGATATGCAATATGCAGGCGTGCTCAAAAGCATCCTTGGCAATATCCTGCACTTCTAAATTTATATTTGCTCCACGGTAAGAAAACATAGTCCGTTCGCCATCGGGAGTGACAATTATAAAGGTGAGTCCTGTATAGACACCCGGCTTGCCATGCACACACGAGAGACCAATGCCAGTATTGCTAAGTTTCTGTATGACATATTGCGCCCAGACATCCCTACCAGTGCTGCCGATAAGGCTAACTCGCAATCCTAAACTATCTAACACTAATGCAGAATTGACAACTGCTCCGCCTATTTCAACTTCCACTGTCGGTGCAAGACCATCCCTCCCTGGTACCGGAAATTCTGTCACAGGCCAAATCGTATCAATATTGATATCGCCTAACAGGAGGATTTCATCTAGATTCTTCATGCGTTTTCCCTATGGTTTACCAGACTCTTCATTAGCACGCACTGATTTGACAAAGGCATCGATTCGTGCCAAGTCTTTCTTCACCGGATCACCAGGCAAATTGGTTGATGTATTGCTATCTACACCCCAGGGCATCACGGTTCGTATCGCAGCGCCCACATTATCTTTAGTCAAACCGCCTGCCAGGATAACTGGGATAGAAACAGATTCTACAATTTGACAGCTAATACTCCAATCATGAGTGCTTCCAGTGGCTCCCACACCTGGAAAACCCTTTCTTTCAGTATCCAGTAAAAGCAGGTCACTGACTTCAGCGAATTGCTTTGCCAAGGAAATGCTATCCTCATCTCCCACAGGTACGGCTTTCATCAAACGTATATCAGAACTTAATCGAGAGCGCAGTTTAATCATCGCCGATACATCCACATAGGTTGGATCGGAAGAAATATGCACAATATCCGGTTGGACTTCAGATGCCATGTGAACTATCTCCTCAACATCTGCTGACATGGTCAGCGCAACTGAGACTGCCTTGGATGGTAGGGCAGCAATTATTTCCTGCGCTTCTGCGAAGTCCAGCTCACCCTTAACAATTCCATATTTCCCGGCAATAAATCCGATGTGATCCACACCATACTGTGCCGCTGCCCGTGCAGTTTCTGGATCAGTAAAAGCATAGATTTGAATTATCATAATGACAATAATTAAAATTGCTTAACCCAGCACTTGCTAATATCTGCAAAAACAAAGTGATTGCAATATCACACCGGGTAAGTGGCAATCCGTTTTCCAGGTACTCGCTGACCCAGTCGCTTCAAGCGCTTAGATACTTCACGCTTAACACGCTCTTTATCAATCGTTAACAGCTTTCCCTGACGCATCAGCAATTTGCCATTGCATACGACTGTATCCACATCAGATGCACGAGAGGAATACACCAAGTTAGCGGCTGGGTTGTGACGAGGATAAACATGCACGCCATCCTGGCGTAATAGCACAATATCTGCAAGCTTCCCTGGAATAATTGCTCCTAGCTCAGACTCTCTATGTACTACTTTAGCTCCTCCACAGAACGCGATTTCAAGTATCTCTCTTATAGGGAAAAGGGTAGGATCTCCTGACAAGGATTTCTGCATTAAAGCAGTCAGACGCATTTGCTCAAGAATATCCAGTGTGTTATTACTGACGACACCATCAGTTGCCAATCCCACTGGAATATCCATATCGCGAAAACGTGATAGATTAACCACGCCTGAAGCATGTTTTAAATAAGTCTTTGGTGCATGGGCTACACCATCATCCCTACCAGTATCAACATCTAATATCACTTTTTGCGCCATCAGTTATGCGCTTCCGTTTAAAAATTTTCTATATTCCTGAGCATTTCACATCTGCTCAAGGGGTTAAGATACGCAGTGCCTTTATAAAAAATCACATCCTTAGCATAGGATAGGAAATCGATGTTAAAATTATATACTAGACTTTTGCAGGCATCTGTATCTTTTACCTCAGCTTTAACTCCCTTTTTGGTTTTTTCTAACCGCAGGGACAACCCCGACACCCTTTTTCGTCAAGGGTCTCTATCTCATATGTATCTGGACTTATTAATTAAATAAATTAAAAATCCACTAATTAATTCAGACAAGTCCTCTCTGGAATACATTTTTGATAATAAATAGAATATCAATTATTATCCCCCTTTATGACATCAACCATACTCAGTCCTGCTTAAAATAAACTCAAAAATGACCGCTAGAGGCAGTACAAGCGAGAATCCGTCCCATATTCCGAAAGGTAATTTGAGCTACTTGTAATCATCATTTTCTCTTAACTTATAATAAATCAAACAAATGAGCCCACAGCAACCACAATTGAATTAAAACTAAAAGAAGCGGTTATCAAGCCGCTTCTTTCCTTATAAACATAGTTATAAATAGTTACTCTTTCACACAGCGCCCTCCTGCACTAGGCGCGCAAAGTACTCAAAAGAACGGTCAAAGGTACGCTCGGCATCATCAGGAAAGCAGCAAGCCGGCAGTTCACGCATCTTCATGTGATAATGTATGCACTCACAGCAAATGCCCTTGCGTGAGCAGGGTTCATAACTGCAGTTGCACCACTGCATGTTACGGTCTTGATTACATTCCATATTATTACTCCGTCAGTATCTGTTCAATTGTTATACGTTGGACTTGTATATTTTTTGCATAAGGATTATAAGTTATTCTCTAATTGGTTTAAGGAACTTCTTCACAACTTACCCATCAAAGGCTTTGCCAGATTGCTCCTTGATATCTTCAATAGTATCCTTTTCACTCCATGCTTCACGGTAAAGTTGAACAGAAAGCAGGGCATTATAGATTTCAACCACGTCGAAAATCCTGTGGCAGCAAAGGAATCTGATCACCTTGCAAGCCACGCGGGTAACCAGTGCCATCCCAGCGTTCATGGTGGCAGTAAGGGATATCCAGCGCGGGTTTAAGAAACTAAACCGGGGAAAGCAGTTTATAGGTATAGGCAGGATGCTTTTACCGTCTTAAGGAGGCGTTTGATATGGGTCTCAACAGCCAACCTTAATATCTTTGGCGACTAATCTCCAATAGACTCTTCTGCAATAAACCATGCGAGTTTGCCGATAATCTTCTCTTTTGGTAACAGAAATATTTGTTCGGGTGCTGCACCCCAAAAGTTGTACCACCCGCAAATGTGTGAAATCTCCTCAAAAACAGGTAAGATAAAAAATGAGGAGCAGAAGATGGCAAAAAGATATACAGCCCAATTCAAGTTTCAAGCAGTA
>DUED01000057.1 GCA_011176685.1 Anaerolineae bacterium
GCATTCATTCTGCTTTAGGGTATCAAACCCCTGTGGAATTTGAGAATGCGTGGTTTAATAGGACAATGCGTGAGATTGTTAACTAAAAATGGTCAATTTTGTGTCCAGTTTTTGGGGTTCAGTACAGAGACTTACGTTATCTATACAGCCCCAGATTCTGGGTGGGACAAGACTAATTATGCAATTTATCCGGACTATAATTATAATGTGTTTTCTCCTTACTTGAAAAATCCTAATGGTTACATAGTAAAAAATACACAACTGGTCAAATCAGACAATGATACTAATAAGGGGAGGCTGTGGGCTGATATTTTTAAGGAAACAATTGACGAAATGTTGAGTACAGGGAAAGACCCTGCTTTCATTACGCTGTTTTGGGGGTATAGGATGAGTAAATGATTTCAAATTAGGGTTTAGATTATTATTTTTGTTAGTTTTAGATTGTTTTTTAAGTGTTCTTTTTTTTATTGTGGAATAATGAATCTGCCTAAAAAATATGTTTGGGTTTCATGTATATTAGTAGTGTTGGGTGGGCTGGTGGGAAATTTTTTTCAATGGCATAAATACACAATTATGATTTTGTGATTTGAAGAAAGTATTAATATCTAATACTGTATCTTAGTTCTCTGATTAATATTAACTGTATATTATTAGCGTGCCAATTTGGCATTACCAGACCGGTCAATATGGCACTTCTAGAAGTGCCAATTTGGCACATCTGAGTGAAGTGTGGATTATTTTTTCTTCCGCCAGAATGAGGCTTTCAAGTGAATAGTGTATAGGTTGGGGCGTCCTTGACCCCGGCGCTTAATGGAGATAAGCCCCACCTGCTCAAGCTCAGAAATATATCTGACCACGCTTCGCAAGCCATTACCCATGTCTTTAGCCAGCCGTTCTTGACCAGGGAAGCACTCATCCATCTCACGGGACTCTTACAGAGTGCTTCACGACCCCCAAGGGGGTGCTACGCGATACTTAAGCAGCATAGCATAGGTGAGCTTAGCCCCAATGGAAATCTGGTCGCTTTCTAGAATGAAGTTGGGCACACCTGTCCATCCTCTACGGGTGGCAATGTCAGCCCCTTGTAGTTTGAGATTACGGTTTTTAAAGGCAGTAGTTTCTCCAATACACCGCATAAATTAGGTAATACTTGATATTGCCCCGATCATAGACAATCTGTAGAAAAAAAGTCACGTTCAAATGGGGTGCACCTTAAACCCATATATGATATTGACTATTACTATATGAGCAATTAGAATCTTTGAGCCCCTATTAGAAAGGAATATACTTATTATGCCTATCTATGAATACATTTGCGCAGTCTGCCATACAAAATTTGAAGCAATAAGACCTATAAGCGAAGCAAATTCACCTATTGAGTGTTGTAACTGTAAAAGCGTAAATACCAAGCGCGTTCAATCGACATTCTTCGCTCGCAATGCAAGTCATAAAATTACACAAACAAACACAACGTGCAATAGTTGCATAAGTGGAACCTGCTCAACATGTCATTAATCACACCTAAGGACAAGAAATGAAGAATTTTGAAAACAAAACTGTTCTAATTACTGGTGGTTCAAGCGGGATTGGACTTGCGCTTGGCAAGCAATTCGCTTCAAAAGGGGCGCATGTCTGGATTCTTGCACGCAGAAAGAACCTATTAAAAAGTGCACAAAAGGAAATCAGACAATGCTGCCTCTCACCCAACCAAAACATTGAAATCATTTCAGCCGATGTTTCAAAATATGATGAATTAAAAATTGCCTTACAGAGTTTTATTAAAGAAAAAGGCGTTCCCGACATTCTAATAAATTCTGCTGGAATCTCTTATCCAGGGACTTTTCTAAACCTAGACCGTAAAATTTTTGATGACACAATAAACATTAACTATCTTGGGACTGTATATCCAACAAAAATCATCGCACCCGAAATGGTCAAGCAGGGACATGGGCACATAGTAAATCTATCCTCTTTAGCAGCAATCGTCGGTATTTATGGATACTCTGCCTATGCACCATCAAAATACGCTGTTCGCGGTTTCTCGCGTGTTCTAAGGGCTGAATTAAACCCACATGGTGTTTCGGTGTCCATTGTCTATCCTCCTGATACTGACACTCCACAGCTAGCTTTTGAAAATAAAATTAAACCAGAAATAACGAAAGCAATAACCCAAGGCGGTGGACTTTTATCTGCTGATAAAGTTGCCTCAGATATCATTAGGGGTATCGAGAAAGACAAATTTACTATCATCCCAGGTCTGGAAGGAAAATTGTTAGTAGCATTTGCCCCAATAATCGGGCGTATTCTATACCATTCTTCCGTAAAAAAAGCTAAGCAGAACATCAAGAATAATTAGATTTTCATTACCCAAAAGAAGTGATTTCTTCTTAACGGTCATACATGTGCCAGTGATATACTATCGCAGGCACATTTTAATTTCTTAAAAAAGCGAGGAAATATGAGGAAAGATTTTCTAGCGATTGCGGATTATTCAGGGGAGCAAATCACAGAAATGCTCAATTTGGCAATCCAATTAAAAAAGGAATTCCTTTCTCAGGGTAATAAACCTATCCTGGAGGGTAAAGTACTGGCAATGCTTTTCAACAAGCCCAGTTTACGCACCCGCATTAGTTTCGATATGGCAATGCGGCATTTGGGTGGAGATGCGCTGTTTATATCGCCTGATGAAATTGGTTTGGGAAAACGTGAATCTATCGCAGATGTTGCTCGTGTTCTTTCTGGCTATGTACAGGTAATTATGGCTCGTGTTTTTAACCACAAGCATATAATTGAGTTAGCCAAGTGGGCAAATATACCTGTAATCAATGGATTAAGCGACTACAACCACCCTTGCCAAGCAATGGCTGATTTATTGACTATTTTTGAGCATTTTGGGAAGTTAAAGAATATTAATATCACCTATGTGGGTGACGGAAATAATGTAGCACTATCACTGATGCACGCCGCAGCCAAAGTTGGAGCACACTTTTCAATCGCTAGCCCAAAAGGATATGACCTTTCAGAAAAAGCCATTGATATAGGTACCTCATTTGCAAGGAAGTCCGGCAGCAGACTCCAATTCCTGCAAAATCCCCACGAAGCTATAAAAGATGCAGACGTTATCTATACCGATACATGGACCAGTATGGGACAAGAACAGGAAGCTAAAAAGCGTGAGGATATTTTCCCCCCCTTTCAAGTAAATTCAAAATTGCTTAAAGAAGCTAATCAGGGTGCCATTGTGATGCACTGTTTGCCCGCGCATCGCGGACAGGAAATTACCGATGAAGTTGCTGATGGACCCCAATCAAAAATCTTTCAACAGGCACATAACCGCTTGCATGCCCAAAAAGCGATATTAGTGCAATTGCTCACTAAGGATTAATATGCGATCTATTGAATATATTGAACTAGCTGACAAATACGGCGCACATAATTACAAGCCCCTCGATGTCATTCTAACCAAAGGTGAAGGTGTTTGGGTATATGACGTGGATGGGAAAAAATACCTCGATTGCCTCAGCTCATATTCAGCACTGAATCAAGGGCATGTTCACCCAAAAATTTTAGCGGCCCTAATTGAACAGGCTAAAAAACTCACCCTCACATCACGTGCTTTCCGCAATGATCAGTTGCCTCTCCTTTACAAGGAACTGGCTGATCTGAGCGGTTATGAAATGAGTATTTTGATGAACAGCGGCTCAGAAGCGGTTGAGACTTCATTAAAAATAGCTCGCAAATGGGCTTATTGTGTAAAAAATATTCCTCTTGATAAAGCTGAAATCATCGTAGCTGATGGCAACTTCCATGGAAGGACCATCACCATTATTTCTTTTTCTTCTGAGCGATTATATAAAGAATATTTTGGACCTTTGACCCCTGGATTTATTTCAGTCCCTTATGGCAATGCTGATGCAATTCGCAGAGCTATTCATAAAAATACAGCTGGTATTCTTATCGAGCCAATACAGGGGGAAGGAGGAGTAATAATTCCTCCGAAGGGGTATTTGCAAGAGATTAGAAAAATCTGCGATGAACACAACATTCTATTTATTGCAGATGAAATTCAGACCGGGTTGGGTAGAACTGGAAAACTATTTGCATGTGATCATGAGGGTGTTCGTCCCGATGTTATGATTCTCGGGAAAGCTTTATCTGGAGGTTTTTATCCTGTGTCTGCTGTATTAAGTGAAAAATCAGTTTTAGGATTATTCATACCAGGTGAGCATGGCTCTACTTTCGGAGGAAACCCACTTGGAGTTGCTGTCACAAGAGCTGCCTTGAGAGTCATAAGCGAAGAGAATTTAATTGAGAATACCGCTGCTCAAGGAATGTATCTTGAAGAAAATCTAGCTGAAATCCCAGGCAATTATATTAAAGAAGTACGCGGAAAAGGTCTTTTAATTGGTGTCGAAATGAAACCAGAGGCTGGGGAAGCCAGAAAATATTGCGAAGTATTGAAAGATCGCGGAATTTTAGCCAAGGAAACTCATGAAACTACCATTCGTTTTGCGCCACCCTTAATCATTGATAAACAAACTATCGATTGGGCACTCCCGATTATTCGCGAAGTATTGTCAACCAAACCATGATTTCACATCCGTATTACCCTTTGCATGCATAGAAATACAAAAATAATTGCCACCTTAGGTCCCAGCAGCCAAGATGAGAAAGTTATTACAAAGCTCATTCAAGCTGGCATGGATGTCGCCCGATTAAATTTCTCACACGGATCACATGAAAGCCATGGCAGATTAATTAGAATATTGCGAAAGGTTTCACAAAAATTACACAGACCTATCACTATTTTGCAAGATTTGCAGGGACCCAAGTTGAGAATAGGAGATTTACCTTTAAATGGCTGCCTCCTGTCTGCTGGTGAAACCGTTATTCTTGAACCCATCCCCGAAAGCGACACCAATCTAAGAAAGTCTGAAAGTAATATTATTCCGTTGGATATACCCGACATCTTCGCCTCTATTAAAAAAGGCAGTCGGATTTTGATGGATGACGGTAAACTTGAATTGGAAGTTATTAGCACTACGCAAAAAGAAATTCACGCAAAAGTGATATTAGGTGGAATTCTATATTCCAATAAAGGGGTAAATTTACCGGGAACAATCATAAATGTCCCGGGTTTTACTGATAAAGATCGCATTGACTTAATATTCGGAATGAAACAGGGCGTGGATGCAATAGCTATATCTTTTGTTCGTGGCACTCAGGATGTTCAAAATGTTAGAAATACCATTAAGCAAATAGCTCCTGAAAAAACCGATACTCCTGTCATAGCCAAACTGGAATTGCCTGAAGCTATATCGAATCTGGATGAAATCCTCGAATCGGCTGATGGCGTTATGGTGGCTAGAGGTGATTTAGGAGTAGAAACCTCACCTTCTGTTGTTCCTATTGTTCAAAAGGAAATCATCCAAGCAGCGAACCAAAAAAATAAACTGGTAATAACTGCCACCCAAATGCTTGACTCAATGATTGAAAACCCCCGCCCAACACGAGCAGAAGCATCTGATGTCGCTAATGCCATCTTGGATGGTAGCGATGCTGTAATGCTCTCTGGTGAAACAGCTAGTGGTAAGTATCCAGTGGAAAGCATTGCAATGATGCACAAGATCATTCTTGATGCAGAGGCTCACTTTGAAAAATGGGGGCATGTTTCTAATATTGCTAAGCAAAGTCATGGGGATGACGCCTTTGCAATTTCACTTGCTGCGAGAGAAATCGCACACGAGCAGAAAATCTCCAGCATTGCCGTGTTCACTCAGAGCGGTAGATCCGCAATTCTACAATCTAAAACTCGGCCTGGTGTTCCAATCCTTGCCTTTACGCCTTATGAACGCACATACCGTCGATTAGGATTATATTGGGGCGTTATTCCTTACCTGGTGTCTTTTGCCACTTCACTAGAAGATATGATCAAACATGTAGAAAAGGCATTAATTGATTTTACAAATATTTCCCCTGGAGAGAAAGTCGTAGTAGTATCTGGTTTCCCAATTGGAGCTATGGGAGCGACAAACCTCGCGTTAATTCATACCATAAAAGACTTGGATAAATAATTAAAAACCATAATAAATAGATATTTCTAAATAAATTGATCATTTACTCTATATAATGAATCCCGCGAAGGCCTTAATCGCTCAGATTGAATCCGATTTAAAGGTTCTTTATCCAGGTCATACATCTCAACCATATTAGCTTCTTCCGGATCAATATAGATTAGCCCTGTTACCAACCAATTTTTTCGAATGGCTTCCTCCAACATACGCACTGCCTGGCTGCGATTTGTTGGATCGTAATCTTTATCTAACTTTTTCAGAATAATAACAGCCCCATCATGCATGACTACTTCACGTATAGTCCCCTTTTCAAAATCCTCAATGGTTATTTCATCGCGCGGTGGGACAAATTCCAATTCATGTAATGGCGCTTCGTGCCCTTTTCCCCATGAATAAGAATGCAACGACTTTTCCTGGTTATTAAAAGTAACGCATGGGCTAATGATATCAATTACTGCGGTCCCTTTATGGCTAAGTGCAGCTTTCAGTAACTCCTTAACCTGCTTTGGATCACCTGCAAAAGACCGGGCAATAAAGGTGGCATTCGCAGCCAGCGCTTCCATCGCGATATCGACAGGCAAATAGATATTTTCTCCTTGCCGTTTCAGAGAAAGACCTTTTTCAGCAGTTGCTGAGAATTGCCCTTTCGTCAATCCATAAACGCCATTATTTTCAACGATATATACCATAGGCATATTCCGCCTAACAAGATGCTTAAACTGACTCAAACCGATATTTGCCGTATCGCCGTCCCCACTGATACCTATCCCTTTCAAACTAATATCAGCAAATAAAGCTCCTACGGCAAGTGATGGCATGCGTCCGTGTAATCCATTAAAACCAAAAGAACGGTTGAGGAAGTAGTTAGGGCTTTTACTTGAACAACCAATACCACTAAATTTGACAATCTTCTCGGGAATAATGTCCATCTCGAAACACGCTGTAATGATCATATTTGAAATGGAGTTGTGCCCACAACCCTTACACAGAGTACTCTTTTCGCCAAAATAATCAGTGCGAGTCAAGCCAATTCTATTCTTTTTTTGCTTTCCGTTTGTATCATTCATCGCTATTCTCCTTCTCCAAAACTGTCCTTACAATCCATTCAGCACTAAGTGAAATACCATTGAGACGGGATATTATATTAATTTTCGGAGCCACTTTAGGATAGTTAATCATTAAAAGTTGAGCTAGTTGACCATCTCGATTTGCTTCAACAACATAAACTTTTTGATGGTTAATGAAAAATTCTTCAACTGAATCATGAAATGGTAAAGCTCTAATCCTGAGATAATCAATTTTTATACTCTGCTTTTTCAAGATGTCGCAAGCTTCTACTAATGCATAATAAGTTGATCCAAAAGCAATAATTCCTATTTCCGCTTGATTATTTTTTTCTAAAATTGGCTCAGGAATGAACTTTCTAGCTGTAATAAATTTTCTTTTCAAGCGATCATGTTCTCGTTTCCAAACCTCCGGGGATTCGCTATATTGTGCATATTCATCATGACCAGTTCCACGCGTAAAATATGCAGCATTTGGATGCAAATTGCCAGGAACTGTACGATAGGGCACACCATCGCCATCAAGGTCAACATAACGTCCCCATACGCCATTACTTTCTTTTAGAAGACTTTTTAAATCTTTCTCCCAAAGAACTTTTCCACGCTTGATTGGCGTAGAGGGATATTCAAAAGCTCTAGTCATCCAGTTGTTCATTCCAAGATAAAGATCGCTAAGTAAGATCACGGGGGTTTGTAATTCCTCAGCGATATCCAATGCTCTCCAGCCAAATTCAAAGCACTCATTAACTGATCCGGGGATAAGAATCACGCAATCCGTATCGCCATGACTCATGAAATAAGAAAAAGAGAGATCCCCCTGTGATGAACGCGTTGGCAATCCTGTACTGGGACCTACTCGCTGCACATCCCATATTACTACTGGTACTTCACTCTGATACGCCAATCCTATATATTCAGACATTAAACACATTCCCGGTCCAGAGGTTGAAGTCATGGATCGTAATCCAGCCCACCCTGCGCCAATGGACATTCCAATTGCGGCTAGCTCGTCCTCAGCTTGTACAACTACACAGTTTATTTTTTTTGTTTGTGGATCCTTGCGAAGTTTCGGAATATATTCATTCAAAGATTCAGCTATACCTGTGGCAGGCGTAATTGGATACCAAGCAGCAAATTGAAGGCCACCAAATAAGGCACCCAAGGCAGCTGCGGTATTTCCATTCGCAATAATATGTCCCTCTGTACCTTGCATAGGTTTAAGGAAATACGGATCTTTTTTTTCAAGGTGTTCTTGCGACCATGCAAAAGCTGTATTGATTACATGCATATTGGGATCAATAGCCTTCTTATTTCCTTTGAAATGTTGTTTGAGAACTTCTTCTATCTTTGCCAAGTCAATTTCCAGAAGAAATGCTAGAGCCCCAACGTAAACCATATTCGCCAGGTAAACGCGTAAATACGTTGGTGCCTTCGCTTGTTCCAATAAAAAACCAACTGGTATGCTATAGGTAAAGATTTCCGATAATTTTTTAGGGAAGGATAAATTCTTATCATAAATAAGGACACCCCCTGGCACTAAATTGTTTAAATCGTCTTCTATTGTTTCCTGGTTCATAGCTATGAGAATATTATCTTTCTCAACTCTACCCAAATAATAATTTTTATTCACTCGGATGGAATACCAGGTTGGCATTCCTTGAATATTAGATGGGAATATATTTCTTCCCACTGCCGGAATGCCCATTTTAAAAATAGCTTTCAGAATAGTATTATTTGCTGTAGCGCTCCCTGAACCATTAACTGTGCTAATAGTTATACAAAAGTCATTAAAAACCATTGATCCATCATTTGTTTTTATTAAATTCTCTGTTTCTTTTTTCCCAACCATTCTTCCTCCGATCGACCTTTAATGTTTATAAAATAACTACAAGTGTTTTATCAACAAATCAAACCCTCTTTTCAAATCCCCATCACTAATTGCCTTTACAATATCTTGGTGATATCGCCATACTTTTTCTAAATATTCAAAGTCGGCATAAAGATCCAACCCAACTGCTTTATAAATCTGCAAGCCTACTTATATTTATAGATACCCTTACAGCTTATTGAGCAATTTTCCTTCCGCAGATTTGATTAATTACTTGTTTCCCCTAAAAATTTCCAATAATAACGACCTTTTCCTATTATTAGTTTCCCCTCAATGATCATCGTTGTCGCTTGCTTCTCCTCTTTTTGTGCTCTTGGTATTGAATCTTCCTGTCCTCCACTACAGGTTTTATTTCTTCAAGTGAGAACTCCCTAATTCCCACTTCCGGAATCTCCACCAGAATCATTTTTCTTAGTGGCATCAACTCTTTTACTTTCCCCTCTCCCTTGGGCGTTAATATCTTTCGATTTTTCTTTGGCATTTTCTTTATGGCCTCGATATAATTACAATACTCATAATTTAGACAACACCTTAATCGATTACACATACCAGTAATTTCAGAAGGCGCTAAAGATATCCCCTGAGTTTTTGCCATACGGATGGAAATTGGCTTGAAATCTACCAAGAATTTTGCGCAACAGCGGGTTGCCATACCACATGCACCCATGCCCCCATAGAACTTTGCCACATCACGTGGTCCAATTTTGTGAAAGGTGATCTTTATGTTATTAAACTCTTTTTGAACATGCCTTTGTAGATCATTAAATTTCTTTATCTCGTCAGCCTCACTGCTATATAAAAATGTTATGCCTTTCTCATCAAAATTATATTCAGCCGTGATAAGCTTTATTCCTGATAAACCTAGATCATTAATTACCTGTACTACTTTTTCATAAGCTTTCTCTTGTTTATTATTTAATTCTTGTTTCTTAATTAAATCTACTGGGGTGGCTCGGCGGTTTACTTTTTTATAATTCCTTCGCTCCAATTTTTTAATATCAGTAATAGTTTCTGCAACTTCACCCAACTGCCAACCTCGACTGGTTTGCACGACTATAAAGTCGCCTATCTTTAAATCCTTCAAATGGGAAGCGTCAAAGTTGTAATTCTTACCAATTTTAGAAAATTTTACTCCAACAATGAAAGCCGGGCTTGTTATTTGTTCCTTTTTTCCCAAGTGATTTACCTCAATCCTTCGGACCCAGTGCCTCAACAGAAACTCTTGCTGCTAATGCAAAAGCTATCTCTTTCAATATTTTTGCTGGTTCTGATTCAGGTTCAGCCAGAACAATCGGATTTCCATTGTCTCCACTTTCTCGTACACTAGCTGCTAATGGCACTTCTCCAAGAAAGGGCACCCTAGATGATTCCGCCAGAAACTTACCGCCACCTGAACCAAATATTTCCATCCTGTTGCCATTCTGCAAATCTAGATAACTCATATTCTCAATTACACCTATTATTGGTATATTTAATTTACGGAACATTTCCAAACTTCGCTTAGCGTCATCTAGCGATACCTTTTGCGGCAAGGTTACAATAACCCCTCCTGATAGGGGTACCATTTGAGCCAAACTAAGCTGTACATCACCTGTTCCAGGTGGCAAATCAACTACTAAATAATCTAATTCTCCCCAATTTACATCAGTAATAAACTGTCGGATTGTAGAATGAAGTAATGGTCCACGCCATATCAATGGCTGTCCATCTTTTACCAGGAATCCTATAGACATGACCTTCACGCCAAATGCTTCAGCAGGAATCATCTTTTTCCCCTTTACAGCAATGGAATGATCGATCCCCATCATTGTTGGGACATTTGGTCCATAAATATCGGCATCTAATAACCCAACTTTTGCACCGGAGCCCGCCAATGCAACCGCTAGATTAACCGCAATTGTTGACTTTCCTACACCTCCTTTACCTGAAGCTATAGCAATTATATGTTTGATTGTTAGTTCTAACTTCCCTGACGCTATCTTACCCTTTGGAACACGCGCATCTACCTTGATCTCAACAGACTGTACTCCATGAATTGCTTCTACTGCTTGTCTAGCTGATTTTTCTAAATGAGCGCGTAAGGGGCGAGCAGGTGTAGTCAACATCAAAGTAAAACTCACATGGCTATTTGTTGTTTTCAAGTCTTGTATCATGTTTAGACTGACGAGGTCTTTATTTAATTCAGGATCTATTACACGACTTAACGCATCAAATACTTCTTCTTTTTTAATTACATTCATCTTCTGTGTCCCAAATTATTCATGTCAGATAACATCTATCATCTCTGGATGATTCTTTTTTAAAAATACTTTTACTCTCTCTTTGGCAGTTTTAAATCTTTCCAATAGGTCTTGATCTGAGCATTTTGATTTTCGCAGTGCATGCTCTGCGCATTTAGTACATCCTTTTAATGCACGGAAAGAATCTGAATTGCAGGTCAAACACCCCGTCACATCCATCATAACCATTGAAATAGCAGTCTCTTCGATAATATTCGCATCTCCACTAATCACTTTGTCAATGATCTGACGCCATTTCTCTCCACGAAACGATCGTAACATTGGCAATACTCGCAATGGAAATACTAGTTCAGTATCTTGATTATGCATATCGAACTCTCTTGAGAATTCTAATGAACAGGGTATATTTTAACACAACACGATTGTGTGTCATTTTTTCTGTAAAATCAGCCACAGACCCTTTCATTATTGTAGATAATACTCTAACTGCTCTCCATTCTCAAATACAATCTACCACCACTCCATTCTTCGTCATATTCAATCAGAA
>DUED01000058.1 GCA_011176685.1 Anaerolineae bacterium
GCTTGCTTATTTGCTAAGCATCGACTAATTTCTTCTCGTTCTGTATTTGTTAGGTGTTTATATTTTCCTTTTTGCATACGAATGATTTTAGCTCCTCATCCGTTGCACTAAATGTCTGAATTAACAACAGAAAAATCAGCAAACGGTTTTCCTTCCATTTCTTACAAGTGTTGAATTAATCTATTTAATCTCAATCTTTAGGTTTTAGGAAAATCGATGTTCTGCGAGTTGGTTCCTCGCCTATACTTTCAGTAGTTACAAATGGATGATAGCGAAGTTCAAGATGAATAATCCTGCGCTCGTTTGCAGGCATCGGTTCCAGTACTTGCTTACGGCTAGTTTGGACAACTTGATCGGCTAATCGGCGCGCTAATTGTCGTAACTGACGTTCTCTACGGAATCGGTACCCTTGTACATCAAGCGAAATTGGCATCCAGTTACCTAAACGCTGACAAAGAACCAGACGGGTAATATACTGGAGCGCATTTAAAGTCTCCGAGCGGCGACCAATTAATATACTCAAATTTCTGCCTGTTATTTCCACAAGGATCATTGGACGATCACGTTCATCCTCGGGTTCTACCAATTTGGCTTTAACCTTTGCGGGTACTTTCATAAAGCCAATTAAATCCTTGACAATTTGCTCTGCTTCCCTTTGCGCTAACTCATATTTATCAACAGGCTCACTTTCGATAGATCCAACAACATTGTCCCCTTCCTCTAGTTGAGTCTCTTCTTTCACCACATTATCCCCTTCTAGAGATTCTGATCCTTTTTTTACAATTAACCGAACTTTTGCTTGGTGTTTTCCAATACCAAGTAGATCCCGTCCCCCTTTATCTATAATTTCCACTTCAATTCCTTCACGCGTCAGATTAAGCTGTTTTAACCCTTCCTGAATCGCTTCTTCAACCGAAGAAGCAACGATTTCCAGAGTATTATCCTCTTGATTCATTATTCCCTCAAATCAGCCTGCTAATTCTTAGCTGGCTCTTTCTTCGCAAACAAGTTCTTAAAATCAGCTTTTCCTAACAACATATACTGAATAATACTGATAATATTCGAGGTGACGAAATAAATAGCAAGACCAGAGGCGAAGGAATAAGCAAACCAGCCCATTAACAACGGCATATATATATTCATAAAACCGGTTGCTTGAGAGGCTTGGGAATCACTAGGAGGTGCCATCAGCTTCATCTGCAACAAGCTGCTGATAACAACAACAACTGCTAGCACAGGAATTCCAAAGGGAATGCCCGGAATAAAAATCCTCTCAGGCCGCCCCAAATCCATCCAAAGAAACTGGCTATTTAATGGAATAAGTGTATACGGGTTCTGAAGCCAGGGTATGAATGAGAATACATCTGTTAGCCACGGAGAAATGCGTGTTGCCAAGTTAAGAATTTGCAATGGGGCGCTACCCATAGTTTGGATAATGCTCTGATAGAGACCAACAATAATTGGCAATTGGATAAAGGTTGGCAAGCAGGATGCAAGTGGGTTAATGCCTTTCTTCTTATAAAGCTCCATCTGCGCTTGAGCCAGATGATCGCGGTCATTTTTGTACTTTTTCTGAATTGCCAGCCATTCTTCATCCTTCTGCAACTCCTGTAAAGCCTTAGTGCTTTTAACTTGTTTGGCAGTAAAAGGATATGTAGCAAATTTTATCAAAACCGTGAAAAGTATTATCGCCAATCCAAAGTTATGGCCAATCAAATTATAAATAAACAGCACAACATTAATAAATGGTGTGATAATAATCGCATCCCACATTTTAGTATCCTTTCCTATTCCTCTGGTTTAAATCTCCAATATTCTCTTCCATTCTCATCAAGAGCTATTAACAAATGATCGCTGTAAATCATTGCAATTATCTGTTTCCCATCTACAAATATAGGTTTTGAATATATGCTTCCTTCCAATGAAATTACGGGAAGAGTTTGTCCTTCCTTATTTATTACAATTAATTTCCCGCCGATAGTGGGAAAAACAATCCCTTCAGGTAAAACAGCCCCGCCCCCAATAATGGACGAATCGACAGTATAGGCTGTTGGCCAAATTTCATTTCCATTTTCGGCAGACAGTGCATAAATCTTGCCTTTTTCATCTCCAAACAAAACTATATCTTCTTGTATTACAGCTGGACCCCAAACACTCCCTAATTCGCCATCTGCATCAAAACTCCAAAGTATTTTGCCATTAGTTGCATTTACCGCATAGAATTCGCCCCCTAAAGTACCAACAAAGAGTTTCCCATCATCACCGACAGAGGGTTCCGCAAAAATAGCTGCTCCTAAATCTGCATTCCAGACAGGTTCACTGACAAGTGTGCGTGTACCGCCTTCATCTAACGCTAATCCTGTTTCAGGATAATCTAGATCCAGCGCATAAAGGGAATGATCCATTGACGACAAGAAGAGTAAATCTCCGTTTGTTACTGGTGTTGTCCAATTCGCCTTCTGGGTTCTAAAACGCCAAAGTAAGCTCCCATCCTCATCTAAAACATACAGGTATGAATCTGTATTAGGAGCATAGATCTTACCTCCATAAATCAGGGCACCACCAATATAACGATCACCTGCCTGATCAAAACTCCATTTTTTCACACCATTTTTGGTATTGATCGCTTCGAGACCATTACCATAATTTCCGACTATCACAACGTCATCCGCTATTGCCGGAGATGCAAAATACGTTATGGCTTTGTCTGGTTCAGATGGATACCGCCATACCAAATTGCCGTTTTTAATATCCACCGCATATACCTCAGCCCCATAGGTAACATATGCCACACCATCAGCAACAGATAGTCCTGGCCAGCTTGAAGCGACCCCGGCAGAAGTACATCCGCCTAGGAAAACTCCCAGCAAAACAATTAGCAAAATTATTGAAGACAAATTCTTTTTCATATTCATTTACCTTATATTTAGATATAAATCTTGTTTACGGAACCGGGTCATAACCTCCCGGATTAAATGGATTACATCGTATTATCCGCTTCACAGCCAGAAATAAACCTTTCACTGCCCCATATTTATAAATTGCTTGATATCCATAATGTGAACAAGTAGGATAAAAACGGCAAGTATTCGACGGTAATGCAGTTGCAACAAACCTTTGGTATGCACGAATCAGTATTAACAGGATCCATTGAGGGATGTTCCAAAGTTTAAACACCCAATCACGCAATTCTGGTTCATTTGAACAACTGGTTTTAATCAACATCTCAACTTTAGTTTGAGACCTTCAAATCTGCTTGCTCAAGTAATCTATCAATCGCACATTGAAGATCTTGGTAGCTACTATCATTCATTCTTATACGAGCGAAAAAAATCAAATCCCATCCGACTTTAATGGAGCTAAGAACCTCATTAATCAATGCTCGCAATCGCCTCTTTGCCTTATTCCGTTTAACTGCATTTCCAATCGATTTACTCGCTACAACTGCAATTCTTGTTACTGAAAGTGAATTTTTCGCTATAACCAATACAAGCAACGGGTGAATCAATGACTTGCCAACTTGCGTTACCCGTATAAAATCCTTCGTCCGGGTAAGACGATTTTTTCGCTTCACCCATTAACCTTACAAATTCCAATGAAAACGCAATAAAATTCTTCAAATTATAATTTTACCAACGTACATTCTTAACGTAGTTGTTCTTCTTTACAGCTAGCCGATAACGACCTTTTAACCTTCTGCGCTTTAGGACTTTGCGACCAGCAGCGCTTGCCATGCGTTTCCGGAAACCATGAACACGCGCGCGCCGTCGAATATGCGGTTGATAAGTCCTTTTTGGCATTTCTTCTTTCCTCGATTTTAATATAATTCAGAATTAACGGCAGAATTATACCACAAGGGTGTTTTAACAATTTAATACGCAGCTTTGTCAAATTTGTAAGACAGCTACGCTATTTATTCTGCGCTTTTTCTCACTCGAAAACCGCAGCCCCCATTAAATACTATTATTATCAGATACACCTCTGTCAAAACAGTTTTACGTATTCGGCATTTTTCCATTAATGGATTAATCATCAATGATTTCCCCAATTAAATATCGTTTATCTTGTCTTAATACCTTAACTTCGGATAATTTGTTCCACATATTGATTGATGAAACTGAACGGATTTTTAGATAATTTCCAGACAAACCATCTAATAGCCATAAACCGCTTTCAGTTTGTACGGCTTTTTCCCATAGCACTTTGACGACCGCGCCAATGAAACTTTGCTCATAAGATAACTGTGATTTAGAAACAACTCCCCGTATTATTGCACTTCTGTGTTGCTTAACATCAGGTGGAATTTGAAAAGGCATATTTGCAGCAACAGTTCCTGGACGAGGTGAATATTGGAATACATGCCCTCTTGAGAATTGCATGCGTTCTACAAATTCCAAGCTTTCATTAAATTCCTCAATTGTTTCTCCCGGAAACCCAACCATAATATCAGTTGTAATCGCCAATCCTGGATCCTTCGCTCTTAATCTATCCACAATCAAGGCAAAGCCATCAGGAGTAATTTGTCTTGCCATGTGTTTTAAGGTTTGCTTAGAACCAGACTGTAAGGGCAAGTGTAAATGTTTGCAAAAACGTGGGTTTTCAATTAAGTCAAGAAAGTCATCGTTGATATCCCAAGGCTCAATAGACGAAAGCCGCACTCGTGGAATGCTCGTATTGCAAAGAATGTGACGAATAAGATCTGATAATGGCTTCATTTCTTGAAAGTCCTGCCCCCATGAACCGAGATTCACCCCAGTAAGCACAATTTCCTTTACTCCCCCATATTCGGCCGCCTTGATGTCGTGAAAAATTTCTTTCAAATCTCTACTTTTACCGGCACCTCTGGCAATACGCGTGATGCAATAAGCGCAATGATTATTACATCCATCTTGTACTTTGATGAATGCTCTGGTCCTCCGATTTCTTCCCGGCAAAGGCTCACGTGGAAGAATCTTATTAGACCTCTCCGAATAAGATTGCCCTAAAACCTCTTCAACAAGTCTGTTCTTTCTTGCGTTTTCTACTACTCGCGAGACGGATGGTAAATTGGCTGCACCTCGAGGATCAATTGTAGCCCAGCACCCTGTAACAATAATACGCTCAGCTCCTGCATGAGCTGCCTGCCTTATCCTTTGGCGCGAATCAGAACTAGCCGCATTTGTTACTGTACAGGTATTTATTACCACAAGGTCAGCTTCCCCTGGTAAAGCAACGATTGCGTGACCTGCTGTACGGAACTGGGCAGCCATTTGTTCAATCTCGCTATGATTCAGGCGACAACCAATTGTGTCTAAAAAAATTCTCATGTTTACGGTGTTAGGGCAACAAAATTATCAAACCAGATAACAACCCCAGGAGCATCATATGTCCCTGCAGTTAATCCAATTCCACCAGAAGGGAAAGAAGCGTCACTAACATGAGCCAGCTCATATTCATTTATATAAAATGTCAAGTCCGTTCCATCACAATCTGCTCGCAGGTGATTTGGCGCATCACCTTGCCTCACACAAGAAGAGAATTGCATACTATCCCCAGTGAGAAGATGATATTGTTGAGCTTTCACTCTGAGAATCCCATAATAACCATCTGAAGATATTAAGAAGGCATAATAATTATGTTCATCCTGGAAACGGCACACTAAACCAAATGTATTATCATCTGGACCAGTCAACCTTTTAACCACTGTCTCCACACGCACATCCTCGAATTCACCCCGTGGGGTTGAGACATAATCATAATTTGCAGAATTAATAATGAAGACCAGCCCATCTCATAATAATTAATTGTTGACCCATCCTCCTTCTCCCAAATATCCCATCCCTTCCCTGTATGAGAAAAATCATCTAGAAAAAGCAAACCATTATTAGAAAGAGATGGAGCAATTGTGCAGCCAAATAAAAATAACAAAAGGAATATTAATTCCACTAACACTAGATAATTGCTTTTTCTTATTGACATTTGAATTCACCTGCTTTTTGTAGTTCCTTCTCATTAAATTATACTTTTGTATTGAACCTATACAGTTGCTTGACATAAAGAAAAATCAGTGATAATCTTCCAACCGTCGGTCGCAGGTTTTTCGTCTGATAACATAATAATCTCATGAAAAAAGGCGAACCTGCGAATATTTTTTAAGATAAAAGATGGAGTAATAGAATGGCAGAACGTACTACAGGAACCGTAAAATGGTTCAACCCTTCTAAGGGTTATGGTTTTATTGGCAGGGAAGATGGTGGAGATGACATTTTTGTTCATTTTTCAGCTATCAATGCAGATGGTTATCGCTCCCTGAGAGAAGGGCAAATTGTGGAATTCACAGTTGAAGAAGGTCCGAAAGGATTACAAGCATCAGACGTCGAAATTGTTTCATAGAAATTTTCATTGAGAAAAAACAAAAGAGTCGCTGTACAGCGGCTCTTTTGCTATTAACATCTTCTTAGTCAAGTTGATATGCCATCAGCTTTAGATATTCAAGAACAGTAAAACGCCAGCCATCCAGCTTCAGAAACCATGTGCGTGAGTTGTACCAGTGTCCCCTTACCGGTTGAATGCTCACCTTAATCCCACTATCAGTAAAAACATCTGAAAAAATCTTAAAAGCACGTCTTGTATGGTATGGATCTGTGACCACGATACAAGACTCGAGATGCCGGTTTGTCAATAAGGTTTTAACTGCTTGTACCTCTTCCTGGGTATTATCAACTACACGATCTGTTATTAGGATATTCCCACTTGGGACACCATTGTTCAACAATTGGATACGCATATCAAAACTGTGTAGGTGAGAATAACCCTCAGCGTAATTTCCTGTTTCAGTCAGAATTATTAATTTCGAATATCCTTCGTTATACAATCGTAACGCTTCCTGCATGCGGCTCTCATCTCCACCACTTAATACTACGATAGCATTAGCGCTCTCCAGGTTACTGGCAACAATCAGATAGGCACCTGCCGCCCGTAAAGCGAGAAACAGACCAAAGAAAAATACTATCGCAAAAATCAATAGGCCAATCGTGCCACCAATGAAGCTCAAACAACTAAACAGGCATGATTTTTTTGGTTGTTCTTCAAATCCACTCATCATATTCCTTTTTCTTACAAGTTTGGAATATACCAGATTTTCCAAATTTTCTCAAATAATACTTTACATAATCTGCTTAGAAATTCATGAAAAATCTTTCTACAAATAAGTTTTTCAACCCACACAATCAAGCCATCATTCTTTTCAAAACTGAAGCTATCACTTTCCATGTCACTGGTATACTGTTGATTAGGCAATACTCTACTATTTATTATTTCCAAAATGGAACATCTTGAAAAAAACCCACAAAATAAGATAGACCTATTGTTCCCACCTGAATGGCAGGATTATGAATTACTTGATTCAGGCAATTGGAAAAAACTGGAGCGGTACGGTGCCTATTTGCTTGAAAGGCCCGAACCAGAAGCCATCTGGAAACCTGCACTTCCTGCCAGTGAATGGAAAAAAGTTCACGCTGTCTACCAACCACCATCGGGAATCGCCAGTGGGCAATGGAAATTTCACAAGCCTATTGAAGAGAAGTGGAACATCTCTCTGGGAAATCTGCATTGTCTCATCCAGTTATCCCATTCCAGACACATAGGCATCTTTCCAGAACAAGCCCCCCAATGGAATTGGATTAGGGATCAAATTGAAGGCGCTCACCGACCAATCAAGTTACTTAATCTATTCGGTTACACAGGGCTTGCAACGCTTACGGCTGCCCTCGCTGGTGCAGCAGTGACACATGTGGATGCCTCGCGCCGGGCTGTTAATTGGGCGAAAAAAAATCAGCTGTTATCAAAACTCGAAAACAAACCAATTCGCTGGATTGTAGACGACGCGCTTAAATTCGTACGCCGTGAAGCCAGACGGGGAAACACCTATGAAGGCATTATCCTTGATCCGCCAAAATTTGGTCGAGGACCAAAAGGCGAAATATGGGAATTCTATCGTTACTTACCACGTATGCTTGAAGCTTGCATCACTATTCTTAGCCCAGATCCAAGCTTTTTAGTCTTGACCGCGTACGCAGTAAAAGCATCCGCTTTGACACTCTATTGGGCTTTAAAGGATTATCTATCTAAAAGAAATGGCTACTTTTCCGCTGGTGAATTAGCCCAGAAAGAAAAAAGTGCCGGTCGGGTCATTTCGAGGGCAATCTTTGCACGTTGGACAGAGATCTAAATTTTAATGCTAGTGAGATTACAAACATTTAACTGATGCATACTTTCTCTATTATGGTACGTGATACACAAACAGGGTAAATTAGTGGCGCTGTACAATCCCATTGGTTTGCTGTAGTTTCACTTTGTCCATGGGCAGAAGCAGGCGTGGGAGCTGTTGCCACGCAATCTATGGCAGGGGTCAGTTATGGCCCATTAGGACTTAAGCTTCTGCATAAAGGCAAATCTGCCAAAGATACTTTTTACATGTTGACAACCAAGGATAAGCAACGCGCATCACTGCAGGTTGCTGTCATGGAAGTTCAAGGTAATATCGCTGTGCATATGGGCAAATGTTGGATTGCCTAAGAAGGATACATCATATGAGACGAATTTTCTATGCAGGCGAATATGATGAATAATAATAATAATTCTCTTGATGATGGCATAAAATAATTTAAACATAATTTACAATAAGAAGAGTGTAAAAATGGAAAAATACCATATCAAGCCCAATGCGAAAGTAAGACTTAGTGATTATGACCCAAATGCACTTGGTGATTTCGAGGGGGAAAAAAGGGAATGCAAAAAGAAATTCAAACAACTTTGTGTTCAATTGGGCTCGCTGCAAAAAAAGCTCTATGCAGAACACAAACATAAGATCCTGATCGTATTTCAAGCATTAGATACAGGTGGAAAAGATGGCACCATTCGGGCAGTATTTAAAAAAGTCAATCCACAGGGAGTAAAAGTCGCCAACTTTAAGGTTCCTACTCCAATCGAATTAGACCATGATTATTTATGGCGCGTACATACTAAAGTACCAGGTAAGGGGGAGATGGTCATTTTCAACCGCTCGCATTACGAAGATGTTCTAGTTGTGCGCGTACATAAACTAGTACCCCACGAAGTATGGAGCAAACGCTATAGACATATCAACGAATTTGAACAGATACTAACAGAGGAAGGCACAACCATCCTCAAGTTCTTCCTGCATATCGATCTGGAAGAACAGAAAAAGCGCTTCCTTGAACGGCTTGAAGATCCACAAAAAAATTGGAAGTTCAACCCCAAAGACATTGAGGAAAGAAAATTGTGGGGAAAATATAAGGAAGCATATGAGGAGATGCTTTGCCGCACCAGCACAGACTGGGCGCCGTGGTTTGTGGTACCAGCAAATCGCAATTGGATCCGCAACCTTATCGTGGCTTCTATCATTGTCAATACATTAAACAAATTAGATATGCACTTTCCAAATTTGATAGAAAATCCAGAACCCTATAAAGCAGCTCTGGAATCAGATTGAAATATTAAAAAAAATCACACAACTGTTGATTGTTCTTTGCTCCCTGCTTAATCCATAAGCAAATGGTCTGAATAAGTATGTTGGCTATGGACCACTAGGTGCCATTTGCCTGATACTATCCCTAATCAGCGCGTGTTATAGAAAACTCTCTTTTGGATTTTCTGGAACTACTTGTTCAATCATAGTGTCATAATTAATAGGAAAGATGCTCACTGTGCCAAGGTGGCAAGAAATTGAATATTCTTCTCGTATACGCATGCTATAAACCTGACTTTTTTACAATAATTTCAAATAGAAGTTCAATAAATATTATCGAACTACGATCCTTATCTTTCCTTTACTTTCCATTACTTCACCAATTTGCACTGTCTGAACTCCGTCATGACCTAACTGAGCGATAAGCTCATGTGCTTTATCTGCGGACAACGAAATCAATAAACCGCCTGATGTCTGTGCATCATTTAGCAGAACTTTATTAGTGTGAGTAATACCTTCCGCATAATGGACATATGGGGCTGTGTAATCCTGGTTATTCTTTGTTCCACCAGGCACCACTCCTGAGGTTGCCAGCTCAAAAGCTCCTGGTAGGATAGGAACACTATCCATGTAAATTATTGCGGATGTGTTTGAGCCACGCATCATACCCAGCAAGTGACCCACTAGTCCAAAACCGGTCACATCAGTACAGGCGTGCGCCCCAAATTTTTGCATGGCTTCAGCAGCCGCACGGTTCAAAGCAGACATAGTCGCAATGACAAGTTGCTGCTGATGCTCTTCAAGCAAACCTTGTTTCAATGCTGTGGTTAATATCCCGGTACCAATTGGCTTGGTGAGCACCAACACATCACCGGGCTGTGCATGACTATTGGTGATGATGCAGTCCGATGCGACTACACCAGTGACTGCCATGCCATATTTGGGTTCTGTGTCATCAACAGTATGCCCACCTATAACTGCAATGCCAGCCTCCTCTGCTTTAGACTGTGCCCCTCGCAGGATTTCTTCTAACACAGAAAGTGGTAAACGATTACTGGGGAAACCAACAATATTTAAGGCAAAGAGCGGTTTGGCACCCATGGCGTACACATCACTTAGAGAATTGGCTGCTGAAATAGCACCAAACTGGAAGGCATCATCCACAATTGGCGTGAAAAAGTCCACTGTCTGCACTAAGGCAGTGTTGTTATTGATGAGGTACACTGCGGCATCGTCTCCCGTCTCCGTTCCTACCAGGATACGTTTATCCTGCGGCAGAGGTACATTTTTCAATACTTTCTCCAACAATTGCGGGCGTAATTTGCAAGCACAACCCAGACCATGCGTAAATTGAGTGAGCTTTATCTTCCCGGGCATAGTACTGGCAATTTTTATTTGACCTTGTGGCTGTAATCCCTCCACCACTTGGCTGATTTCATCGACTGCGCGGTCTATCTCCTCAGTTGTTGTAGTGCGGCCTACTGTCAGGCGAATAGTCCCCATGGCGTATTCAAGCGGCACATCCATTGCAGACAGCACCTGTGAGATTTCCACACGGTCTGCATGGCAGGCCGCTCCTGCAGAAGCAGCCACAGTTTCCAATTCCGCGAGAATTGTATTAGCTTCTAAGCCGCGAAAGCTGACGCTGGTAGTGTTGGGTAATCGCTTTTCAGGATGTCCATTAATTCGCAGATCAGGGAATCGCTCGCGCAACCGTCTTTCTAACTGTTCATGCATAGTGTGCATGTGCATACTATAACTTTCTAGGTTTCCGCTGACTAGCTCACTTGCCGTCCCCAAACCCACGATCTCAATCACATTTTCCGTCCCGGCGCGCATATTCATCTCATGCTCAGCACCATGAACAAGCCGCTGCAGTTTCACACCGCTTCGAAGATACAGTGCACCGACTCCTTTGGGGGCATAAAATTTATGACCCGCAATGGAAAGCAGATCTACACCTAATTCATTCACCTGCACAGTGATTTTGCCTACAGATTGGGCTGCATCCGTATGCATCAGAGCACCATGTGCATGTGCAATCGCAGCAATATCCTTGATGGGCTGGATAGTGCCAACCTCATTATTCGCATGCATTATTGTGATTAAAATAGTTTGTGATGTTACAGAACTTTCTACATCCCCGGGGTTAACCAAACCGTATTCATCAACTGGCAGAATGGTGATCGTGAAACCCTGTTTTTTTAGAAATTTCACCACTTCCATCACTGCCGGGTGCTCAACCGCAGAAGTGATGATGTGATTGCCTTTATCGCGGTAAGCATAGGCAATCCCCTTAATCGCCATGTTATTGGATTCAGACCCGCCGCTGGTGAAGATGACCTCATCCACCTCACAACCCAGCATTTCAGCAACTTGACGGCGGGCTTTCTCTACACCCTTTTTGGCAGCAACTCCAAAAGCATGTGTACTGGAAGGATTGCCAAAATGCTCATAAATAAAAGGGCGCATTGCCTCTGCTACTTCAGGAGCAATGGGTGTGGTAGCGTTGTAATCCAGATAAATCGGTTTCGACATTGAAATACCTTTAAAATACCTCCAGCGTTCCGCGTTGCTTCGCGGCATACTCAAACCAGCTAAAAAGAGAACAACCTAAAAAAGCCAGCGTTGGACCGATGGCAATCTCTTGCGCTTGTTTAACAATGTCATAACCCATAATGCGGGCTGTGTCACCCATGGGAATAAGCAGCGCGGTCAGCATCTTGACTGTAGTGGTTTTTCCAGCACCGTTGAGACCCAACAGACCAAACAGTTTCCCCTCTTGCACATCGAAAGAGATGCCATCAACTGCTTTTACCTTTTTGACTTTATGCTTAAACATGCCAAGTGAGACTTTATATATTCTTTTGAGGTTTTTAATTTATTAATTTCCATTAACTATAATTCTAGCGCAAGATTGGATTAAATCAGAGACCATATGTACACTCAAGAATTTCTAAAATATCAACGCGTGTTTGTTCAGCACTTTAAGGACTTATTGGCACAGTCCTCCAAAAGTACGTATGACCAATAAACACTGCCAGCTTACACTAACCCCAATCCGCTTATGCGCTGGCTGGATATTGTGGTGCTTATCATCAGCATAACATTTATGACATTTAAGAGGTAACGCAAGAATATTTCCAAGAAAGCATTACTAAAACATTTGTACATCTAATTCCTTTTTTTTCTTTACACAGGGCAAGTATAATAACCATTCCACTGGCCTGGTTATTGAACAAGAATAAATTATGCTTTTAATCATTGCGACTTTAATTCTAATTACGACTTCATTATTGCTGACATCTCTACTCCAATTAAAGAGCAAAATTTCTTATTTGCTGGCGTTATATTTGATCTCTTTCGCTCAAATCGTACTGGTTGAAGAAATTGCCAGCA
>DUED01000059.1 GCA_011176685.1 Anaerolineae bacterium
TTCTCATACGGGCAATCCACACATTTACTGTTCTAATTGAGGAACCTAATCTGGAAAACCGATTTGGCCAGGAATGGATAGACTATATTAAGAGAGTACCCAGGTGGTTCCCTAGACTTGGGAGGGCCTTGAACGGAAACGGCGGGAAACAGTCCTAATTTATTAGCGAGTTGCAGCATATTAAGAAACTCGCAGTCAGATTGTTTCAGATACCTGCAAATGAATTGTCATTTTGGAATTATTTGATCTAGATAAATATTTGATGATTCTCAAGATACTATTCATGGGTTTGCCCTTACAGGGCACACACTTAGGGGGCGCAGGCAGGTAAGTCTCATTGCCGCGCTGATGGTGATGGCCGCTCCCACACCAATATGTAGGAAGATGATCGGATTGACTGATTCGAAGTCAGGGGAGCTTAAACTTACGAGAAAGGCGCCTGCAAAACTTGCAGACACCAGCGAGTGTATAATTCTAAAAAGTGTCTCTTAGTTAATATGCCTTTTTGTCCCATTTTCTCTGACGACATACAATGATCCAAAGCGTGGTAGAGAGCATGGCAAGGTCTTTGTAGCGCTGAATGTGATCGGGGATTGGTAACAGCTACGCATATCCTTTAAGAAATTTTTTAGCTTGAATAACTCTTAACTAATACCTATAATGTAAATAAATAAGAGGAAAGCAAAGATTAAGTAAAAAAACTAAAGATTGTCATTTCACTTCCGCACTCATCCATAGCATAGCAGAAATCTAATTTGTTTATTGGCAAGCTGAGCGATGCTGATAAAAACGGTTTTGTTTTTGAATAGTTTTAGGTCAGAGCCAGTAAGCTATTCACACGATTGTTAGGTAACCAAACAGAGAAGGAGACAACTAAAATGAACAGACTCTCTAGATGGCTCATGATTGTGGTATTTATGTCAATAGGATGTACTTCAAGTCCAAATCTACCACTGGCCGCAACCGAAGGGATATCCCTTGAACCAACACCTACACCGCAGGATGATGAAATTCTCCCTATCTTGGATTTGCAGATCCATATCACGACGACGTCGGATTGGACAACATTAGGCCTGGTCGAGGGGGGGAGTATTAAAAATCATACAGTCCTTTCAGCAGACCATGATGCAAGTTTGGCTGAGTTTGAGCAGGGTCTCTTCAGGCTTATGCAGCCGATAGAACAAGCAAACGCTGAGCAATCTGTTGAACTAGTTGCGGATATATCCATAGCAAAAGATACTTCAGGAAGTGATCTTATCTTCGAAATCAATCGTGGGCATATGGGAGAGACAACGGTCGAGATATCCAAATTCTCTGGAAACGAATTGAAAGCGGGTAAAACGTTTTCTTGGCAAGGTATACAACCATCGGGTGAGAACGTGAAGCAGTTCACCATCCCCGCTGCTCAACAACTGGAACCAGTAAATAATGAATACATTGTGATTGCCCAACTGAACTTCTGGTATTATGGTCCAGGTATACATGGAGGTTTTTACAACGAATCAGGAGAACGGGATACGGCGCTTTACCCGCTTTTAGGGGACTATAGGTCAAGCGATCCGGATGTCGTTTATCAGCAAATTGAGTGGGCGTCGGAATATGGTGTTGACGCTTTCTCAATCGAGTGGACAATACCGCGCGGAATTGTTAGTTGCTGCGATTCAATGGAAAACACATTAGACGACGTATTTTTAAAATCACCTAACATAGATAAAGTCCGTTGGGTCATTTTTTACGACTTTCCGTTGCGTCTTGATCAGACACCTGGGCTGAAGCAGTATGTAGATGGTCTAGATTTTGACCAACCGGATGTGTATAACATATTTGTAAATGATTTCAAACGTTTTGCACGCAAGTATTTTGGTAATCCTCAATATTTGACCATTGATGGGCGTCCTGTAATCTACATTTGGGCCTCAGGCGCTTTTGTAGGGGATCTAGAGGGGGCCATTTTGGATGTCCGCCAAGGAGTTGCTGATTATGGGTATGATGTATTTATCGTAGGGGAAGAGGTTGCTGCGAATCACTTTGACCAGCATCATGCCGCGCTTTTCGATGGGAATACGAGCTTCACATTTTTAATCCCTGGTCTTGACGCTTCATCATGGGAGGATGTTGGTGATGCTGCGAATGATGTAGACCAAACATTTGAGAGATGGCAAGAAAATATTAAAGACTTGAAAGTCATTGGCAGGGAGGAGTACGTGAACTTTCAGCCAGCATGGGCGCCTCAATATGACGAACGTCTTGCTAGACCAAACCATTCCACATATGTACCAGCCATCAGCAAGGACCAGGTAACTGCTATGGCGGAGGTGGCTCGGAAGCACGCCGAACCACTAGGCAGTCAGGGGCTGAAACTTATCTGGATCAACACCTGGAACTGCTGGCAAGAAGCTACAACCATTGAACCTACTGAGAATCATGGACCGAAATATCCGGCTGGTAATTATCAGTTCGATATGCTCGAAGTTGTGCGGGATGTGTTTGGCAGTGAAACTTATTCCTCTGATTCTCCCTAAAGTGAGTTATTCCAGTCTGTCTAGCACTGTCTTCACAAGCCCACCTTTAACGGCTGGAATTAATACTGGTAGACTGGACAATCAAGGAACTGTCCGGCCTAAACCCTTCTATCACTGTCATGCTCGTTTAAACAACCACCGTATACTAGTTTTTGGAAAAATTAAGCTCAACGAGCGTGATCCTAAACAGATTTAAAGCTTCTATAGTAACCTTCAGAAGGCAGGGTTACAGCCAGCGAACCATCCAGTTGATACTACAGGGAATCGAACCTGCGGCCGATGTAGTCCAATGAGAAAATCTGCTGAAAAGTCGCCTATAATTATTTATACTGGATGTATCAATCCATAATCTATTGGCCCTTGCGGTTTTGAATCTAAACTCCAATAGTCTTTATTTTGTCTGGATATCTGATTGGCTTGTTGAAAAATGTATCTAAATCCGATTCGAAAAAATGAAGATTATTTTCACATAGAAATTCCAGGCAAAGCATGCGATCATATCAACTGGGAATATTTTCAAGCATTAGAACAATATTTAAGTTCAAATTTCAATGACCAATATAAATATAGGCGATTGGATTTTGCCTTTGATAATGTGCCATTTAATCCCCAAGATGTGGAGCATGCTATAAAAGAAAATCAGCTTCGATCTCTCGCGAAGAGGGAAACTCTTAAATTCCATGGTTCTCCTTTTCAATTACGAGATAACGATGAAATCGGTACTTATACGGTTGAATTAGGTTCTTCAACTTCTCAGAGAATGATCACTGTTTATAACAAACGCGGTCCTACAAGACTTGAATTTCAGATGAGAGACAAAAGAGCACACTTAATCACTTGTGAATTATTTGGAGCGGACAATATCACTAATTGGTACGAAATAATGATCGGGCATCTTCGGGATTATGTCGATTTCTCTACACCTTGGTGGGATGAATTTACACAAAGCATTGGCAGAGCATGGGTAACTTTATCAAATCCAAAAGAAGTTTCAATGGAAAAAATATTAAATTGGTATGAAAACCAAATTGCTCCTGCTTTTAGTGTAATCGTGGATACACAATCATCAGAAGTAATAAATAAAATGATCAATCGGGGAAGAAATAGAAGGGGTGCTCGTTATAACTTTTTACTTGACCCCCGAGGTGCGTCTATTAATAAATAGTAATAAATATATTTTCTGAGTTTACGACGTGAGGAGCAAACTCAGAAAAGAGAAAAAATAATGGTAAATAAATCTGACGAAATCATTCTAAAAGGCAGGTTAAACGGTAATCAAAAAAACAGATTGGTTAAGTTATTGGATATGATGTATTCTCCCTCAGAATTGGCTGGTGAAATCGGATTCAATAAAAGACAAGTTTATCGGGTTTATATACCTTTGGGTTGTCCTCATGAAAAAGATTCAAAAGGTAGGCATTGGATCAATGGAGAAGATTTTAGAAATTGGATAATTGATCTTTACCAAAAACGAGTTTTAAAACATAATGAAGCATTCTGTCTGACTTGTAAGAAACCTGTCAGAATGATCTCTCCAGAACGAAAACAAGAAGACAGGCTATTTTATTATCTATGTAATTGTCCAAATTGTGGACGTAGAATCGCAAGGATCATCACCAGGGGAAAACCGATAGATGATAAATCGTAGCAATGGGAAATTAGTAAAAAAATACTTAAAGTATAGGAAGGAAATTGATCAGGTTTCCAGTAAAACAATCGGACTTGAAGAAACTTGGTTACGCCATACGCTTGAATGGTTGGATGAAAGGCCGATTGAAAAAGCTCCAAAGATTCGTCCGGTTTTTTCAGAATATGTATTATCTAGAAAAGAGCCAAAATACTCCTCAGAATACATCAGAAAGCTTGTTAGTGCGAATAAACGATTCATAGAGTGGGTTTCCATAAATAAAGCAGGTTATAGACATAAATTATCCCCTGCATGGCTTAGAACAATAAAATTGCCTAGGTTGCAGGAAGAAGAAAAAATTCATGAGTTTGTTACCTATGAAGAAATTCAAAAAATAACCAATGCCCCAATTTACAGTCTTAGGGATCAAAGAATTAGAGCAGCTGCTGTACTCTGGTTTCTTTCAGGAATAAGGATTGGTGCTTTTGTTACACTCCCAATCAGAGCAGTAAATTTGGAAAATTATGAGATTTATCAATTCCCATCCTTAGGAGTTCACACAAAATTTGGGAAAAGCGCTACGACTGATTTATTACTTATCCCTGAATTATTAGTGGTGGTCAAGAATTGGGATCGTCTGATTAGAAGTCATTTGCCTGATAGTTCCTATTGGTTTTCTCCCCTATCCCCTAAAAAAGGTACTTTTGATAGTTCTATTTCGACAATAGGGGCAAACAGATCTTCAAGGGCATATAAGGACCTCAAAGATTGGTTAGAACGTGTTGGGTTACCTTTCCACTCTCCGCATAAATTTAGACATGGTTATGCTGTTTTCGGGATCAAAAATTTCACAACCTTAGCTCAATTAAAAGCTCTAAGTCAAAACTTGATGCATTCAAATATTAGTATTACAGATGGGATTTATGGGATGCTTTCTAATGCAGATAAAAAGAAATTACTTTCAAATTTTAATCCTGAAAAACCGGAATTAACAACTGATCTTAATCAAAAACTTGATGAAATCATTACTCTTTTAAAGCAAAATACCCCGATAAATTCGGAGTAATTTTGTCATAGTGGAGGGACCTCAAGGTTAAAATATGGGCCCGGTAGGATTCGAACCTACGACCAAGCGGTTATGAGCCGCGTGCTCTACCACTGAGCTACGGGCCCCTATAGGGTAAAAGAAATTATAACATCATTGGTATTTTCACAATGGTAAGAGTATAAGCTCAGCAAAATTACGAACAGTCACAACATATCTCCTAATGAGTACGTTTTTACGATCATGCAGCATACCCTTAGGAAATGACAAACAGCCACAGTATGTCATTCTGATGAGTACGCTTGTACGAAGAAGAATCTCCGGTTAGCAAAACGAGATCCTTATTTACAATATGCTTCGCGATCACTTACGCTCAGGATGACATAAAGGGGAGTGGTTACTTAAATTACGCTGCACACCCCAGGTACAACATGACCCATACCTTCTGAACATATTATACAGACCGGAGAGTAAATGAGAGATTTTTTGCTTTAAAAGGGACAGTAACGGTATGATTAGTAAAATCCAATTTGATAAAATTTCCATGGAACAGCGGATGAAAGTAAGGAGGCAACATGGATGACAAAAAGGGTTCATCCATTGGGAGAGCCATCATCTGGATGACACTCTACAGCACAGCCATGGCACTGCTTGAAGCAGTCCTGGTTGTTTACTTGCGCCAGCATTACTTTCCCAGTGGTTTCTACTTTCCCCTCAAAATTTTTGATCTGCCAACTTTCCGCGTTGAAATCATACGCGAGTTCGCCACCATGGCAATGCTTGTGGCTGTTAGTGCACTGGCAGCCCGCTCTTTTAGCGAGTGGCTGGCATATTTCCTGTTCAATTTCGGTATGTGGGATATCTTTTACTATATATGGCTGAAGGTCCTGTTAGATTGGCCAGCGACGCTGCTGGAATGGGACATCCTCTTTCTAATACCCATCGCCTGGGTTGGTCCAGTGCTGGCGCCAGTTATCTGTGCAACGACAATGATTGCATTAGCAGGCATCATCTTGCATGCCACTCACCAAGGGATTAAGGTCAAAATCAAACTGCTGGAATGGTCTTTGCTGAATAGTGGTTCCTTGATCATTTTCACTATTTTTATTCGCGATTACACTATTCTGCTCATAGGGGGTGGCTTCTGGCAAAATATACTGGGGTTGTTCAATGACCCTGCATTCATCCAGGTAGTAGAGCAGTTCATACCACAACATTTCCCTTGGGGATGGTTTGCAGCAGGTGAGGTGCTGATCTTACTTGGCATTTTTAACCTGTTTCATAGGATTACAAAAAATAAATGAGAGATCCTATGAAACCCTCAGCTAACCTGTCCCTATCACCCTGTGGTGTGCTTTGCAAGGGAGAGAAATTATTCCTGGCTAAGCATGTAATCGACAGCAGCTTGCAAAACCACATCCTCGTCAGAGAGCACATAGTCTTCATCCACCGGCAGGCGGATACCCGGCTCCACGCCGACACCTTCCAGGAAGATACTGCCATCCGGTAAGGTAAAGCGACCGGTGGGAATATTCAAGGTCATCTCTTCCGGCATGAGGAATTCACCACGGGCTTTCTCTGCCTCCACGCCAGCGGTCGGAAACTGTCCCATCACGACCATGTCTGGCACCTGGCTGAAACCGTAAGCTTCAATCTCACAGGCGCTGAAGCAGAACTGGTCCACCAGCAGCACCATTTCATCGAAATAATACTGATTAACATTTGGCAGCACTTTATCACGTGGACCATCAGGTTCAAACTGCCCGGTGCGGTCTGAGTAATACTCCAACTGCCCAAGCGGGATCTCATCAGCATATAGAAGTCCTGCCAGCCCCATTGGTGCGCCGCCAGAATTCATGCGCATGTCAATTATCAAATATGGAATCCCATTATCCTCAAAAGTCTGCAGCGCCCTTTCAAAAATGCGCACCAGCAGGTTCAAATCATCGTAATTTGAATTCACTTTGACATAGCCAATACCATTACCCTGCGGCAGGATTTGGTATTCCACCGGTAAATCATCATCATAAGGTTCCAAGGAACCGCCAAGAATAACTGCATAATAACTTTCCGTTTCATAGACCGAGATCAGCTTAACTGTCTGTACCGCTCCACCCGGGTTCTTGAAGGTTACTTCAGCTTGTTGACCAATTGACTTACGCAGCAAGAAAATGGACTGCTCAAGGCGCAAGCCGAAATCCGTAGATTGCGGCTGGAATGGCACCACCTGGCTGATTGCTTGCCCAATGGGCACACCATTGAAAGCCATCACCTCAGCACCTAACCGCATGCCAGTCACATCAGCGGGACCACCCGGCAGCACATAAACCACCAGCACGCGCCCGTCATCCAACTCGCGTATGGCAAAGCCATAGCCGCCAAGGATATTTTCGTTGTTATAAAGAGCTTGGTAATCTCCGCCATCCAAACCGACATGTCCATCCCTGAAAGCCAGTGTGAAATCATACAATGCCAGGAAATAGGCATAACCATCACGGTTATCTTCTGCTTCCTGCACGCGTGGGTAGAGCTGTCCATAAAGTGCATCCCAATCGGGCTGTTTACTCTCAATGCCATTGAAGGCATACTCCTTGCGCACAATCTCATACATTTGGTTGAATGCCTCCGTGAAGGAGAGATCAGAGAAGTCCTTCAGCGCCACGTCTGGCGGCTCATACAGGTCCATGCGCACCTGCTGGTGGCGAATAATCTCAAAGGGGGTTTCATCCAGGTCAATGATGGCATAACCAGCGGGCACATCCATCAGCGGGTCATCCGCTGTGAACAGCAACCCATCATTACCAAAGCCGCTGGGGAACTGCTGCTTACCGTCTGGTGCCCAAATGACCAGTCTGCCGCCGGTAAGCTCGTCCTGGTTCTCGCTATCCGTAGTGACCGACGCCAGATACGCTGGCCAGCCAAAAGAACTATCATCGCCTTCTGAGAAAACCCCGCCAGTCAGGTTAGGTGAATATGCCACTGCGAAGATTTGCAGACCAGCATCCTTACTTCTATCGTTATCCACATCATTAAGCAGCCCTTCCGGCACAAGCGGCAGCGCCAGCCGGTACTCGGCACGGTTGTTGTCCTCATCCACGCTAACGTAACCCAGCACCTGTGACTCAATCGGCAGCTCCCATTCCTGATCACGCACCACAAAGCTGGTCATATCCGTCAGCATAACGGCATGCTCAACATAATAAGTTTCTACCACAAAGTCATTAGTGTATTCAATTAACCCGCTAATAAGAGCTGGTCCCGCAGGTACGGCTGCACCTGCTGGTAAATTGGAAGATACTCCACTTCCACCCCCTGATTTACTACCTGCGCCCGGCAGGCAAGCGGCCAGCGACACTAAAATTACAAAAAACAGAATATTTTTCCCTTTCATCAATCAATCCTCTACATATTTTTATGGCTTATCATTACCTAAATTTTCAGCTTTTTTTCAATCCGATAGTTCGCACGACCCCAAAGCTAATATGACAATTTTACCTTTATTCCACGAAAAGTACGCTTCCCTTTCTTGGTGCCATTATTAAGGACTGCTGATATACCAGAAGGGGCTGCATTTGCTTGCGCCGTGCAATGCTTCATCCTGATTTAATTGCCAGGAGGTGAAAAATGGTGCTCACGTGAAAAAAATCGCAGGATTTGACCAGAACTCAATCATTGCCATCATAAAGCGGTTATTTCGTTGATATCCTAACCTTGTATACCAGAACACCTTGCTACTGCATCAAACACTCTTCTCTTCTTCCTCTGCTTCAATCAAATCAAACCTATCCAAGCGGTCAGAAAAATAACTTCTGTCCTCCAGCAGTCCTTATTTAGAAGATAGTCTTTCTTTGATTAATGTTCTTGCTGAGTATAAAAATTCTTTTTGATCGATTAACTGAAGACACGCTGAATATATTGGTGGAGATTTTGAAAAATCGGGTAAATCATTTTTATCAATTAAGAGATGATAATATCTACCAGTATTTAAGTCATTTACCACAGTAAAGATTACCGGGGTTTTAGTGTCATTTATGGATTTAACAATAGCATTATATAACTCCTGAAATCCATAACTGCCATCGTTGATGAATTTTGATAAACAGATGTTCGGTGTATTACCACATGGTTCAGTTCCATCAGGTACAATTGTTATATATGACCCGTAATCCAATTTAAAACTAATTGGAATTTGTTCGGACGTACATTGATTTACCTGAAAATTAACTGGTTGTGAAAATATTCTAATAAATATGGGTGGAAAGACAATCACACCAACTATCACTAGTGAGTAAATTACAATCGTTAATGAATTCATCTTTTGTGGCAAATTCTTTTTATTACGTAATGCGACAACCTTCTCCAAGAACCTCGCAAAACCAGCGACAGGTAATAATAGCAGCATTGGAACTGTAGCTGCGTAGGTACGCATCGATCCTGAATCACGGGGCGGTGCAAAAGGTACGGATAGCAAAATACCCAAAAATATTAATATTTTAAATAGATTAAATGGTTCATTTCTATTGCGATATGAATTAATTAATTCATATATAGAAAAAAACCATGTAAATATCCATGCAAGATAAACACTAATAGAATTTCCATGGCTGGTTATGAATACAAATGCATTATCTTTTCCTGGTAATAAAAAATCCCGATAAGACTTTACAATGCTTATTATCATTCCTAACGGATAGTTCTTGATATTAATTAAGGCAAGCTCGAGGATTTCATATGGATCTGATAATCCAGGAAAATCTTTTTGAATAATTGTCCAACCAGCTCCACCTTTTGATTGGCCATACAGGGCATTCACGAAAGAAGCAAAAGGCATAACGGCAGGGTCTGAAAGTAAATTATAAATTAGTGTGTTGATAAGAAAGCCAACAAGGACGGCAATCACTGCCCAACCAAAATCCTTAAATGAAAATCTCTTTTTCGTATAAGCCAAACCCATAAAAATAGCCAATGAGGGTAATACAAACATAGCACCGATACGTGCTATCAGTGCTAAGGTAATAATTAAAATCCCTAAAAGAATGATTTTTTTATTAACCAAACGCATACCACACAGAATCAAAGCTAGTCCTAATGTTGCCAGAAGAATTCCCATTTGTTCTGAGGCAAGATGAGGTATCCACCTTGAATAGAATACATACAATACAGCCATATAAATGGCCATAGGTAATCGACCAAATTTTATCTGGATTTCTCTACACAGAAAAAAATGAGAAAAAGCGCACAACGTTACCATAATAATCAACATGGTCTGAATATTGTCTTGTGCGATTGCTACAAGAAACGCTAGAAAACTTGGAAACATCGGCCGGCCAACGGTCATCATGCCGAATAATTTCCCATTCAGTGCATTACGTGCATTTAGGTAGGAATACATGCTATCACGGTGAGGAATCAAGCCGCACAATATTTTTTGAGTGGTAATCCCAGACGTCCAATAATAAGAGAGGGGTAATGAGAAAAGAATAAATATAGTAAGAAGGGTTGTTATTGATCCTGCTTTTTTAAAAGTTGAACATAATAAAAATAGTAAAAACGAAATCAATAACATCAAATATCGATTGTTTATCAATTTGATGATTGATAGCGGAATGCCGATTTTCAGAATTAATACAAAAATTGTTATGGGTATCAAAACAATAAACGCATGTGAAATCCAAATTCTTAGGTGTTTAAGTGGCTTTACATTCATGAATTTGACCTGTTTAACAATATATTCAAATAACCCCGCTAACATCAAAAGAACAAAAGTATTGGCCTGACATTAGCAGAAATTGCATTTAATACCGCCACAATAAAAAAACTTATCCAATGAAAATTATATCAAACCACACCAAAAATTTCTAAGGTCAACCTAATTAAATGAAAAAACGACTGGAAATGGGAGTTTGCCCCAGGCAAATAGCCAATATTTTGGGAAGCAGAGAGGGAGAGCATAGCAAGAATGATACGCCAGGCGACCATCGGGGATACCAGACTGGCATTATGGGCGACCAAAGCCAAAATGGGGTAGATGCCAAACAGGAAGGGGAAGAAAATTCTTGCGGGCTTGATTGTTTGCATGTCAAAAGGAGATGATAAGCCCGAATTTTTTTAAAGGACAAGTGGGGGCACTCGCCTATCTTCACTCCGACACTAAACTATGGCTGCTTCCCGCCGGTTCCGTTCTGAGCCCTCCCAAGTCTAGGGAACCACCTGGGTACTCTCTTAATATAGTCTATCCATTCCTGGCCAAATCGGTTTTCCAGATTAGGTTCCTCAATTAGAACAGTAAATGTGTGGATTGCCCGTATGAGAA
>DUED01000006.1 GCA_011176685.1 Anaerolineae bacterium
CCTTGAAAAAGCCCTGCAAATCAACCCCAAAAGCAAGAAAGCGCGGAAGGGAATGCACTGGGCTGCCAGCCAATTGAAGGAAAAATCAGCGCGTAAGAAAATGAGCCGCTCTATAGATAAGACTACTGCAATAAAATTGGTAAGCGATAAAAAAGGGAGGTGTGCTAATATGCTGGCTGAATTTAAGCATACTATCCGCCGCTTACGCGGTCAGGCCATCGGTTGGAGTATTGGTGTGGCTCTTTATGGTCTTATGATGGGCTCCTTCTATGACACCGTGACCAGCATGGAAGGATTAGACGAATTATTGAAGGGCTACCCGCAAGAAATGCTTGCTTTCTTCAGTAATATGACTGCAATCACCACTCCATGGGGTTATTTGGATACCGAATATTTCACTCTTATGAACATGATCATCGGCATATTCACAATTGGAACTTGTGTGAATTTAATTGTAGGTGATGAGGAGAAAGGTCTGCTCGACCTCGTGCTTGCGCATCCAATCAGCCGCTCGGGGCTCTATTGGAATCGGTTGTTGGCATTCTTCACCGTGATTGCAGCGATCCTGCTCATTGCCTGGTTGAGCTTGGTAATACCTTCCAGCGCTTTTGGATTCGACCTTACACCCAAAGAATTTTTACGTCCATTTCTTTCCCTATTCGCAATTTCAATGTTTTTCAGCACTCTTGCCTTGCTGCTAAGCTTCATTCTGCCATCAACACGCTTTGCTGGAATGCTTTCTGGCGCCCTGATGGTTCTCAATTTCTTGATGATCGGGCTCTCCAAGATCGATCCCGATCTTGAACCATTCATGAAGTACACACCTATGTATTACTATCAGGGCGGGGAAGCAATGAATGGTTTAGAATGGGAATGGGTAATTGGTTTACTCGCTACGGCTTTACTCTTTGCTCTGCTGGCCTGGATCCCATTCCTCAGGCGCGACATCCGAGTGAGTGGAGAACACAGTTGGCAGTTGCCCAGAATATTCCTGACACATCTATTGGAAGAGGAAACACCAAGCCAAAAGTCAGAGGACCAGAAAAAACCCACCTGGGTTGTCATCTTATTAGCCGCTTTGGCATTTATTGTAATTTTCTGTGTAATCCCTCTGATCATCATCGAAGCAACCAATCAGTGGTGCAATTTATTTGCTGGATTCTTTAACTCGATGAGTCCGGGAGTTTGTCCGTAATGTTTGATCATCTTCCTTTTGATGTTCTGTAAAAGATAATTAAATATGAGTGTCCTTTTTCTATAAACAGGACATATTCGGAAAGTGACATTAGGTCTTGGATAGATCATTTTAATTTAAAACAGACAGATGACTTCTAAAACCCAATCAAAAGGTATAATTCTTTGAGCTTATGGCAAAACAAAAAAAGATAAAACAATCAGTAGGCAATCCACATATTGCGGTAGTGATCCCTGCCTACAACGTTGCGACTCACATACGCAATGTGATTAAGAATATCCCCCCTGAAATAACGAATATCATCGTCGTGGATGATGTCAGCAAAGATGAGACTGCCTCGGTTGTACGCCGCACACGGTCAAAACGACTGCACCTGCTCAAGCACAAAAAAAATTGTGGGGTTGGCGGCGCTGTCCTAACCGGGTGCTCCTATGCGCTTGAGCTAGGGGCCGAAATAATTGTAAAAATGGACAGCGACGGTCAGATGGATCCAACTTACCTTACAGCATTGATCCAGCCCATCATAGATGGTAAAGCCGACTATACCAAGGGAAACCGCTTTTTACACGCCAGAGAGTTGAGAAAAATGCCCCTTAAGCGTCGCATTGGTAATTTAGGCCTTACATTTCTGACAAAGTTAGCTAGCGGTTACTGGAACATCTTTGACCCTACCAACGGATTTACTGCAATCCATCGTGATGTGCTGCGATCATTGGATACAGAAGCGATTGCCTGGGATTATTTCTTTGAAACCAGCATGCTGTTAGAACTACACCGACTGCAAGCGAAAGTGATGGATGTGCCCATGCCTGCACGCTATGCCGATGAGCCAAGTTCCATATCCCTTACGCATTCCTTGGTGAACTTTCCGGGCCAATTGCTATTCGGATTCCTAAAGCGGCTTTATCAACAATATCTCCTCTTTGACTTCAACGCTGCCTCCATCTATTTCCTGCTTGGCTTACCTTTGCTGCTTTTTGGTGTCCTATGGGGACTAATCCACTGGTACATTTCAATTGATACAGGAGAAGTAGCTAGCACCGGAACGGTATTAATTGCAGTCCTACCAATCATCCTGGGCGTTCAGTTTCTGACACAAGCGCTTTCCCTGGATATCCACAGTGTTCCTCAGCAAGCAATCCATACCTGTGAGAAAATCCCAACCATGAACAACGCAAATCACTCATTAACAAATTATTGGCGAAAACAAACAACGGACTAATTAAAAAGCGTACTGCGTGATAGCGCAATAGGAAATTACCAAACCCACATAATATTTATTTTTACCGTCGATGATATAAAAGAATAGTGTTGAAAAAGAGATTAACGTTTTTTTTATTATTTGCCTTCAATTTTTTCACTGCCTGCAATCCCTTTGTGGAATTCAATACTCTGGAAGAAATGAATACCGCATCTGAAACCGCGACCCCTTTCTCTGCTGTTCTACTCACTCCCAGTCAACCTAAAAAAGAAATCACGCCTGCCGACATTCACTCTAAATGGGATTTATGGTCAAGCGGTGTATCTCTTCTTAGAGGAGCAAACGTTTGGCAAGCGCTAGTACTCTCTAAAGTAGATGGGGTTGTGTTCAAAGGCGATGGCAGGGTTGGCCCTCCTTTCACACAAGAGGATTTTTACAACCTGGCATCATTAGGGGCAAATTATGTGGTAATTTCAGGTCCTGGGCTGTTTACAGAGAAGCCCCCTTATCAAGTGGACATGGAAGTCCAGGAAAACCTTGACCACTTGCTTGAAATGATTGCCAACGCAGACATGTTTGCCACTATTGCGTTACGCTCCGGCCCTGGTAAAGCAGAATGGAGTTTGTGCTGTTGGGGTGAACCCTACTACCGCGGATATTTCAATGACCGCATCTGGACTGACTCAGCAGCCCAGCAAGCGTGGGTAGATATGTGGCAATATACTGCTGAAAGATACCACGACAATCCAATCGTAGTGGGTTATAAACTCATGGTTGAACCTAATGCAAGCGAAGTATTATTCAATATATCCGAACCCGAAGAATTTCATAAGTATTACAGCGGATCACTGGCTGACTGGAACATACTTTATCCTCAAATTGTTACTGGTATCCGCAAAACTGATTCAGAAACCCCCATTCTGGTAGGTAGCGATGGATACAGCAGCATCAACTGGCTGCCCTTCCTTAAACCGGTTAACGATCTATATATCGTTTATGTTGTACATCAATATAGTCCCTACGAGCAATACACCCACCAGGACCCATGGGGAAACAATTCCTACCCTGACACTTTTGACACAAATAATGACCGCAAAGAAGAAACATTTGATCGCAACTGGCTGATAAACCTGTTGCTGCCAGTCAGCAACTATTTCCTTGAAAATAATTCACCAATAGCTGTGGACGAATTTGGCATTTGCCGCTGGGTGCCGGGAGCAGCAGAATATATGTACGACCTGATGGGATTGTTTGAAGAAAATAGTTGGAATTATGCCATTTGGGAATGGGCGACTTCCTACAGACCCTTTGAAGAAGAGGTTCACGATTTCAATTTCCGCTTCGGCAGCGATCCCAAATTACGCTTTTCTATTGAGAATAGTCCACTTATGGACGTAATCATGTATTATTGGAGTATGAATATTATCCGACCCTCAAATGTAAATTTTGTTAATAAATAAATTACTTTTAGAATGATTTTAATTACATCATAATAACTACTGTCCCCATCCATCACCCATTTGATTTGTCTTAAAGGGATTAAACACAAATAATTAAAGTCGAATTTATAGTTATCATCGCAATTTCCAACTTGCACTAAGCCTCCAACCTCTCTAAAATTAATGTTATCTAGTTTACCAAGGGAGTTTTCCACTCCAAAATTTCATTACTTTTTTAAATCAATATCGTTACAGTGCGCAGATTTTACCAGTATTCAGTCATTCCTTGCGACAGTCTCTTGTTTCTCTTATAATCAAGCTTCTCAATGAATATTCAAGCTAATCATATAATCAAGCGCATATTACCGAATTTTTTACTTAGTGCTGCAATTATTGCTGTTGTGGTTTTCTGGTGGCAAATGACTCCACCAGGTTTGATAGGAAAAGCAAAAGCTATTGGCTCATCTGTTTGCCATCAGATCCAATCCCACTCCTTTAAGGTTGGTGAAGATGTTTTTCCTCTCTGCAGTCGCTGTACAGGTATGTATTTAGGAAATTTTATTGGTCTAGTAATTCTTTTTACCAAAGGTAAAAAAGCCGGCATACCATCTCGAGGAATCATTCTAATACTAATACTATTCGCAACCCTATGGGCTGCCGATGGCATCAAATCACTTCTCTATGATCTGAACCACGTAGCGTTTCTTTATACACCCAACAATTCCTTACGTCTGTTTACCGGATTGGGGATGGGTTTAAGTATGTCTTCTATACTCGTGCCTCTTTTCAATATGACTATGTGGGCAAAATATGAAAATAAACCCGCAATTGAAACCCTTCCACAGTTTTGTATTCTTCTTGTTACAGCTTTATTTTTTGCTTTTCTTGTACTGCTTCAGAACAAAATCCTGCTCACTGTTTTTGCGTATATAACTACAGGAACAGTATTAGTGCTGCTCACGCTTTTGTACACTGTGTTATGGACTTTAATATTCAAGCAGGAAAATTCATTTAAAAAGACAACAGATCTGATCCCAAATCTAATGCCAGGCTTCCTTACTACCATGATCCAGATTACTTTTTTCAACCTGATGCGAATTGCCCTTTATTGAAAATAAAAGCCAAGTGGATTATATTTACGTACTAGAAGGAGAAATGAATGGAAATATTGCAAGAAATCTTTTCCGCCTTTGGGCTTTCTGCCAGCGCTGGATTAAACGCATACATTCCGTTGCTGGTCACTGCCCTGCTGGCACGGTTCACAGATTTAATCACGTTGAATCAGCCCTGGGATACACTGACCAACTGGTGGATTATCGGGTTATTATTTGTACTTGCAACGATCGAATTCTTTGTAGACAAAGTGCCTGTAGTTAACCACGTCAATGATGCAATTCAGACTTTAATCCGACCAACAGCCGGTGCGATCATATTTGCCGCCAGCACAAATGTAGTCACAGATATCCATCCCATATTGGCGCTTGGTCTGGGTTTAGTAGTAGCAGGTAGTGTGCATATTTTCAAATCAGCCGCTATTCGCCCTACTATTACAGCGACAACCGGTGGAACTGCTAATGTACCAGTCAGCGTAGCGGAAGATGTAACCTCAACGACCCTTTCGGTACTTTCAATTGTGGTACCTATCGCAGTTGCCAGCATTCTGGTACTGTTCGTCACCTGGGCTGTATGGTATTTTGTGCTACGACCAAAAATTACTTATTGATTATTTATCCCAATAAGAGAAAAATATCAAAGCTAGATAAATCTGAGAATAAGGCTTTAAGTTCTTGCATGGCGTCAATAGCTTTTTTCTTATCCGCTTCAAGCAGGCCCAGCTCTTCAAACTCATCACTATCCAAAACTGAGTATCTACCATCAGAATAAACAAGCAAATCCAATGCTAGATCATCATAAATAATTACACCATCCTTAATAATAGCCGGACGGGTAACATTACAGTACCATGCCTTAAGGTTGTTGTCATCGCGATCACGCACCTCATATACATTGAACCACTTAGTAGCTGGATACACCTCTATGAAATGATCTCCCTCTCGAAAACATACTCCATGGAAACTCAGGTCTGAATGGTTGAAGCGTGCCTTAAGAACAACCCCCTTTTTATTCCATATAAGGATTTCTCCTTTATAACGCCACACCTCTCTCCCAGTATAATCGCGCTTGATAACGGTTGCAGTAGATTTCATTGCACTTTAAAGCACATAATATCTTTTGGATAAATATAGAAATTCATTTTTTCACCAATATTTAAAGCCCTTTTACTGTAAAAAGAAAAAACCATTTTCTTATTACAACGCAATTTAATTATGAACCTCCCTCCTCTAAATAATATATCCTCAACTGCCCCATAAAATTGATTCTTCTCCACTGATTCTCCCTTATATTCTATCCCCTCGGGACGAAAAACCAACACAACTGATTCATCAAGATGTAAATCCGTAACATTTCGACAATCAACCCTGAACTCCCCCAATTCCGTGCGGATTCTCAATGGATGTTCAAGAATAACCCTGCCGGCTACTTGATTATCGAACCCTAGGAAGCTCGCCACCCAAAGATTGACTGGATTCTTGTAAAGAGCCACCGCGGACTCATCTTGTTCAACAATCCCACCATGCAATACAATAACCCTATCTGCAATTGCAAAAGCTTCTTCCTGATCATGCGTGACATAAATAGTGGGAATAGAAAAAGACCTCAACAATGAACGCAATTCGTCCATCAACTGGTCACGCAGGGATCGATCCAACGCTCCCAGGGGTTCATCCAGCATTAATAATTTCGGATCGGGGGCAATTGTACGGGCAAGTGCTACTCTCTGTTGCTCCCCACCAGAAAGGTCTGTAATACCGCGTTTGATAAAGTCAAACATACGTACCATTTTGAGCACCTGTTCCACTCTATTATCAATCCTTTCTTTTGTCCAACCCTGCATGCGCAGTCCAAAAGCCACATTCTCAAACACTGTTAGATGTGGAAACAAAGCATAATCCTGAAACATTAAACCAAAACGTCTGCGATGGGCAGGTATATCCACCAAATCTTTCCCTCCCCACCGAATTTGCCCGTCTTCCGGCCCCTCCAGTCCAGCAATAATTTTTAATAATGTAGTCTTACCGCTGCCGGAAGGGCCTAAAAGGCAAACCACCTCCTTCTTCCTCACTCGGAATGATACGCCTTGCAGTAACGGTTTATCTTCGTACTCCTTGTAGATTTCATGAACTTCCAGCATGTTTAATCCTTATTGAAATTTTTATTGCTAATGAAAGTCATTCACTCACATTTACAAGTAAGCTTTCCATTAACCACATTGATAAACCACAAACTATCAAAAGGATAGTCGCCATTACCATTGCCTGACCGTAATTCAAAGCTCCCGGCAGGTTTAAGTACCGGAAAATGGCAATCGGTATAGTAGGGATATCTGGACGGGTAAGGAAAGAAGTGGCACCAAATTCCCCTAAAGAAATCGTGAACGAGAAAATGGCACTAACTGCCACAGCACGTCCGATAATTGGCAAGTCGATATTACGCCAAACCTGGAAAGGAGAAGCGCCTAACGCTTTGGCAGCTTGACGCAGGGATTGCGGTATAGCTGCAAGTGCAGGCTGCAACACGCGTACAACAAACGGCAAAGATACTAATGTGTGTACAATCGGGATAAGGAGTGGATAGTAATACAGCGCATTAGATAGCTGGGAGAAAGCAATTATAAAACCAAAGCCCATTGTCACTGCTGAAGTTCCCAAGGGAAGCATTAATAATGAATCCAGCCAAATGCTTTTTCTTTGAGTACGGGTAAGCGCTAATGCTGCCAGCATACCCAAAAAATCTGAGAGAACAGAAGCGCTCAGCGCATATATCATTGAATTACGCACAGCAGTGATGGGCGGCACATAAAACAAAGACTGCCTGCGATTGATGAATATTTCGCGATAGAAATCCAGTGTTAAACCTGAGGTGAATGATCCACGTCCACCTCGTACTGCCTCAAGCTGGGTCACGGATCGCAATCCCAAAGCAACGACCGGCAGCACTAATATCAGAACCAGCAAGAATATCATGCACATCGCAAAAATCTTGCTTCCATCACTCGACAGTCTTTTGACCCTTTCACCACGTAAGCGTGGCATAAATGGAGCCATGGAAGCACCGCCCAGTTTGATTGAAAGAGCGGTTATGAGAAATGTGAACAATAACTGCAAAACACTGAGCAAACTCGCCAATGGGAAGTTCAGCATATGCATTGTTTGGATGTAGATTTCAACCTCGATAGTAGCAAACCGCGGTCCACCTAACAGCATGATAACGCCAAAACTGGTGAAATCAAATAAAAACACTAATAAAATTGCTGACAGGATAGAAGGGAGCAGCAATGGAAAAACAACTTTCCAAAAATTCTGCCATTGAGATGCACCCAGCACCCGCCCGGCTTGCTCAAGGCGCAAATCTAGTTGCTGCCAGGCAGCGCTAACTACACGTATAACTACAGAGGTGTTATAAAAAATATGTGCTAATAGAATTGCATAAAGAGAATTCAATAAATGAATCGGTGCTTCATTCAGACTAAAGATCTCCATCAAAATAAGATTGGCCCAACCTCGAGGTCCAATAAGTGCATTAAATCCTGCCGCCACAACTACAGTGGGCAAAATGAATGGCAGTGTTACCGCGATACGCAAGAGAGACTTGCCAGGAAACTCATAATGCGAAAAAAGATATGCGGCTGGTAAGCCCAGAAGCACAGTGAAGAATGTGGATAGGACTGCCTGGTAGATCGTGAAACTAAGCGGGGTCCAAATTCTATTAATAAAATCTATATCCAGGATTATCCTATCTATCGCTTCTAGGATAAATTTAAAAACTGAAGCCAGCGGGTAAAAGTAAAAAACCGTTAAAAAAAGAAGGGGGATAATCCATAGTAGGATTCTGCCCCCTCCCTTTATCTTTATAAGCAAGATTGCTCTTTCACTGCAAGACAGTCTCTCGCCAGGCTTCAATCCAATCTTCGCGATTAGATACGATCTGGTCAGAAGGTAAATAAGCAGGTTGATCAGGCACCTGCACATATTCAATGAATTCTGCAGGCAGCTGTGCATTGCGATTTACCGGGAATACAAACATATTCAAAGGAATATCCTCCTGAAACCGTACATCTAACATGAAGTCCACAAATTTTTCCGCCAGGTTGCGCTGCTTGGTTCCTTTGAGGATACCCACAAACTCAACCTGCCGATAACAGGCATTAGGGCCGACAATTGAAGCAGTTGGGGCTTCATCGAGTGGTTCAGATGCATAAATAACCTCTACAGGCGGGCTGGTACCGTATGAGACCACCATGGGCTGTGCACCCTGCCCAGAGGAAGCGGAGAAATTAGTGTAATAAGCGGTTTCCCAGCTATTGACAATCACAACACCATTGTGCTTCAAATCCCGCCAGTAATCCAAATAACCTTCCGTCCCATAATTCGCAATAGTCGCCAGCAAGAAAGCCAAACCCGGGGAAGAAGTGGCAGGATTTTCCACAACAAGCAGACCCTCATATTCAGGTTTAGTTAAGTCATCCAGCACTTTTGGAATGGGCAGATCCTCTTCCTGAAAATATGCCTTGTCATAATTGATACATACATCACCGTAGTCAACCGGTAATGCACGCTTGGATGCATCCAACTTAAAAGCATCGGGGATTTCACTCAGCAAAGGAGAATCATAAGTCTCGAAGATGTCCTCCTCCAGCGCGCGTGAAAGGAAGGTGTTATCTACCCCATAAAAAACATCAGCAATTGGTGCCTCCTTGGTAAGGATGGCACGGTTTAGCGCGCTGCCTGCATCTCCGCTGAGCACAAAATTCACCTTCACGTTGTTCTCGCGCTCAAATTCCGCGATGACTTCTTCACTAAGGGCAAAAGAATCATGCGTCATTACTGTGAGAGTGTCTGGTTCAACAACGCATGCAGATAGCAACACCATCACCATCAGCACTATACTAATTATTCTTATCTTACTTTTCATTTCGTACCTCCATTCACTATTTCTTAAAATTGGTTAGTTTTTTCTTCCATTTTCCGAGAATGGACACACAGCAAAAAACCGTGCTTGATGCTCACTTTGGAAAGGGTATTTTTTATCTCGTTGCTGATGCCGCGCGTTTTATATGGATATAATGTTTCATTATCAAGGGTAAATTTCAACCCTTCCGTAACAATGCCTTCCACTGGTCCCAGTAATGGCAAGAGTGAAACCGAGTCACCTGGATTGCCGTGGATCTCACAAGCATCTCTGATCAGAATGACTTCCTGTTTTCCGTCTTCAAAGCGGATATCATGTTTTTCGTATTGAGGCTGAAGCAACAAAAAAATATTACCTAGTGTTTGGTCAAGTCTACCCCCCAGTCCAGCAGCGATCATAATCGTATTAAAACCACGACTAATTACTTCCTGCAAAGCTAGCTCAAGATCAGTTTCATCCTTGTCACAGGGGAACTGGCTAATTTCTGCTTTTTGGCGTTCAAGGACAGTCCTTTCAGAAGCAGTCACAGAATCTAGGTCACCAATCACCAGATTGGGCTGCAGATGCAACCGTAGAATGTGATTCACTCCTCCATCAGCAGCTACAAGGAAATCATCTGGTTTCAAATACCGCATCAATTCCTGCGGTTTTTTTAATTCCCCGTTAGCAAAAATAACTGCTCGCCTTTTCATAAAAAATCCCTCTGCCAGAGAGGGAGGGGTCTGCTTTATTCTCCCTCCGCCGGCATTATCCGGATCAGGTTTTACGGGTCAAGGACTTTTGCATCCTCTTCTCAGCCTTTTAATTCAGGCTCCCCGGCTTTTCTACAGTATATCACACTTAATTTCCTTTCTTCTTCTGGAAAGAGAATGAAGGTAATGAGATTTTATGAATAAGCTCTCTACTCATCAACTACCCCCTGAATTTAGAATAATTAATCCATAACGGATGCGGTGATATTGAAAACGCAGGCGTAGTCACCTCGTGCTGTGCATTGCAATTCTTCGACCGTGTAGTTCTTGCGGTTGTCAAGCCATTCTAGCAATGCAACCAGCAACCCACGTACGAAAAAGCACCAGCGAACTTCACAATCTGCTGCAATTAACCAATTCGATTCCAATGAAAATTCCCAATGGTTCTTCTCAATGTCCTGCGCGAGGACATTACTCTTTGTCTGATTCGCCAATAATGTTGCTAGCGCATCCAGTCCTGACTGCATTTTCTGTTGGAAGGGTGCAATGCGCTGTTCCAGTGACCCAACTAACTGAATTTCCTCAAAATTATTTCGAAGATAATGGAGTGTAGCTTCCCCAATCTTCCACAGAATCCCGTTACCGCTGCGCTTGCCATATCTTTTTTCTAATGCCTCACTAAAGTCATTTAATTGATTTTGATCAAGACCCTTTAAAAACTTTACTTTAGAGAAATCATCACCTTCTAGAGGAATATAAGCTTTTTCAAGGATAGTACGAGTATCAGCGAAACCAAGGATCTCCACTATTCCTTCCAGTATCGCCTGGCTAAACCTCATAGAAAACACCACTGAGTTTTCCTGTTGGCGCACCTCAGTCATATAGCTTCTCCACTGATTGTGGTGAGCTTGAGTATAATCTAACCACAACCTACACGCAAATATACCACGCATTCTTCAAAGCTTATGCCCAAGCTAATTGATCTGCTAAGAAACCATGAACCCGATATCCGCGAAGGCATTGCGGAAGCATGGGGTTTTTCACTCAGCGACCCAGATAACGAACAGGAACTGGCAGAGCTAAGTAAAAAAATACTCCATAAAGACCAATTTCAGGAAGTTTTTGAATCACTGCCAGATCCCAGTAAGAAAATACTAATCAACCTTGTACAGATCAGGCATATGCCATGGATCCAATTCAGCCGAAAATTTGGCCAAGTGCGTATTATGGGATCTGGGCAACGTGAACGAGTACGTCCTGACCTGCATCCCAAATCACCAGTTGAAGTTTTGTGGTATTACGGTTTGCTTGGGAGAGCATTCTTTGACCTCCCTCCTGAACCACAGGAATTCGCATTTGTTCCCGATGATGTTCAAGCACTAGTTGCCCCATCTAACGTTATGCAAGAAAAAGCACTAGGACGAAAAGCAACCAAAAAAGAAGCTTCTTTTATTTATCCGATCAACGACCGTATATTGGATCATACTTGCACCTTATTGGCTGGCCTGCGGTCGGGTTGTAAATTTGAGGAAATCAAACTCCAAAAACCTGCGATTCCCCCAAGAGCGCTAGCATCTTTGTTAATTAGCGTAAACATCCTTGCTAAAAATCACCAGCTAAACTCCGAAAAGACTAAAGCACACTTAAAAACAAATAGAGGCACAGCACTAGCTTCCTTAGCAAGCACATGGCTGCACAGCAAGGATTTTAATGAGCTACGGCTCTTGCGTGGACTGGTATTCGAGGGCAAGTGGCAAAACAATCCCCTGCAAACCCGAAAAACCATCCTGGGTTGGCTGCAGCACATTCCCGCCAACACCTGGTGGAATATTAAGAGCTTCATTTCTGACGTACAAGTTAGGCAACCAGATTTTCAGCGTCCAGCCGGGGATTATGATTCATGGTTCATTCGCGACGAATCCAGCGGCAAATATCTACGCGGCTTTTCCAACTGGGAAAAAGTTGAAGGTAGGCTCTTACGCTTTATCATTACCGGGTTAATGCATTGGCTGGGCTTCATTGATCTCGCCTCTCATATTAAAGATCGTGCGCCCACCGCATTTCGCTGGTCGTCATGGTCACAAAAGCTTTTCCAGGGACTACCCCCAGAGGGGTTTGCTAAAGAAAATAGTAAAATAACTGCTACCTCTGATGGAAAGCTGCGAGTAAGCAGGTTGGTACCCAGAGTAGTACGCTACCAAATCGCTCGCTTCTGCGAATGGGAAGGCGAAAAGAGAAAAAATTATATTTATCGAATAACAGCACTATCCCTAAAAAAAGCAGCAGCGCAGGGATTAAACGTTAAGCACCTTCAGTCGCTGCTCAGCCGATACGCCAAGCAACCTCTCATGCCATCTCTATTGCAGGCACTTCAACGATGGCAAAAGTATAGCCTGCAAGTCTCATTCAAACAAGGCGTGCTATTATGCGTGCATGATAAAGTCATCCTTGAAAAGCTGATGAAAAGCCATTCTAAACGCTACATAATTGAAATACTTAATTCACGTACAGCTTTGATCAAGGCAGGTTGTATGGAAATTATCCAGGCAACTCTTACTGAATTAGGTTACTTGTCGGAAATCGAACTACAATTATAATGAATTCAGAGCAATCACAATTATTTCCAAAAAAAATGAGGTGAAGATGGCAAAACGATTTGATTGGATTCGAAAAGAGATAAAGGAATTAAAAAGTTCAGGGTTTTATAACAAAATCCGCAGACTGAGTTCACCACAGGGTGCCTGGTTGGTGGTTGATAGTCGTAAAGTACTCAATTTCTGCTCCAATAACTACCTGGGATTGGCAAATCACCCACGCATGATAAGAGCAGCCAAAGAAGCTATGGATCAATATGGGGTTGGTCCTGCAGCAGTAAGAACTATTGCGGGTACGATGGACATCCACCTTGAACTGGAGCAGCGTGTGGCAGCTTTCAAGAATGTCCAAGCTGCCATTAGCTTTCAGTCTGGTTTTGCTGCTAACATGGGCACCATTCCAGCGTTGGCAGGTAAAGAGGATGCCATTTTTTCAGATGAACTCAACCACGCCAGCATCATAGACGGCTGCCGCCTTTCTGATGCAAGAATAGTCCGTTACAGTCACTGTAACCCCACGCAACTCGAGCAAGTTATCAAAGAAAATGAGGGCACTTATCGCCGCGGGTTAATCGTCACCGATGGTGTATTTAGTATGGATGGTGACGTTGCACCATTGGATAAAATTTACAAAATTGCGGAAGCCAATGACATCTTGCTAATGGTGGACGATGCCCATGGCGAGGGAGTATTAGGCAAGGGTGGGCGTGGAATTGTTGACCATTTCAACTTGCATGGCAAGGTAGATATTGAAGTGGGAACATTTTCCAAGGCGTTTGGTGTAGTAGGTGGCATAGTTGCAGGTAACGCTAATGTAGTTGAATGGCTCAGCCAGCGCGGGCGACCTTTCCTGTTCTCCAGCGCAGTTACCCCGCAGGATGTTGCAGCCTGTATTGCGGCTATTGACATCCTTGAAGAATCTACAGAACTAGTAGATCGGTTATGGGATAACGCCAACTACTTTAAAAAGGAGATGTCCAAGCTGGGCTTCGACACCGGCAAGAGTCAGACCCCCATTACACCAGTTATGCTAGGTGAAGCGCCATTGGCACAGCAATTCAGCCGCGATCTGTTTGAAGCTGGTATTTTCGCCACATCCATCGGCTTCCCCACTGTCCCCAAAGGTAAAGCACGTATTCGCGTGATGATTTCCGCAGCTCACAACAAAGAAGACCTCAATAAAGGATTAGGAGCTTTTATGAATGTTGGCAAGTCACTGGGAGTAATTTAGCACTTCCTTTTATTAGCAAAAGCCCGCCGTAAATTGAGGCGGGTTTTCTTCTAGCTTTTATAAAATATACTATTCCTTACTTTTAAAACCAGCATCAATTACGTTCTGTTCAGCACTCTTGTCAGAAGACGGACTTCCCTTTAGAACCATCTTATGTTCATTAACGACCCCCTGCGGACAAAGCTGTATGAAAAGTTCCATACCAGCATAGATAACAACAGCATCATCGATAGGGCCAAAGAGAAAGTCCAATGGCATAATTAAATAAATTAGTGTACCGATGGGGATTAACTTCAAAAGCATATCCACGCGCTTATCACCAATCAAGCATAACATTAAGCGAAATTTAAACAATATATCCCTGAAAAGTCCGGTGCCCTCGGGTATTTTTTTAGATGTAGAACCATTAGACATACTCGCCTCCAATATCTTTTAATAAAAGTATTTTTAGTCTCTGAATAAACATTTACGGCGCCAATTTATTAATGGTGCGGTTAATTTGCGTATCCAATATTTTATTACAATTAGTGCAAAACGTGAACCGCCATTACGGTAGTGTACTCGCAGCATCTCTGGCCAGCAACGGTCATCAGCAGCAATAGTTTTAGTATCAGAATACAAGCGGAAGTTAGCCCAAAGCCGTGGACTATATATCAACGGCGCATTATTTGCAAGCCGCACCCATAAATCATAGTCCATAGCGAAATAAAAACTTTCATCTAACGGACCGATCTTCCGCCAAAGGTCCGCACGGAAGAAAGTTGCCTGCTGGGGAATATGCACATATCCACGTTTAAGGCGCTTGAGATCCGTTTGACGCGCAGGAAAATGTCCTATGATACGCCCATGTTCATCAATAAAATTTACATTCCCATATACCATGGCAAATTGTGAATGCTCTTTGAAAAAAGCAATTATCTCAGAAATTGCCCCTGGCAAGTAAGTATCATCCGAGTTCAACCAAGCAAAAATATCACCTTTGGCATGCGCAAAACCCTTGTTGATGGCTGCTGTTTGCCCACAATCAGCCTCAGAGATCCACCAGGCTAATCGATTGGCGTATTTTCGGATGATCTCCACACTGCCATCGGTAGACCCACCATCCACAATAATATATTCCAGTTTAGGGTAATCCTGGTCTAGAACGGATTTAATCGTTTCCTCTAAAAAGCACGCTTGATTGAAAGAGGGGGTCACAATTGAAACCAACGGGTAATCTATCATAATATCACTCGACCGCTTTGATTGACTCCAACCCATAATACCCCGCTGCACATTGATTTACCCAAAACTGAGGATCAGAAGTTAGTTCATATACTCCATGGATAGAATCAAATGCTGGCACTATTGTCTGTTGTATGCCTTGATTCTGCATTGAAATGAGCTCTGAATGGCGTTTATCCCAAGCTATGGCACGCATTTGCGCTTCAGGAAGCATCTGATAGGTTTGCCATGCGGCTCTTAAAGGATACAGACAAAGCAATCCAAGGATGAGTATAGTCATCACGCATGTGTCTACAATGCGGTCCATAAAATGATGGCTGTAAATTCCCATACCAATTCCAATCAGGACAGTTGCAACAACCATTATGAACCTGCCAACCATCCAAGCGCGCTCTTCTGGATAAGCCATCATGCCATATGCAGTTGGCGCTGCTGTACAGACAAGCAAAAGATAAGCGGCCCCAAGAACTACAAGTAATGGAATAAGGATTTGTTTACTGCTTATTTCTTTCTTCTGATTACTGGAGAGGTGATAAGAGAGTATGAAAGCGATTAAGAATGAAACCGTTATAGGCACAGGCATTCCCTTTAAGGAATAGAAAGCGAAATCAAGAGCATGTTTAAAGGACAGGCGAATTACAGTCCAAAAATTAGGTGCTTGAGCCGATATTCCCAACCGCAACTGATTACCGGGAGCTAATATCATTACTAACATAGCCAATGAAGACCCTACCAGTGCTATTAATAGTATCCATGAAATTATTTTACGATTTCGCGTACTTCGCGTACGTGGGAAAATAATTAATCCCAACAAACCAATAGCAATGGCCCCTGTTTGGACCGCCGCGTAGGTCTCAGAAGCTCCAGCAGCAAAAAATGCCAACGCTGGAAGTAAAATCCAAAGCCACCAACGTGGTCGCTTGTCCACATATGAGATTATTAACCCACTTATCAGAACTAAAATAAGCAATGGCGCAAAATAACTCACCAGGCCTGAGCGCCAGTAAAGACTCTGGAACAAATTCGGGGCTTCCAGTAAGGTAAAGAAAAGCATCATTTGTCCAATTAAAAATGCGCTCAACCTACCGATAGGAAAACCAATACATAAAAATACAAGCCGAAAATTCCAGGTTAACCCAAGCGCCATTCCAACAACCATAACTGCAGGTAAGACCCGAATTGCATTGATTCCGAAAAATTCGCTTAAAGCAACAAACAAATAAGCAGCATAACGATTAGAAATAGTATTATAAAATGTCCCTAATCCATCAATGATACCTTGCTGATAATAAATAGCAGAGAAACAATAATCATCCGCCCAATAACGAGAGAAAAAGCCTTGATAACTATACACAACAAGCGCAATGAAAAAAGTAAGATTACCCAGAGCAACCGTAAAATTAAATAATCGGACAATTTTTTTTTGATCCAAAGTGCAAATGAATAATGTGCTCATTTCAGGAATGTTATATATTATAAGGAAATGGATTTTACCATCAGCAGATCAATACAAACCAAATTTACGCGCAATACAAACCAGTAACATGCCATGTTTATTTTCCACCGAAAGTTCTCTTCGTAGGGCTCTTTTCGCAAGTTTGAATGATATCTGAGCATAAAAAGGACTGAGACGGTAAAAGGATGTCAGTAGTTCAATAGTCCAATTCTTTAACAATAAATGTAGGCTCTCAGGCGTAAAAGGCGAAATATGTTGTTCCCCTACCATTTTCGGAGCTTTTCCGATTAAATCAATGAATTTTTCTAATAACGGCCAATGACTGGCATAATTAGGCGTTGTCAGGTAAAGAAATCCTCCCGGTTTCAAGACACGGTGGATTTCATTAACAAGAACTGACGGATCTGCAAGATGTTCAATTACCTCTGAAAGCAGTACCCAATTGAAGGAATCACTTTCCAACGGCAGTGTTTCCCCTTTTGATTGCATACTGAAATATGAACTCGTGGCAGATTTCATTTCACTCAGTTCGGACATACGATATTTTAAAAATTGGAGCGCGTGTAAATTAATATCCACACCAATCTTTACAGATGGCAAGACAGCAATATGCTGAAGCAATAAACCTGCACCACAGCCAACTTCTAAGATCCTTTTAGTGCATCTTAAACTTTGTTGATACGGCTTGGTAAGAACATCCCAGGCATATAGTTTCCCGGTATGCCAGAAGCGCTGCATACGTGCACCCTTGAGCAAAGCACGGTATTGGTAATCGCCTTCAATGGCTTGGTAATCAAAGCTATCTTTTCTTTTAATAATCATTAACTTACAGAAGTCTGTTCTCCATTCCCACCTGCATACAACCCTCGCAGGTCATTCCAACGAATCAATAGCAACTCCAAAAACATCTTGATTGAATCATAAAGAAGATTGACGCGGCTATCACCACGAAAACCAGTCATACGCACAGGTACACGTTCAATAACAAAGCCCAACTTCCGAGCAATAAATAGCAGTTCTACATCAATACCGAAGTCGTCGATGGTCGTGCGTTTGAAAACCTCTGTCGCAGCTTTTTTATCAAACCCTTTCAATCCACACTGCGTATCACGCACACCTCTAAAAACAAACAATTGCACCAGAAGACTGAAAATCTGTCCTGCTAAAAAGCGCATAAAAGGTACACTAACTAACGTTGAACCAGGCAAGTCACGTGCACCTACAACTATTGGACATCCAGTACTTACTTTGTGATAAATGTTGGTCATCGCATCCAGCTCAAAAGGCATATCTGCATCTATAAAAATTCGCACTGCGCCTTTAGCTGCTAGCATACCGCGCCGCAACGAAAAACCTTTCCCACGATTAACTTCATTCAGGAGAATTCGAAATGCAACTTTTCCTGTGGGCGGCTTATCAACCTGCTTCACAATCTCAATAGTTGAATCTGTACTGCCATCATCTACTATAACTACTTCGCAAAGCCCATAGTTCTTTGCCATATATGAAAATAAGGACTCCAACGTTAAACCGATAAGTTCTTGCTCGTTATATACAGGAATAATCACAGATAATTCCGGCAATTGTCTCACTGGCTTAATTGAGCTAGGGGTCACGGTTCATCCCCCGTACGTAATGGCCGTCTGAGGTCAAACAATACAAATCGTTTACCCTCTTTTGAGATTTGGTAATTGCTGTAGAGCAACTTTTTCAACTCAGGTTGTCTTTCCAACTCATCAAAAAGTGTGATAAGAAAATAATCTTTCCCAGCTGTACTTTCATCAAAGACAGTCTGGAAATTAAAATCCAGCCCCGCATCTTTCCGCAATTGGATATCATCTACTGTCATCCAGTTTGTTGGGGTTAGCCATCCCCAATACGCTAAACGATTACCGTAATCCTCGCTGAGTGCAATCACTTTAGCATCATGACCAAGCAAAGTACCCATCTCTTGCCAGAAGGCTTCTTCCGCATAATAATCTACTTTCTTTAATGTGGAATATGCATCATAAGAGTATATTGTTATACCAAAAAGTAATATAAACAAAGCAAAGGTTTGACCCCATTTAGTGAAATCAAGAATTTTCCTTGAAATCATTGCCGCAATAGCACCAGAGCCTATCGCTACCATTAAGTAAACAGGAAGATGGTAATAATCATGAGTAGATATGTGGTGCGGCAACGTGACGCCTAATGAAAGATATCCTAACCAAGCGCCAAACAGCATCCAGCGATACGATTTTTTCTTAATTAACAAAAACCCTACCAAACTAATCAGCAACCATTCTAATCCAACTGCTTTGCGTAAAGAGCTTAGCCAGCGGAGATAAAAGGCAGATTGAGTCAAGAACTGTGGAAAAAACCGTAAGCTGAACTGGCTAGCCAGTCCCCCTACAACATACATGCCATAGTAATGAAAAACCCCATAGGGGATTATTGTCAAAACAGCTGCTAGCCATAATTGCCGATTGCGCAATGCCTGTTGCAATGAATTGTTTGAAAATATTAAGCCAAGCCACATACCTAAAATAAAAAAAATTGCCACAGTCTTAATTAAAATAGCTAACCCCCCAAGAAACCCTACGGCTGTTGCCCAGCCCCAAGTTTTTGAACCATACCAATTTACGGCTGCATAAGCATATAGTGATAAGCATGCAATCAAAAGTGCCTCAGGCTGAAATGAGCGGCTGGCAATGATTCCATAGGGATAGAAAAGGAAAAACCCCTCAGCAACTAACGCGCCAATTGGTCCAATTATCTTCTCGGCTATTAAAAAAAGGGCAATTCCCGCTAATATCCAAAACCCAATGGCGTATACACGAGCCACCCACAGGTTCATAGCGCCCATTGATTTATAAGTAAATGCGGTTATCCATTCCATAATAGGCGGCTCGATTAAACCCTCCAGTTTCCATTGGCGAATGGCAGTTTCGCGCTGCCAGTCAGGAACGGATAAATCATCTTTAATTGCATAGTAAATTCCGCGTGCCATTAACGCCGAATGTAATTGACGTGTAGAATGAAATTCCAGGGGGGCATCCTTCAAATCATACAAGCGAACAGTAAGGGCTGCCATAAATAAAAATAAAACCAGAATGGAAAATTCTATTCCTTTTTTACTTTTTTGCTTTTTTATTGTTGGAGACATTTACTTTTTCCGTTTAAATAATGCATCTGACTGCAAAATGCTACCATCTAATGGTGATGTAAGCATATCTTGACTTCCCTGGTAAATAAACCCCTTTGAAGCCATTAAACTGAATATTTCGTTAAAAAGCATTTGTCCTTCATACAGGGGTTGATAAGATACCTCCATAGTAATCCATTCAATTTCCTTTAAAATATTTTTTGCCCCGGAGATTACATGGTCTTCATAACCCTGCACATCAATTTTTAGTAATGTAGGTGGTTCAATGGTCATTTTATTTTGAAATTCGCTCAATCTAGCGATAGGAACTTGAACAATTTTAGAACCAGACGTATACGGAAACGCTTCCTTGTGCATTTTTCCCATAGGCAACACGGATGAAGATTCTAAAAACTCACTCTGATGGAATCCAATAGTCCCACTATGGCTACCAATAGCAGTCTGAAAAGCTTTAAAATTACCGTAACTGCTTAAATTATGTACAAGCTGCTGATAACAATCCGGTATTGGCTCAAAGGCAAAAATTTGTGCGTCCGGAAAAATCATGCGCATTGCAAATGCAAAGGAACCAGTATTTGCTCCTATATCAATAATCGTTTTAAACCCTCTTCCCTTATACCATGCTTTATGTGGATGCAAACGAAACAACTCTCGCACCAAGGAGCGGTTTAATAAAGTTAAAATGGCAATCCTAATAAAATGTCTGGGATAATGAAATGGTAGGGAGAAATACCTAAAAGCCTTTATTAATAACTCTGATGTACCTGCGATTTTCATTTTTAAATTTGCCTTGTCATTTAATACCGTGACGTGACACAATTGCTGATGTTTTCACAAATTTAAGAACCGCAAGTATAGCAAAAAACATGCGCTTCCATTCCTTTAAAGCGGTTGGCGGATGCTGAAATAAACTTCTCAAATAAGCCTTTAAAGAAGCAGTTGACTCTCCACCATCTAAAAGATAACGTGCATTCACTCGGTGCGCGCCCGCCCAAATTTTTCTTCGAAGTTTGACAAACCTTTCCTTTAGAGCAGGATAGGTTTGCATCCATTTCACAATACAGTAGGCTTCCTTTCCAAAGCCGGCTGCGGAAGCAATATTTTTCGCTTCAAGATGAAATCGTGCAGAGGCAAACGTTCTGGGAATATATTTAATCTGTGCAATTGCAGCCATCCGCAGCCATAATTGATGATCCAATAAAAATCGGTAGGAAAGATCAAGCAAACCTGCCCGCACCAGAACCTCACGACGCATAAACACGGCTGGTTGCCCAATGATATTAAAACACATCAAGCCATCAAGCCCCCAATTTTTATATTGAAGATGGTTGATCGCCTGCCCTTGTCCATCTATTGCCAGTACATCACCGTAGACAAATCCAATTTCTTTATTATTTTGTAGTTCTTCAACTGCTAATGTCACTGCTTTAGGATGATATAAATCATCCGAATTCAGCCAGGCAACAAACTCACCTTTTGCTCTCTGAAGCCCTTTATTTATGGCATCTGCCTGCCCTAGATCCGGTTCGGAAACCCACCAAGATATGCATTCTTGATATTTTTCAATGATATCTATGCTGCCATCATTAGAACCGCCATCAATAACCAAGTATTCGAAATTGGGATAATCCTGATTGATAACAGACTGTATAGTCTTTTCAAGATATTGCGCTTGATTAAAAGACGGCGTTATGATAGAAACCAGAGGAATTTTACCCATATTTAGAAAAGCTGATCATATTTGGTTTTCGGGAATATAGTTAATTTCCCTCCGATTGTCGCATCTACCACTTCGCGCCCTTCCGCTGCAAACTCTCTTCGTGCCATTGCGTAGGCAAGCTCTGATGTATGCAGATCTGGAAGCTGCCAGCGGAAACCTTTACCAAAGTATGCAGGATGGAAATGATCAGGATCATCACCCTGAGAAATAACGGTGGTGTTAGGGTTCCCTTTTGTGCTAAAACTGTGGTCAACACCAATCAGAATAACCCTCTCAAACCCAAAATAATAAGCCAACTGTAAAGCCACGAAAGTCACAGTTGCTCCTTCCCATAAACGTCCGGTGGCTTTGTGTTCGAATTTTGGTCCGGTATAGGTAGTGTATAAAAAATAAAGGTCATCAGCTGGGTTTAGCCATTTTCGTGCACGCCATGATACGAATTTTGGGATATTCATTTTTTGGATATCAGCTGCAGTTTGCTCAATAACCAGATCATTGATAGATACAAAAAATGTGGTCGGGAAACCAAGTTTGGGGAACATTAAATAAATGCGGTTCATGCCAAAGGTGTATTCATTACGCAGCTTGGTCAAGTCCATTTTTCGCAAACTTGGCCCATTCCCAATCACAAAACAACGCTCACCTTGGTATCTGTTCTTATATTGCTTCAACCGTCTGGTTGTGTCTCTGCGCCAGGGATGATAGAAAGCTTCAAGTGACTTAGGAAACCGCTCAATATAATCCCTACTGAGTTTGATTGCACTCACAACTGGTTCGGGAATTATCTCTTTAATAATTTTCATTATCCTACTCAGTGCTCAACCTGGCTGTAGCACCACCATCTACGACCAATGCCTGGCCTGTCATAAATGATGATTGTTGGTTATCTGCCAAGAAACAAATCGCGCTCGCAATTTCTTGTGGTTTCCCAACGCGACCAATGACTGTTTTGCTTGCCAAATCTTCAAGGCGCTTACTAACTGATTTACCGCCAACATGGCCACGCTGCAAGCCAGCACGCAGCATGGGTGTATCAACCGCACCGGGTAGAATGGCGTTCACGCGGATATTATCTTTGGCAAACTCAATTGCCATTGCGCGTGTAAGAGCTAAAAGTCCACCTTTACTGGCAGCATATGCAGCGATATTGGCTGAGGTTGCCACAGCATGAACCGAAGATACATTCACAATTGCCCCTCCCCCAGCTGCTTTCAAAAGCGGATATACTAACTTTGCTCCAAGGAACACAGAACGTAGGTTTGAAGACATTACTTTATCCCATTCCTCTACGCTGGTCTCAATAAGAGGTTTAGCCACTTGAATGGCTGCATTATTCACTACAGCATCCAGTACCGGGCTAAAATTCTGTACTTGTTCATAAATGGATTTAGTATCTTCCGGCTTTGAGATATCGCTCTTGATAAATAATCCTTTATTAGGATAGTCAGCACCAAAATCCTGGCGATCCACACCAATAACATGCCATCCCTGCATACTAAAATATTTAACTGTCGCACGACCTATTCCACCAGCAGCCCCAGTAATTAGCAAAACTTTTGTTCTTTCTCCCATTTTGATTCCTTCTACACAAACTTCAACTTCATGGCTTCATAATCGCTATGTTGTATCTGCAAACCTTCCAGAAGATTCCGGATTGTATTCCAGTGTACGTGCTCCCAGGCTTTAGGGCTTGAGTTGGAATTATGGGATCCAAGCATTACATTTTTCATCTGGAGCAGTGGTGAATCTTGAGTAAGCGGTTCCACTTCAAAGACATCCAGCGCTGCGCCGGAGATACCGCCATTATTCAAAGCTTCGACTAGAGCAATTTCATCGACAATAGGACCACGGGCTGTATTAATCAACACTGCACCGTGTCTTGCCCAACTCAATGTTTTTGTATTAATTAAATGATAACTGGTTGGGTTTAGGTCACAATTCACACTCACAAAATCTGATCTCTCCAGCAAATCTTTTAGGGTAGTCATTTCTACACCACATTCCAAGATAAAATCTGGTGCAATGGATAAGATATCATTTCCCAGCAACTTCATCTCAAAAGCATGAGCGCGCCGTAAAACAGCTTTACCAACATTTCCCACTCCAATTACCCCTAGTGTACATTCACTTAATGAACGACCAGGGAGTTTCTCCCATTTTCCAGCCTTAACAAGACGATCCATCCCTGGCTGACAGCGTGCAAATGCCAGGATGTAACCCAACACACTATCTGCAACCGGAAACGTGAACGCATTAGGCGTATTGCGCACCTGAATCCTCAATTCAGCAGCAGTTTGTTGATCAATCGAATCGATACCTGTACCCCACTTAGAAATAATTTTCAATCGTGGAGCACACTTAATTAATACCTCTTTTGTATAATGGTCATCCCCACAAATTGTTCCATCAAAATCACCCGCATAAGCAAGGATTTCTTTTTCAGAAAGGCGTTCATGAACTTCAGGAATGATCAATTCGATACCATAATGTGTAAAGATTGGGGTAAAACGTTCTTTGTAAGGCAACATATAAGGCGCCGAAAGTAAGACTTTTGGCATTCTATTTAACTCTTTTGGTATTTAATTTAGGCAATTAAGCCAACAGAATATACAATTGGGATTATACCAGTTTCCTATTCTGGAGATATTTCATCAATAGTTCAGCGACCAAGAAGTCCTGCTCCTTATCAATATCTAATGCTTCCTGCGCTTTAATCTCAAAGAGAAACGGGTGCTCCCCCAAGCGATTCTGCTTCTTCTCTAATGTTTTCCGAGTAAATAGGTAGATACATGAATTCTCCGCATAAACAGGTGCAAGATCCTGAGTTTGCAAAAGAATGTCAGGGTTATGGTTTATTGGTTTTGCCAATGCATCCCATAGTCGTATTTGCAGACGGGTTACAGAAAAAAGTGAATCATATGATGGAAAGTTCTTTTTAAGCGTTTGAATGGCTCTTGAGATTGTTTCCGATTGCAAAAGAGGATTTGTACTATGTGTTTGCAAGTAAAGATCCGCTTCTACCTGAGTAGTATCGTAGAGAAGAATCTCATTCATTGAAACATCATCCGCTTGTAGATGTACAGGTCGCTCTAAGATGTGCACCTGCGGGAACTGTTTTGTTAGCCCATCCATAATAACGGGGCTATCTGTATCCACAACAATCTGCCGGATTTCTTTACAGGCTGATAAGGATTGCAAAATGTAATGAAACAACGGCTTACCGGCAAGATCGCGATAATTTTTACCGTGAACGCGCTGAGAATGATGACGCATAGGAACCAAAGCAACAATTTTTTTAAAAGTCATCTTATTGTTCCTTATTTAATTGTCATACCCATTTTTAAACATTGTCATACGAAATTGGTTCAATATCTCTACTATGGTTGTCATTTAATGTTTTTTGACCATTACGTGGATAATAAAATGATCTCTTCAATTGCCATGTCAATGGGCCGGATTGCCGATAGCCCTGAAAGGTACCCCAAAATTGGCACCAGCGGAAACGTATGATGTCAAAAAAGTGCTTTTTCAATATTCCTTGCTTTTTCGCCTCACACCAATCACCGCAAACGTTGCTTATAATTAATCGCGAGAATTCCCCTAACCCAAATTTTTCCTGCGGATATATTTGCTTAAAAGCCATGCCCTCACGTCGATAGCGGTTATTAATTCCGTGCCAAGTCTCATTGTGAACATGAATGATTTCTGCTTCAGCATTGTAATTAATTTTGAGTCCCCGCTCAAAAACCCATTTTGCCCACGCTAAATCCTCTAACGCCGGAAGGTTTTCATCAAATGGGTGCTGCTTCCATAAATCCCTGCGTACCGCAGAGTTTGCATTATTACAAAAGGGATGATTTTGGTAATGTTGGGAATGGTCTGGATACCACTGGTTGAATATTTGTTTTTCTGAAAATTGGGAAGTATCTGCACCACGTTGTTTTCCATAAACCATTGCTATCTTTTCATCACGGAATGGCTCCAGCATTTTCTTAAGCCAATCAGGGTAAACTGGGAAAACATGTGCGCTTGCTATTACCACGAAAGGAGCTTTTGCGCGTGAAATCCCTAAATTAAGCGAACGTCCAAAAGTGAAATCTTCAGGTGATATTTTTATAATTTCAACTTCATAGGATAAAGCGATTTCTACAGTTCTATCCCTGGAGCCAGAATCCACTAAAATAACCTGCACATCTTTTAAGGATTGATGGCAAATGCCATCGAGTAGTTTCCCGATGTGATTTGCTTCATTATATGCACGGATGACTATTGAGCATTTAGTACTCATTGATCTAAAAGAAAGGGTTCCTTATTCAAAATTCCGTTCAGCAAAGTTTTAATTGTAGGCGAATTTTTTGGTTTTAGCGCTTCCATTGAAATATTTTTCATACACACAAAACCTCTCCAAACACCATCATCCTCAATAAAACCTGAGAACGGTAAAGAAGCACGAAACAGCTGACTGTATAGTACTCGACGGGCGTTCAAGATGAATTCTTGCGGAACCCGGATATCCTCAGATACCAAGAATTCCTTCAGCTTCAGCTTGAATTCCGAAATGGTTTGTGGAAAAAACACTGTGGGCACTTGAGTGTATCGTGCCTGACCTGCACAAAGCACTGGAACACCTTTTATGGATGCCTCTAACCCTATGGTCGAATTGTAAACCATAACAAACTTTGCGTTACTAATCAGTTCATATGAACTCACGTATTCCTTAGCGCCAATGAAAAGGACGTTTGGCAATTGATCTACTCTTTTTGATTGTACCCATTGGGCAACTGTTTCTCTACTTTCTTTGCCCGGACGAAGTTCATCAGGGTGGGCACGGATAATGAAGAATGTTTCAGGATGCGAACAAATTGCATCATAGACACTATCCAGCCAGGCAAACATATGCGGAAAAACTACATTTGCATGGCCCTGACTGGTATCAAAGACCACATTGGTAAAAACCGGCACATATTGCTTAAACGACTTTGCCTTGTCCCAAAAATCAGCCCCCAAAGGTAACATCTTCTGCCAAAAACGAATTCCTGCTGTGGTGAAGTCCCCCTTAAAGCGTTTTTCAAGATGAGAATCAAGGCGCGAATTCTGAATTCCTGTAAGACTAAACTCTGGTTCCATGTCAATAGGGTAGGCAGTAGCCTCGCCGCTTGTAAAAAAAGCGGAAAAAGGCTGCATGCCAACTTCATGTGTATACACAGTCAGTCCTTGTGCATTTGCTGCATATTTGATTGCGGCTTCAGGAAAAAACATACCATTGAAAACCACAACAGCTTGCGGTTCAATTTTTTTTATTAAACTATAAAATTCACAGACGATATGCCAAGCAGATAAAATGTATTCCCGGGCTAGATATGATGTGGCATCATCATTGTCAAGATGATGTTTTCTAAGAATCCAGCGCAATGAGGGTAGAACTATTTTGCCGAGCGGTACATTATGGTAGGAAAAGGAAAGTAACACATTCAAATCAAGCTGATCAATTTTCGTCTTTAGGCTGATATCTTCTTGAAAGCTAAACGGGTACATATCAGAATATCGATAGAGATGCCTCGAAGTAGCAAAGCATCTTTCACAAGGCGGTAATTGCTTCGGCTTATCCCTATTGGTGCCTAATATACAGTGACTCATTCCACTTTGGCAGACAAAATATACAACAGGAACACCTGCAAGGCGCAAAGCCCAGCTCGTTATTAGCGAGTATGCGGCGTTTAAGCTCATACCTTCTAGACGTGTGGATGCGTTAAAAAAAATAACTGGTCGCTGATTGGAATCCATCCGGCTGGATCGTGCAATTTGTGAAGCAATGTTCGCAATTCGATTCCAATTCTTACGAAACGTATTCTCCCGATAGATTTTCCCTTTAATTCTACTAATGATTTTCACTAGCAATCTTATTATTATTAATATTAGCCAACCTCTAGCCAACAGTCCCTTTCATTTAATATAGGAACTGTAAACCTTGAATGAGCCACAACTAATACTATACTATTAGACCCTTCTTAATCTCCTGAGCGAGGGCAATTCACTATCATACACTTTCTTTATTCCATCACCCAATGCCTGCTCAGTCACACGGATATATTTAACCATGCGTTGAAAGCCTGTTGGTTCCACAGAAGCCGCCTGATCGCTTCCCCACATAGCGCGATCTAATGTAAAATGACGTTCCACCAGACAGGCACCAATCGCCACTGCCACTACTGAAGTCACCAGTCCAACCTCATGCCCCGAATAACCAATCGGGCATGGAAATCTTTTCTTAAGAGTCTCTATCATCTTGAGGTTGAGCTCATATGGCTCACATGGATAAACGCTAGTAGAATGCGCAATCAACAGATTGCTTGAACCAATCACTTTTACAGACTTTTCTATTTGCTTAAAAGTAGACATGCCTGTAGACAAGATAATCGGCCGACAAGTCGCTTTAACTTTTCGCAGCAAAGCATGGTCTGTTAGTCCGGCTGAAGGTAATTTATAACACGCGACATCGAATTTTTCCATAAAATCAACCGAGGGTTCATCCCATACTGAGGCAAACCAGGTTATTTTCAGTTCTTTACATAGTTTGTCAATAGCTGTGTATTCCTTCATACCAAATTCAACTTTATACCGATAATCCAGATAAGTGATATAACCCCATGGCGTCTCACGCATCTGATTGCGCTGTTCTTTTGGAACACATAATTCAGGCGTGCGCTTTTGAAATTTGACTGCATCAACGCCAGCCTTTTTTGCAGCATATATCAATTCTTTAGCAATTTCAAAATCCCCATTATGATTTATACCTATCTCAGCTACTATATATGTCGGATATCCATCTCCAATTATGCGATCTCCGATTCTTATCTCACGTTTCATTCATGCGCTCCTGAAAATTAGGCTTGTTAGATTCACTAAAATCAACCATTAGGAAGCCAGAAAGCTCCCAATGAGCTGCATATCGCATTGTTCTGTGCATTTTATGCCTGGTGTAAGGTTAAAATGATCCATACGGAGCTTTCGGTATTTTTCTCCATTCCAGATATCGTAAAGAGACTCGGTATGAGCATCTCCAAGGATAATTTCATTATTAAAATCCTCAACACACTCGCACGACTCCCCGTTAGATTTAATCGTCATAGATGACCATGGAAATTGGCAGAATTCAATCCAATGGATGGATTGTGTTGTCTGTTTATTATCTTCATACCATTGCTGATCCTGACTTTTTAAATAGATATAAACATCCAAACCCTTAAAAGCTTCCTTTAGCTGCTCATATTCTTCTTGCTGCCAAGGTTTATTGAGGTTAAGCATTGTAATAACAATCGTGGTTTTTAAATTACGTTGTGCTTTGATATCTAATATTTTTAGAATTCTTCTGTAACTCTCAGTAAAATTGGACATTTCCCCGCGCACTTCTTTATGGCGGATATCATCGACACTCTCGATGGAATATTTAATATAATCCAATCCATTTTCAAATGTTTGAATAGTTCGCTTAATATTAATGTTAGCAGGATTGCAGCTGAAGTAACTCATAAGTCCACGGTCGGTCATCATCCGCACATATTCAGGAATATTCCTATCCAAGAGTGGATCGCCATAGCCATGCAGAACGATTACTTTCGGAATTACATAAAGGAAATAATGATTTTCATGCATCTCATCACTTTTGATACCATATTTTTCTATAACAAACCTTTCCCAAAGCTGCCATTTCTCCTCTGTCCATGGATGGAGTTGATCAACTACTTTCTCAAATAATTTCTTCTCCATAGTATCAATAGGCCGGGTCATCATTGTTGTGCGTGGACACATCTCACAGCGCATATTGCAGGAATTGGTAGTTTCAATGTTATAAACAACTGGTTCAAGGTTACGAAAATTTTCAAATTTTTCCAGCACATATTCACGGTTTAACTTCTCTCCACCCATCATACGATACTTGAGGTCATACACCTTCATATAGAAATCTATATCGAACATTGTTTATCTCCAAAAAACCCAGCAAAAAAGGTTAAGTAAATTCTAATCAGTGAGGAAGCCAATTATAACCCGTGCATAATGTTCATTAACGATAATGGGTTAATTCTTATCAAATTATTACCTATTTTGATCCAAACAGTATTTTGTAATTAAAAGATCACACAATTCCCGTACAGCACCCAAGCCACCTGGTTTCTGTAAAACTAAATCTGCTAATTTGGAAACCTCTGGATGTGCGTCTATAGGGGCGACAGCGAATCCCACTAAATCAAAACACGATATGTCATTAATGTCATTGCCCAAATAAATAATCTGCTGCGGATCGATTTTTTTTTCCTTTAACATTTCATCAAGTATTGACGACTTATTATCAATTCCTTGATAAAACTGCAAGCCCAGCTTCTTACAACGTGCTGCCACAACAGGATTGCGTTCTTTGGAGATTACAATAACCTCAATCTCTGTTTGCTTCCGTAAAAGCTCCAATCCCAAACCATCGCTACGACTGACAGCCACCATCTCCCGTCCATTCTGATCCACCCATACACGATCATCAGTTAATACACCGTCAAAATCCAAGACGAGAAGAGCAACTTTGTCAGGAAACGACTTTTGTGGTTTGAAAGGAGCTACCATTTCAATATCAAGACTTTGCAGTAGCTGTTCTGCTTTGCGCCAATCATAGAGCGTGTCGATATCTACCGTATAAAGCGGGTCCATTATCAATGGTATGATAACGTCACCACTCATCGAGTTCTTTTTCATGATCGTTGAAACACGAATAGCATCAATGTGCCCGGTCTGCCAATATACTGGCGGTAACTCCTGTCGGGGCACATTGTATGCCTCCTTCATATCTTTTATGTGCAGAAGGGGCATCATTTGCCCATCGCTCTTGATTTGCCACATTTTGTAAGGATTCTGTCCAGCGATTACAACCCCCCGCACTGAATCTGCTTCAGGATTATCCAAAAGCAACTTGATTGCACTATCCACACAATCAACCGGTCGTACTGGAGAAGTGGGACGCAAATGCACAACAATTTCAGGATTGTAATCTTCATTATCTTGCAGCCAATGCAGGGCGTGTCGGAACACTGGTAAATCCGGTGTTTCATCTTTTGCAAATTCATCCGGGCGCTTAAATGGCACTTCCGCTCCGTAATTGGCTGAGACCTGTGCGATTTCTTCATTATCCGTAGACACGATCACTCGAGTGACCTTTTCAGCTTGTAATCCAGCCGCAATGCTGTATGCAATTAGTGGATGACCAGCAAAATTACGAATATTCTTACGTGGAATGCTTTTTGAATTTCCACGGGCAGGGATAACTGCCAACACTTCGGTTTTTTTTGCCATATTCACCTATCCATTTTCACCAGGCGGGTCAGTTGTTATCCGCCCCTAGATTAACTCCAGTTTCTGTTAACGTTTTGAGCATGTCAGGAAAAATATCCACACTAAGAAAATCAATATCATTTAAATAATAATTATAAATATCCATCGTTTTATTCCCCTTAATAAAAAGCATATTGAAGAATGAATAAATCATTTTACCCGAATCATTGAAAGTTTCGTTATCTCCAATCACAAGCCAATTATTGAATCCTGATTTTTTCAATATGTTTACAACATCCTGTATACACTTGTTATATAACTTTAAATCCGCAGGAGTTACTTCAATAATCACCGCACATTCAGTTATTTCTTTAAAGAATTTTCTACCTCCCTCAAGGATTTTATATTCAAACCCCTCTGTATCAATTTTTATAATATACGGTTTATTAATATTTTCTCCATAAAAAATTGAATCTATTTTTTGGACTTTCACTTTATACCCAGGTATCAGTTCTTTGGATGAAAGAAATGAATGCTTCCCTTTGTTTTTGGTAGGAGAAATGTTAAGTAATAATTGAACATCCTGATCTCCCACTCCTTCTTCTCTTAAATCTACAAAGTTTAGTCTATTTAACTCACAATTTCTTTTTAAAATCGAAAAAATTGCAGATTCGGGTTCAAAGGCAATGAATTCTTGGTTATTTGATATGCGAGCAAATGCTGCTGCAAGTAAGTGAATGCCAATATTAGCTCCAATATCAATGTAATGATAACCTTTTCTTACATAAGTACGGATAATCTTGATAATTTGTGGTTCAAATATTCCCCTTTTCATTAAAGCAATGCCACTTGAATGTGTAGGACACATCCATATACGTCCTTTAAGAAACGGTATTTTAAAATAGCGCCCTATAATGAGCCCTGTAACCCAATTTTTAAACCGCCAGAATCCCTTTATCTTCTGTAGTTTTTCTTTCCTTGATAATTTATATAACCATAAACACATATATCTTAGACCATTCTATATCTTGATAAATTTTTTTTCTTTATTTGATTTATGTACAGCTAAAGCTAATTCAAGTGATCTCTTCCCATCCAAATAATCACATGCTGGTTTCTCAATACCTCTAGCCACCGATAGGAAATGTCTCATTTCTTCTAAAAACATATCATTCCGTTCGAAATCCTTCTGAATCTCTATTGTTTCCCACTTTTCTAAATCAGATGAGAATATGTGCGGTCTGCCGTCTTCATTGTTCC
>DUED01000060.1 GCA_011176685.1 Anaerolineae bacterium
GCTTGCTTATTTGCTAAGCATCGACTAATTTCTTCTCGTTCTGTATTTGTTAGGTGTTTATATTTTCCTTTTTGCATACGAATGATTTTAGCTCCTCATCCGTTGCACTAAATGTCTGAATTAACAAAGGAATAATGCATTCATTAAAAATAATTGGCAAAAGGGTATAAAGGGGGAACGTTTTCCTCCCAGAATACTGGAAGGTGCTCTGTATCTTTGCAGTTTCCTGATGTTGGGATTACTGATTATACTGCCACTAGTACGTTGGCCGCTTTCCCCTGGCTGGCGATTGGTTCCCATGGGATGCTGACGCTTATCATTTTCCGAAAGCCATTGAACTCTACCGCAGCGGCTCGATTTGGGATTTATCTATTTCTTATGGAGAATACCCCTTTGGGTATGAAGCTCTTTTGTCAACCGGGTTGGTTATCACCGGTAATGAGAGTCTATTTGGATTCATTCATGTATTAATTGTTATGTTCTTTGTGTTAGCGTTCTGGCAGCTGGCAAGAAGAATAATTAAAACATCTTCCGCTTGGTTGCTATTCCTAATTACTTGGGTTATCCTAAGCGATACTTATTTCCAGACTTTTAATCTCTGGCGTGTTTTTTATCAGGATATTTATGCAGTTGGCAAGAATGATATTTTTGTTGTGCGGCTGTTCTGGCAGTTCTGGGGCATTTTTTTACTGTGACCGATGATTCTAAAGGAGAGAAAGGGCTACTGGGTTTGGGTGTCACTTCCATGATTGCGGTTAGCATCAAACCCAATGCACTTTACGTATTAGCTCCCTTATGGCTTTTTATTATCGCAAATAACCGAAAAAAATTACAGACAGTAATTCTCCCACTCCTGCTGATTTTCCCTGGTGGTCTGTGGATAATACGAAATTGGATAGCACAGGGCTTGCCGTTTTCACCACAAGCGTTTGACCTATCAAAATGGAGCATCGCTGCCAACCTTACCAACCCTTATTTTTATGAATATATACCCAAGAACTTTGTGATCTTGTTTATGCTTTTAATAACGATAACAATAGTGGCAATAGTGCGCAGGAAAGATTATCGATTAATCGCCTTTGTGTTTTGGGCATTGTTCTTGGCTTTTATTCTTACGCCAGTTACTGCCTTCTTTGTAGATACGCAAACGCCTGCATCCATCAGCTGGCGTTTTGGGGAGGCATTGCTGGCATTCGCCTTCATCATGTTATTGAAATTGTTCAGGGATTTGTTACAAAAGAGAGTTGAACAGATTCACTTAAGAAAATCACTTATTCATCTATCACTCATTATCTTAATTCTATTTTCTTTCTGGAATATTTGGTTTTCACGCAACCGTTTAGAGGTACATGCGGCAAATGCAATTATCCTGAAAGACCAGTTCTCGCAGCCGGTTGGAGTGGATGGGTATTACAGTGCCTACGATTATGTGCAGCAGAATGTACGCAGTGCGGTGGTGTGGGTAGAGAATGGTTTGCCGTATTATGTATATGGACCTGGTTTTACCAATACTATTACAAGGTTAAAATCGCCTGACTATCTTGTGGCATTCAGAACGGATTGGTATGGGGAGGGGTTGATGGGATTTCCACAAATAGTTGGCCGTTTAATGGAAGATCCAGATTACAAAGTGGTTTACGAGGATTCTCAAGGAATAGTCTTATCCAGAATTCAATCAAAATAATTTCTGCATATTATCGAGTATCTGATGATATGAGCCATTGTTACTGAGCTTTTTGCTTTTTTTTAATTAGGTCTTGTTTGTCCTCTAAGGAAAGAAAGGCGGTTCTTAGCGCATTGCGCTGTGCCTGGTGTATCATTTCTTGTGTGAGTCCCGCTTTTGGTGCTGCGATATTATATTCATATGCCAGGTTAATGGCGCTGATACCCGGGTCATCTGTGTTAATAGTGGCTAAAATATTATGCTGCAGGAAGAGCTTGAGTGGGTGGCTAGAATAATCTTTCACGGTGCTGGTCTGTACGTTACTGGTTAAATTGGATTCAATCCCAATGTTGTGCTCTGCCAGATAATCTAGCAGCTTTGGATCTTGTGGTGCATGCACTGCATGGCCAATTCGTTGCGCGCCCAGTTCATGAATCGCCTGCCAGATGCTTTCTGGACCAGCTACTTCGCCAGCGTGGGGGTCTGCGTACCAGCCAGCGTCCCGCGCGAGTTTGAAGTGTTCAACAAATAACTTTCCGGGAAAGTTTAGCTCATCACCAGCCAGATCGAGTGCAACGATGTCATCCTTACAGGTCAGCAGTGCTTCCAGCTCCTTCATGCAGGTTTCAGCCCCATAAGTACGACTGATAATGCCAATGATATTGACCTTGATGTCAAAATCTCTTATACCAGCGTGGATACCATCTACTACTGCTTCAACGACATCTGCCGGATCCAGGTTGTGCGCTTCCGCCATAAACCAGGGGCTGAAACGGAGCTCGATGTAATCGATACCTTCCTTGTAAGCATCTTCCACATTTTCATAAGCAATTTGCCGGCAGGCTTCATAATCCACCATGACTTTTGTGAGCCACTCAAATTTCTTAAAGAATTCGAGAATGCTGGGTTTTGCTTCACTGACCTGCACAAACGGGCGCAAACCTTCTAGTTCTTTTGCAGGTGAATTTAGGTTATATTTGAGACCTAGATCGAAAATAGTCTCCAGCCGTACATTTCCATCCAAGTGGCGATGTAGTTCAATTAACGGGAAGGCAGGATCAATCATTTGCACTGCATGTCCGATAATAGGTAGAATCAATCAGGCGGCCGGCTTTTAGCATCTTGGCCCAGTTCTTTGGAGCGCTGATATGCTGCCCAAATAGCACGGGAAATTGCTGTGCGGAAACCGGCTTTCTCTAAGTAGTAAAGTGCTTCTGCTGATGTGCCGCCGGGCGAAGTGACTTGATTGCGTAATGTAGCCAGGTGCTTTGTGGGTTCGAGAGCATTGTCATAGTAGTCCACCGCTCCCCTTAAAGTCTCAATGACAAGCCGCTCAGACACTCGCCTTGAAAAACCTAGATGAACGCCGGCATCCACCATCGCTTCCATGAATAGGTATGCATAGGCAGGTCCGGTACCAGACAGCGCTGTGGCTTTATCAAGGAAATCTTCTTCTTCGACGTAGATTTCTTTTCCAAAAGCGTTCAGGATAATGCGGGCAATGTCGCGCTGTTTATTGCTTACTTCATCAGAACTGGTCCACACAGTGATGCCCTCGCCGATTTGAGCCGGTGTGTTTGGCATGCAGCGCACTACCTTTTTACAACCGGAAAGTCGAGTGATCTTAGAAATTGGTGCACCTGCTACTATGGAGAGCACGAATGCATTGTTCTTTATCACGCCATTTAAGCCTTTCAGTACGTTTTCAAGTCGCTGCGGTTTGATTGAAAGGATGACCACATCGGCTTTTCTAGCTGCTTGTGCGTTATCTGTAAATGGCACAACGCCAAATTTTTCCTTCAGTGCTTCACCCCGTTTTACAATTGGGCCAGAAACCAAGATATTTTTTGGGTCGGATAATTTTTTCTTTAGTAAACCCACTAACATAGCTTCTGCCATCACTCCCGGTCCAATAAAAGCGATAATTTTTTCGTTTAACATGTTCTCCTCCAAGCTATGGTGGTCTTGATAGTTTTTTGATCAGGTAATTTCATGTGAGTTAGAATTTGTTTATTTTATACTAAAAAATTGAATTGCGGTTACTTATGGTGAAATCGATTCTTGTATACAAATAAGTAGATTTTTCAATGTTCCTATAGGCACATTCATTGTTGATGCCACAATTGGCAACTGCAAAGCCGTTTCTTCAATATCGGGGACAGTAATAAATTTTGTATCTTCGCTTGACCAATGAACAGGCAAAATTCCTATGGCGGAAGGGTTGATGCTCAGGGCTTGTAGCATTTTTTCGGGCGTGGGAGCGATTTTTGCATCAGGATTTCCCAATCCATTTGAGAAGAAGATTTTTTGGATCTCTTGCTGAAGGATGTTATCAGATGGGTAGATCCAGATCGATGGTTTTTTTGTATCGAGTTTTGAGGTATCGCCTTGGATAAGGCAGCTTCTGCAATATTGATATAGGTCTCCCCATGTATCCATTTCTCCTCTCAGCAAATCTACAGCTTGTTCTTTGGTTATTTCCTGTAAAGGATTATTTTGGTGGGCAGCAAGGGTTAATTCCTCCCAGCCAAGCATAAAAGAAAAATTTGTTTGAATTCTCTCAGCATTCAGTGTGATGATGGCATCGTAATCATTCACGTTCAAATCTGAAATTGGATTCTCGATAATCCAAATATCTTTATTGTTACTTTGGTTTGCACAGTTCTGAATATTGGAGGATATCCATTTCAACTCTGATATATATGTAATTTTTATTGGCCCTTCTTTGACCACAACTGGCTGATCAGTTATGGTATTTTTCGATAAGGTTAATGTGAATGAGATTGTCAATGCTCCTAACAGTGCGCAGTAACCAGCGAAGATGAATAATGGGCGCTGGTGGATGAAATTTAATAACCATCCGATAGCAAAATATCCGACGATAGCTGCCGTAGTGAAACCCGCTAGAAGAATTGGCAAGAACTCCACTAAGTTTGGAATTGCTAACAAATCAACAATACTCAAAATTCCAGCGGCGAGCATAATCGGAATTGCCATCAGGAAAGTGAACTGCCCTGATGCTTTACGTTCCATATTTCGGGTCATCCCACCTGCTATGCATGCGCCAGATCTGGAAATGCCTGGAAATACAGAAAGCGCTTGAAAGCATCCAATCCAGAGTGAATCCTTCCAGTTCAGATTTTCAAATTCACGGTGACGTTTGCCAATAACCTCAGCGAGTATGAGTAAGAAGGCGGTGCCAAAAAGGAAGAAAGCTACTGCTGGCGGATTACTAAAAAGGTCTTCAATTAGTTTTTTAAATGAAAGCCCAATTAAACCAGCAGGGATAGTAGCTATAAGGACAAGCCATCCTGTACGGGATGCTGGTTCTTCAAATGGCTTGCGGTTCTTTATTCCCTCTAAGATAGCTGTAAAAATATCCTGCAGGTCGTTGTGAAAGTAAATGATCACAGCTGCTAAAGTGCCTGTTTGGATCAGTACATTAAAGGGGAATATTTGTTCCTGGGGAAATTGCCAATTAAATAAATATGGCACGATCACTAAATGGGCTGAGCTGGAGATTGGCAAGAATTCCGTGATTCCTTGAATAATACCTAATAAGATGGCTTGAATGAGCGTCATTTTTTTCCTTGTTACTTGGTCTTATCTGATTACCATTGATCAATAATCGAGCGGGCGAAGGGGTCGAAATTTTTTTTAAGGATTGCTTGGCGGATCTGTCGCATCAATTCTACCAGCGTGAAAATGTTGTGGATAGATAGCAGCGTGGCTGCCAGCATTTCTTTCGCCATGATTAAATGACGCAGGTATGCGCGGCTGAAGTTACGGCAAGTGTAACAATTACAATTAGGATCGATTGGATTTTCATCACGAGCGTATTTAGCATTGACGAGGTTCATTCTTCCATGCATCGTTTGCACTGCCTGGTGCCGCGCTAAACGTGTGGGCAACACACAATCGAACATATCAACTCCTCGTCGTACTCCTTCGATCAAATCTAGAGGAGTGCCAACTCCCATTAGGTAACGCGGTCTATCTTTGGGCAGAATGGAATTTACTAGATCGATGGTTTTGAACATTTCCTGCTTGCTCTCGCCAACTGAGAGTCCGCCGATTGCATAGCCGGGAAAATCGAGGGATGTTAAATAATTCGTGGATTGTCTGCGAAAATCCTCGAAGATGCCGCCTTGCACGATCCCGAATAGGGCTTGGTCTGATCGTGTTTTTGCTTTCAAGCAGCGTTCTGCCCAGTTATGTGTACGTGTCAGGGCTATATGGTTGTATTCGCGATCAAGGGGATCAGAGCATTCGTCGAATGCCATAATGATATCTGCCCCCAATTTTTCTTGTATATGGATTGCGCGCTCTGGTGTTAGGCGGTGCGTGCTGCCATCAAGGTGGCTTCTAAAAATAACACCGTCCAAATCAATCTTTCGCAGTTCTCCTAGAGAAAAGACTTGAAAGCCGCCGGAGTCCGTTAAAATCGGCTTGTTCCAATTCATGAACTTGTGCAGTCCCCCTAATTCAGTAATGGTTTCTTCACCTGGGCGTAAATACAAATGATAAGTATTGGCAAGAATGATATTAACCCCAATCTCTTCTAACTGCGCAGGAGTCATTGATTTGACAGTCGCCTGTGTGCCAACAGGCATAAACACAGGTGTCTGGATTAATCCGTGTGGCGTTTGCAGTTCGCCGGCACGAGCATTCTGATCATTGGCAATGAGCTGGAAACGAAAAAGTTTGCTCTTCATGAAGAATGTTGGAATGATTTTCTAATTTTACTTATCTATATTAAACTACTCAGAAGATTATAGCTGATGATTGATGTTCCATTCTTTTCAGTCCTTACTTTTAACTTGTCGGATGTTATTAGGACGTTTATACTTGGTGCCATGAATACAGATAATTATGCAACGTGGCTTGAGATTGATTTGGGTGCGATTGAGTCGAATTATAAAGAGTTACAAAAGATCGCTTGTAAACCCGTAATGCCTGTGATTAAAGCTAATGCTTATGGGCATGGATTGGAAGAGACTGCTAAGAAATTGGATAGGATTGGCGTTGAGTGGTGTGGTGTAGCACGTATTGAAGAAGCTTTGCTCTTACGAGATTTAGGTATTGGTATGAAAATTCTTGTATTGGGCTATACCTCTCCCCTGCGTATCCATGATGCATTGCGCGAGAGTATCAGTCTTGCAGTTTACGACTTCTCGGTTGCAAAGGCTTATAGCAATCAAGTGAAAGGTTCAAATCATCCTCTAAGATTACATGCAAAAATTGATACTGGGATGGGCAGATTAGGTATTCCTTCCGAAGACGCTGTTCGGTTCATAGAATTAATAAAGAATACGCAGGGATTTGAGCTTGAAGGATGTTTCACACATTTTGCGTGTGCAGATGAACAAGAAAACCCATTAACAGATGAACAATTAGCAAGATTTGAAAAAATATTAAATGAGTTGGATACTCTTGGAATTCGTCCGTCAATTGTACATGCAGCAAATTCTGCCGCCACTTTATATCATTCGAATGCCCGATTTGATATGGTTCGTTGTGGAATTGCTTTGTATGGTTTACCGCCTTCATCTTCAAAACCGCTACCAACGAGTTTTACTCCGGTGATGTCCTGGAAAACACGTCTAATTTCTTTAAAGAACCTGCCAAAAGGTCACGGTGTGAGTTATGGTGTCAAATATCACACCAGTCGAGATGAGCGAATTGGTGTGATTGCGGCTGGTTATGGTGATGGCCTTCGCAGGAGACCTGGGAATCATATGCTATTACGAGGCAAACGAGTTCCGGTTGTTGGAAATGTATGCATGGACCAATGTATGCTGCAGCTTGACAATGTTCCTGAAGCACAAATAGGTGATGAAGTAGTGCTGATCGGGAACCAGGGCGAGGAGGAAATTACTGTCACGGACATTGCTAATGATTGGGGCACGATAAATTATGAAGTAACTTGCGGTATGGCAGCCCGGATGCCTCGCCGTTACTTTGGTTAGTTTGATAATAAACAGATGGTTCAAAAAATTGCTGCAAAGTGGATTCAGCCACCAACCATTCCATCCGAAGTATCGGAAAGTTTATCAGAATTTCCTCTAATTATTCGTCAGGTCTTATCTACACGTGGGTTTGATAATGCACAATCAGCATGGCAGTTCCTAAATGCCAGCGCAGCCCTGGAAGATCCATTTTTATTAATAGACATGGATAAGACAGTTACACGAATACAAGAGGCGATTGACCAAAAGGAACAGATAGCTGTCTATGGAGATTTTGACGTTGATGGTGTAACTGCTACGGTCTTGCTTGTCGAGGTTTTGCAAAGATTAGGTGCGAGAGTTGTTCCCTATATCCCAGATCGGATTGACGAGGGTTATGGGTTGAATCACAATTCACTGAGAAAATTATTTGACCAGGAGATCAGATTAATTATTACAGTTGATTGTGGGATTCGCTCGGTAAAAGAAGTCGAATTTATTCAATCAAAGGGTGTGGATATTATCGTGACAGATCACCACCATCCCAGAGAGCGTATTCCCCCGGCTTATGCGATTATTTGCCAAAAACGAACTGGGGATATTTATCCCAATAAGAATCTGGCTGGAGTGGGTTTGGCATATAAATTAGCGACTGCCTTGCTCTTGCAATTCGACGATTTGACATTTAATGTTGAGAATTGGCTGGATTTGGTAGCATTAGGGACCGTTGCTGATATTGTTCCTTTGACAGGTGAGAACAGGACTTTGGTCAGAAAAGGAATAGAACGCTTGAGAGAGGGTAAGCGGCCAGGAGTGGGAGCATTAGCAGGAGTTAGTGGAATCCAATTGCAAAATATCAATTCTGGTGACATTGGGTATAGACTAGGACCACGGTTAAATGCGGCTGGCAGGTTGCAATCAGCGTATTTAAGTTTGCAGCTTTTATTGGAAAAAACCAGAGAAAAAGCAGCGTCGATAGCAATAGAGCTGGATAACCTTAACCGCAAGAGGCAGCAGCTTACCGAGTCGGTACGAAAAGAAGCACTTCGAATAGTCAAATCTTCTGGGCAAGAGATTCTGCTTTTTGCAGCAGACGAAGATTTTCATGAGGGTATTGTGGGTTTAGCGGCTTCAAAACTCACTGATTTATTCTATCGTCCAGCCATTGTGGGGAAAATAAGCAATGGGTTTATGCGCGCTTCTTGCCGGAGTATCCCGGAATTTCACATCACGAAAATGCTGGATGAGTGCATGGATTTACTTGAGCAGCATGGCGGCCACGCGCGTGCAGCAGGATTTACAGTGGCTGAAGAATCAATTATAGAATTGCAAGAGAGACTTACACAAATTGCTGTCAGGGAATTACGCGGAATGGAATTGATTCCTGTGATAAAGCCGGATGCAGAAGTCCTTCTTTCAGATTTACACCCAGGTTTATTAGATTATTTTGACATGTTTGAGCCAACAGGAAATGATAATCCTAAACCATTACTTATTTCCAGGGGAGTTATAGTAAAAAGGAAAAGGATAGTCGGCAGGGAAGGACAACACCTGAAACTGATTGTATCGGATGGAAGGTTCACTTTCGATGCTATTGCTTTTGGTTTCGGAAGTTGGTTGGAGAGTCTTACCAAGAAAATCGATATTATTTTCACATATGAGCGGAATTATTACAACGGACTACCAAATCTGCAGTTGAATATAAAAGATTTGAAACTCCACTAAGAATTACAGAATTTCTTGATTAATAGGAGAAAATCCTTACCTCGCATTTTCAAGCTGTTCCGATTGGTTTATTTGTAACTCTTATCTGGGCGACTTTATGGGTGTTGATTAAAAACGGTTTGAAAGAACTTCCCCCATTCACTTTTACCTGGTTACGCTATTTTATTGCTTTTCTGTGTTTAATGCCCTGATTATTACACGAAAAATACACATTGGAGATCCGACAAATAGATGGGAATGGTTGGCTGTTGGTAATATTATTGGGTTTTTCCTATTACGCATTTGCGAGGGGTTGCAGTTCCTTGCATTACAGCATCTTCCTACTATGGCGGTTAGCCTGGTTAAATATTAACAGTTATAGTAATTCCTGTTATAGGGATACTCTTATTACATAAAAAATCTACCTTTGTACAAGTTCGTGACTTGTTGCTTAATCTTCTCGGAAGCTACCTTTTTTTCTGTCCTATAGAAATAATTAGAGAATATTGGTTCGGATTTTTAATTGCTAAACTTGCATAAGTGTTTTTTGGGGAAGCACTGATTTTAATGGAAGCAACAGGCAAGGTAATAGCGGGGATTGGCGCGGTTTTTGTTAAAATTAAGAGGTCTGATTAATTCGCAAATTGATATTTAAATAAAGTCCAAAGAGCAATAGCTGCGCTGTAGATTTTCCTGCCCTCTAGATAGTTACGGGGAAAAAAAATTAATTTTCAGGTTTAAGGAGTTCGAATCTTGCAAGAGAAGCCACATGCTATAATTTTTGATAATTTTTTTGAAACCAGACTTATTATGAATAAACATTTATTAGAAACTCTTCCCAAACCCTTAGTTTTTGCTCATCGAGGTGCTTCAAAATATGCTCCTGAAAATACGCTGGCATCATTTCGGTTAGCAATAGAACAGGGCGCTAGAGCAATAGAACTGGATGCAATGCTCTCGGCGGATAATAAAGTAGTTGTTATCCATGATTCTACTTTAAACCGTACAACTAATAGCGAGGGAGAAGTAAATAAGTGTCCCCTCTTGGAAATAAAGAAATTAGATGCAGGCAGTTGGTATTCTGAAGAATATTCATGTGAGACAATCCCTTTGCTAGAAGAGGTGCTTGAAGAATTTGGGGGTGAATGTTTATTAAACATTGAGCTTAAAAATTACCATTCCCCGAAAGATTTGCTAATAGAAGAAGTTGCCACTCTGGTTAATAAAATGCATCTCCAAAATTCTGTGATGTTTTCATCCTTTTTACCTGTAAACATTCGTAAAATTAAAAGACGCTTAATTGGTGCGAGAGTTGCTCTCCTAGCGCTTTCGGGTTTACCAGGTAATGTAATGCGGTCTTTCTTTTTCCAATCTCTTTCGCCAGAGTTCATTCATATTGCATTTCAGGATGTGTCTGGAGAATATATAAGGAAAGAGCACAAAAGAGGGCGTCGTGTTCATGTTTACACAGTAAATGATGCCAAATTAATGCAAGATTTATTCGAAGCAGGGGTTGATGGAATTTTCACTAATGATCCACGTTTGGCTTTTGATGTTTTAAGAATTAATTAAGTAAAAACTGTTTCAATTGAATTTATAATTTATCTAATGGAGAAGAAGAAAAAGCTATTTTTGGCTGTATTTCTATTAATGGTTCTGATTTCGATTACCTTTCCCTCCAATACACTCGCACAATCTGAGGGGGGGGATTCTATTGCGTTTGAAAAAGCTCGGGATTTGGCAGAAAAATTGTCTCCAGAGGAGAAAGTAGGGCAATTATTCTTGGTCACTTACCAGGGAACAGATGTCAGTGAGGATTCACAGATATATGATTTAATCATTAATCATAATATTGGTGGCGTGGTCTTAAACAGGGAAAATAATAATTTCATTGGTCCTGAGGGCACAGTTGAGGAAGCATATAATTCTGTCTTTGACCTTCAAGATACGGTCTGGCAGGCTATAGGGGCTAGTCTTACAGAAAAAGAAGAGGTAATTACCGAACGTAATTACGTGCCAATTTTTATTGGCATTTCTCAAGAGGGTGATTCTTATCCTTATGATCAGATATTAAATGGTTTAACACAAATTCCAAATCAAATGGCAATTGGGGCAACATTTGACACAAATATTGCTGAGGAAATTGGCAGGATTCTCGGCAGAGAACTACATGCATTGGGTATCAATTTGATTTTTGGTCCTTCATTAGATGTATTGGATATAAATTTCAGCGAGACAAGTAATGACTTGGGAACACGAACCTTTGGTGGTGATCCATATTGGGTCGGTGAAATGGGAAAAGCTTATATCAAAGGGATTCATGAAGGCAGCAGCAATCAAATTGCAGTGACAGCTAAATATTTTCCGGGACGGGGTAATTCGGATCGGCTACCAGAAGAAGAGGTAGCAACTGTTCGGAAGTCTTTAGAGCAGTTGAAATTAATCGAGCTGGCACCATATTTTTCAGTTACAAACATGTCCGATTCAGATCCAGCGGTTATTACAGATGGGTTGCTATTAAGCCATATTCGCTATCAGGGATTTCAAGGGAATATCCGTGCTACAACGAAGCCTGTCAGTTTTGACTCTTTGGCCCTGGATTTATTAATGAGTTTGCCTGAATTTTTAGATTGGCGTGATCGAGGCGGGGTTTTGGTGTCAGATGATTTGGGTAGTGCTGCTGTGCGAAAATTTTTCAACCCTACAGGTAAATTTTTCGATGCTCGCCAAGTCGCCATCAATGCTTTTTTAGCCGGTAATGACCTCTTATATGTAAATAACTTTATCTCTACAGGGGATTCTGATAGTTATTCGACCATTATAAAAACGCTCGATTTGTTCGCACAAAAGTATCGAGAGGATAAAGCCTTTGCTGATCGTGTTGATACTGCAGTTGTGCGTATTTTGGCTTTGAAATACAAATTATATGGGACCTTCAACTCCAACCGCGTGTTGCCAAAACAGTTTATGCTTTCCGAGATTGGGGAAGGGAGCGAAATTGTATTTGAAACAGCGAGTAAGGCAGTTACTTTAATTGATCCACAGGAAGGGGATATATTGAACACAATACCTGAGCCACCGGGAAGTAGCGATCGGTTAGTGTTTGTTGTGGATAATATTGCTACAGTTCAGTGTGATACTTGTGATGCTCAGGAAGTTATTTCAATTACTGAAATACGTAATACTGTTTTGCGTCTATATGGGCTTCAAGGATCAGGTCAAATAAATGATAATCGTGTTCTTGCTTATTCCTTCGATGATTTAATGGAATATCTTGATAATCCGTTCAACCGATTAGATTTTGAGACAAATATTTCAAACTCTGATTGGCTTATATTTGCGCTCTTAGATGTAAATGAAGAACGGATACAATCTTTAGCCTTTAAGAGGTTGATTTCAGAACGGCCTGATCTCATTCGAAGTAAAAAAGTTATGGTATTTGCTTTCAACGCACCTTATTATTTGGATGCGACGGATATTACGTCCATTACTGCCTACTATGGTTTGTACAGCAAAGTACCAGAATTTATTGAAGTCGCTGCCAGGGTTTTATTGCAGGAAATCAAGCCTTCCGGTCATTCACCTGTATCTATACCTGGAGTTGGATATGATCTGATTACTATAATGTCTCCTGATACCAAGCAAATAATCCATCTGGAAATTGATACTGAACAACTTAAATTAAAAGATGAAGAAGGAGAATCAGTAGAGAGTACTGAAAACGAGCTATTCTTCAAAGTAGGGGATATTCTTCCAGTGAAGACTGGAGTAATAATTGATCACAATGGTAATCCCGTTCCGGATGGTACTGTTGCGCGATTCATTTCAAGTCACATAGGTGAAACAGAATCTATTCAGCAGTTTGAAACAACAACGGTAAACGGAATAGCAAGGGTCTCGTTTCCAATTCAAGCTTTCGGACGCCTAGAGTTAAGAGTAATAAGCGAACCTGCATTAGAATCCGATATTATTGTATTGGATATATCTAGTGAAGAAGGAGGAATTGTAAGCGCTATCACGCCAACTCCTATTCCAACATTGGCTGAAGATGTGCTTTCCTCAAGTGGAGAAGACATAATTGAGGAACAGGTGAGTGATGAAATTGAGAGAATGGATAGGGTCTCACCAATTCTTGAGTGGTTGCTAATATCTACTTTGATTTGGGGAATTGGTATTGGTATTTTTATGCTAAGTAAAAGGTATCTAACCCTGGGAATCAGTGGTCCATTGGCTTTTAGCGCAATTATTTGTGGGTACTTATCATTTATTGGGATAATTATCGGATTTTCAAGTGGCTTTTTAATAATATATAGGCATAACTACTTTCTTTTAACCTTCATAATAATAGTTGGGATATCCCTAGGAGGATTGGTTGCCTGGCTTTTCTTTAGACGGAAACTTGGGAAAAAGTGAGTCCTTTAGTTAATACTTATTTAATGAATAAAGCTGTAAGCAAACTAATGAATGAAACAGTAATAGAAATCCAAAATAGATTTCTTTCCAATGGGTTACTGATTAATGCCTTGAGGTTATTTCTTGATGGCTGAGTATTTATTGTAATCCTGCCTTTCCCTAGCAGTGATTTAATAAATTCATTAACATTCGTAGGTCTATCATCCGGATGAAGTTTCATTGCCCATAAAATTGCTTTTTCAACCTGTGTGGGTATCTTAGGGTTGATGTTTCTTGGCATAATCAACTGATCAGGTTCCAAGAACCGCTCGCGCGCATTTACTGGGGGAGTGTTTGTGAGCAGATGGTATAGAGTGGATCCGAAAGAGTAAATGTCACTTCGTAAATCTGTATGAATGGTATCGCTGCCATATTGCTCTAAAGGGGTGTATAGAGCTGTGCCTTGTCCTCGGATTATTGTAATGGTTGCATCGCCAGGTGTTGAGATTTTCACTAAACCAAAATCTACTAGCTTAAGCAATCCGTTAGGCGTAATTTTGAGGTTGCTTGGTTTAATATCTCTATGGATAATTGGAGGATCTTGAGTATGCAGATATGTGAGTGTATCTGCCAGCTGTTCTGCCCATTTTAGAACCCCATCGGTATCTAAAAATGTTTTCTTATGTTTTGCCTGTAGCATTAGAGCTCGCAAATCATCTCCAGGTACATAGTCCATGACGAGATAATCTCGGGATCCTGTTGAGAAGAAATCAGATACTTTTGGTAAATTTGGATGGTCAAGTGTGGCGAGAACTGTGGCTTCGCGTTTAAATTGGGAACGGGCTTGTTTTAATAAAACCTTTTCCAATGATTGATCATATTCAATTTCCTTCAAAGCACATTGGCGTCCTTGAAGGCGCATATCCTCTGCAAGATATATATTGCCCATCCCGCCTTGCCCAATGATATGATTAATCTTGTAGCGTTTTTTTAGGGTCTCATTAATTTTCAAGGGTATAGTCATAAATAATTATCTCAAATGCTGGTTTGTATACATTATAAAGATATCCTGAAGTAGTTGCCCTTTGACGAAATGATGCTTAATTATACAGCTTGAAATCTATTGTAATATAGTATTATTTAATTCAGGTTATCGATGAGAAAAATGAAATCGGAATTTCCATTATTGATCGCTCAAGCGGGGCCGCTTAATGGGCAGCAATGGTTTGTTAAAGAGGAATTGCTTATCGGACGGGATGATTCTTGCGATATTGTTATTGATGATAGGCAGGTTTCTCGTCGTCATGCGCAGGTTTCTATTGAGAAAGAAAAGATCTTATTAAATGATTTAGGTAGTAAAAACGGAACTTACAAGAATGGTTTATTAGTTGATCACTCTGTTCACGTAAGAGATGGGGATATAGTTAAAATTGCATTAGTGCAGGATTTTCTTTTAATAAGCTCAGATGCAACAGTGCCACTTGATAAAATAACGCGGATTGATATGGAAAGGTTAGGAAGGTTATTCATCGATGCAAAAGCAAGGCGCATATGGATTGGGGAGAAGGAAATTAAGCCACCATTATCTGTTTGCCAATTTCGGTTATTACAGATTCTTTATGAACACCAAGGAGAAGTTGTTTCAAGGGAACAAATTGTCCAGACCATCTGGGGTGATACGTATGGTGACGGAGTAACTGAACAGTCAATAGATGCTTTAGTAAGAAGATTACGTAATCGTCTTAAAAAGGGAGATTCACAAACAGAATATATTAAGACGGTAAGAGGTTTTGGTTTTAGATTGGAAAACCCCCCATATAGAAAAAAAGATTAATTTGATACACACCTTATTTTCCCAGGTTCGCTTTCATGGATAATCTTAATGCAGCTCGATAGACTTCCTTCAATTTCTTTTTCCCTTCAACATCTTGATCTTGCTTTTCGCTTTGCATCATTATGCCATTAAGTAATTGAATGAATTCGGGGGTAATCATTTCCTTATTTTCTGATAGGGATTTCTGTAATTCTGACTCATCTTTGGATGATAATAACCTCTCCAGAAATTTAATTTCCTCTGGGGGTTCTGATGCTTTCTCTACTACTACCATAACACGCTCTAATTTTTGGATTCGATCTAAATCGCCTTTTTTTCTGGCAATTGATAGCTCGTCCTTTATAATTTGAACGAACAAGTCAGAAATTTTTAGCAAATTCTTTTTAGTTCCCTCTTCAATGTTCTCTGTTTGAAGTATATCCTCGAGTAATTTCTTGGTTTTCACAAATTCTTTTTGAATTTGTTTATCTATCTCTTCAGTGAGTTTAAGTAATTTTTCTCTTAGTGTAGTGAGTTTTTGTTTTTTCTTCGTATTGGTTGTTGAATCAATACGTTCGCTTAACTTCTGAAAAAACATATAATCCATTCCTGTTCTAGTAAAACCTACTAGTGTAGAAAGCTGCGTTTCTGTACAGGCATTTACTGCTATATCTAGGAGTTTTTCTCTCGTCAAGCCATCTTTACCGGCTTCTTTTAGGGTACTAATAACTTCCTCAGTCTCTTTAGCTGTTTTTTGGATTTCTTTCCCGGTTTTTGTTTTTTCAAAAAGAATATTTTGTAAGCTAGTCAGCTTTTTATTGGATTCTTTATCACCCTGAGCAACAGCTGATTGGAGCAGCCGGGAGAGGAGGGAGAAGAATGGAAAATCTATTAGCTCTTTTTCCTGATCAATAATATCGGGTAGATTATTTTCTGGCGCTGTTATTAAACGTTGAAGTAGGTGAATTCGCTTTTGGTTTTCCTCTAGCATTTCTTTTGTGATTCCATCCTCTTCAAGGATTTTTTCAAGGAGTGTTTGATAGGTCAACATCGATTGTGGCTGTAATACATATGCTTTGCGTTTTTCTTTTGGTAACCTTTCGATGATCTTATTAATTAATATCCCCAGTTGTTTTTCCTGTTCATTTATTGGGATATTCAGTTCAGGTGGAAAATATGTAAGCAATAATTCCTTTTTAGGATCATGGTAAACAATAGGAGTAGCAAGCATCCCGCTATACCCACAATTTGGGCATTGCACGATATTAGATACTCCGTTAAGTAGTTTCTGTTTTGCTAAGGGATCGTCTTGTAGATCAAATGTCTGTTGTATATCCACAACCACTCGCTGGTGGCATTGAGGGCAGTTTATTTGGGTTTTGGGCATTATCGGCTCTCTTTCTTTATAGGGGATTGCGCGGATTATAACATTGGTAGTTTAGCAATTTATTTTTAATTCCTTGGTAGAGAAAAGCAAATTCTTGCGCCTTTATTCTTTTCAGAGTCAATCCAAATTCTCCCATCATGAGCCTCAATTATAGATTTTGCAAGATACAGTCCAAGCCCAGCCCCCTTCTTGCTTCTGGCGATATCGGAGGAGCGATAGAACCTATCGAACACGAAAGGTAGGTCTTGGGGGGAAATTCCGGGACCTTCATCGCTTACGCAGATAATAATTTTATTAGACCGAACTTGTCCACTTATACCAATCACACCCTCCTTAGAATATTTGATGGAATTTGAAATTAAATTTGAAATCACTTGTTCAATGCGCATTACATCAGTAAAAATAATGGGGAAATCCTTTGGGAACTCGATCTTAAAGATATGCTCTGATGTTTGTGTTTTGAAACGGGTTGTCAATCTTTCTACTATTTCTGGGAAAAATATTTCAGACTTCTTTAACGTGAGTCCACCAGACTGAAGCCTAGTTGCGTCTAATAGGTTTTCAATTAATTTACTGAGACGGTCCGCTTCCTCCTCAATAATTTTTAAACTTTGGTTCACGAATTCGCGATCCCATTCAACATCATCACGCATGAGAGTGCAGACGTAACCTTTGATCAAAGCAATCGGAGTTTTCAGTTCGTGACTGATGACAGATATAAATGTGCTTTTTAATTCTTCTGCCTGGCGAAAGCGTTTGATATCTCTTACAGTTGCTATGATATTTGTTAATTTCCCGTTCTCTGAAATCATGGGCGCGTAAGTAATTCCGACAGGTAATGGGGGAAGATTTTTCCGAATAAGATCACCCTCCACATACAATTGTGCATGGGGTGTTAGGGGCCAGCCTCCAGCAACAGCGTTTTCTAATGTCATATCTTGGGTAAGATTTTTGAGCTGAATGACTTTGTTATGAGCTTTACCGTAAATTTTCTCAACGGGTAGAGCGACAATTCTTGTGAAAGATGGATTGCAATGCTCAATAACCAAATTGGCTGCTAGAAGCAAAATTCCATCAGCGGTGGAGTTCAGGATGGCGTCGAGTCGCTGCTTGTTCTGGTTGAGAGCGGTATAGAATTGAGCGTTCTGAACAACAATTGCTGCCTGGTTTGCAAAACTATTAAGCAAAGCACGATCATTGGATGAAAACAGACCAGGGTAACTGCGGAAAATAAAAATTACCCCGACTACTTTCTGGCGTGTCACTAATGGAAGGCCGACGCCGCTTATTAGACCTAGAGTAGCTGCGAACATTATTTTATTAAGAATACGATTGACTTCTGGTAGCTCAAAGCGTTGTGGATCTTCGTTATCAGGTATTTTCTCAAGTAATGGAGTTAAATGGTGTAAAAAATTATGAGAAATTCCCTCAGATATATGGATATGCCATCCCTTTTCCTCAGAGCGCAAAACAATTAAACCGGCATGTCCGGCCAGCATCTCAATAGAGAATTTTAGAATTCGATCTAAGAGCGTATCTAGATCCAATTCCTGAGTGAGCGCTTTGGCGATTTCCAGCAGATAATCTCGTTGGCGTACACGGAAATCAGGCAACATAGTATCTATATTATAGAGTTGCTTTTGGATTTGAGAAAGGGTTAGATTTTCTTTTCGGCTTTCTATAAAACTTTTTCAAAGATATCTAATCCTTGTTAAATTTCCGTTTTAAATATACAAAGGGGTGGTGTAATGCGTATAGTGCTATTGCCACTACCTAAAGTAACAGTCCAGTTTGAAAGCAATTGCTTACAACTACATCTCGAATATCAGGGGCATATGTCTTTAATATTGGATCTTGAATGAATTCTACACCTATCATCAGTCCCTTACCGCGCACATCCCCGATCGAGGAGTGGACTTCTTTAATCTGATTTAATATGGACAAGGCATATTTCCTTACCTTGTAAACATTATTGATATATTTGTTTTCTAAAAGTTCAATAGTTGCCAGAGAGGCTGCACAAGCCAATGGATTCCCGCTAAATGTATTCCCATGTGATCCTGGTGCTGCACCCCAAAAGTTGTACCACCCGCAAATGTGTGAAATCTCCTCAAAAACAGGTAAGATAAAAAATGAGGAGCAGAAGATGGCAAAAAGATATACAGCCCAATTCAAGTTTCAAGCAGTA
>DUED01000061.1 GCA_011176685.1 Anaerolineae bacterium
AATGCAGCTTATGAACATTCGTATTTGGTGGAATGACAAAATGGTTCACTCAGTATCTCTTCCACTTCATGAATTCCGAGTCCACTTTTGAAGTTTATAGGTGTCCAGTTTTCAAGTTTTGCTAACATAGTTTTTTGTGCGGTGTCCAGGACATGCTATATTCTTTGGGTATCAAGAATACATCAGGTTAATATTGTGTTTTAGTGAAAGCAAAATTAATCCTGAGAAGGTAAAACAAAGTGAATCCTGTAATATAAATGTATCTATTGTATCATTTTCGCCAAATATATTGTTTCAGATCGAAAGACGACTTTTCTATTTGAGGTTTTTTACCTGTGGGCTCTTAGTTGGGGTGTTTTTTCCTGAAAGGAGATGATAAAACAGTCCAATAAATTGCCCATTAGGGGCACCTGACTTCAAATAAGCAGGTTATGGGTTTACCCCTACAGGGTACAAACCTTACGGAGTGTCTCTGCGAGACTTCCAACGGTCTCTCTGCGAGCTAGGCGTAATACAATTCCAATTACCATGAGTTTCTCCTTAATTGATAATGTTAATAGCAAAATTGTAGTTGATAAATAGGTTAATAAAAGTAGAATTATTTGGTGAAAGGCGGTAAGCTATAATTAAAATATCTATCTTGTCAGGATATAGAATTAGTTTCATTTCCAGGCACATTGCTTGTTAGATTCATAGATAAAATTATGGACTTTGGAATTCTTTATATTGTAGCCACCCCGATTGGAAATTACAGGGATATAACCCTGCGTGCTGTTGATATATTGCGTGAAGCTGATGCGGTGGTGTGTGAAGAACGCCGGCAGGGCAGCACGCTCTTGAAAAAGTTGGATATTCCCCGAAAAGAGCTGCTCGAGCTGAATGAACATAACGAGGCAGAACAGACGCCTTTATTGCTTTCTAAATTGCAAAGCGGATTGTCTCTTGCATTGATTTCTGATTGTGGTACACCGGCATTTGCTGATCCAGGCACCATGTTGATTTCCCAGGCATTGGAAAGCGGCATCAGGGTTGTACCGATTCCGGGCCCTTCTTCTCTAATGGCTGCGCTATCCATATCCCCATTGCCTCTAACGGACTTCATTTTTGCCGGTTTTATTCCCCGCAAGGATAAGGAACGTCGCTCCAAGCTGCAATACTTGCGCACACTCAAGGTACCAGTAGTATTGATGGATACGCCCTATCGGCTGCAGCGCTTGCTGGAGGATGTTAAGGTGGTGTTTGGCAAACAGTGCAGGATTACGCTTGCCCTGAACCTGACCATTTCGGATGAGAGAATATATCATGGCAGTGTCCATGAGGTGATTCAAAGAATGAAACAGCGCAAGGGGGAATTTGTGCTGATAGTGCACCGGTAAAAGTTTTCACCTCTTCAGTATTACTAACAACCAAATCCTCTCTAAGTTAGGGGATGTTAGGTGAGGATTTCGTTTGATTTCCCCCTCATCAACCTTCTCCCCCTCAAGGGGGGAAGAAAGTTGTTATGGGATTTCCCAAAGGATTGCTTTGTGATGAGAATCCCGCATTTGGGACAGGATGAAGCAATCTCATCGAGATGAGCAATCTTATCCCCCTAGATGAGGAGAGCACTATGTTAATCTGTCATTCTGAGTGCAACGAAGAATCTCTGCTCACTAGTCGAGGACTTTTATACTTAATTGTGTACTGTATGATTTCCAAGGTTATACATTGTGTTCATCAAGAGGATGATGTGCTTTGTTCCTACCTGGGTGAATATTATAAGTTCAACCAGCGGCTGGCGGCTTTTGGCAGTTCCTCAATGAGGCCAATCTGCACAGAACATTGTGGCAGTGAATCAGTGAATAACTTGCCGTACTGCTTAGTGAGTACTCGCCGGTCCAAAATAGCCACTACACCGCGGTCAGACTGGGTGCGGATCAGGCGCCCAAAACCCTGACGGAATCGCAAAATTGCTTCTGGCAATGTATATTCGCTGAATGGATCCTCAAAGGTCTCCGCCCGTGCGGCGATGATCGGGTCACTGGGTACATCAAAGGGCAATCTGATAATGGCCAACACCGAAAGTGCCTCGCCGGGCACATCTACTCCTTCCCAGAAAGCACGTGTCCCTAAAAGTACCGCCCTTTCGGTGGTCCGAAAAGTCTCCAACAACGCACTGGATGAAGCACCTTCGCCCTGCTCATAAACTTGGATTTCGGCCTCATTCAAGATTGGTGTAAGCACACGTGATGTGCGCCGTAACTGCTTATAGGAAGTGAACAGTGCCAACATCCTGCCGCTGGTGGCTTTCGCCAGACGGATGAGGGCGCGCTCTACCCAGCGCTGATACTGATTGTAATCAGATGGTTCTGGAATATCATTAGGCAAATATAGCAACGTAGCGTTTTCATAATCAAAGGGCGAGCCTAGCACCAGCTCATCGGCTTCATCCGCATTAAGGCGGCTGCGCAGGTAATCAAACTCGCCGCCAGTCGTCAGGGTGGCGGATGTGAGAATGATGCACTCCTTTTCATGCCACAGGTACTTCTCCATCAGCGGACCAATGTGCAGTGGTGCAACATGGATAGAAAGGTTATTTCCCCGTTTTCCAACCTCAATCCAATAAATATAGCCAGTATTTGGATCATTGATAAGGGATGTGAAATGAAGCTGTGCTTCAGTGAGCCGCCGGTGCACACTGGCAATATCACCCAGCGCTTCTTCCACATCCAGTTCCTGGCTGATTTCTATATCCGCCACGTCCCGTAGAATGCTGGAAAGTAACTGTAATAATGCTTCGATAGTGTGGTTAGTTCCATCCCACAGGATCTCAATCTCAGACCAAGCGGGCTGGTGTAACGTAGCGGGAATCACCCGCACTTTCTGCCCGTAATCGCTGATTTGCTTACCTTCGCGCATGTCTTCCATGAAGCCATCCAGTACCCGAAAAACTTTTTTAAGTTCATGCTCCAGACGGAAAGCGAGATCGGTAGCATGGCTGATGGCGTCACCGAAAGCAGCAAATTGGGCGGGCTTCATGCGGTGGTTCAATAAAGCCATCATCCGTCCCAATGCCCCGCTGGTCGTGCTGCCTAGCTCACCCAATAAACGCTCAAGGTCTCTATTGGTCACATGATAACTGAGCGCGCTGGTAGATGCGGATTCGAGGTGGTGAGCTTCGTCCACTATCAGGTGCTTATATTCTGGTAGCACACGATTTTCAGTAATCACATCAGCTAACAAGAGCGCGTGATTAACTACGATGATGTGGGCATTGAGTGCCCTTTGGCGTGCCTGGAAATAAGGACAGATTCCGCCCATGCGGCTCAGGCATACCTCTCCGTTGCAGGTTTCATCCTCAGCGGACAGCCGTGACCAGGCTTCACGCTCCAATGGTCCGTTCAGGTTGATCTCACTGCGGTCACCTGTCCCCCCCTGTCTTAACCATACCAGTACCTTTGCCAGTACACGCAGTTCTTCAGGACTATTGGGACCACGATGGCGCATTGCCTCCAGCCGGCGCGGACAAAGGTAGTTACTACGACCTTTCAGTACAGTAGCACGCAGGTCAAGCTGCATCGCGCCGCATAGGTCAGGGATATCCTTGCCCATTAACTGATCCTGCAGGTTGATGGTGTTAGTTGAAATAACCACACGGGCATTATTTTTGGTTGCCCACAATGCGGCTGGCACCAGATAGGCAAAAGACTTGCCGATACCAGTGCCTGCTTCCACCATTAGATGCTGACTCTCGCTTAGTGCATGTGCCACTGATTTAACCATATCAATTTGCTGTGGTCGGCTCTCGAAGTTTTGCAGATATTGGGCAAATGCGCCACCGTGTTCAAGATAAGCCGCTACCTCTTCTTCATCCAAAGGCAGCAGCTCCTTATTAGCTTTCATCGGCGCTGTCAGCAATTCACTCGGTTTGCCAAACAGCACACCAAAAATCTTTTGCTGGACTTTGCGTGCTTTCAACGGCTCCTTGGCACGTTCTCTCAGCAGTTGGCTGAAGAACCACTGACCACCCCAATCAATATGCTGACCTTGGTGTACAATCTCGGTAACAAGTTCAATCGGCAAGGATTGGGCCTTTTGATATAACTGCGAGAAAACCTTCTGTGTCATTAGAGCATCATCCAGCGCTCGATGCGCATGTATGTCAGCGAAATCAATCTCAAGCTGCTCTCTCAGCGCAGACAGGTTATAACGACTGGCAGTGGGCATTAAGACAGCTGCCAGGTCGTAAGTATCCAATTGGGGATTGTCTCGTAAAATGCTGTGTAAGCGCAGAAAGCTGAGGTCAAAAGGCACATTATGTCCCAACACCGGCAAATCAGTGACGAACTCCGTAAGTTCTCCCAGAACCTCTTTTAAGATTGGAGCTGTACTCACCATTTCGTTGGTGATGTGGGTGAGCTGGGTGATCTCAGGAGGAATCGGGCGGCGTGGATTGACCAGTTGTTTATAAGTTCCTTGCACCTCATTCCCATTAAAGCGCACCGCGCCAATCTCAATGATGGCATCGCGCTGTGGGTTAAGGCCAGTAGTTTCAAGGTCTAGTGCTACCAAGGGGAACATCGCAGGGATTATAACACTCGGTAAAACATAAAAAACAAACTGGCTACATAGCCAACTTCTATTCTTATAATGCAATTTCACAGAGTAAAACAGGTAGAAATTTTAACCATTGTCTTATGCAATTCAACAAAATGGGAACGATGAAGAAGAACGTCGGTTGTTTTATATGGCAGTCTCAAGGGCGTAAACCCATTAATATCTTACTAGCTATGACTATTCAAAAAAATACATATGGAAGCTCTATGGAACAAGACCTATCCAGATTTACATGTGAACTACCAAGAGATTGTTATCAAAAAAAGCTACTATCTGAATGAGTATGAAATTAAGAGGTTATATACTGAAATGTTTATTTATCAAAATTATTTGATTTCATTATCATCTGGTCCATATACCACGTAATGGGGATAGTCGATCTTTAGATACTTTGCATGTTTTGCAGCACTGAAAATCGCTGCATCTTCACTCATGCATTTCCAAGCTTTTTCGCCATAATTTGAGAATGAAACAATTTTATACGGTCCTTTCATGGCTTGATATCCATATGAATTAGGGGATATACGGTTATCAAAACTCTCGACCAGATACCAATAATCCTCATTCAAAAATACCATTTCCCCGACGTTAGTATTTTCCGGCGTCGAATTGCAAGCCAATAACAAAGGTTCTTTGTCCATAGTCTTTGACCAAATATTCCAATCTTCAACCACATTGGAGTACGTAAGAATTACTATTGTTATTATCTGTATGATAGATAATGCTAATATGTGAATATTGCGTTTATTGGATAGGTTCTTCCAGCCGCCTTTTTCAAACACCTCATTAGGCATTAAATTGATAGCTGATGAGAAAAAAGGAATAGCTATTGGAAGCCAGTATTGGTAGGGTTTAATAGCGACAAAATAAATTAAATACGCCGAATATGGAATTATCCACGCTAATATCAGTACATTGGTCAATTTGTGATTTCCGAAAAAACAACCTAATACTAGCAATAATAATAATAAGCCCAGATATTGAGGATAAACGAACCAGTCATTAAGATAAGGCAACCAGGCGTTTATGCCAGTCTCATAGAGGTCATCATTTTCCCAACCTTTGGTAACGTAAAAGTATTGATTTTTTTGTACATCAATTATGTCTCTGCGGGTGCGTTCAACTAATAAAAGGGGGTTTAAGAGAATCATGACTGCAATCATTATTATCAAGAATGTGAAAGCCATTGAAAGCAGCTTTTTAAAACCGACGGTTTTTTTAATCAATCCCATTATTAAATAAGTCATTATTGCGAGGAAAAAGAAAACGCCAATAACTTTCGTTGCTATTACGAAACCACATGTGACAGCTGCAAAAAGAAAAAATTTGCCGAATTTAAAGTTGTCTTTCTCTAGAAAGAAGATGGTAAGTACAATCCCCAAAGCTGCCAAAGCATCAGGATGCCAAAACCATAGATTATATTTAAAGATCCAGGGCAAGAAGGCAATAAATAGGAATAAGATAATGGATTTTATTGTTGATTGAAATTTGGTTTGCAAATAGACCATAACACCAATTGATAACAACAAGGGAGTTACGCTTACTATTTGCCGGAGCAGGTATAAGTTCAATTGAGTTAGATTAGAAGATTCACTCCCCGTGAATACTCTAACAGGAAGTATGGATAAGGCAGAGGATACATAGAATGGATAGCCGTAATAATAATGTCCATAACCCACGAAATTTCGTATCGTGGATATTAAGTTGTCCTTGGGGGTTAATATTTTTTTAAGATAAGGGTATTGAATATTTTCATCCTGCGAAAGGATGAATAACATGTGTTCATCCTTTGCGCCCCTAGAATTTGGAAGAGAGAAGAAAATAAAAAATAATATGACGGTAATGATTACTGCAAGCAGGGGAAGTTCCTTTTTCATATATGCAACCATGATAACCTAGCAAAACCTAAAAGCGCATCTTGAATTTTTTAATGCTTAAGATTAAATGAACCAATATTGATTATATAACGACTTGGGCCAAACTATCCATCCACCCAACATTATTTTTTTATATTTATTTATCAAAGTCGGGGATTGCGATTGTTCCTACTGTTTCCTATTATTCATTGATTGCGCAGACCTTGTGATAGAAATAAATTTCCCGTACATATGCCTATTTATTTACAGAAGGGCAGGTAGGAATTGAACCTATCAATTATTAAAACATATTTGTTATATAATTACGGATTATAGAATGAAAACCAAGGACTGGACGCTTTTCTGGCTGCTGGGGCTGATCTGGGGTACTTCATTCCTTTGGATCAAGATCGCGGTTGGCGAAGTCAGCCCAATCGTGCTGGTCGGATTCCGCACACTGTTTGCTTCAGTTGGGTTAAGCATCATTGTTTTAGCAAATGAGAAATCACGCGTAGGCTGGAGAGATATACGCAAACGCCTGTTCGATTTCGCAGTTCTGGGCACTTTCAACATTGCTTTTCCCTGGTTGTTGATCTCCTGGGCAGAACAATTCATTGATTCCGGTTTAACCGCCATACTCAACAGCACCATGCCGCTATTCACCATCCTTATAGCCCCCATCTTCATCAGCGATGACCGTATCACAATACCCAAAGTGGTTGGCTTAATTACTGGTTTCCTGGGCGTGGTCATCCTGATGGCACCCAGCATTCACAGCGGTTGGAATAATAACCTGATTGCCCAGGCAGCTACTCTGTTAGCTGTACTTTCATATGCTTGTGCGACTGTGTACGCGCGCAAGAAAGGGCGCGGTCTGCCGCCGCAGCTGCAGGCATTCCTGCAGCTTTCTATGGGAGCTACCATCATCTGGATCTTTGCATTGTTTACTGAAAAACCGCTGGTGTTTCCCCAACAGCCGCTGACTTGGCTGGCGCTGCTATGGCTAGGATTGTTAGGATCATGCCTGGCATACATTGGCTATTTCTCACTGCTGCACAAGATCGGACCTACCCGCATGTCAATGGTGACTTATATTCCCCCGCTTGTGGGCATAATCCTAGGGGTGGTGTTCCTGGATGAGCAGTTTCACTGGCAGTCGATATTTGGCGCTTTGCTGATCCTTTCAGGCATATCTATTGTCAATTTGCGGAAAAAAGCTAAAGAACATCTAAAAGGCGCTGAAGGTTAGCATACTGCACGAATACCCCTTGAATCACCAAGCCGTAAGGATGATCATTGCGATTATTTTTCCTTTTATATAATAGATAATATATTGCCTGGTCATTTCCAGAGTTGAGTGGCCTAATTTAACAGGAAGCTGTAATAAATTTATACCGGCTCTATATGACAAAGTGATGAACATTCTTCTAATAAAAGGAGGAATTATTGAATATGTTTACTTTGGAAGAGATGAAGAAGTGGATAAGAGATAGGTGGAAATTAGGCATTACTTTTTTCCAGATGCTAATTTAATAATTGAATATAGTCAAAAATTGACTATAGGATTATTATGCCCCCAATTGAAAACCAGTAGGGCGGGTGGGAATTGAACCCACAAGGTATTACTACCGGAGGATTTTAAGTCCTCTGCGTCTGCCATTTCCGCCACCGCCCCACAAGTAAATCTATTTTACCTAATTTTACCAATATGGCAAGGTTAAAGCCAAATTATTCTTTATTGTCCCAGTTCCAGGGCATAATTTTGCCCATCACAATAGATGTGCTGGCTTTGAGGTGATCCAGCGGCGACAATAGACAGGTCCGCGCTTTACCCTGCCGGATTACTTTACGCAGGCCATCTGCTGTTTCGAAGAATGGCAGGAGCATGGTTGCCAGCCCCAACTCTACAAGCGAGTGCGCATCTGAGCCAACGGTGCCCGGGATATCGTGCTCCTCGGCAAACGTTCTGGCGCGTTCATTGATACCAGTGCTCAGGCAGCGTGAATTGAACACCTCAATAGCATCCACCATTGGCAAGATATCCAGGAGGTCCTGTGTGTGCCAGCCGTGACGCAGCATATCAAAGGGATGCGGAACGCTGATGAAAGCATCCTGCTTGCGTAAACGTTCAATGGTTTCTATCGGGCTGAGATGGGCAGGTACTTCCTCCGTAAGAAAATAAGCGATCAACTCGCCTTTGGGTGTCATAATCTCCTCGCCAATAATTACCAGCTCGGGATCCATTTCTTTGGCTCTCAGCGCACCGCGGATAGTGTTATGGTCGGTGATTACCAGGCGGTCAATACCGCGCTCGTGCGCCAGCTTCAGGAGCTGCGGCAGGTGATTGCTGCTATCCATTGAGTAAACAGTGTGGCAGTGAAATTCCACACGCAGGATTTTTTCCATGTTTTGCGCGTTTATTATAAATGACAATAAGTCATAAGTCTTTTTTAAAAAGGTATCTCAAAATGCCTAAGAAGGAATTACTAATGATTATATATATCTATCAACCCCTCGGCTCCATCCTCTCCCCATAAGAGAGAAGAAATAAGTAATTAATAATAAATCAGATAAGAGCAGGGATATAATTTAAGTTTGCGCACCGCGTAAAAAAATCGTTATCAAGAATAAGGTGATGAAGTTGGCTCAACTTCCTCTTCCTCCGGTCGGGTGATGCTCGTCTTGTAATTACCCCAGGGAAAAGCATAAATAATCTCATTGCCCTTTTCTAACGTCCCTTCACAGAACTTCTCGCTCTTGTATGCCCGGTAGCCGCTGAGCACGAAGGGCAATCCACCTTCCGCTAATACCCATTCACCGTTGTATTTACGCGCAATATGCACGTGAATTCCGGAAGAGCTGCCTCCTTCACAGGAGGGATGCCCAACGTGATCATCCACTTCTAGCCAGTCACCTACCTGCACGCGACCTGTGTTGGCAACATGCATATACAGCAGTACCCAGCCGGTTTGCTCGAAACCATCGCCATCCAGGTCAATCACTACTGCCCCACCACCAGCGCGCACTACTAATCCGGATGCTGCGGCAGTTGTCCATTTAATTGAGTTGCCGCAACCTGGCCGCTCTGATGGCGGTGCAAAGTCCAGTGCAGCGGGTGGACCCTCCTTACTCCAGGCAGTATGCGGTCCGCAAGTGTAATTCCAGGTTTCACCTGGCAAGAAAGGCAGCTGCAGTTCAGGCTGAGTAATGCCAGATGGAAAAAGCGGCTCCACTTTAAAAGCGCGTGCCAAATAATCACCAAACAGCCCTTCATGCACAGTCAGCACGTTGTTTTTACCGTACAGTGCCTCAGTCCATACCTGTGGTTCATGGATCTGCGCTAGCAAATACATCAGTGCGACTGTACCGGCGTTCAGATTAGGCGCCAGTCGCTGGGAGGTACCATCCGGAAAGGTAAGTTCAGTCAGCGTGCCAGCCCGCCAGCCATAATAACCCGATAAAAGCTGACGAATTGCCCAGCCAGTTTGTTTATATATACCCGCCTGGTCCTGTTTGATAAAGCCCATCGGATAGCGGGACTGCTCGAAGGTCTGCGACGTTCCTAATACCCAGCCACCGTGGTATTCCAGCAAAGTGAGCAGCAGGCGGGGATTGATCGAATTTTCCAAAGCAAGCTGGATCATGATCTCTGCTCCTGGTGTAGAACCGCGAGTCATGACTTCTTTATACTTGCTCAGTTTGCCCTCAGTCTGCGATACAAATTGCAAAATGTCAAAGTCCAGAGCAGAGGGCGAATACACCACCTCACTATCCGGGAGCAGGATATCTGCGGGTGTTGTCTCACCCAGCACATCTGGCATATAAAGTGTTTGTCCGGGGATAATTAAGCCCTCAATCGGGATTAATTCAGGAGATTGAATTTCTATTGGTTCAGTCCCAAAATGCAATGCCACTGTATCACATGTATCGCCGGATTGGGCGGAATATTCAATATAGCCGGATGGAATGAGGTAAGGGGTTAAGGTTGGTTCAACAGTTACAGTTGGAGTTGCTGTTTCAACTTCGCTCATATCTTCCGACATAGCGGGTGGACTGCAGGCAGCAATATAAATGGACAATATCAATGAGAAAGTAATCGCATTACCAAGAAATCTGATTTTCATCCGCCGGATATCCTAACGCTTGAATAATCTCCTCACCGCGAACCAGTTTGCCATCATATTCCACCCCAAAACCCTTTGAGATCCAGCCATTGAGGTTGAAAGGCAGGTCCTGATCCGCAGGTATCCACTCCCCATTATAACGCCGGGCAATGTGCACATGCGTGCCGGTAGCAGGTCCACCCTCAAAAGAGGGATGACCAATGCGATCACCGGCAGTCAGGGTTGCGCCAACAGCAACACGATCCTTCTCAGCGATGTGCATATACAACACGGTCCAGCCGGTCTGTTCATAACCATCCCCATCCAGGTCCAGCACCACTTCACCGTTCTCTGAACGTACCACTTGCCCGTCCGCAACTGCCAACAACCAAGCATCGCTTTCATAACAGCCGAATTGCTCGCCCGGTGGGGCAAAATCCAGAGCTGCCCAGGCAGCGCCATTACCCCAGGCAGAATGCGGTCCGCCGGTGAGATACCAGGTCTCTCCCTCTACAAAAGGAAGCTGGAATGCTGGCTGGGTCAAATCTTGGGGTACAACCAGGCCGAAATCGTATTGGTTTGGTTCTCCGAAAAGCTTTACATAAACCGCATAAAAACCTAGTGGAGAAACGGCCAGCTCCCAGTCATGATAATTCTTCAGCAACCCCAATAAATATTGAAGGGCAGCCGTGCCGCCATTGAGCTGTTCAGATGGATACAACTTCTGACCATCCACTGATGTGAGCTGAGAAAGTGCATCCACAGCATGCAGATAATAGCCGCGGTTGAGTTCATTCGCCGCATATGAAAGTTGACGGAAGAGCCCCTTGCGCCAAGAATCTGAGAAACCCAGAGGATAATCGCCATGATATTGCGGTTCATTCTTGGATACCCAGCCGCTTTGGTATTCCAGCAGTGCCAGCAGGATGCGTGGATTGACTGAATACTCACGGCTGATGCGGCTGATAATCTGCTTACCGCTAAGCAATTCCTCTTCGACTTCCTCCTGATAGCGTGCTAAAAACCCGCCTGCAGAGATTACGAAATTCTCGACATCAAACCCGACACAACTGGGACTGAAAACCAGCTCCGAATCCGGAATAATGATGAAACCCGGACCGTTTACTGGTGTATTATGCGTTAAGTCGGCTGTGGGCAGAACTGTTTCCTGCTCTGCCAGTTTGGTGAATGGTGGGGAGCCGCTATTCGGGCGGACACAAGCACTGAGAAAAGTGATTAAAACAAAGGTAGTGATGTTTATGAAGTTTGCTTTCAGCATATAAGCGATAGGCTTCTAGCCCAGATAGATCGGTAAAGGACGTCCGGCGATGAGGTGTAGATGCAGATGAAAAACGCTCTGCCCGGCATTTGGGCCGGTGTTGATCACCAGCCGATAGCCATCCTGGTCCACACCCTGTTCCTTGGCTAGCTGCTTGGCAACCACAATCATATGACCGAGCAGCCCTTCATGCTCTTTATTAACCTGATTAAGTGAGGTGATGTGGCGGTTGGGCACTACCAGCAAGTGCACCGGTGTGGCGGGACGTCGATCCAAGAAGGCGGTTACCTGCTCATCACGGTAAACAACCTTACTGGATGCTTTGTCAGCGATAATCTGGCAAAAAACGCAGTCCTCAATCATATTACTTTTTAGTACTTTCACCCCGGATGAATGTCTCTGTCATCTGCCTGGCGATATCATCTTTGAACTGCTTGGGGGGTGTTTTCATGAAGTAGGAAGAAGGAGCGATCAAGGAGCCACCGATTCCGCGGTCTAATGCTAATTTGACACAGCGCACCGCATCGATAACCACACCGGCTGAATTGGGTGAATCCCATACCTCCAGTTTGGCTTCCAGCAGGAGTGGCACATTGCCAAAGGTGGTGCCTTCCATACGGATATTGCAGAACTTACGATCAGTCAGCCAGGGCACATAGTCGCTGGGACTGATATGGATATCTTTTTCTGCCAGTTCATAAGGCAGCATACTGGTCACAGCACCGGTCTTGGAGATCTTCTTGGATTCCAGACGCTCGCGTTCCAGCATGTTCATGAAATCCGTGTTGCCACCAAAGTTAAGCTGATAGGTGTGATCCAGGAGCACACCGCGGTCTACAAATAAACTAGCCAGTATACGGTGCAGGATGGTGGCGCCCACCTGACTCTTGATATCGTCGCCGATGATGGGCAATTTCCGCTCACTGAAACGCGGCGCCCAATAGGGGGAACTGGCGATAAAGACCGGGATAGCATTGACCATGCCACAGCCGGCATCCAGGATCTGCTCCACATACCATTTGGTAGCCATCTCTGAACCTACCGGTAAGAAATTAATGACCACATCAGTTTTAGTATCCTTGAGTATCTTTATGACGTCATCAGTTGGACCGGGGGATTTCTTGACAATTTTCTGCAAGTATTTGCCCAGCCCGTCATGGGTCATGCCGCGGTAGACCTTCACACCCAGCTTGGGGACATCTGCAAACTTGTAGGTATTATTGGGGAAAGCGAATATCGCAACAGCCAAGTCCTTGCCGACCTTAGTATCTACCACATCAAAGGCGGCTGTGAACTCAATATCACGCACATGGTAGCCACCCAAATTGACATGCATTAAACCCGGAACACGCTCTTTCTCATCAGCGTTTTTGTAGAACTGCACTCCCTGTACCAATGCAGAAGCGCAGTTGCCCACGCCGATAATAGCCACGCGTACTTTTTTATCTTTACTCATCCGTATTTTCTCCTGGAATTGATTTGGACATACTCGCCAATTTTAACACTGAAAGTACAAAATATTAAAATCCCCTGCGAAAGCAAATACTTGCTGGTAGGAAACGGTCTGAGGTATAATACTATTATGCGGGGCGTGGCTCAGCCCGGTTAGAGCGCACGGCTCGGGTCCGTGAGGTCGGCGGTTCAAATCCGCCCGCCCCGACAGTTTGACATCAAAAAAAGACCCATTTTGTGACAGTGTTTTTTATCACAATGGGTTTTTTTCATCACAATTTATGAATTTTTATTATTTTCCTCAAATCCAAGATTAATTAATATATACTTGTACGCATAAATGACAAATTTTTTATTCAAAATTTGTGAGGAGAAAAGGATGGGATATATTGAAAAAAATCTAATTGATGATGAAGTTATTATTTAGCGAGCTAAAATGGCTTTTGCATATTTAATTTTGCCAATCATCTTAATGATTTTACTAATTTGGCTAAGTTCAAAAATTCATACTATTGCTATCGTATTTTCAGTTCTGTATTGTGGTTATCTACTTAACCGTGCAACATTGATAATCATGACAACCGAATTCGCACTCACAAACATGAGAGTTGTTGCGAAAAAAGGTTTAATTATGAGAAATACAGTAGAAATCCGTCTAAATCAATTAGAAAGCATTTCGATTTCTCAACGTATTGATGGAAGAATTCTTGGATTCGGAACTGTTACTGTAGTCGGAACAGGTGGAACAAGAGAAAAGTTTAAATCAATATCTGATCCATTTGAACTACAAAAGCAAGTAAATAATCAGGTATCTGTAGTGCACCCCAAAACTTGGACAGGTAGGATAATTAATACTATGAACAAGACAGGAGTGCAAAGATGCGAAAACGGCGAACCTTTACATCCGAATTCAAAGCCAAAGTTGTAATGCAAAATATA
>DUED01000062.1 GCA_011176685.1 Anaerolineae bacterium
AATTCCTCAACTTACCCTTTGGCTTGAAGAGTGGCTGCGGTATTATCATTATGTGCGCCCTCATATTTCTTTGGGGATGCGTCCACCGCTTGCTAACCAGGTGTGACATTTTAAAGTGTACATTGCGGTAAACCTACTAATTATCTCGTGTCTGCTTCTAATGCAAGACAAGTTAAATAAGGTTCAAGCACTTCACAGGAAAGTTAGTAAGCAACTTTTTAATCATCTTTTACCAGTAATGCGTGTGTTAATAGCTTCTTCCAAATTTTTCGCAATGCCAATTAATCCACATATACTGTTCTTATTTTGAAAAAATCGGATCTTCAAATATACAAATGATGTATTGAATTATGAAGTATCAAAGAATATCTCTCTATTGACTATGGTCATTTATAATCTCAATTCCAAAAACTTTATCATCAAACCAATTCTCATTTGTGCGTTGGGTTGCCCAGAGCAAATCATTGCCCCATGCCAGATCCCAGGTGCCTTCTGAGGCAGCGTAAATCCAACCAACCTGTCTGCCCTCGCGATCAACCTTAATAATACCTGGCCCGCCTGGCATCCAAAAAAATTTCCCATCCCAAGCCAGTCCACCGCCACCATCAGCTTCTAATAAGATAGTTTGAATCAGGTTGCCTTCACGGTCCATCTGATAAATGACATGAGTAGCCCAACCCAGCACATACAAATATTCTCCATCCCAGGTAAGCCCCTTGCAGCCACCTACTGGATCAGGTGATTGAAAGGAAGAGAGTACTCTGCCATTTTCTGGATTAACCTCAAAGATAGTCTTTTCAGCAAAGTCCACTACCCACAGGTTCTCACCATCAAATGCCATACCCCAGGGTTGTGAACCTGGACCTTTAAAATGCTGCAGAACCTCACCTGTATTTGGGTCTAGTTTGTAAAAAGCGCTCCATAAAGTAGCTGTCCAGACAGCTTCACCATCCCAAGCAATCGCCCAGGTTAACCCAAGCTCGTTACCAATTTCCTTTACCACACGGCGCGTCTCATCCTCATCAGGATATATGTAAAGGTATTTGTCCTCCTCAATGTCGCCAGGGATATAACCCAGCGCATAATCCATATCAGGTTCAAAAGCAAAATCAATCATTTCCGGGATGGGGGCCTTATCCTCCACTTGATGTACCTCACCGCAGATATCACAATCACGATTGTGAGAAATTAGCGCGTTTCCTAACATGACGGTATTTTCACCATCTCCCAGCGTCACTCCACCTCCATTATCCTCTACAACCACACCATGTATTTTTAGCTCACCATTATCATCGACTGAAAGTCCCCCACCATTATTGTGCAGGACCATAGAGCTGGTCACCTCAGCTGTGGAAGCATCTATATGGATGCCATTGGTACCGCTGCGCTCCACTAGGCAATGGTCAATCACCAGGGTGTTAAACTGTTCTGCGGCGATACCGTTGTAACCATTCTCGTAAATTCGTGTGTATTTAATCAATGCATCGGAGTATGATTCAAAGTAAAGCCCTTCCCAATTATTCCAACGAATTACTCAGTGGGAGATATGCGCTAAACCTCCCCAAAAATTGATGCCCTGCTGAGCAAATTCAACCACACAGAATTCAAAAATCGAATCCTGCGAATCATGCACATGTATCATGCGCCAATCGCCGTTTTGTGGATCACGTGCATCTGTCGAAAAATAAATGGGGGCATCTGGTGTGCCCACAGCAAGGATAGTGCCAAATACATCTAAACCTAGACGTTTCCATGGCTCCTTATAACCGCGGTAGTGCTGAAAGCGCACATGCGTGCCGGGCAGGATAGTAAGTGTGATTCCTTCTGGTACAAAAATATTGTCAACAACCAGCACTTCGCCTTCCCATAGTGTATCCTTGCGTAGTTCCCCCTGCACGATCGTCAATTCATCTGGATAAGATTCCTCACCTGCATGCTTCTCTTCCTGAGGTTGACCCACACAGACAGGCTGCTTCTCAGTAATATCTAGCATTTCTGTTCCGCGTTTACAGCGCACTAGAATTATTAAAATAATAAAAATTGATATATAATCTTATTAAGAATCGTAAAAGGAGTGAAATATGCCCACAGATGCCACTGATCCCAAAACAGATGAAGCTAAACGAGCTGTACTGGACAAAGCTCTGGATGACATCAAGAAACGCTATGGCGAAGGCGCCATTTTGCGCTTAGGGGAAGCAACACATCTCTCCGTGGAAGCTATCCCCACTGGCTCGCTCTCACTGGATATTGCCCTGGGTGTGGGTGGCATCCCGCGCGGGCGTGTGAGTGAAATCTTCGGTCCGGAGGCATCCGGCAAGACTACGCTGAGCTTACATCTGGCAGCCGAAGCGCAGAAAATGGGCGGCACAGTTGCATTTGTGGATATGGAGCACGCCCTCGACCCAGCTTACGCTGCCAAGGTGGGCGTGGATGTGGACAACCTGCTCATCTCACAGCCGGACACCGGCGAACAGGCACTCGAGATCGTGCAAACGCTGGTACGTTCCGGTGCAGTTGACCTGGTTATCGTTGACTCTGTGGCGGCGCTGGTGCCGCGTGCAGAGATCGAGGGTGACATGGGTGATGCCACCATGGGTTTGATGGCACGCCTGATGTCACAGGCACTGCGCAAACTTTCTGGTGCCATCCGACAAACCAGGACTGCAGTGGTATTCACTAATCAGTTACGCCAGAAGATCGGGATAGTGTTCGGTAAAAAAGAGACTACCCCTGGTGGCTTGGCGCTTAAGTTCTACACATCTACACGCCTGGACATGCGGCGCATACAATCCATTAAGGACGGCGCTGAGATCACCGGCAACCGCGTGCGGGTGCGGGTGGTCAAGAACAAGGTTGCGCCGCCCTTCCGTACAGCAGAATTCGACATCATGTACAACGAGGGCATTTCCAAAGCTGGCGATATCCTTGATTTAGGTGTAGAACTGGATATCATCACCAAACGCGGCGCGTTCTACTCTTACGGTGACGTGCGTCTGGGACAGGGCCGCGAGAACGCCAAGACATTTCTCAAGCAAAACCCCGAATTGATGACGGAAATTGAGAATGCCGTGCGTGAGCAGGCCTTAGGGGCAGGTTTACCCTACAGTACACCTGATGAGGACGAAGAACCGCCAGCAGAAGAAAAATAAGATTTTAAACAGAAAAGCAAATGAGCCGGTCCAAGAGCCGGCTCTTTCTTTTGTATGCAGGTTTTTATCGATATAATTTATCGAATTGGCAAAATACTTGCAATAATACTTATATACTATGGCTGGTAAACAAAAACCCTCTCACCCCAACTGGACATTGACACTCGGAATAGGGCTGGCGCTGGTCATCTTTCTTTTAGGCAGCGGGATGCTGTTATGGTTGTACATTAACCAGTCCGGCTGGATGGCTACCCAGCCAAACCAAGAAATTGAGAATTTGCAATTGGAAGAAACGCAAAATGAGCCATCAGCCACGCCCTTCATGCCCCTGCCAACAACTACTGCAACACCATCTTTCACTCCCACAGTAAGTGTTGAGCCAACCTTTACCCCAACCATAACTCCTACCCGAACTGCTGCACCCACTCAGGGAGAAATCCCGGATTCTGCCTATATCTCTGGTGTAGTGGGCCGTCCCCAGCTATACACGCTGGACTGTGAAGCGCGTTCCGCCGTGGATTGGGCTCGCTTCTTTGGCGTGAACATCGACGAACAGGAGTTCATTGACCGCACGCCGCTGTCTGATGACCCTGAAGAGGGCTTTGTGGGCGACGTCAACAGCGCCATGGGGCAATTCCCTCCAGATGACTATGGGGTACATCCGCCACCGGTAGCAACACTCCTGCGAGAGTATAACCTCGACGCTTGGGAAGTGGTAAGCATGAGCTACGAGGACTTGCAAAGCGAGATCGCCGCAGGCAGACCGGTGATTGTATGGATCGTCAACCTGCCCTTCGAGATTGATACAACCATTTACATCGCTCCTAACGGTAACTCAACTGTTGTGGCGCGCTTCGAGCACACCTGGATCGTGACTGGCTACAACCGCTACACGGTTACAGTGATAGACAGCAAGTGGACTTATAATGTCAAATTGCAAAACTTCCTTGATCGCTGGGCAGCCCTGGGGAACAGAGCTATTGTAATGAGGGAGCAAAACTAATACAAAAAGTTTCATTGAGGAGTTCTTATTTGTTTGTCGCCGCGCAGCATTCCCACCTTACTGAAGGCATGTTATCGCGTAGCATGCTGTAAAGTATTGCGAACCTCGCAAAACAGGCGAGGTGAAGCAATCTCAGACTTAAATGTACAACTGACTTAAATTAAGTGTCTGTAAAAGCGTGAGATTGCCGCACTATGCTCTTGCAGATAGCTTAGAAAGCTGACAAAAGCCGACAAAACCCGACACTTTTTTAATAAAATGGATTCGTTCCTTAGTAACGAATGGTTCAGGGCGGGCATCGCGAAACAATCATATACGTATTTGTCATTCTGATGAGTACGTTTTTACGAAGAAGAATCTCCAGTTATAAAAATGAGATTCTCCACTTACTTTCAGGTAGCGAAGCGCACTGACAAGGGCCGCGAAGCACTCTGCAAAGTGCTGCGCAGCATACCCGCAGGAAGTATCGTAGATACACCCTTTAGGGCGTGCCCCTTTTAGGTAAACCCGCAACTTCCTGATCCACAACCAAGAAACCCCAAAAGCTATATCTCTTCTTCAACCATCTCCATTAAACTTACTAGTTGAATCCAAGATTACCAAAATAGTAAGAACATATATACCAAAAAAGCCCGTCACTTTTAGAGTGTCGGGCAATTACACATTAGCCCCTATGCTGCTTTAGGGATTAAAACTCCCCATGAATTCTCTGCTAATTGCAAAAGTGTCTACTTATGATTGGTACTAAATTTGGGGGCTTGACAAAGCTATTTGATTGATTCGAGGAATTCATTTCATTCAAATCATTAACATAAAGTAAATATAAATACTTTGTGAACAACCACACCAGTGTCTAGCTAGTGTCGTTAGAACATCCTAGCCGAATTTGGGAAGTCAAAAACATACACTTACCTGTAAAGTTCCCCAGCTGCTGACTTATTTATTTATTTATTTTTATTTTTTTGAATTTTTCTACTTGTTCCTTGATAGCCCGCTCAACCGGCAATCGTTCCATACTTGTAGCCCCATAGAAACCGTTAATGCCCGGCATGCGCTTCATTGCTTCAGCAACATTTTCCGGCTCATCAAACGGACCACCGTGACAAATCACTATAGTATCCTTTCGAATCTTACGCGATGCATCAGCGATACGCATAGTTATATCAATGGCTTCGTCCATAGTCATTGCGGCTGCTGCACCTATTGTGCCGCCAGTTGTCAGGCCGGTATGCGCAACGATCATATCAGCACCAGCTTTTACCATTGCTTGCGCCTCATCTTCTGTGAAGCTATATGGTGTTGTGAGCAGGTCCATTTCATGTGCTAAACGGATCATTTCAACTTCCTTATCATATCCCAAGCCAGTGGCTTCCATGTTATCTCGCATGATGCCATCGAATAAGCCGACTGTTGGGAAGTTTTGTACACCAGAAAAACCGGCTTCCTTAACCCGTTTGAGAAAGATGGGCATAAGGCGGAATGGATCAGTTGCGTGTACACCTGCAAGAACGGGAGTCTTCTTGACTACAGGCAGAACCTCACTAGCCATTTCCATCATAATCTCATTTGCATCACCATATGAAAACAATCCGGTGATCGAAACACGACCCGCCATGCGGTATCGTCCCGTATTGTAGATGACAATCAAATCAATACCACCAGCTTCTTCGCACTTGGCAGATATGCCTGTACCTGCCCCCCCACCAATAATGGGAATACCAGCTTTTGCAAGATCATTAAACTTTTTCAAAATCTCTTTGCGTAAAATTGCCATCATATTTTCCTTTTATTTATTCTTTATTAGTTCTAATAATTTTTGAGCGGCACTCTTGGAAAACTCTGGGTCATTGATATCTTTATCGCTTATTTCAACCGGGATATCTTGGCGTATATGCTTTTTCAGCGCATCTACGAACGCCTGATTAGCCTCAGGCCACCAAAATATTTGGTCGGGGTAATCGATTTCAGAGAATCCACCCATAGGAATTAATACTGCTACCGGGCCTTTCGCCTTATTTAATTTTTCGGCGAATATCTTCCCCATGCGCTGATTTTCTTCTATATTGGTGCGCATCAAAGTTACATTTGGATTCCATTCATAGAATAAGCGATCACTATATTTCGCAGGTACCGTTTCCGGTGCCCAGAAGTTGCACATATCAATGCAGCCGGGAATAACTACCTGAGGAATTCCTAGCTTTGCTGCAGCTTCTAACCGCGATGGTCCAGCAGACAATTCACCGCCGCAGACTTCGTCTGCCCATTCGGTAGTTGTGACATCCAGCACGCCAGTAAAGTAGCCATTTTTGATAAGCATTTCCATGGTACGTCCACCGGTACCTGTAGCATGAAATACCAGTACCTCATAACCTTCTTTCTCAATAATCCCGCGTGCATCTTCTACCGCTCGAGTGGTATTGCCGAACATTGAGGTAGCAATCATAGGCTTATTATCAACAGATTGTTCGGATTCCCATGTTACCATTCCATAAATTGCGCCAGCAGCATTTGAGAAAATTTTGCGACTGATACGATTCAGGCCGGCAACATCTAAAATTGATGGCATCATAGTGATATCTTTAGTGCCAACGTATGCGCTGGTATCGCCAGATGCAAGAGTAGAAATCATTAATTTCGGAACTCCAACTGGTAAAGCACGCATAGCACTTGTGCCCACAATTGTGCCGCCGCCCCCACCCATTGAGATGATTCCGTCAAACTTACCTTCATTAAAATATTTTGCGGCAATTTTGTCAGCACCTTTAGTCATGGTTGCCATCGCATCTCCACGATCTTTGCGACTTACCAGCTCAGCCAGATCAGTACCACCAGCTTTGGCAACTTCATCAGCACCAATATCTGGAGTAAATGAGGGTTTTCCAAGCACGCCCACATTAATCACAAAAGTCTTGCAGCCCCTGTTTTCAATTTCCTTCTTTAAAAATTCAAATTCCTGGCCCTTTGTATCTAAAGCGCCAATTATTGCAATAGTTTTTTCCATAGTTAATTTTTCCTTATACACCCAGGTATTTATGGCGTAAATCCGTGTTTTTTAAAAAATCAGCCGTATCTGATTCATAGATTGTTTTTCCACTTAGAATAATGGAAATCCGTTTAGCTAAAACTTCCGCAATATGGATATTCTGTTCAACTAACAATATTGAAATGTTTTCCTTCAGAAGTTCATGACAGATTTTGATAACACGATCTATATTCACGGGTGATAAACCTTCTGAAGGTTCATCTAATAAAATAATGCTGGGATTTGTGATAAGTGCGCGGCTAATAGCCAGCATTTGCTGTTCTCCACCACTCAATTGCGTTCCACTAATCTTTCGGCGGTCAGCCAATTCAGGAAAGAATTGGAATATTCTCTCCGGTGTCCAACTATTAGTCTCTTCTATCTTACGGTGGTGCAAAGTCAAATGTTCTTCTACTGATAATGATGGGTACAAGCGTCGTCCTTGAGGTACATATCCAATTCCCATATTGGCAATACTATAAGGAAGTTTTCCTGATATCTCTTGATCCTTCCACCTGATTGTGCCATTTCTGGGTGGTGTTAATCCGATAATTGAACGAAGTAAAGTCGTTTTCCCCATCCCATTGCGTCCAAGCACGGCAACACATTCTTTCCCAACCGTTAGGGAGCACCCTTGTAATACATGGCTGTTGCCGTAATACGTATTTATATCCCGTATTTCCAACAAATTTTCATGTGTGTTATTAATAACTACCTCACGCATTAGAGCTCCCAAAATATATATTTTGAACTTCTCGATTTCGTTTGATCTCAGATGGAGGCCCCTCCGCAATAACCGAACCGCGGTGTAAGACTGTAATTTGTTCGGCAATATCAAGGACAATTTCCATATTATGCTCAATTAGAATTAAAGTAACATCGTTAGGAAGTTGATTAATTAATTTAATGAGCATTATTCTTTCTGATGGTGAAAGCCCCGCGGCTGGTTCATCCAGCATTATCAGGCGCGGGCGCATAGCTATGGCCATGCCTATTTCGAGTTGGCGTTGCAAACCGTGCGATATCTCTGACACTTTTTTATCAAGATAGTCGGTCAGTTCAACCTGCTCCGCTACCTGGTGTGACCAAGCTCGCTCTTCATCATAGTTTTTCCACGCTTTCAAAAACTTGAATTCAATTTTTTTGTTAAATGATCCAGCCAGGAATAGATTTTCCTCAACATTGAGAGCTGGAAATAATTTCGATATTTGGAATGTACGCCCTAACCCCAACTTTGCCCGTTTCTGAACTGATTTCTTGGTAATGTCAATCCCAAACATTTCGATCTTGCCCTCATCTAAAGGCAATTCACCGGCTATCAAATTAAACAACGTCGTCTTTCCGGCACCATTAGGCCCGATCAGTGCATGTCGCTCACCAATAGGCACAGCAAGGTTAGCTGAGCGTACTGCTTGAACTCCGTCAAAGCTTTTCGAAACCGAATCTACGTTGAGCGCATACACCTGATCGGGTCTTTTCATATTTTTGCTCCTAGCAACTTATCATTGACAATTAATCGCCAAAGGGAAGGAACTCATATGGTGCGCCTTCCATCATTTCAGCCGGGAGCTCTGAGCATATGCCAGTTGGATAAACATTAGTGTCACTCGGTTGAGCCAAATACAGCTCTGGATCGTATGGTCCAAACTGGCTGACATCCTTCACTGTCAAAAGTCCCTTGTTATAAAGATCGCCGTCTTCACCCAGGGCTACTTCACGGATATAAACGTTGCTGATTGCAGCATGATACGCGTCCAGGGTTACTGGTCCGAGAGGATCATCAGTGAGATCAACTTCTTCCATAGCTTTTATCAGTGCGTCCTTATCAGAAACATCACCATTGAGAGCTTCAACTGCCCTCAACATCAGATGCATGGATGCATAAGCGAAAACAGAAGCTGCAGAGGGAGGATGACCCCATCGTTCGACGAAAGCATCTTTGAACGCATTCCATTCAGGAGTGTCAAGATCATCTGCCATATGATGAGCAGATAAAACACCCACAATATCTTTGGGTAGCGCATACAAATCGGGTCTTTCGAAAGCATTGGATTGCCCAATAAGTTCCATTTTATCAAGCATCCCCAACTCGACATATTGCTTCACAAAGTTTACTGCATCGCCACCAGCCCCATTATAGTAGATAGCATCGTATCCTTCATCAAGTGGAATGGATGCAATCATTGAAGAAAAGTCGGCGGTTGAACCAGGTGGGAACCATACACTAGTAACTTCTTCACCTCCACCGCGGCAGAAGCCTCTAATAAAACCGCCACTTTCATTCCACGGGTAGGAATAGTCTTCGCCAATCTGGTAAATTTTCTTATACCCCTTTTCTTTCGCCAACCAGTATGCAAATACATCCTGGGATTGAGCCCCTGTCCAGGTAGGACGAAATATCATCGGGTAGAACGCTCGCATTGTCATATCTTCAGATGCAGAATACATTGGAACGACAGGAATATTTTTGCCTTTCATGTAGTCGCCAACTGTTAGACCTTCGTCACCAGAAACCATGCCAGTGACGAAATCAACTTTATCCTGTTCAACCAATTTTTTAGCTTTGGTTACCGCCAACTCATTATCTAATTGATCATCTTCATAGATAACTGTGATTTTCTTTCCTGCAACTTTATAATCAACTTCTTCCAATGCTAATTCGAATCCTTCCTTCTGCATAGTACCGAAGCTTGAGAAAACACCTGTTAAAGCACTTAGGAATCCGATCTTGATTTCTTCTGCTTCAGCAGTTTCAGCTTCTTCTTCGGCAGCAGGTTCTTCGGCAGCAGGTTCTTCAGCTGCGGGCTCTGGGGCTGGTGAGGCGCAGGCGGCAAGCAGTATACTTGCCACGATCACCAATCCAAAAAATCTATACCATTTTTTAAACATTTTTTTCTCCTTATCTAATACGTGAATTTCAAACGCATATGTAAAGAATGTTTAGTATTGTCAATATTATCCTCCTTTCTATAGGCATTATCCTTTTTATTCTTTCTTCTGATGTAAACTGGAATTAAGAAACATCAGTTTCTTTGATTTTCGAATGGTGTTTAAGATTCCCAAAATTCCACTGGGGGAAAATAAGACTGTAAATACGAAGATTATCCCAATAATTGTATTATAGCGTTCTGTTGATTGACTAACAAGAACATCTAGCCAGACTGCAACAACAGTACCAACAACCGGACCCCAAAAGTAGTTTGCTCCACCAAGAATCACCATTAATAAGACCCACATTGTTCGGCTTAGCTGCATATATGTGGGTGTAATCACACCGGTGTTATAAGTTGCCAGAATGCCGCCAAGAGCAGCATAAATAGCAGCAATCAGAAACGCCACCAGGCGAATCCAGTAAACTGGATATCCTAAAGCAGCCATTCGTTGAGTGTTTTCCCGGGTACCATTAAGTGCCAGGCCAAAAGGAGAGTGTGTAAAACGCCAGAGAAAAAATATTCCTAAACCAAACAAAATAAGAGCTGCCCAGTAAAAGTTAGCTTTTTCTAAAAAATTGATGCCGGAAATTAAGTATGGTCGTATTCCCCGAATCCCTGCCCATCCGTGTAGCACAGTGGTTTGTTGTAGAGCAAACGCCCAGACAACTTGCCCAAATGCTAAAGTGATCATAAGCAAAACAATTTTTTCTGTTCTCATTGCGATCATTCCAAAGACAAGCGCAAAGAGCAAAACTACAATAATCGAAAATATATCAGCGAGGGGAAATTGCCAACCGCGCTCAAAGCCAAAAAGTCCAATCACATACCCGGCAATACCAAAGAATGCGGTTTGAGTAAAACTAACCATCCCACCTTGCCCAATTAACCAACCCATAGATAAAGCAAGGAAGCCAAAATAGATAATTCGAATGAATGTAGTAATTGTATATTCACCGCCATAGAATGGAAGTAATATCAAAAGAATAACAATGATGACGCCAAAGATATATTGCAAGTATTTATTTCTGTTCTGTCTCATATTTTCCTCCCAAGCAAGCCTTGAGGACGGATAGAAAGAACAATTGCCAGGGGTACAAAAATCAGAAAATAGGAATATTGCGGGGCATAAGCAAGGCCAAATGACATTATTTGTCCAAGTATTATGGAGCTTGCAACAGCTCCCTTCAAGCTGCCTAAACCTCCAAAAATAACAACAACCAATGATAAGGTTAAAATCATTGCGTCACTTCCTGGATTTAGCTGAAGATATGATCCGCCCAGTACCCCTGCAATTCCCCCTAAGAATGCTGAGAAAACGAAAACCGCAGAATAAATCACAGTAATATTGACACCCAAAGCACTAACCGTCTCACGATCATCTACTCCAGCTCGGACTGCCGCGCCAAGCTTTGTCTTAAAAAGTATCCACCATAAGGAAAGCGCTATCGCGATGCCAACGCCCATCATGATAAATCGAAAACCAGGATAAGTTATACCTAAAAGCTCTATCGGTGGGGATAAATAGGATGGAATGTCTAATGTGACCGGGTTTCTGGGCCAGTAAACTAGGGTTTGATCTACGATAACCATTGAAAGAGCAACTGTAAGTAATGTCTCGGGGAGATCGCTGCCCCTTACTCGGGAAAACATCACTCTTTCAAAAATAAACCCGAGAAGTGCAATCGAAAGACCGCCCGCTATCAACGCTAATAGCCAATTATCCGTCGCTTTAACAACAGAATATCCAATATAACCGCCCAATAAATAAAATGCACCGTGGCTAAGGTTGATAACTCGCATTAAGCCAAAAGCTAATGTTAAGCCGCTCCCCAGGACAAAAAGGATCGATGACTGTGTTAGACCATTTAAGATCAAGAGAATAAATTTTGCATTCATATACTCTCCAAATGTATTATATGGCGCTTTATGGTTTATATAGCTTTGATATTATTTATATCATCACGTACTTGTATTATATGTTCATTCATATTCGTCCGCGCGGCCTCAGGGTCATGTCTCTCAATTGCGTCCATAATTTTTCTATGATTTGCTTGAGATCTTTGTTTACCCCTATACACCCGATAAAGATGATATTTTTGAAAGTCATGGATCAAATTGACAACCGGAGAAATAATCAACCGCATAAGATTGTTTCCTGTAGCATCGACGATTGCCATGTGAAAGTTAAGATCCCCTTCCAGAAAAGTTTCCATATTGTCTTTGTCTGTTAGTACTTTTTCCATCTGGTTTACTGCCTGTTTCATCCGCGCAATATCTTCTTGATCAGCATTAACTGCTGCAAGAGCAGCGTTCTCGGGTTCAATGATTAAACGGATGTCGATTAAATTTCTCAACCAGTTATCCGGATTTATACGTGCTTCTATGTTCATAGAGGTCTCAACGCCTTTTGTCAAATTACGAACAACAAATGTGCCTTTGGCGACATGTGTCTCTACCCAACCCTTTTCCTTAAGCACTTTCATCGCTTCTCGAATAACTGTGCGGCTTACTTTACAGATATCAACCAACTCTTTTTCGGTTGGCAGTTTATCCCCCATTTTTAAATTGCCATCAATTATCTGCGTTTCAATCATTTCGCAGACTTGTTCATATAAAGGTTTGTTAGTAGGTAATTTTTCTATTTCCATAAACTACCTGTTTAATTGTTCGATGATATTATAATACTATTATAATATTATCTACCTTTATGTCAATAGTGTCTTTTATCATTCTAATATAAAAAATTTTAGAAAGTTGTCAGTATACAGCCGAAAGCCTACCTGCTATGCAAATCCAAATGCCTTATGGAAAAAAAAATCTAAAAGTAAGCCTGTCGGATTCATTCTGTATTTCAATCATTAAGCCATCTTTTGTTCCTGCAATACCAAAGCCTCGTACTGCTATTCGCAAAGCTTTAAAAACGCCAATTAACTCTCCTGCCCTCTCGGAATTAATTCAACCCGATGATCGAGTGGGAATCGTTTTCAGTGATATCACCAGGCCAGTACCCAATTGGCTTATTTTGCCAGAAATTTTAGCTGAGATAGGGTATGTGCCAAAACAAAATATTCTTCTTTTTAATGCTCTCGGTACTCATAGAAAGAACTCGCAGCAAGAATTGCGATACATGTTGGGGGATTGGATAGTAGACAACTATCGCATTATACAAAATGATTCTAGTGATCAATCAACACAAATGTATCTGGGAAAAACTTGTTTCGGTCACGATATCTTGATAAATCGCGAGTTATTAAATTGTGATATTAAGATACTTACTGGTTTTATTGAACCCCATTTCTTTGCCGGTTTTTCTGGGGGCGCAAAAACACTAATGCCAGGGATGGCAGGGTCGAACACCATCTTCGGTAACCACAACGCAAAGATGATTGCTCATCCGAAGGCCACTTGGTTGGTTACCGAAGGAAATCCGATATTTGAAGAAATTAGAGAAATCGGAGATAAAGTTGAAAATTTATTTCTATTGAATGTGACCCAGAATATAAATAAGGGTATAACCGGTGTGTTTAGCGGGGAAGTAAGAGAAGCCCATGCCAGGGGTTGCAATTTTGTTAAAGAGATAGCCATGGTCCCTGTACAATCACCTTTTGATATCGTGATCACAACTAATTCCGGTTATCCACTTGATATAAATCTATATCAATCCGTAAAGGGCATGAGTGCTGCGGCAAAAGTAGTAAAAAGGGGAGGTGCAATTGTCATGGCAGCTGCGTGCCAAGACGGCATCCCAGATCATGGCTTGTATGGTAATCTCCTGCGCTCTAACGCAACACCAGGTGACTTGCTTGAAAGTATTATGTCCTCCCCTGAAGTAAAACAAGATCAATGGCAAGCACAAATTCAGGCACTGATTCAACAAAAAGCTGACGTCTATTTATTCAGTGATGGCTTGTCAGAGGACCAAATTAGTTCCGCTCTGCTTAAACCTGTAAAAAATCTTGAAGCTTGTGTTGAATTCCTTGTAAATAAATTGGGACCAGACGCAAAAATTGGTATACTCATTGAAGGACCTCAAACAGTTCCCTACATAATAGATGAAGCATGAAGATTTTTACAGATTTACATCTAAGAAAGCGTCTGTCAAGCATTTTTGGATTCTTGAATTAAAGTATTAAGTGCAACTTTCATTTCCTGAAAAAATACCATTGTTGGTGACAAGAATCCCAAACATTTACACGGGCGATGGTTCAATCTCAACATAACTCGTTCAATATCTCTATAAGTCAGTTCAGTAATACCAGTACCCTTGGGAAAATATTTGCAGATCAAGCCATTGGCACTTTCATTGGTTCAACGCTCCCAGGCAGCTTGTGGATGAGCGAAATATACCTGCGTGCTCAATTCCTTACAATGGTTTGATGCTACGCGAACTATTAACCGTTTTCGCTTCAATTTTGATATTCGTTCCTTAGAAACGAATCATGAAAAAACGTAAATGTGTCAACTTTTGTCAAGTAAGTTGGTGTAACGACACCGCAGGGCGTTGTAAAGCGACCGGAGGGAGTCCTGTAAGGGCGACCAAAGTGAGTCTCGTATAGATTAATCATAAGGTTGGGTAATGCGACTGCAAGGAGTCCTGTAGGGACACCCCCCTATATGTAATATAAATAAAAAAAGCCCGTCACTTTTAGGGTGACGGGCAATTATGCATTCGCCCCCATGCCGCTTTAGGGATTAAAAACCTCCATGAATTTTCTGATAATTCAGTAAGTGTCTACTTATGAGTGGTACTAAATTTGGGGGCTTGACACCTTACCCTAGCATATATTTCGTATAACATAGAATAAATAGTCGCTCTTACGAAAACACTGCGTATAATAACCAGTTATATGAATTTTTTCTTCTTAATTCTTCTAGATTTTTATCGAAAATCTTATATTCTTTAAGTTACAATCAACAATATTATGAAAAAAATAAATTTTACAAATACAGCAATTTTTATATTGTTCTTCGGCGTTGCGGTTACTGAAAGTATTCAAACACAAAATTGGCTAAAAGTTATTTTTTGGATTGCAATTGGTTTAGTTTTCTTATTTGCGGATTTAAAAAAGAAGTAAGAAGAAAAACTTTTCACTCCCTTCAGTCGTTTACCACGCTGCGCTTTCCTCCCTTTGGTCGTCAGGTCATATAACAAGGGATAAAAGGAAAATTGCTCGGCTCGCAATTTTCCTTTTATCCCAAATTTTAGGCGACATAAATCTGAAGAGGTGATGTTATGAAAAAAATACATGCCATAATTACGGTAATAGTGTTGATAGTTTCAGGAATAGGTTTGTCTTTTATGTTACTGCAAACAATGATGGGAGATGAATATGAACCTAAGGAACCCATTAATGAAAAAATTAAATTACTTGAGCCGGAATATGATAGCAACACTTCGGTCGAACAGGCTTTGCTCGAAAGAAGATCAGTCAGAGCGTATAAAGATGAGCCACTGACGCTTACTGAAGTCTCCCAACTTCTATGGGCTGCGCAAGGAATTACCGACCCGAGAAAGGGTTTTAGAACGGCACCTTCCGCAGGCGCACTCTACCCACTTGAGGTATATGTAGTAATTAACAATGCAGAGGGAGTTGCAAAAGGCGTTTATAAATATAAGCCCCATGAACATGAACTCGTGAAGGTTAAGGACGGAGGTGTGAGAGATGAACTGACTGTGGCAGCTCTTGGACAAACTTGTGTTGGAGATGGAAGCATGGTTATTGTCTTCTCTGCAGTTTATGAACGAACGACTCAAAAATATGGTGATAGGGGCATTAGATACGTGCACATGGAAGCCGGGCATGCTGCTCAAAATGTTTATTTACAAGCGGTTTCCTTGAATCTCGGCACGGTAGTTGTCGGAGCCTTTAAAGATGATGAAGTAAGAAAGATTCTAAATATGTCAGATGAAGAACATCCGTTATACATAATGCCTGTTGGAAAGATATAAAATTAGAATAGAGGTTTGAACATTAAGATGACTATATGGATTTACGTCGCCTAACACAGCATATATTGTTCACTTCGTTCGCCCAAGTTTCGGTTTAGCAGAAATTTGGCTTCATTAAATACCGCTAAATAATGTTTGCAAATCAGTAATTTTCTCGAACTGCTCAGCATGGAAACCAAACGGCACACCTAGGTAGTGCATGTGGCTTCCATTTAGATGTCATGCTTGCGGTTGGTTTCAGCAATTATTATGGAGGTAAGCGAAAATTGAGAATATTGTAGATTGTATTTGATTTTGGATATAAGATAAATTATTAAGAGGGTTTGCTGAGAGGATGTGTGGGCAGTTTTACATAACAATTGGTATAATCGAAAATGTTAATATTCTGTGATCTTAAAATTGCAGATTTATTAAATATAGTTATTTGGTTGCCTTGACAAACCTATCAAATTTTCTTATATGTGATTGTGTATGTCCGTAGAGAGCAAGAAACTTTCCAGACGGAATTTCCTGAAAAGCAGCTTATTAGGCTTTGGTTCAATCTGGGTTCTCAGACAGGGTCAGTTCACTAACCTTCAGGAAGATGATTGGGTGGAAAATCAGGTTTATGGCCGGGTGTGTGAAGGAAAAGTCAACCTATACCAGTACCCAACCATCAACGGCCCAATTCTAGGCGCGCGTTATGAGGATAATATTGTCCCTTGGCTGCGCGAGGTTGTGGGAGAATCGCCTGGATTGGCACTTAGCCGCCGTTGGGTCGAGACGCCTGACGGATATATCTATGCTCCTCGCCTCCAGCCAGTTCGCCACCTACCGAACGAACCCATTAGCGAGCTGCCAGAGATATCTATCGGTAGAGGTATGTGGGCAGAAATAACCGTACCTTACGTGCCTATAGTGGTTTCCAATCCTCCTGCACGCGCGCCCTGGCTACTCGAAAACCCCTTCCCACGTTTTTATTACAGCCAAGTTTTCTGGGTAGATGATATCAAAAAGGACGCGCGGGGCAGGACTTTTTATCACGCTGTGCAGAAATGGGGTTATGGTGACAAATTTTGGGTAAGTGCCGAAGCTTTCCGACCGCTAAAACTTGAAGAATTATCACCCATCCATCCTCAAGCTGAAAACAAGCGCATCCTTGTCAATATCAGTTATCAGACTCTTTCCTGCTATGAAGATATTCGCGAAGTGTATTTCTGCCGCGTTTCCACCGGTGCAAAATTTGACGCTTACGGTGAAGCCATCGACAAATGGGCTACCCCTTTGGGGGCGCATCGTACCTGGCGTAAACTAATTTCCCATCATATGAGCGGTGGGGTGAGCGGAAGCGGGTGGGATCTACCAGGCATAGCTTATACAATTCTATTCTCGGGTGCTGGACAATCGATTCACTCGACCTTCTGGCATAATGATTTTGGCACACCGCGGTCACGCGGATGTATCAATGTTGCGCCTGAGGATGCCAAATGGATTTTCCGTTGGTCTGAACCACACATTCCCTATGACGTGGGTGATTTAACCATCTCGATGCCCGGTGGCACAGTAGTAGAGGTGTATGAATAATTACTGCTGAAAATATTATATACTGGCGCCCCCGGCGGGAGTCGAATAACATACCCCTTGTAGTAAACCCGCAACACCTTGATCCATAACCAACAAGCCCCAAAAGCTATACATCTTCTTCAACCATCTCCATTAAACTTACTAGTTGAATCCAAGATTACCAAAATAGTAAAAACATATATACCAAAAAAGCCCGTCACTTTTAGAGTGACGGGCAATTACACATTAGGTCCTATACTGCTTTAGGGATTAAAACTCCCCATGAATTCTCTGCTAATTGCAAAAGTGTCTACTTATGATTGGTACTAAATTTGGGGGCTTGACAAGTGAAATAGTAGTTTAAAAACGGAGACCAAGACGCTACTTTTTTGCTTTTCCATTTATTGAGAATAGCAAACCCAAACTGTTTTTATACTGATTTTATTATGCAATTTGAAAATGGTTCAGTCGGGCTATTTGACACTAAAAGCGGAAACGCAATTTAAGACGCTCGAGAAAAAAGTGATAGTTTGTGGGGTTATTCTTCAGAACACAAAGAATGTTTTAGCGGTATTGTAGCAAACATAAATTCAAAAAAATTTTCTGGTCGTTGGATATAATACAAGGGTAAAGGAAGTGAGCTTGTCCCTGATGATTTTTATAATTAGGAATTATTGGAATTTAAGATAAAATTTATATTAACCATGAAATTAAAAAAAGTTGAATTCATAAAATATAAATCAATATCTGAAGGGGTACTTGATATTGAAAACGAAATTACTTGTCTTGTAGGTATTAATGAATCTGGCAAGTCAAATATTCTTTTTGCATTGGAAAAAGCTGATATAAACGAGGAATTAACTGCGGCAGAATATTCTCGCCATTCTGATGATTATGGTTACGATGAGAATTCCCCTGAGCTGAAATTATGGTTTGAACCAACAGAAAACGAAAAAGAGGAAATACAAAAAATATTAGGACAAGACAACATTTTAACAGTAATGCTTACCAAAATTAATAATAACTACCGTCTTGATTATCCAAATATTGATTATGAGAAAAGCAGTTTTGCGATTGAGGAAAGCGTCGAGGAATTTAAAGAAGAAGCCGAGCCAGAAAACCCAGAAAGCCCAGCATAGGAAGGAACGATAGAAATCAATGAGCAAGAAATTAGAGTAAAAGTAATTGAGGAAATAAAAAATTACATTCCTCAATTCCTGCGATTTGATAGTGTGGATTTTGAGGAATATTTTTTACCCGGAAATGGTGAAATACCAATAAGCCAATTTATCGCAAAACCTGATGCAATGAGGCCAGTAAAAAATTTACTTGTGCTGGGCGGGATTTCTGATTTTAGCGTTCTCCAAGCAAGTGATGAAAATTTGCGTATTAGAAGGGATAAACTACTCGGAGCTGCAAGCCAAAAAATTAATAATGAGATTTTGCGTGTTGTTTGGCCTGTAGAAAGCGTTGAAGTGGAGTTGAGTGGCGAAAGCGATATCCTTAAAATTCGACTAAAAGAAAAAGGTAAAACAAGCCCATTCAAGCCAATGGAAAGAAGCAGAGGTTTGCAATGGGCGCTTGCATTTAATATTTATTTTTTAGCAGAGACCAAAGATGAAATACAAGAATCTGTGTTGTTGATAGACGACCCGGGTATATTTTTGCATATAGACGCGCAAAACAAACTACTTGAACAAACTTTTAACAAAATAATCAAAGAAGGAAATCAAATTGTTTATACAACACATTTGCCATACCTGATTGATTCGCGCTATCCTGAACGAATACGAATTTTAGAAAAGAAAGATGAGGATACCATAATCGGAAATAAAGCATGGTCAGAAGGTGAATTTGGCAAGATTCCAGAGCCAGCAAAAACAGCCTTAGGGTTAAGGTGGTCAGAATTATTAAAACTTACAGAGAAAAATGTTGTTGTTGAAGGTCCATCGGACCAAATCATATTTAGACATTTGCACTCGTTATTTGGAAAGGATCAGGAAATAAACTTTTTGCCTGCATACGGATACCCAAAATTTCCTTCAGTATTAGCAATCATAAAAATTGAAGGAAAACAAGGGTTCGGGCTTATGGATGGGGATGCTAAAATAAAAGAAATTAGAGAAACGTGCGCAATAGTTTCTATTCAAAATGACGAGATGGAAATTGTACCGACTTTAATTAACGATAAGCAAATTATTACAACAGAGGATGTTTTACCGGGAGATATTTTTAGAGAAGCGGTATTCCAAGTTTATATAATAAATTGTGAGATGAGGAAAAATTGTTCCTTAACAAAAGATGAATTACCAATGGATTATCCGCGTGTTCGTAATTTGGAAAAATTTTTTACAAAGAAATTTAGAGCCAAAAAGCACAAATTATTAAAAATGGATATCGCAAGAACCATTGCTGATATTTTAAATAAAAACGAGCAAAATAGTAAAGATAAAAAATGGGATAATTCAAAAATTCTGATTGAGAAAATAGAAAATAAGTTTAAGCAAGAAGAAACCGAAAATCCTTAATCTAACAGAAATTTGCACTCTCATCCACTTCCCACTTTGTAAAGTCATCCGGTCTTGCGCCGTTTCTCTCACTAAATAATTGAAGCCCGTTCTAAAAATTATTACAATATTCGTTCCTCAGAAACAAATACCGAAATTCCATAAAACTGTCGAGTTTTGTCGGCTTTCGTAGCTCTCTGCAGGAGCAGAGAGCGGAGATGCCTCATCAACTGCGACATCAAGCAACCGTAGGAAGTCTCGTAGAGACAACTGCAAGGAGTCCAGTAGGGACGACCACAGGAAGTATCGTAGATACACCCCCCTATATGTAATATATACAAAAAAGCCCGTCACTTTTAGAGTGACGGGCAATTGCGCATTAGGTCCCATGCTCCCATGAATGGAGGTATTTCTCTTGCTCCTTAGTGAGTACATCAATCTCTACACCCGTGGCTTTCAGCTTCAAGGCGGCTATCTCCTGGTCAATCTCTTCAGGTACGCCATACACTTTCTTTTCCAATTTATCTGAGTTCCTGACCATATATTCCAGACTGAGTGCCTGGTTGGCAAAAGACATATCCATCACGCTGGCGGGATGGCCTTCTGCCGCAGCCAGGTTTATCAAGCGCCCCTCTCCCAGCAAATATATGCGGCGCCCGTCCTTAAGCTCATATTCTTCCACAAAGGGACGCACCCGCCGCTTGGAAACCGCCATATCTTCCAGCGCGGGAACATTGATCTCCACATTAAAATGACCTGAATTCGAAAGAATAGCGCTATCCTTCATTGTCTGCATATGATGGCGGTCAATCACGTTCAAGTCGCCGGTCAGTGTGCAGAAGATGTCGCCCTCTTTAGCAGCTTTGGACATAGGCATCACGCGGAAGCCATCCATGACCGCCTCAAGCGCTTTGAGTGCATTCACCTCAGTAACAACTACGATAGCACCCATACCACGGGCGCGCATTGCCAAACCACGTGCACACCAGCCATAGCCCGCCACCACAAAGGTTCTGCCAGCCAGCAGAATATTAGTTGCGCGTACAATACCATCCAGGGTAGACTGACCGGTACCATAGCGGTTATCAAATAAGTACTTGGTCATGGCATCATTGACAGCAATAATGGGGTATTGCAAAGCTCCATCGGCTGCCATGGCGCGTAGGCGGATAACTCCAGTGGTGGTCTCTTCAGTACCGCCATATACATTTTCCAGTAATTCACGGCGGTCTTTATGCAGTGTGCTGACCAGATCAGCGCCGTCATCCATTGTAAGGTGCGGCTTGTGATCCAGGGCTGCATTCAAGTGCTTGTAATATATTGTATTGCTCTCGCCTTTAATGGCGAAAGTGGGAATTTCATGCTGCGCTACTAACGCTGCTGCCACATCATCCTGGGTGGAAAGCGGGTTTGAAGCCGTCACCACAACATCTGCACCGCCGGCCTGCAATGTGACCATCAAATTGGCAGTTTCAGTTGTCACATGCAGACACGCCGCAACACGCACACCCTTGAGCGGCTGCTCCTTTTTGAAGCGCTCGCGAATATTACGCAGTACAGGCATTTCGCGTTCAGCCCATTCAATACGCAGGCGTCCCCCTTCAACTAGTTTCATATCTTTCACATCATAATCAGTCATCTAATTACCTTTCAGAATTTTTTCACTTTATCAGGGCATCCAATCCACCCTGGTCATCAAAATGCTCGCGATAACGGGCAACAAACTCTTCACAGGTGTAGGAATGGTTCTGTGTGCCGCGCTGCTCAAGGCAGTAGCTGGCTGCCAGTGAACCCATCTGACCACAGGTCTGCATTTCTAAACCCAGACGCAGTCCACGCAAGAAGCCACCGCGGAAAGCGTCTCCCACACCGGTTGGATCAGCAATCTTGTCCGGCTTGACACTGGGGATCGGGTATTGCTTGTCTTTAACATGAACTATTGAGCCACCTTCGCCACAGGTTACAACCAGAAATTCCACAGCTTTCTTGATTTCTTGCGGTTTTAATCCCGTGTGCTTCTGGATTAATTCAAACTCGTATTCATTAATGAATAGACTTTGCGCCCCCTGGATACCGTCAATGATATCCTTTGGATCCATACGCACCACCTGCTGACCAGGGTCATACAGGTAGGGAATACCCAATTGGCGGCATTCCCTGGCATAACGCTGCATGGCAGTGGGATCATTAGGGGAAATCAACACCAGCTCTATCTGCTCTTTGTCGAGGTCATTAAGCGACAGGTCCTTGGAATAAGCCATCGCGCCGGTATAGAAGCTGGCGATCTGCGCATTGCCCAAATCCGTATTAGCAAAGAACGAAGCAGTGTATTCACCTTTAATCACCTTCACCTGAGAAGTATCCACACCGCTCTTCTCCAGTGAGGTGCGATACTCCTCAAAATCCTCACCAACAGTGCCCATCAGGATAGGATGTTCACCCAATAGCGCCAGGTTATAGGAGATATTGGGCGCAACACCTCCGCGCTGGCGCACCATCGAATCGACCAGAAAGGACAAACTGATAGAATCGAGCTTATCCGGCAGAATATGATCCCGGAAATACCCGGGAAAAGACATTAAGTAATCGTAAGCGATTGAACCAGTACATACAATTGCCATAGAAAAACTCCTTTACCTTTGAGCTGCCACTTTTTCAGCCAGATTCTTTTCATAGGGAGGAACAATGATCCCTTTTTCAGTGATAAAAGCAGTAATCAGATGATGGGGAGTGATATCAAAAGCCGGGTTGCGCGCGCTGGCAGCCTGAGGCGCAACTGCTTTGCCACGTAACTGCAGCGCCAGCACTTCTTCTGCATCACGCTCTTCAATTGGTATTTCCTTGCCGCTTGGTAGTGAAAGGTCAACCGTAGAGGTAGGAAAAACGCTGTAAGCCGGGACATCATTATCCTTGGCTGCCAGCGCCAGCATATAAGTTCCAATCTTATTGGCAACATCGCCATTTCGCGCCACGCGGTCAGCTCCAAATAACACTTTGTGAACTTTTCCTGAACTGAGAAAATACCCAGCGGCATTATCACTGATAATATCATAAGGAATGCCAAGCTGCTGCAACTCCCAGGCGGTCAGACGTGCGCCCTGCAGGAGTGGGCGGGTCTCATCCACCAGCACGTGTACTCGCTTGCCCTGCTCATGCGCCAGGCGAATTATGCCCAGCGCTGTACCCCAATCCACTGTTGCCAGTGCGCCGGTATTGCAGTGATGAATGATCATGTCCCCATCTGCAATCAGTTCAGCGCCATACTTGGCAATCACTCGATTGGTGGCCACATCTTCGTCCGCCATCTGCTGCGCTGCCATGAGAATGCGTTCTTTTAACTCTAACACGCCCTCCACTGGCTTGTTTGCAATAGCAAGCATTCGCTTAAGCGCCCAGGATAGATTTATGGCTGTCGGACGAGATTTTCCCAACAATTGAGCCGCTACTTGCAGGTTTTTGCGCAAATGCTCGACTGTACTCGCGCTTGATGCCTGCGCTGCCAGTGCCATTCCAAAGGCAGCTGCTACCCCAATAGCAGGTGCGCCGCGCACTGCCATACTGCGAATAGCCTCAGCAACTGCTTTATAATTGTCGAGTGTTAGGATTTCAAACTGAGAAGGCAGAACCCTCTGATCAATGATCTTAAGGCGCTTATATTGATAGTCCCACTCAAGTGTTCTCATCAATCTCTCACTAAAAAGCGCCCTCCCGCGAGAGCGCTGTCAGGGATAATGCAAAGAGTTTAGCATGTAATCATAAGTTTGTCAAAATCAGGAATTTAAAAACTAGCAAAATATGACTAATCAGAAAACAATCGCCCTTCCACTCATCATCTTGAGTATCCTTATCATCATTGCATGTACTTTTTCAGACCTGGGAAATCTGATCCCTTTTCTACCAAAGACGGATGATGTTCCTGAATCGATCCAATCTGAAGCGATAATGGTACTCACCAATCCTACACCTACATCCACACCACTACCCGGCGTGAGAATCGAAAATGCAGATGCTCTTCTTTTCGCTGGTGATTTGGAACACGCTATACAGGAATACCAATCTACCTTTGAGCAGAGCAATGACCCGGAAATGCAGGCACACGCACTTTTAGGAATGGGGCGCGCGTACATGGTCGGGCGCAATTATCAAGCCGCTATTGATGCATTCAACCGCATCCTCGGACAACACCAGGATACTCAGGTAATTGCAAATGCTCATTTTTTGCTGGCAAACAGTTACGAAACAATCGATGAATATCTGCTGGCTGCTAATAACTATGCAAAATACCTCGAACTGAAACCAGGGGTGATTGATGCCTATGTAATGGAACTGCAAGGTGACGCCGCCTCTGCTGCCAACGACCACAATGGAGCTATTATGGCTTACCAGGCAGCTCTGCAGGCAAGTCCCCCCGCAAATACTGCATCTATGGACCTGAAAATCGGGCAAGAATATGCAGCTCTCGAGGATTACACTACCGCCATCCATTTTTATCTCTCCGCCTATAATAGCGCCAGCGACGACTATGCACGGGCAACTGCAAACTTACTATCTGGACGAGCATATCAAAAGCTGGGGCTTGATGACCAGGCATACACGCGCTTTATGGACTCGGTCATCAATTATCCTAAGGCATATGACTCTTTTACTGCATTGTCGATTTTAGTAAATGATGAAATTCCAGTGGATGAATATAGGCGCGGCGTGGTGGACTATTATGCTGGCTCCTATAAATATGCCATTCAGGCGTTCGAGCGCTACCTGACAGGCAATCCAGAACATGATGGAACTGTGCATTATTACAAGGGGCTGAGCCATTATTTTTATGATCAACCAAGCGAAGCTATCGCCGAATACGATACCCTGATTACATACTACCCTGCCAACACATACTGGTCTAACGCCTGGGATAAAAAAGCGTATGTCCAGTGGGCAGTTTTGGACGAATACGACGAAGCTGCCAACACCCTATTAAATTACGTTTCTCAGGCGCCCTATACGGCTGAAGCACCTGCCTTCCTTTACAAAGCAGGTTGTATATATGAACTCAATAGTGATCTGGAAAAAGCTGCAAAAACCTGGTTGCGTTTAATGGAGGAATATCCTGCTTATGAAAGAAGTTACCGTGCAATGTTCCTAGCCGGAATCTCTTATTACCGCTTAGCGCGCTATGAGGATGCGCTGACCATCTTCCAGCGCTGTCTGGTGCTGGCAACCAGCGGGGAGGAACGCGCCAGGTCATCTCTATGGATCGGGAAGACCCAGCAAGCACTCGGCAACGATGAGGAAGCTCAAGCTGCCTGGCAGCAGGCAGAAGCAGCTGACCCGACCGATTACTACAGCATCCGCGCCGGCGACCTGCTGAACAGCAGAGAAACTCTGAATATTGAACTGGGCACTGACCTGGGCTACGACCTCAAACTGGAACGCTCTGAGGCAGAAAGCTGGCTGCGCAGCACATTTAATATCCCGCCTGAGACAGATCTAACCAGTTTAGGCGAGATGGCAGCAGATCCACGAGTTTTACGCTCACAGGCATACTGGGAACTCGGTCTTTATACTAAAGCCAGTTCTGAGCTGGAATCACTGCGCCATGAAGTGACAGGTGACGCTGTTAAAACTTATCGCCTGATAAACCACTTGCTCTCACTAGGTTTTTATAAACCAGCCATTCTAGCTTGCCGCAACATACTCGATTTGGCAGGTATGGACGACCTCACTTCGCTCACTGCCCCCATTTATTTTACCCATATCCGCTTTGGCGCTTATTTCCGCGAACAGGTGGTATCTGCCGCGCTGGATGAAGATTTTCATCCATTAATTCTATTCTCATTAATCCGCCAGGAGAGTCTGTTTGAACCCTTCATCACATCCCCAGCTGGCGCGCGCGGATTAACTCAATTCATGCCTACCACCGCCGTAGAGATTGTAGATCGCATTAACTGGCCGCCAGGATATACTGCTGCAGATCTATATATGCCTGAGGTAGCTATCAAGCTGGGCGCTGATTATTTGCGCTTCCAGCAGGATTACCTCGAGGGTGATTTACTGGCAGCCCTGGCAGCTTACAATGGCGGACCAGGCAACGCACTCCCATGGAAGAATATCGCCCAGGGCGACCCAGACCTATTCATAGAAGTCATCCGTTTCGAGGAAACACAGAATTACCTGCGTCAGATTGTTGAATTCATAAATATCTATAAACTAGTCTATACTCATCCTCAATAAAATAAAAAGAGCTTGCTGGTAAGCAAGCACTTTTTCTATCTCTTCAATTCGTTATTTCTTGGGTGCATATTTCAAAGCAGAGTGTGCTGCTGCCAGGCGTGCAACCGGTACACGGAACGGCGAGCAACTGACATAATTCTGGCCAATGGTATGGCAGAACTCAATCGATTCTGGATCGCCGCCGTGCTCACCGCAGATACCTACTTCCAGGTCAATGCGTGCATCGCGACCTTCTTTGACTGACATGCGCATCAAACGACCAACACCATCACGGTCCACGGTCTGGAACGGGTTCTTGGGGAGAATGCCTTCTTCCACATAGGTGACCAGGAAGTTGCGCTCGGCATCGTCGCGGCTGTAACCGAAGGTCATCTGGGTAAGGTCATTGGTACCGAAGGAGAAAAATTCCGCCACTCCAGCGATTTCCTTAGCAGTCAGAGATGCACGCGGGATCTCGATCATAGTGCCGAACTTGTAGGGGAATTCTACTTTCTTCTCTTTCATCACCTGCTTGGCAATCTCTACCAGACGCGGTTGGATATGATGCAGCTCATTAACATGCCCTGTGAGCGGGATCATAACCTCAGGTTTGGCATTGACACCCTTGAGGGTCATATTGGCAGCCGCCTCAAAGATGGCGCGCACCTGCATCTCAACGATCTGCGGCATCACAATGCTCAGCCGAATGCCACGCATGCCCATCATTGGATTAGATTCATGCATACTACGCACACATTTAAGCAGTTCCTCTTTTTCCGCCAAGCCATCCGTCTCACCCTTCACGCGCATGGTAATGACTTCTTCTAGCAGTGCCTCCTCAGAGGGCAGGAACTCATGCAGCGGCGGGTCAATCAAGCGGATAATAACCGGATAGCCATCCATGGCTTCAAAGAGACCTTCAAAGTCAGAGCGTTGAAAAGGCAGCAATTCATTGAGGGCTTTTACACGCTCCTCACTGGCCTCCGTCAGGATCATTTGCTGAACAACAGGTAATCGCTCAGGTTCAAAGAACATATGCTCCGTGCGGCATAAGCCAATGCCCCGGGCGCCATAAGAACGGGCACGGCGTGCATCCTTGGGATAATCAGCGTTCGCCCACACCTGCAAACCCTTGGTGGGCCAGCCCTTGGGAGCTTCACGAATACCATCGCGATCACAGATATCATCTGCCCACTGCAGCATGGTCATTAGGTCAGTTTGCTCTTCAAGAGAAGGCGCAGTCAAGCCCAGCTTTCCCAGAAAGACTTCTCCAGAACCACCGTCTACTGAGACCCAACCACCTTCTTTTACAAGCGTGCCATTTGTTTCCATCTGGCGCTTAGCCATATCAATATGTACCATTGAAGCACCCACCACACAGGGCACACCAAACTGACGGGCAACCACTGCTGCATGAGAAGTGGCCCCACCCTCGCTGGTGAGGATGCCCTTAGAAGCCAGCATACCGTGCACATCATCTGGCTTGGTGAAAGGCCGTACCATAATGACATCCTGCTTTTCTTCCTTAGCTTTTTTCTCTGCCGTATCAGCGTCAAAATACACACGGCCTACGGCTGCCCCCGGGGATGCGTTGACACCGCTAGCGAAGAATTTCCCCTCTTTACGTGCTTGCTCTATAGTATCACTAAGAAACTGGGGATGCAGGAGCGTATCTACTTGAGAAGGGGAAACTCGCAACACAGCTTCATCTTTACTAATTAAACCCTCATTAGCCATATCTACTGCAATTTTGACAGCAGCTCCCGCTGTTCGCTTGCCATTGCGGGTCTGGAGCATCCACAAGCGGCCATTCTCAATCGTGAATTCCACATCTTGCATCTCATGGTAATGTTTTTCCAGCTTTGCAGTAATATCCAGGAATTGCTTATACGCCTCAGGCAACTTTTCACCCATAGTTGCAATTTTTTCTGTGTTGCGAATGCCCGCAACCACATCTTCACCCTGTGCATTGAGCAGGTATTCACCGAAAAGTTCCTTCTCCCCTGTGGATGGGTTGCGCGTGAATGCCACTCCTGTGCCGGATTCCTCGCCAGTATTGCCAAATACCATTGTAACGATATTCACTGCTGTACCAAGATCATCCGGGATCCCGGCAGCTTTGCGGTAATCAATCGCACGCTTGACGTTCCATGAATTAAAAACGGCTTCTGTTGCCAAACGCATTTGCTCAATCGGATCCTGTGGAAAATTAAAACCCTTTTCCTGTTTAACCACTTCTTTGAATTCTTCCACCAGCTTCTTCAGGTCATCTGCTTCCAAATCCGTATCTGCCTTGACACCTTTGGTCTTCTTAAACTCCTCCAAAACTTTCTCAAACTTAGTATCAGGAATATCCAGCACCACAGAGCCAAACATAGATATTAAGCGGCGGTAGGAATCATATACAAAACGCTCGTTATCTGTCAATTTAACCATGCCAGCTGCAGTTTCATCATTGAGACCAAGATTAAGCACAGTATCCATCATGCCAGGCATGGACATCTTCGCGCCTGAGCGGCAGGAAACCAGCAGCGGATTTTTAGGGTCGCCAAATTTCTTCGCGCTAGCTTGTTCTACTTCCTTGAGCCCTGTCAGCATTTGTTCCCACATGCCTACAGGAAACTTGCCATCATCAGTTAAAAATTTATTACATGCTTCTGTGGTTACCGTAAGAAATGGCGGCACCGGCACGCCAATGCGCGTCATTTCCGCCAGATTTGCGCCTTTGCCGCCCAAAAGTCCACGTACTCCATCCCACGAGCCGGTGTATTCTTGTGCTTCTTTCACTTCATTGAATAAATAAACCCATTTTTTCTCAGACATTCCCTTCCTCCGAATAAATAATCCTGATAATCTAGTTTAGATTTGATGATTTTGCACTAAGACGTGATTTTACCATATCAACCAAAATAAAAAAGCTACCTATAGAAAGGCGCGCTATTAATTCCAAGAAAGGTTTTGTTAAAAACATCCTCTAGGGAGTTATGCTGGTTTGATTTAGCACTCTTTTCAGATTATCATTATCATTGTTCTATTCTTAAAGGAGAAAATGTGAACAAGGGATTTCTTATTCTTGTACTAATCATTCCGTTCCTGTTCCTTTCAGCATGCCAAAAGTCATCAGATGTTAACCTGCCTGACAATATCCAGGGTAAAAGCGAGCAGATGGCAAGCAATTTGCTGATGAGTCTGGAAAACCATGATTACGAAAATTTTATCAGGGATTTCAATACCGAAATGCAGCAGGTGATGACAGAAGACGCCTTTGAAGAAATGCAGGTTGATTTTTATGCCAAAGCTGGGAAATACCAATCCCTCCAGTATGAAAAATCGGAAATTGAGCAGGATTTTATCGTGGCTTACTTCAAAGTCCTTTTTTCAGAAGAGCAACTTACATTAAGACTCATGTTGGAACTTGAGGAACCCCACAATATCGCTGGAATGTGGTTCCCGGACTTTCCTGTGGATTAAAATTGGAATATGGATGGTTCAGCGTCCAATTATGTTACAGATAAGTTTCAAAAAGGTGCCAATGAAAATAAATGCCGTTTGTTTTTATCTCGTAATCTTCTGCTTGGTCAGTTGTGTTAATCTCAATCTACAACCACAAGAAGATTATCCCCCAACACCTTCCCTAATTCCGCCTGCAACAACGTCAACTGTCCCACCCACCAGCCCTCCTGTCTGCAACCTGCAATCCGAGTTCAAACCTGAATGGGAAACTGTTTTTTGTGACCAGTTCAATGATAATTACCATAATTGGGTCATCAGTCAAGAAGCCACAGAATTATCGCATGGCAATGCTCCATTAGACTTAAAGAAGAGGATAATATAGAAATATCCTTGCCAGATAAGGGCTGAATAAGTCTAAGGTGCTCGTAGATCAATATTTGGAACTTATATTGCGAATAAGACCCAGCCCTTACGTGA
>DUED01000063.1 GCA_011176685.1 Anaerolineae bacterium
AGGTATCAGAAGAAGAAATAAAAGTAGTCCAAAGAAAGCTAAATGATAGACCTCGAAAAGCTTTGGATTTTTTCAAACCTGATGAAGTCATTAATAATCTTGTTGCACTAAAAGTTTGAAACCACATAGGATTAAATGAGGAAAATCCGCAATATTAGAAAGGTGTTAGATGCCTCAATTAATAAATAATATTGATTCATTCTTCAAAGAATTTCCGCAAACTGTATTCAAAAGAATGGGTTTAATCACAATAGGATTAGATACAAAAGGCGACATCCAATATGCAAACCCCTATTTACTGAAAATAACTGGATATACAAGAAAAGAGGTTATCAATAAAAACTGGTTCTCCCTGTTCATACCAGAAGACAAGCAAGAAAATATCAACAATGTACAGGCAGAGGTCTTGGAAAAAGACCTGCGATCTCACCATATCAATGATATCCTTACAAAAGATGGGAGGACGCTGACGATCTCGTGGAATAACACCCAGATAAAGAATCCTAAGGGTGATTCCATCGGTACTTTGAGTATCGGGGCAGATATCACCAAACATAAAAAAGCTGAAGCAGAATTGCAACATCAGCTAAAAGAACTTACTGCCCTGCATTGCATCGCCACAGCGGGTTCTAGGGCGAAAAGCGTGGACGAATTGATCGAACTCACGACACAAATTCTTGGTGATACGCTTTATTCAGATAATTTCGGTTTGGTCCTGATGAACCAGGATGGGCAAACCCTGACACCTCACCCTTCTTACCGCGGTATACCGGCAGAATCGATGAAGATTGAGCAATCCATAGAAACAGGTATCTGTGGACGCGCAGTTCGCAGCGGTAAACCACAGCGTGTTTCGGACACCTCTAAAGATAGAGATTATATTATGCTAAAAGCGGATACATGTTCTGAATTAACTGTACCGTTATATGTAAATGAAAGAACCTTCGGTGTGATAAATGCAGAAAGCACTCAAATTAATGCCTTTTCAGAAAAAGATGAGCAACTCCTGACCACCTTTGCCAATCAACTAACCATCGCTATTGAAAAGTCGCAGCTGTTCGAATCTACTCAAAGGCAAACGCGTGAGATCACAGCACTATACGACACAGCTTTAGCCACCTCCAATATTTTGGATACACAAGAATTAATCCACCAGCTATACGAACAAATCAAGAACCTTTTTCCCTTAGACACTTTCCTTTTGACAACATACGATCGACAAGCAGAAGAAATCACCGTCACCTATATTATGGAGGAAGGCCAGGAATTGCAGGACTGGATTGGACAGAAATTCCCTATCCAAGAAAGCGGCCTGATCGGATGGGTGACGCGTAACCAAGAATCACTGCTGGTGAGAGATATGCAGGTTGAAAAACTACCTGTTAAACCGAAACACAGTGCCAATCCAGCACGTTCCTGGTTGGGTGTACCGCTCACAGCCCGCGGTTCAACCATAGGCGCTATTTCAGTGCAATCATTTACACCCAATGTATTCGACCAGAATCACCAGCGCCTACTGGAATCTATCACCTCACAGGTTGCTGTTACATTAGAAAATTCCCGATTGGTAGAACAAACCCGAACTAGTTTAGAGCAGCTTTCGGCATTACATGATATTGACCTAGTGATCAATTCCAGTCTGGACCTGCGGGTAACATTGAATATCTTGCTTGATCAGGTAATTGAAAAGCTGGATGTGAATGCCTCAGCCGTACTGCTGCTCAACCCACACTCAAAAATGCTGGAGTATGCCGCCGGTAGGGGATTCCAACTCCCGCTTGATTGAAAGCTATCAACTACGGTTAGTTAAAGGGCTTTCCGGGCAGGCAGCCATGGGGCACCACCTTGTGCAGGCACTTAACCTATCTGAACTGGAAGACGACACGGCTTACCTGCCATTAATGCATGAAGAGGGATTCATCAGTATATACAGCGTACCTCTGATAGTCAAAGGCCAGATCAGGGGCGTATTGGATGTTTTCAACCGCTCTGCATTCAACCCGGGTGGTGATTGGATCAACTTCTTAGAAACGTTGGCTGGTCAGGCAGCTATTGCCATTGATAATATCACCCTGCTTGAAAACCTACAGCGTTCAAACATCGAACTCACCTTGGCATACGACACTACCCTGGAAGGATGGGGGCGTGCTTTAGACCTGCGCGACCACGAAACGGAAGGTCACACATTGCGTGTGGTAGATATGACTTTGCGCATGGCGCAGATATTGGGTATTCCTGATGATGAACTTGCACATATACGACGCGGAGCACTGCTGCACGATATTGGCAAGATGGGCATTTCGGATACTATACTATTAAAACCCGGACCCCTTACGAAGGAGGAATGGGTGAGCATACGCAAGCACCCCACTTATGCTTATGAGCTGCTTCATCATATCATGCATCTGCGCCCAGCTCTCAATATTCCTTTCTGCCACCATGAGAAGTGGGATGGAAGCGGTTATCCGCGCGGTCTTAAGGGAGAGGAGATTCCCTTGCCAGCCCGGATCTTCACGGTTGTGGATGTATGGGATGCGCTCACCTCAGACCGCCCCTACCGCAAAGCCTGGTCGGCCAAGAAAGCTCTTAAGTACATCCAGGAACAGAGCGGTAAGCACTTTGACCCCCAAGTTGTAGAACTGTTCCTGAAATTAATTAAAAATGAATTGATAAAGCGCTGATAGTTTACCCCCAGATATCCTCGGGAAATATTTTATTCTGCACATAAAAACCAAAAAAGGCGAGCTTTCCTCACCCCTAGAACAAACTGATATGCACTTTAAGCCACTAAACAAGCTGGACGCAACTGTGCACAGAAATTTTCGAAGGTAAGAGCTTACATTCAATCACTCAATATCACCTGAAATTAATATACTGATGAAATCAAGCTTTCCCTCTACATAGTTATCGATTACTTCCTTGGCCAAACTGGATTTTCCATACTCTGCCAAAGCGCTGAAATACAGAAGGGCATGTCGCATATCCTTTTTTTTACCACCCAATAAGCGTTTAATGTTGCGCTCAAAGAAACCCTGATGTTCAAGAATCGCCTGGGCGGCGTCGCTGGCATAACGGTCATGGCCTTTTAGAATGCGTACAAGAACGCTCTCTCCCAGATCACCTAACTTCCCGAGTGCGCGCACGGCATTGCTGCGCACAGCCCAATCCGGATCTGCGGCTGCTTTTTCAAGATACGGAATTGCCTGGGCATAGCGCAGGAAGCTCAACGTGCGGCATACCTCACTCCGTACTCGCCAGGAAGTGTCTTCAATATAGGAAATGAGGTAAGGGTAAAGAAAAGGACCCGTTTTGCGGTTTACAGACCTTATGGTCTTAACTCGCACAGTCTGGTCTTCATTGGTCATGCCATCTAAGAAATCATTGATCAACTGGTCTGCGTCAATCTGTGTGGATTCCTCTCTTTCAACATCCACAGCCATGGCTCCTTCCGCTGCCGCTTTGCCCTCTTCAATCACCTCAGAAGGAAATTCATGCTCGGTTTTATCCAAGGCAACTTGCTTCTTAGCCATGCGCCCCAGTGAGAACTGCCAGACAGCGCGAGTCATGGCGAAGAAGTTGATCACGTTTCCCCATATGGAACGCGGTATGGAAGTCACTGCTGGCCAGAAACCATATATTTTGTTGACTGCAAAGGCACGGTTTCCAGAACGCCAGATCATAAATACCGTCGAGATATAAGCCAGGTACCACAGTAAGGTACCTTTTTCTATCAGCGGTGGCATATATGGCGCATAATAAGTAACCAGGATCTGATAGATAACAAAGTATAAAAAGACAAAATACCCCAGGAAGTTCGCCGGTGTGGTCAGCAACGCCTTACGGTCCTGAAAGAGATTCCAGCGCACTGGCAGGTTGCCCTGCCAGCCAAGGTTCTGCCAACCCTGCAGCACAATACCAATATTCCAGCGAGTCTTCTGGCGAACAGCCCGTCGAAACTGTAGCGGGAAAACAGCGCGAGTTGCAACCCAGTCCGCCACATTGCGCTTGCCTGTTCCCAACGACTTTGGTGAGGGGATATTCACCAATACAAAGGCGGCACGGATTCCGCGCAGATTCATACGTAAACCCAATTCATAATCCTCTGTTAGTGAACCGGGGTTGAATACATCACTTTCACTGACCAAAGCCATCAATTGGAAAGCGCGCTTGGTGAAAGCTGTTCCCACCCCTGCAGATGGCACAAAACCGCCTGTTAATTCTCGCACTAAAAGCAACTTAGTATGATTCTCTGCAAATTCGTCCGCATAAGTCCAGTAAGTTACATTACGCAGGGATACATCCATGGGAAAAACCGGGATCTGAATCATGTCCATGCGCGGGATCAGGTAATTGCAAACCAGCAGGGAATAAGGATGAATAACATCCTCAGAGTCATGCATGAGTATGATCTCATAACGCTGGCCCTTACGCTGCTCGTATTCCTTAATAGCTTGAAACACCTGGTTGAGATTGGCAGCTTTATTAGTAGGACCATCATCGGCAGTGACTACTTTATGCACGCGCAGATACTTCTGTGCAATTCTATCCACTTCACTTTGAGTTGCTGGGTCGTTGGGATAAGTGCCCACAAAGATATCATAGTTGCGGTAGCGGATAGTCTCACAGGCATTGGTGAGCGTCTGGGCAATCACATCTTCCTCATGCCAGGCAGCAATTATGATGGCAATTTTTTGCTGTTCGCGTGCTTCCAAGCGTTCCAGCGTAAGTTTTGGCCAGTTGCGCGAGAGTAAAAAACGGCGGACAGCCCGATAGATATAATAAATGTCAAATACGAAGTCAGTGATACCGCTGAAAGCATAGATTGAGCCAACGATAATCGCCAGCACATAAAGATAAGGATATAAATCGAGCATCAAGCGTATAATAAATAATATAAAATAGAAAAGGATAAGTAACGATTTGATCGTTGAAAAACACCAGAAGGAGCCGCTAATATGTTTGAGCTAACTAGTCCCGATTTCACCAATGGTGGAATGATCCCGCAACTATACAGCTGCGATGGCGAGGATACATCGCCCAAACTAATATGGAAGGACCCACCCCAGGGAACAAAAAGTTTCGCGCTCATTATGGATGACCCGGACGCCCCTATGGGCACTTGGGTACACTGGATAATTTTCAATATTCCCCCTGAAAAACTATCTTTGCCACGCGCGGTTTCTCCCGAGATGAACTTGCCGGACGGCAGCCAACAGGGACGCAATAGTTGGCACCAGATTAGCTATGGTGGACCCTGTCCGCCCAGCGGTACGCACCGTTATTTATTTAAATTGTATGCTCTTGCAACAATTCTCGATCTGGAAGCGGGAGCCGACAAAGCAACCTTAGTGCGCGCGATGGAAAAGCATATCCTTAAGAAAGCCGAACTGATGGGGCTTTTCAAACGCGACTGAATCTCACTCTAATAGCATGGTTGAAAAAATCGCTGATATCTACAACCTAAAATTAGAAAAAAGAGAGTGATATGAGTAACACCATAGGTCTATTTCTCATTGCAACAGGAATTCTGTTAATAATTGCATTTGTAATCACTGTAGGTTATTTTGCGAAAAATAAACCCAACACAAGATTAGGAAAAATATGCAAAAAGATTGATTCCTTTATCGACAACCTACCTGAGGATTAAAGGCTCCTTTCCCCCGGCAGGAAACCGTGGATCAAATCACTTACGGTATTTCTCATCTAACGCTGCCAGTTTTGCCACTTTCGGTTTTGAACGATCACCAATAAACTTGGAGCTGAGCCAGATTCTCAGTAAGATTCTGGATAAACTGGGCCCCAGGCACAGGGCAAACTGTTGTTGACAGAACATTGAAAACCAGGTCCGCAATTAGCGCTCTTCAGATATCTAACTTGAGCACTTTTTTGATCAATAGGTGCAATGCCCTCACCAGTGATGCTACACGCTAACCAATCCAGGGCTTGATCCAAACGCTCATCGCCTATAAACCCCTAATCGATCAGTGCCGCTGCCAAATTTCCCTGCAGGCAGTGCACCAAGCCCGTTTGCCTGCCATTGGCGCTGAAACTCCTCAGGAAAGAGCGACCATTATCCAGAATATAATTACAGGCTAAATTAACCTTAGGGGCTTCTCCATCTACTCCAAACTGAGCTAATGCGATCAACTGCCAGACGGTGCTGGTGTACTTGGGGGAGTAGCCAGGACCCAGCTTAACCAAAAATCCATCTGGCTGCTGGGCAGCCTGGATCATCGGCACCGGGCCATTCTGCATGACCATCTTTTGAGAAACCTGTACTCCAGGGGCAGCAGCAGGTTTTTCTTAAAGCACTTTAAGTGCCATCAAACGCACGTCGGGATTTGCCGGATCTTCCTCTAAGAGCCAGGGAAGCGGATCAGCTTTACATTTTGCAATCCAATTCATCTAAACACTCCTAATATTAGTTAGCAAATACTAAAAATAGTATCAATTCCCTTTAGGTGCAAGCTATTTGAATATCTTATATGAAATCAAGTTTAATTAAGAAAAGGAAAAACTCTAGTGGCTATTCTGAACATCAGCAATACTGCCACTCAGGTTTGAAAGGGCACCTGGCTGGTACATTCCTTGAAATGCGGGTTTCAGAAGAGTGTAACTAACTATCTAAACAGCAATGAAAGCTGTTGAATTGAACTAGCTTCTTTATTCAAAATGCTCATACTGAAAGTATAATCCCTCTCAAGATCGATATTAATTCAGCGTACATATTAATGCACTATAGAAATGGAAACTGCACATGGCGAAAATAAAGATTCTAGTTATAGATGATGAGCCCAGCATCCTCAAGCTAGTCACTGCTTACTTGCAAGCGGAAGGGTATGAATATCACACCGCGCAGGATGGACTGTCTGGCTTAAAAGCTGCTCGTGCTTACAAACCCGACTTGATCATTCTGGATATCATGCTACCGGGCATAGACGGCATTGAACTGCTTGGCCAACTGCGGCGGGAATCGGATGTCTATGTCATTATGCTGACAGCCAGGTCCGAAGAGGTAGATAAGATTATCGGCCTTTCAATCGGTGCAGATGATTACCTCACCAAACCCTTCAGCCCACGTGAACTGATAGCACGCATCAAAGCCAGTCTCCGCCGCATGCAAAAAAGCGGGGATCGCCTTGACCATAAGGTATTGGTATTCGATCACACACGAATTGACTCTAGCAGCCGGAGGGTATGGGTGGATGAAGCAGAAGTCCACCTGACCGCTTTGGAATTTGATTTATTATTTACACTGGCTGAAAACCACGGAATGGTTCTCAGCCGCGAGCAGTTGCTGCAAAAGGTTTGGGGCTACGATTATTTCGGTGATCTGCGGGTAGTGGACGTACATATTGGTCATTTACGTCATAAAATCAGTAAAGGTTTGATCAACACTGTGCACGGAATCGGTTACCGCTTCGAAGATAGGGAGAGTTAATATGTTGAAAGTATTAAGAGGTAGGTTTTTCTGGAAAATACTGCTCACACACCTGGGCGTTATCTTACTTGCGGGTATTATTAACACCGCCGTTATGAATCTCTCATTGGGAAAGACCTTTGAAAGACACCTGGGAAATACAGGTGGAGCCGCACAGCAGGGGACAGGGAAGGAGCGTGGCAAGGGGCTTTATCAAAATTTCAGCAATGCAGTAAACGAATCACTAGTGATTTCTGCTCTGATATCTTTTGGTCTGGCAGGCGGCACAAGTTTGCTGGTTAGCCATTGGGTGACTACTCCAGTGGAAAAAATGACTGCAACCAGCCAGCGCATCGCAGAGGGAGACTATACATCCCGCGTCCCAATCCAAGCCAAAACCGAAAACGGGGATGAACTCAGACGCTTGGCAGATAGTTTTAACCAAATGGCAGAAAAATTGGAGAAAACAGAGATTATGCGGCGCCAGTTGATTGGCGACGTAAGCCATGAGCTGCGCACACCTCTGACTGCTATTAAGGGCTCTATGGAAGGTTTGATTGACGGCGTCCTATCAGCTGAACGCGAAACATACACAGGAATTTACCAAGAAGCAGACCGGTTGCAACGGCTTGTGGATGATTTACAAGAATTAAGTCAAGTGGAGGCAAGAACATTTAAGCTCAAATATCAGCTAGTTCAAATAGGAAGCGTAATTCAAACCGCACAAACGCGCATGTTAACCCAATACCAAGATAAGGGCATACAAATAGAAGTATCCATTGAAAAAAACCTCCCTCCAGTAAGGGGCGATGAGGATCGCATTCTACAAATCATCCTCAACTTGCTAAGTAACGCTTTGCAATTCACACGCCCGGGAGGAAAAGTTGTGATCAGCATAAACAAGGAGCACAATGAAATTTTTACCTCTATTTCAGATACTGGCACGGGTATCTCCGGTGAACACCTTCCTCACATATTTGAGCGTTTCTATAGAGCTGATAAATCCCGAACACGCGCTCATGGTGGCGGCAGTGGCATTGGCCTTACGATTGTCAAATCGCTAGTAGAAGCACATGGAGGAAAAATTTGGGTAGAAAGCGAGGTCAACAAGGGCAGCACCTTCTATTTTACGCTACCCCTTGATTCAAATTAAAAATTTCAAAACCAGATTGCAACTCACAATTAATGAGATAAGAAATTGAAAGAGCAATAAAACAACCCCTTTATTTGAGTTGATCATCTCTAAGGTTCAAGCTTACTGAGAAAGAGGGGATTTTAAACCACTACCTGTAAGAGAAATTACAATGGTCTCCTTCGGATTAACTACCGCAAACAAGTGCCGCAAGGCAGCCACCACAACCGCGCTGGTTGGCTCGACATAAAAACTGAGTTTAGCCAGCTTCTTATGGGCTGACAAGATTTCCTCTTCAGACACCGCAATGCATTTCCCATTGCTTTCTCTCAATGCCTGCAGCATGCGCTTCCATCGAACTGGCTTAGTTATCGCCAGACCTTTTGCCACGCTAGTCGCCTTTGGATTAGTTATAGGCCACTTGGCAAGGTTTTGGTTAAAAGCTTCACAAAGCGGGGCAAGTAAAGCTGGTTGTACTGCCACAAGTCTGGGAATTTTTTCAATTAACCCCGCTGCCAGTAAACGACGAAAACCCAGCCATATCCCCAGTAATTTGCCACCCTGACCAACTGGTACCACATACCAATCTGGTATTTTAAAACCAAGCTGTTCCCACACCTCCCACGCAGCGGTCTGTTGTGCAAGCAAATAGACTGGGTGATAGGCATGCGAAGCATAAACTGCACCCTGTTTTACCACCTTCATTACCGCTCGGGTGGCTTTAATTCGCGCACCCGCAACAGTATGTACTTTAGCCCCATAAATGGCAATCTGCGCCAGTTTTGCCTTTGAGGCATGCGCGGGTGAATATATTTCTGCCTTGATTCCAGCCCTCGCAGCGTAAGCCGCAACCGAAGCACCGGCGTTGCCAGAAGAATCTTCAACCACATGCCTTACATCAATTGAATGTAAATAGCTCATCATTACTTCCACGCCCCGGTCTTTAAAAGAAGCGGTTGGCATACGATACTCAAGTTTTAAAAGAATTTTGCGTCCCCCGTATTCTGCTGGCATTAATGGAGTCCAACCCGCACCTAACGAAACAGATGGTTGCTCCTTAAGTTCAATTGGAAGCAATTTTTCATAACGCCACAGCGATGAAAGCGAAGAAGCTATTAAGCTCATGTCGAAAACCTTCTGTTCAGCTAACTCCCAAGCTCCCCCACAGGAACAGTGCCATTCTTTATAATCAAACTCGGTTGTTCTTCCACAGTCAGGGCAAAATATTTTCATTAAACTCTTCGGAATCGATCCTGCTAATCAAATTATACACAGAAGAAAAAACCAACCCCAAGAAGATAGTAGGGTTGATTAATTATTTCAACTATTAATCTACGAACTTTTTACGCCTCAGATACAACGAATGCTTTCTTTACCTTCAGTTCTGCAATTTTCTGTTCTACCATATCCAGAGTAATGGATTGCGGACGTTCAAGCGGAAGCATTATAGCACGCGACCAGACCAGATTGGCTGTAATGCCCAACATCCGCCCAACCCCAAATAGTACGGTATAGAAGTCAAATTCCTTCAAGCCGCTTTGATACTGCAGAGTACCACTGATCGCATCTACATTTGGCCAGGGACTTTTTGCTTTACCATGTTTAGTCAGCACATGCGGGACAACTTCATAAACCATTTCCACCAGCTTGAAAAGCTTAGAATCTGCCATATATGCCTTTCCAAACTTAAGCTGGGCAGTAAAACGAGGGTCTGTATTGCGAAGCACTGCATGCCCATAACCTGGGATGATCTTGCCGCGGTTCAATGTTTCCCAGACATAATCCTTTAGCTGTTCTTTAGTAGGCAAGGAACCAAATTTCTTTAAAATACCCAGCAGCCAGATCAAGCAGTCCTGATTAGCACGTCCATGCAATGGACCTGCAAGACCATTCATCGCCGCAGAGCAGGAATAATACACATCTGAGAGAGTGGAATTCACCAGACAGGCGGTATGCACGCTAACATTGCCGGTTCCTTGGTCTGCATGCAGGCCAAAGAACAGACGGCACAGCTCCTGGTAATGCTGATCCCAGCCCTTGCCAATCATATGTCCAAAATTTGCACTCCAGTCCAGATTGGGGTCTGCACTGACAAGCTTCCTGTCTCTGTATTTGATGTTATAAATTGCCGCTGCTAATGCTGGGGTTTTAGCTGTTAGATTCAGGCTGTCCTCCAGTGTTGCCTGCCAGTAATCCAACTTCTGTAAACCATTGTTATATCCTTCATCAAATTTCGAGTCTGCCTGAAGGGCCAGGATAGCTTGAGAGAGCATGGTCATGGGGTGTGTATTCTTAGGCATAGCCTGCAGCATATTCACCACATAGGTCGGGATTTCAGCTCGCGTCTTCCATTCATCCTCCACTTCTAATGCATCCTGGAGGGTTGGGATATCGCCCGTCATCAGCAGGTAATACATACCTCCAGCGTAAGGGGATTTACAACCCTTCGGTTTAGGAAGAATTTGCAAAATATCTGAGACAGAATGTCCACGAAAATGAATGCCTTCATAAGGGTCCACATATGAGACATTGCCAATCAGCAAATCGAGTCCACGTATACCACTAAATAAATGACGGACGGAGATATCACTGATCTTTAAAGACCCTCCTTCTCTGAGCATTTGCTTAACGCGATCCCGGCAAACTGGGATTTTCTCTTTCAATGCTTTTTGCATCTTCATTGTTAAATCCTCTTTTCAGTGTAATTGTGAGCTTTTCAACTAGGTATGTAACCCATTTCCATAGAAATCTCGGTTGCTTTTACCTTAACTAATGTCTTGTAGTTACGTACTTTTTCCTCTGTGAAGCGTGGTGATGGCCCTGAAATAGTGAGAGCCGCAACAATTTGTCCATTGGAATTAAAAACAGGCGAAGCCACCCCTGAAGCTTCCAGAATCCATTCCCCATGGCTGACTGCACAACCCTCCTGCCTGATTTTTTCAAGTTCCTGATGCAGCTCATCTCTATTCGTAATAGTCTTTGAAGTTAGGGGTTTCAGAGTTATTTTGCTCAGAATTTTTTCTCTACGGTCAGGCGGTAAGAACGCCAGGAAACATTTTCCTGCTGATCCGGCATATAACGGTATACGCCTTCCTACCCTGGCGACAATCCGCACGGTCTGCGGACTTTCCAGCCGCTCTACACAAACACGTTCATTTCCTTCCATGACATATAAACTTAGGGTCTCATTTGTGAGCTCCTGCAGCTTCACCATTGCAGGTAGTGCCGCAGTACGCACATCCAGTACAGCAGAATATATGCCAGCCCATGCAAGTGCATGTGAACCGATCGAATATGTATGCGTAACCGGGTCCTGGTTTAATATACCCAATTCTTTCATAGCAGCCATTAGGCGGCCAGTTGTACTGCTGGCAAGATTCACTTTGCGCGCTACTTCCCTAACTCCTTGCCATGGCTTATCCAATGAAAAAGAATCCAAGATATTCACTGCTCTTTCTAAAGTTTTAATTTTTTCCATCACTACATTTCCTGCTGTGTGCCATAATGTGGGACAGTGTCTCAAATTCTATGGTATATTTTACTAGTCATTTTTTATTTGTCAAGACCCAATATATGCGGATTATTTGGAATGATAGAATTTCATGAATATTTAAACGGACAATTTTAAAACATAATGGACATGAACAACTCACGCAAAATGATAACAATCCCCTACATCATTGGGGACGGCATTGGGCCAGACATTTGGAAAGCCGCCCAGATTGTTCTTAACACAGCAATTGAAAAAGCTTATCATGGAAAAAGCCAAGTGCAATGGCTTGAGGTGCTGGCTGGGGAAAAAGCATTCCAAAAGGTGGGCAAATATTTACCCGACGAGACTCTTGAGACATTGCGAAAGTATAAAGTGGGCATTAAGGGACCATTGACAACCCCTGTAGGAGGCGGATTCCAATCCCTGAATGTAATTCTACGGAAAGAGCTCGATCTATATGCCTGCCAACGCCCGGTTCATTGGTTTAAGGGCTTGCCATCTCCTTTAATAAATCCCCAGGGGTTAGACGTTGTTCTATTACGGGAAAACACAGAAGACGTATATAGCGGCATAGAATTTGGGGCAAATTCTTCTAAAAACCTTCTCCTATTAAAGATCCTTAAAAATAAATTCCCCTCCAAGTTTCAATGTTTGCGTTTTACAAAAGAAGTTGGCATTGACCTCAAGCCCATTTCCAAAGAAGGAAGCCAGCGCCTTGTGCGCGCAGCAGTTAAGTGGGCAATCGAAAATAAGCGTAATAAAGTCACGCTAATTCATAAGGGCAATATCATGAAGTACACGGAAGGCGCCTTCCTTCAATGGGGCTATCAATTAATTGAAGAGGAATTTCCCGATTACGCATATACACAGCAGCAGTGGCAGCAGACAAAAAATGCCTACGGAGAAAATAATGCCAACCGGGAAAAGGACATGGCTTTACAATCCGGTAAAATTCTTATTAATGACATGATCGCCGATGTGGCATTTGAGCAAGCTATCAGCCAGCCAACCAGTTTTGATGTAATCGCAGCCACAAATCTAAACGGCGACTATCTTTCAGATGCTTTTGCTGCACTTGCGGGAGGAGTGGGCATTTCGCCTGGCGGGAACATCAACTATGAAACTGGCATGGCATTATTCGAAGCCAACCACGGTTCAGCGGTTTCTCTCGCCAATCAAAACAAAGCAAACCCCAGTTCACTGATCCTCTCGGGAAGTATGATGTTCCGTTTTCTCAGCTTAACGGAAGCTGCAAATCTGATTATCAGGGGCATTAAAGCCACAATCCGACGAGGTGAAGTAACATTCGACCTATACAGCCAAATTACAGGCAACACATTACTAGGCACACAGGAGTTTGCAGAAGCCGTAAGCGCTTCCATAGATTAGACAACACCAAACAACCAGTATTTTGTATTTGGAAACCATGCATAAAGACTATTTCAACACATTAGATAAATTAAACACCAAAGCGGGAAATATTTATTATTACCGCCTGGAAACCCTTGAAAAACAGGGATTAATGGTACTCTCAGCCTTTCCATACTGCCTGCGCGTCCTTATCGAAGGGCTCGTCAGGAACTGCGGTAAAAAGGGATTTAACAAGACCCACGTTTTGGAACTTGCTCAATGGAAACCGTCAAGTTCATCAACACGTCCAATAATCCCTTTCATTCCAGGAAGGATGCTATTGCAGGACCTCACCGGCCTGCCTGTTTTGAACGATATGGCTACCCTACGCACAGCCCTCGCACATCGCGGTAGCAATCCACAGAAAGTGAGCCCTAGAATTCCCACCGATCTGGTTATTGACCATTCTGTGCAGGTAGACTCTTTCGGCTGCGAAACTGCTCGCAGATTAAATGAAGAAATGGAATTCAAACGCAATCAGGAACGTTATCAGTTTCTGCACTGGAGCCAAAAAGCATTTGATCATTTACGCATCATTCCACCCTCATCCGGTATTATCCACCAAATCAACCTAGAATATCTCGCCTCTGTGGTTCTCTCAGTTCGTCAGGGGAAAAAGATCATAGCGTTTCCTGACAGTATTCTTGGCACTGATTCTCACACAACTATGATCAACAGTTTAGGTGTAATTGGTTGGGGCGTGGGCGGCATAGAAGCAATGGCTGCCATGCTGGGCTATACAATCGAATTCCCCATACCAGATGTTATTGGCTTACGCTTGGACGGGGAGCTCCAGAAAAATGTTACTCCCACAGATCTAGCATTGACCCTCACCAGTCTGCTTCGACAAAAAAACGTTGTGGGAAAATTTGTGGAAATTTTCGGGGATGCTGTTGCGAATTTAAGATTGGAAGATCGCGCTATGATCTCTAATATGTCTCCTGAGAGTGGGGCGACTATGACCTATTTTCCAATAGATAAGCGAACAGTAGATTATTTACGCCTAACTGGAAGAAGCGAAGCACACATCAATCTCGTAGAAACATATTTCAAAGAGCAGGGATTGTTCCGCACCGAAAGAAGCATCATCCCCACTTACACAGAAATTATTCATTTAGACCTAGTCACTATTGAACCTGTCCTGGCTGGGCCAAAACGACCTTATGACCTGATCCCGCGCCGTGAGATAGCAAAAACCTTTAAAACCAGCTTAACTTCCCCTATAGGCATCAAAGGCTTTGGCGTTACTTGTCAATCATCTAAAAAGAAGCGCCCTGTAACCATCAACGGAAACACTTACCATTTAGGACATGGGACAGTCGTTCTTGCTGCTATCACATCCTGCACCAATACAACCAACCCGAAAGTTATGATCGGAGCAGGTTTGTTAGCAAAGAAAGCAGTGGAAAAGGGCTTGCAAGCCAAGCCATATGTGAAGACCAGCTTCGCTCCCGGTTCTCGAACAGTAACCACTTACTTGCAGGAGTCCGGATTGATGAAGTATTTAGAACAGTTGGGGTTCTATCTGGTTGGATACGGCTGTACAACCTGTATTGGAAATTCGGGACCGCTGCCGGGTGACATCGAGAAAGTCATTGATAGGGAAAGGCTCATTACCGCCGCAGTTCTTTCAGGCAACCGGAATTTTGAAGGAAGGATCCATCAGAGTATCAAAGCCAGCTACCTTACGTCCCCTATAATGGTTGTCGCCTACGCTTTAGTTGGCAATATGAATTTCGATTTCACCTCCACGCCACTGGGCGAAGACACAAAAAGTAATAAAATATTTTTAGGAGATATTTGGCCTCTCACTGAGGAAATTGAAGAAATCATCGGAGACAAAATATCACCGCAAATATATCTAAACTGTTATGCAGATATCCTTTCACACAACAAAAACTGGAATAATCTTATAAGCTCAAATGGCAATCTGTTTAACTGGAATGCAAAATCAACCTACGTAAAAGAGTCTCCTTTCCTATCATTAAAAACGGGGAGGACGCAAGCAAACCATGGAATCCATCAAGCTCGTGTGTTAGCTATGTTAGGTGATTCAATCACAACAGACCACATTTCCCCTGCGGGAATAATTCCCCCCGATAGTGTAGCCGGTAAATATCTGATTGAAAAGGGAACAGCCAATAAAGATTTGAATACCTATGGCTCCAGGCGCGGAAACCATGAGGTGCTAGCACGGGGGACATTCAGCAATATCCGCTTACGCAACCTGCTAACTCCAGAAAATGAAGGGTGTTACACCCGCCATCTTCCAAGCCAAGAAATTCTGCCCATCTTTGAAGCTGCTGAAAGGTATCGACGCGAAGGAACTTCGCTGATTATCATAGCCGGTAAACAATACGGCACAGGTTCCAGCCGAGACTGGGCTGCTAAAGGTCCGTTATTGCTGGGAGTAAGAGCTGTAATCGCCGAGTCCTTTGAGCGCATCCACCGCTCCAATCTTGCATTGATGGGCATCCTACCGCTGCAATTTTTAAACGGGGAAAATATGTGTTCATTGAAACTAAGCGGGGATGAACTTTATACGATCTCAGGCATACAGGAAATGCAGAAACCTGGCGAGATATTAAATGTGAAAGTCAAAAAACATAACCATCAAGAAATTCAATTTCATGTTATAAGCCGTATCAACACACCGCTTGAGTTGGTTTATTTCCAACAAGGTGGAATTTTCTATACTATGTTAAAGAATTTATCAAAGCAATAAAACATATATTTAAAAAAAACGATTACAATTTCCTTCGAAGGAGGAACACTCTCATGAAGTCACCTGAAAATTGTTTACATTATGTTTTTCAGATGAAATTCGGTTTAATACTCCAAATTCTGTCTATCCTGCTCATGCTGCCAGCCTGTACCCAGAATCAGACAATCTCATCTGATGCAGGAATCCCTTCCCAGACAAGTGATCTAGACACACAAATGCATACTCCCACATCTGTATCCTCCTCTTCACTGGTTTTCAGTAATGATTTCAAGTTAGAGCCTTCTGGTTGGCAATCCATTCCTGAAAAAAAGCCGCCGATTGCCATAACAGAAACCGCTGACTATTCTGATGGTGCTTATCTAATAACCCTTATGCATAACGATAAGAAAATCTATCATTGGGCAGATACCCAATTAAAGGATATGCGTATTGAAACCAGCTTTGACCTTTCCGCTTCAGAAACCGAAGGTGGTGTAATGCTATACTGCCGCATCAAAGACGAAAATAACCAATATGTCGGTGGTTGGCTTGAGTCTGAGGATGGCAGAGCCACTTATGGTATTGGGAAAATGGTTAATGGAAAAATCACCATTCTGGGCACTTCCATGGATTTCAGTCAAAGCGATAACCTTATCATCAATGAGCTTGTTGAAAGCAATATTGTAACTAAACAAGGAGCAGATCCCAGCCAGCTTACTCTCAGCTTTGACTGCCGTGGCGATTGGCTTATTCTTTCCATCAACGATGTTCCTAGGGTGATTGTTCAAGATAAGACTTTCAAGAGCGGAGATGCAGGATTTGGATATGTAAATATATATCAAAAAAAGACCACCCTGGTTCTTACTGGTCTGGATATATATGACCTATCACTTGATGAGTCAATTACTGATGAAATTGTTTTATTACCTTTGCAGTCTTTCGAAGTTGACCAAAAAATCAGTCTCTGTAATTTATTGCCTGATGCAGAAAAATCACAGAGCGGCTTTGCATTTAACTGTAAAGATGGTCAAATGAAAATCGGATTTCATGGTGAACCTCCTAGTGAAGATTCCTTCTCATTCTTCGGATTCCCTGTTTCCAGCCCCGGTTTTGTGCTCGAAGCAGATGTGATTTCCACTCCTGATTTGGATACTAGAAAGGATGAGAATGTTTACGGTTTCTTCTTTGTAACCGGTGATGAAAAAATTAAAAGCTGGCAATTCGCAGGACCTTATTACCAACTAACTGAATATTATCAAGAGAACAACGTGATTAAAGCACTTGGTGCATTGAACAATAGCTTTTCACCCTCTCTCAAATTTGCCAATCAAACAAATCATTTCAAAATTGCATACCATGAAGGTAGCTGTGATTTATGGGTCAATGAAATCCTCACGGCGCGAATAACTAATGAAGATATTATCGAAATTACTGCCATAGGTCTATTCACAGCAGCTTCACGCGAGCATCCATTCAATTCTGTACAAATAAAGAACTTACATATTTATATCCCATTAACCCAAGTTATTACGGAGCACACCTATGTGTCCAAAGATGATCTATTGAGCGATAAGGGCACTTTCAGTCAGACTGGACTAAGCGGCGCCTTCAGCACATATGAAGAAGATGGTTTTCATTTCTCCCCAGTTATTTCATATGGCTACTACGGCGTAAAAGCTGATCCAGGACTGGCAGATATGTCTGTATCTGTTTCGGTGCTATTAAATCAAGAACATAGCAGTGAGTCGATGTACGCCGGAGTCGTGTGTCGCTCCAGTCAGGATGGCAAGTATATTGCCGTTGTGCGTAGCAATGGCACTTATTCCATTTTTAGAGATACTCCTAAACGTCCCTTTGCCTTACTAGCACAAAAAAAATCAAAAGCTGTCAATACAGACACTGGTGAGAATACCCTCCATCTGGACTGCATTGAAACAACAATCAACTTTTTTATCAACGGAATACGGGTTGAAAGTTTTCAGGATACGCGCTTTAACCTACTATTCGGTCGTGGGGGAATTTTTACCAAAGCAGGTCGCGATCCACATGAGGATGCAATTGTTTTCAAGGATTTATTTATCAAGGAAATCCACTGAGATCAAATAAGTAAAAGATCGATTTTTTATCAGCTCTATCTATCCTAGTTTGGACAATTCCCGCCACAGGTGATCGAGAACCCGCAGGAAAGAGAAGCTGCGTGTATTCCAATGCGAAATAAAAATGTGAAATGCCATGTTATCGCGATGCTGATCAATTCCGTGATCCGGAAACTCTGCCATCTTTGCCCAAAAATTCCACAATGGAAGATCATATTCATAAGCCAGCTTGGCAGTTGTGAGATTGATGCTATTGTCACCTTCTACGTTGTCTGCTTTCGTTGCCAGAATGGGAACTGCACCTTGAGAAATTATATATTCAATGATCTGCCGTATATACCTCTCATAAATTTCCGGTGTGCGTTCTAGGAAAGGAAATTCTAAACTGATAAGCACAAACGTTGGGCGGGTAATGCGTAGTTCGCACTCTAGAGGAGTCTCATCCGGCAGGCATATATCTAGATCTGTCCACATGGGTGAAAGCACTGCTGCTGCATTAAAACCATAACGAGTGGCCTCCCCATCGCGGTTGAAATAGCCACTGAACTGATCAGTGGTTTCCTGTAGATAAGTATCTTTTCTTAAATTATAACCGCCATCGGAACCATCAGGTGAATCAAAGAATCCCAAGAAAGTCTGCTTTACATTCTGACAATCTCCTACTTTTGAAAAGGCACGCGAATCATTTCCCATAGCAAGCCCCTTGAGGTATATCTCCTTAGCGGTTTCTGTGACCTCCGGGATAATCGGCCATTCCTGCCAATCTTCAGGTTTCAGACGATTGTCAGGGGTTGGAGTTGAAGTAGAAGCGATGCTAGTCTCTGCTTGTTTTGTTACACTTTGCGATTTGGTTTGTGTTGCATCAATATACTCATCAACCGCCTGGGAAGTAACCGCAGAGGAAAAGCTTTCCTCCGTCGGTTCTCCAGTACAGCCCGTGAATAATAGCAAGAGGAAAAAAACATTAACGTATACACTGTGTTTTCTGTCTTTCATAATATGCAATTATACAACCTGTACGTATAAATTTCTTACAATATCACAGCGCGTGAGGCCTGGTCTAAACGACTCAATTCTTTCTCTGTAATATCAATCTGCATCGCTTCTGCATTTTGCTTGGCTTGGCGCACATTAGTAGCACCCGGGATGGCAATGATATGTTGCCCATGAAAAGTTATTGCCCAGCTCAATGCAATCTGCGCGAGAGTAGCATTATGGCTTAAAGCAACCTCATGCAGCACATCAATCAATGGTTGTGTGCGTTTCAATTGTTCTTTTCGGAATCCTTTCATGAACTTACGGAATCCAGAGCGTTTCCCAATAAGTCGGGAATCATCGTGAAATTTACCTGTCAGTAAACCCTGCGCAAGCGGCGAGTAGGCGATGATAATTACTCCCAGCTCTTTAGCCATATCTAATACACCATTCTCCTCAATGCTTCTATCCAATAAGCTGAAACGAATCTGATTTGAAATCAGCGCAAGCCCCTCGGCAGATAGGTAATTATCAGCTCTGCGCATATCCTCGGCTGAGAAATTACTTACACCAACAAAGCGAACCTTCCCTTGTCGCACCAGCTGTGCCATTGCTTTCATCTGGCTCTTGATGCTGGAAAAGCTGAACGGATTATGTATCTGATAAAGATCTATAGGATAGGGATGAAGTGCTTCCTGTCTTTTATTGATAGAACCAACTATCGAACTGGCAAAACGCAGGGCGGGCATCCATTTAGTGGCAATAATTACTTTGCCTGGTTTAATATTTAATTCACTCAATGCGTTTGCCAACGCCCTTTCCGAAGCTCCGTTACCATACACCTCAGCCGTATCAAACCAATTAATGCCGCATTCCAAACTACTTGATACGATTTCCTTGATCTGCCTGTACTCTAAAAAACCCCAAAATCTCCCTGCTATATTCTTTTCCTGCGAAAACTGCCAGCAGCCCAACCCGATGGGACTAACTTCTACGTCTGATTTACCCAGCGACCGTTTTTTCATTTCATAATCTCGGGTATTAATTCATCTAAACACATGTGGATTTAGATTGTGAGATATTGTACAATAATTGTGCTTTAAAAGCATATATAATCTGGAAACAATTAACCAACAAATATTTTTAAATGCATATCAACCTTGGCTTATCTTTCAGCTAAAAGCAGTTAGAGCTCTACGCCTATCAAAACGAAGTGAACATTATAAAACATTGAACCAATTATTAGGAGAAAGGAGAAGCATGACAGATAAAGTTATCAAAGAACAGTTAGTGCACACAATAATGGACCTCTATAGAGCTGGCCTGATTACTGAAAAAGGCGGCAATATAAGCGTACGCAGTATTGAAAGAAAAAATGCAGTTTATATCACACCCACACGAATTAATAAAGGTACGCTGCAAGCTGAGCAATTAATTCTAATAGATATGGATGGCAGGAAAATTGAGGGTCGAAATCGTCCATCAATTGAGTGTAAATATCATGCCGGTATCATGAAAGCACGCCCAAAAATAAACGCGGTTATCCATACACATGCACCTTACGCAACAGTATTTGGCATGATTGATATGGAAATCCCGCCGATTGCAGTAGAAGCTGTCTTTATTAAAGATTATCCCAAGGTCCTATTCTTTATACCCGGGTCTGATGATCTAACGAACGCTGTTCTGGAAAAACTTGCACATAGCCAGGTACTGGGTGCTTTCCTGCAGAACCATGGATTGATAACCCTTGGGAAAGACCTGCAATCCGCTGCAGAAAAAACCATGATGGTAGAACACACACTGAAAATTCTCTTTGCACTGAAAAACACGGGGTTAGAACCCAGCTTGATATCGAAGAAGGATGTTGAGTTTTTATCTAAATTAACAAATGTAATCTGAGTTCTTTTAGGGGAATATGAAGCCTGCAACCAAGATGAAAGAATTATTATATAAATAGTAAAAATGTTGTATTACAGAAGAAGGGCTTGAGCCATTCTTATTTTTATTTAGTCGCTAGAAAGGCAAACAGTACACTCAATAAATAAAGGGAAAATAAGGGGATCATTAACAAGCCCATATTCACCGGGTCAACAGTAGGTGTAATCATTGCTGCCAGAACAGCTATGGCAATTAACCCATAACGCCACTGTTTTGCCAGTGTCTTGGCGGAAACAACCTTCATTTTTGCAAGTGTGAAAATGATTAAAGGTGCCTGAAATACGACACCCATCCAAAAAAGCAGATTAGTAATGAAATTTATATAATTGGATAATCGCGGTCTCGTCTCAACCCCCAGAAAATCCATCAAGAACAGGATAGAGTTAGGCAGCATGACAGAATAAGCAAAGGCAACGCCAACTATGAATAACAGAGTTCCCATACCGACAGCCAAATATACCCACTTTTTTTCAGAGGATTTCAGCCCGGGCATAATAAAAGCCAACAGCTCATATAGGATAACCGGCATGGCAAGCACAACCCCGCTCAGCAATGCAACGCGCATGAAAACTGCAACATTTTCTGTTATCTCAATAGATTGAAGATTTTCTATGCTACCAACTGGTTCAGCGAGAATATTAATAAGGTCCTCGGTAAAAATGAAACTGATAAGGGTTGCAATTACCAAGGCAATCAAAGCAATGAGCAAGCGCTTACGCAGCTCTTCAATATGATCCCAAAAGGTCATTGTTGGGAATTCATTTATCTCATTTTGCATTTGTTAAATTAAAGATAAAAGGGGAATGGGTTATTCTTCAGAACTATTTTTCCGTTTATCATTCTCTGCCCGCAAGCTGTCTCTTTGTTTAAGCTCTTTCCTTGAATGAAAATCACCATGACTGGATACACTTCGCGTTCCATATCCTGTTAACTTATCTGACACTGAATTCACATTTTCCCGTAATTCTCGAATTTCCTCCTCAATACCTGCATCTTTGATAATCTTGTGGGGCAGATCCCACAGCTCACGAGATGTTTCCATTACTTCTGTCCAGTAAGGCGAGTGCGTTACTTTATGGATCAACTTACCCAATTCGCGGGCGGCTTTAACCATCCCTTTAGGCCCCAATACAACAATCATTAATATTAAAATCAAGAGAAGTTCAAGTGGTCCGATACCTAAAAATTGCATATTCTTATAGGTGTGCGTTATTTAAATTAATTCCCTATTTATTTTTATCCTTTTCTTCTTCTTGCTGCTCTTTTTTCTCCCCCGAAAGGCCATCTTTAAAAGATTTAATGCCTTTGCCCAGCTCTCCTGCGACTTTAGTTATCCGACCAGGGCCAAAAAGCAAGAGAACTATTATCAGGATAATAATAATTTCCCATCCGCCTAAGCGCATTTTGCTCTCCTTAATAAGACTTGATTTTTTGAAATTATATCAGCAGGAAAGGATTCCCTTATATAATCTGTAGGTTATTCTGGAAATATTCAGGGAATAGTAATTATCTCCTCTGCTCATTTTGGGAGTACAATAATCTGATAATATCAAATATCTTGGAGGAAATCTTGAAAAAAACTACTATTGTCACTGATAGCACTGCCAGCATTCCTAAGTCTATCGCTAAAGAGTTGAGTATCCATCAGGTCGCATATTACATTCATCGCGGCTCAGAAGTTCTGCGTGATCTAGTCACAATACAGCGGGAGGAATTTTTAAAATGGCTTCCAACTACAGATATCCTTCCCACCACAGCCAGTCCCGGACCAGGCGACTATCTAAGTATGTATGAGAAACTAGCAGATGACGGCGTGAAAGAAATTGTAAGTATACACATGACTTCAAAGGGTAGTGGAGCATATCAAGCAGCCACTGCCGCTCAATCAATGCTGAAGGACAAACTGCCACAATTAAAGATCGAGGTTATTGATACCCTTAATGTCTCCATGTGCCAAGGCTGGATGGTGATCGAAGCCGCCCGTGCCGCTTTAGCAGGTTTACGTCTGGAAGAGATTGTCGCCAAGATTAAACAAATGATCCCCATCACCCATATGTTCCAGACTGCTGATACTCTGCGTTATCTATACCTGGGTGGGCGTATCGGTAAGGCGACACATCTGATCGGTTCCATGCTCAGTCTGAAACCGATTATCAGCATGGAAGATGGTGAAATTGTAGCCAAGGGGGTAGCACGTGGTTTGAAAAAAGCATATCAAAAGATGGTTGACCAGATTGAAGTAGTAACAGGCACCACTTCAAAATTAAGAGTCGCTTATGTTCATGCCGGCGCACTGGAAAAAGTCCAAAAACTTAAAGAAACCGTTGAAAGCAGACTACAATGTGTGGAGTCAATTATCACAGAATTATCACCAGCGCTTATGGTACACACTGGCCCAGGTACAACTGGTCTTTGTTATTTCCCTGTCGATTAGATTTTCTCTAACCGATTTTAAAAGCCCATATGGGCTTTTTTCATACTTGCTTAACAGAAATTTTGTTCTATAATATGGGCGATGGAACCATTAGAAAAATTAAAACTGCTGTCTGCAAACAGCAACCTCGAATCTGCAGAAGATACTGTATGCATCAATACCCCGCCTCGTCAGAAAAGCATCTATACCCATAACGCGATTCTTCCAAATGGAAAGCGCATCAAGCTGCTTAAATCACTGCTTTCATCTTTTTGCGAAAACAACTGTTTTTACTGTCCCTTTCGTGCAGGCAGGGATTTCCACCGCGAGACCTTCCGTCCAGATGAATACGCCCGATTGATTATGAACATGTACCAGGCCGGGATTATTCAAGGAGCATTCATCAGCTCCGGTATCGCTGGCAGTAGTGTGCGCGTACAGGATAAGTTGCTAGAAACAGCCGAAATCCTGCGCTACAAACTGCACTACAGCGGCTACCTCCACCTCAAACTCATGCCCGGCATTGAATTTGCCCAGGTTGAACAAGCCATGCGGCTTGCCGATCGCGTTTCTCTTAACCTGGAAGCTCCCAATCCTGAAAGATTAGCGATACTGGCACCAGAGAAAAGCTTCAATTCACAACTTCTCAAACCGCTTGAATGGGTGCAGGAAATCCGACGCAATCATCCAAGCGGGCAGGCCTGGAAAAAACGCTGGCCTTCTTCCACCACGCAGTTCGTCGTGGGAGGTGCAGGCGAATCAGACAATGAACTGCTGAAAACCACACAATACCTGTACCACAAATTGGGCTTGAGCCGTGCATATTTTTCTCTATTCCGACCAATTATTAATACCCCTTTTGAAAACCACAAGCCCATACCTCTCAAGCGGGAACAGCGGCTGTACCAGGCATCTTTCTTGATGCGTGATTATAGTTTCTCACTTGAGGAGCTGTATTTCGACCGACACCATAATTTGCCGCTGGATATCGACCCAAAATCTGCCTGGGCAAAAAAGCATTACATCACATATCCTGTCGAAGTAAATCGGGCAGATAAACACGAGCTACTGCGTATTCCGGGGATTGGACCCAAAAGCGTTTCAACCATTTTGAAAGCCAGAAAATCTCATCAATTCAAAGATATCGCCGAACTTGGGAAACTGGGAATCTCAGCCAAGAGAGTCGCGCCCTATATCCTCCTGGCAGGTAAAAAACCGCCATTACAACTTGCCCTATTTTAGGTCTTTCACCATCTGAAATTGATAAACGCGCATAAATGACACTAAATCTATGTTATATAATTCAAGACAAGTTTATCTTTTTATTCATTGAGGTGAAGAATGTCTTTAATTTTCGAAAACGCTACCATCTATTCTCCCTTAGAAATAATTGAAGAAGGTTCGCTCGTCATTTCGAGCGAGGGCCTAATCGACTATGTCGGGAAAAGTCGACAAGCAAAAGAGGGGGCAATCAATTTACAAGGCAAAATTCTCGCGCCTGGATTTATAGATATCCATGTACATGGAGGTAGGGGTATTATGTTTGGGTATGGGGATTTAGCTTCTGAACTAGAAAAGTATTCAATGTGGGTGGCAGGTAATGGTGTTACAGGTTTTTTATGCACCATTGCCGGTCCAGATGCCATATCAACCAATGCGCTCATCAAATCTTATGTTCCAATCCTTGAGAAAGGTGTAAGCGCAGCGCAAGCCCTTGGGCTTCATCTGGAAGGACCTTTCCTGAATCCTGAAAAAAAAGGCGCATTTAACCCTAAATGGCTGCGACCACCCTCACGGCAAGAAGCCGAGACTTATTTAAAGCTGGGTAAAGGATGGATTCACCAGATGACATTGGCGCCTGAGCTGGAAGGGGCAGAAGAAATCGCAAAATTATTCAGGGCAGCAGGAGTGGTGATTGCCCTGGGACACTCCAATACGGATTATGCAACAGCCAGCTCTGCCCTCAAAGGCAATTTCACTCACGTCACACATACTTATAACGCCCAATCTGGTCTTCATCACCGTACACCTGGAGTGGTGGGAGCCATATTAGCTTCTGATAACATCACCGCTGAATTGATCGCTGATACCGTCCATGTGCATCCTGCTGCCATGAAAGTATTGCTGCGCTGCCTGGGAGCAGATCGCATTGTGTTGATCACTGATGCTATGCCAGGCGCTGGATTGCCAGACGGTATATACGAACTTGTAGGTCAAAAAGCTATTGTTAAGGACGGCTTAGCTACACTGGAAGATGGCACCATTGCCGGCAGCACCGCTTTGTTGAATAACTGCGTTCATAATATGCATCAGATTGTAGGAGCATCTCTTAAGGAAGCTATCCAAATGGCTACTTTGAACCCTGCCAGGGTACTTGGTATTGATGACAGAGTCGGCAGTCTCGAACAAGGCAAACTTGCCAACCTGGTTGTATTGGATGAGAATTTGAATGTCTATATGACCATGGTTCAAGGAAAGATGGTCTTCAAGAAAGAATAAAAAGGATATTTAATGTCCCCTAGAAAATTCCACATTGGTTTAATCGGTTTTGGCTTTATTGGTAAAGTGCACGCTAATGCCTACCGAAGCATCCCATACGCATTCAAACAACCAGTTGTTACAGCAAGTTTGCAAGCTGTGCTGCGCTCAAAAAAACAACCGGAGGAACAATTTCTCTCAGATATCGAAACAAAGTGCTGCTTCTCAAAAGAAGAATTCTACAATCAACCATTAGACATCATCGATATCTGCACACCCAACTTCCTGCACAGGGAGCAGGCAATTGAAGCCCTTTCACATGGCTTGCACGTTTATTGTGAAAAACCGCTGGGGGCAAACCTTTCAGACGCACGCGAAATTGCTAAGATAGCTAGAAAAGTTGGATCATTTACTCACACCGCTTTCATATTTCGTTATTTGCCAGCTGTGAGACAATCGAAATCAATTATAGATGCAGGTTTGATTGGTGAAGTCTTTAATTTTCGAAGCCATTACTTCCACAGCAGTTATATTAATCCCAACCGCCCCATTTCCTGGCGATTAAAGAAAGCTTCCTCTGGTGGCGGTACACTCACAGATTTAGGCATACACCTCATTGATCTGGTTCGATACTTATTAGGTGAGACTGCATGGGTTCAGTGCATCACTAGGACATTTATTGGAGAACGCCCCCCCTTACTCGGCAGCAGCAAATTCGAAATAGTGGACGTGGACGACTGGGCACTGTGCACTTTGGGAATGCAGAATAACGCAGTAGGGATCATTGAGGTAACCAGGATGGCTGGCGGTACTCCCGACAGTCTTAAACTAGAGATTTTCGGCAGCCAGGGTACAATCGAAATCAATTTAGCCGACCCTGGACTTGTAAAATATTTTGATGAGAAAAAGCAACAATGGCGAATTGGTGACCTTGGTCTGTCCACCCCTAAAGATGAACACCCCATTGAACAATTATGGCCCAATTCAAAAATGGCACTTGGTTTATTCATCAATGCCCATCTGGCATCTGTTTACGACTTTCTGAAGTACATCAATGAGGGCAAGGACTCATCAATTAATTTCCAAACCGCGCTCGCTGACCAGGAAATCTTAGAAGCAGCATATATTTCCGCAAGCAGAAAGGGTGAGAGAATCAAGCTCCCCTTATTATAAAAAAACGTATTTAATAAACAGGAAAGAACATGGAAATCATCATTGTTGGAGTTGGTGGAATTGCACGCAGGGCGTACCTACCCCTGCTTACATCCTGGGATAATGTCGAGATAACAGGTATTTTCAGCCGTACACAAAAATCTGTTAACGAGGTTTGTAATAAATGGCACATCACTAATGGCACAACAGATGTCAACGATTTGATGAAATCCAAACCCGATGCTGCCTTTGTCTTAACCAATGACGCCACCCATTTCAAGTTCACAAAAATGCTATTGGAAGCCGACGTTGACGTATTTGTGGAAAAGCCGGCTGCCAGCACAAGCCATGAAGCATACCAATTAGCTTCAATCGCTGGAGAGCGTAACAGGATTCTCGTAGTGGGGTTTAACAGGCGATATGCTCTGTTATACAGAAAAGCGAAAGAGCTTTTTACCGGAAAGAAAATCCAGCTTGCAGTTATCCAGAAACACCGCACAAAAGCCACGCATATCAGTCTTTATAACAATTACTTGGATGACACCATTCATCAGATCGATCTCTTGAGCTACTACTGTGGAAAAGTCATCCCATTAGATACCCACATCGAAATGCGTAATGAAAAATTAGTCGGTGCAGTCAGCACAGTTGCCTTGCCTGAAGGCGGCCTAGGCGTGTTAATGACCAGCTTGGAAGCTGGTGCTTGGCAAGAAAACGCAACTCTATATGGAGAAGAATTGACTGTTGAAGTGGACGCTTTCAGGCAGTTGCGTATTAAACACCATGATCATGAAGAAGTTTATGGTACGGATAGGGCAGGAAAGTGGATCACTGACATGAAGGAACGTGGATTTCATGGTGTCATCGAACACTTCTTCGAATGTATTAAAACTCGCAAGCAGCCTTTAACCAATGGAATAGAAGCAGCGCGCACACAGGAACTTATGGAACAGATGGTTCAAGCTGCTGGAAGCGAAGCAGGAGCACCTAAAGGGGAATGGGATCGCGTAGAACGTTGGGAAAATAATTAATCTACGTAAAATTGAAATTAATTTGATTAAATCCTTTACTCTCCCCATGGAAAATCGATTGACTAAAATATTCTCAATAATCCTAAATATTCCACAGTATTATCTCAATTGAGAGTGATCGTAAAGATTATTTATGAAGTAATAAACTAATAATCCCCTTTCAGTTTTGAAACGTAGAGCTGTGTTATTTTGTACGGGTTTGTAATCGCTGTACCAACCACTACCGCATGTGCACCACATACCAAAGCTTTAGCCGCTTTCTCCGGTGTATTAAAACGTCCTTCTGCAATGACAGGTATAGACAATGCTTTGCTCAAACGCTTAATTAATTCAAAATCCGGTTCCTTGACCGGAATTTCCCCTAGACTCCCATAATTAGGTGAGTATGGAGTGTAACCCGAAATAGTGGTTATCACTCCATCTACACCCCATTTCTCTGCATTAACCCCCTCTTCATATATGGATAGGTCGCCCAGAACAATGCAATTTAACTGCTTTTTTATCTCAGAGATAAATTCCTCTAAAGTTAAATCGTCAAACCTCGCACGTTTGGTAACGTCTACTGCAATTGCATCTGCTCCTGCTTCGATTAATTGACCTGCTTCTTTCAGTGTAGGCGTTATGCGCAGTTCCTTCCCTTTAAATATCTTTTTAAATATCTTTTTAATGCCGATGATAGGGAGAGAAGTAGCTTTCTTGAATAACGGCACCCAACGAAGATTTATACGCACTGCAACTGCACCTCCGGCTTCAATAGATTCTGCCAGACCATGCATGGCACCAGAGGTATTAAAATGAGGGTTCTGCTCCTCCGCTGTATAAGCAGACACAATTAGCCCACCTTTTAATCGATCGAAGAAATCTTTCATATTAACTCACCAGTTGTGAATACGATCCCTATACTTCTCCATTAATTTCTGATTTGTCTCCATACTGCCATCCAGGTTACCATACATAAACACAGGTGGCTCTATCCCTTGCTCTTTTATGTTGTAAATAGCTTCTACAAGGGTTGCGTGAATGAGATATGCACCGATTATTCCAGATGCTGCCCCCACACGTTGGCCCATCCCCTCCTCATATAATATCGTATCGGCATAAGGGCCCTTATTGTCTAAGATAACATCTGCATAATCCAGTAAACGCTTTCCTGAGGAATGACGGGAGGTTTGGCTCAAACTAAATTCTACATTAGTTTCAACAATTACTTTATGCTCGTGTTCCTTGGCTGTTCTGGCAAAGTCAATAGGAGCAGCATTACGTCCCGAATTCGATATCACCAAAAATACATCGCCCATTTGAGGTTGCAGGTGGTTAAAAATCACTTCCCCCAACCCCTCAACTCTCTCCATAAAAATACTCTTCATTACACCAACAGAGCCGGCTAATGACAAATCTACAACTTGATTGATAGGCACTAGTGTGCCAGCGCGAGCAAATATCTCTTCTGAAAGACAATTGGAATGGCCTGTCCCAAAAACATGCAGAAGATTATCACTAATAATCGCATCAGCAATAATCTTCGCTGCTCCTTCAATATTTTTTCCTTGAGTCTGGCGAATCTCAGCCAGAACTGCATCTACCCCTTCAAAAAATAACTCGTATCCCTTCTTTGACATTTCATCTCCTTTCTTTAGACAGAAAATTTTTCTTCGCTAAGAAACAATTCAAAAATCATTTTCTTAATTCTGGCTCCTCCCTTCCTGGAGGTAATATCGCATCCAGTATTTGCCGCATAGATTCAGGAACATCTGGATTCAATCCGCGCGTAATTGTCCAATTATATGCTAACAACTGCACAGCCGGTAAATAAACAAGGGCAGCTAAAAATGGGTCAACCTGCTCCGCAATTTTGATAGTTGCTTTACTTTTCGGAATAGTCGGTAGATTGGGCGGTTGGATGCAAATACTTTTAGCCCCAAATTTATGCGCCAATTCAATCAAACTAGTTGATAACTCATAATCTTCCTGCATCACTAATGTATACACCAACCAGTCCTCATTCAAGGCACCTATTGGTCCTTGCAGAAGACCTGCCGTGCTGTTGCCACGGGTGGGAATATACGCTGACTCTTGAACTTTAACTGCTGCTTCAAGTGCTACTCCATAATTACTGCAAGTCCCTACCACGTTCAGATATTTTTGATCTTTCACCCAAGACATCAATCCCTTAACCTCAGGATCAATTTGAGCAATTGTCCTCGTAATAATTTCTGGTAACCTCTCTAATTCTGCCATTCTCTTCTGCGTCAATGGGTTAGAAACATTAGCAAGTTCAAGACCTAAACGCATTAACAAACCCGCGCCCGCTAACACGCTCTTCGTTTTGGGGAATGTAATTTCGGGACCTTCCTGTGTAAGCAAGGTCAAATCCGAATTATGCGCTAATAAGCTATTAGCAACCCCAGTAACCGCCACGCCAAGTGCACCAAGTCGATTTGCCGCTTTAATTATCCCTACAACTGACTCACGCTCACCCGAACGGGAAACTGCCACAATTAGAGATTTTTCATTGACCCATTGCTCTTGAAAATATGCAGTCTCTTCAGAATTAATTATCATAATTGGTTTATCTAAGGAAATATCAAACAACGGTTTCGCCATTACAGCAGCTGTATAGGAACTGCCCAAACCCGTTATTAAAATTCTTTCAATTTCCCTCTTTCGAAATTCCTTCCCGATTTCCCGTACAGCAGAATCATTTGCCTGCAACGTTTCCTGCAAAGCCCCTGGCCCCTCATGAATATATTTAAGCATGTGGTAATCTTTTTTATCCAACGATATCCTCCTCGATATTATTTTAACCTCATTGCTTGCTTGGCTGCCTGATAATGATAGCTCAGCCTGGATATCCCTTTTATATCCAAAGTGTATAGTATCTCCTGGACACCGCACAAAATCCCTTCTCTTCAAAAACATCATAGAGAGTGGATGTGCCATGCTCCTTTGACAATACTAACCTGTCTCGCTCAGACTATTTGGGTTTTTTTGGATCAATTTTCATCACACCAAAATAAGTTTGAACGATTATCCCTCTCCTAACAGCTATACATTTTTTAGAAAGAAAATTGAAATCAATATTTCTTGGCATGATTCAAATGAGAGCAATACTCCTTTATACATCCCATCTTGGCTATTCTAGAGTAGAATAATTTCGGTGTCAATATAAAGTAATTCCAATTTAATTTTACTAGAAGCTTATAAAAAGGAGCAATTGAATGCAATTCTCAAAACCAACGGCAGATATTTATGTTCCTGATGGGGAAAATATTGAGGAAGCATTACGCAGGACAACACATCTAGCAATCGGCGCTCACCCCGATGATATCGAGGCTTGGGCTTATGATGGCATTAGGCAATGTTTCGACAAAGAATCACAATGGTTCACCGCTGTTACAGTCACAAATGGCTCTGGTGCACCCAGAGATTATCTCTACGCAGAAATGAGCGATGAAAAAATGATGCAAATAAGAAGATTGGAGCAACGCAAAGCCGCGCACATCGGCAATTATTCCGCTGCTATACAACTGGATTATTTCAGCCATGAAGTGAAAGAAAAAAAGAATCATCAATTAATCACAGACATCGAATCAATCCTTAAAATGACAAAGCCAAAAATCGCATATACGCATAATCTGGCTGATAAGCATGATACCCACCTGGCTGTTGCATTGCGTGTAATTGAAGCGATGCGCAAGTTGCCACAATCGGAACAACCTGAAAAGGTATACGGTTTTGAAGCATGGCGCGACTTGGACTGGATGGTGGATAAAGACAAAGTCATTTTTGACATCAGTGGTCATCCAAACCTTGCCAGTGCATTAATCGCCGTATATGACACACAGAATATCGGCAGTAAACGCTATGATTTAGGAATCATAGCAAGACGGACAGCCCATGCAATCATGAGCGAAACACATGGCACTGGTAGTGTTGAGGGTGTTATATTCGCCATGGACCTCACTCCTTTGATCAAGGACCTTGCTTTAGATCCTTGTAAATATGCCTTGGAATTTATCCAACACCTCAGTAATGATGTAAAAAAGCGAATAAAGAAATTACAATGAACCTATGTATGACAAAGGTAATATAAATGCCAGAAAAAGAACCAACTTATGACCTGATTGCCATTGACCTGGATGGCACTTTACTAGATTCTAAAAAATTCTTCTCCAAGGATGCACTTACAACCATCAATAAGGTCAGGGATAAGGGTATTCGAATTATCATAGTTACAGGGCGTAACAAACAAACGTTGAAGAGAATATTTCAAAAATTGGATTATCGCGATTTCTTTATCGGATCTGGCGGTGCCTACATTGCAAACCCGGATAGCGGTGAAGTTCTCGAAATGCAAACCTTAAGAACGGAAGATACATTAAGGATCATAAGATTGTGCCGAAAATTCCACCTGCTGTTATTTCTTGACCATCCTGATTGGATGCGTGCAGAAAAAACGAATAAGCGCTTCAGGCTGTACAAGCAAACACATGGGTATCAATGGGAGATTGTAAATGACCTGACCGCCACACTTAAAGATCCGCCTACTAAAGCAGTGCTGATCGGACCACAAGCTCATTTAAATACCATAAAAGAAATTCTGGATGGTGAAAATCGGCTATTAAACATCTCGCCTGCCTCAGATTATTCCCTTGATATTACCTATACTGGTGCAACCAAGGGTAACGCTCTCAAGAAGCTGTTGAGCTATTTGGAAATTGCTGTTGAGCGCACTGCTGCTATCGGAGATCATTTAAATGATCTGGATATGTTCCAAGTAGTAAAAACAGCTGTCGCTATGGGGAATTCCCCAAAAGAAGTCCAACAAGCCGCTGATATCATCGCACCTTGCAACGACAAAGGCGGCGTCGCTTGGGCTTTGAACAAATTGGTACTTAATAATTAAGGAGGACAACATGGAAAAGTTAGAAATTATTGTCGAAACTGTCGAAGACGCGCTCGCAGCGGAAAGAGGTGGTGCCACACAGCTGGACCTTAAATCCCATTACCCCTGCAGCGGCGTTACACCATCCGCTGGTGCAATCGAAAGGGTATTGGCAAGCGTAAGCATCCCTGTTATGGTCATGATCCGTCCACATGCTCGCTCTTTTGTGCCATCAAAAGATGATATCAAGACTGCCTGTGCCGAAGTCAGGCAGGCAAAAAAACTTGGCGCTGTAAATTTCCTCACTGGCTTTTTATCAGACGATCATAAACTCAACAAAGATGCTCTCAAGGCTATCCGCGATGCGGTCGGAGAATGTAACCTGCACTCACATCTGGCTTGGGAATTAACCGATGACCCCGAAGAAGCCATGGAAGTCTTAATTACATTGGCATTTAAGTCATTGCGGACAGGTGGAAAAAGCGCTGGGAGTGATGCATTTGGTGGTAATGTTGCTGATGCCACCAATAACATTATCAAAATTAAAAACTTCGCAAACAACCGCATTGAGATACTATTAGCAGGAGGAATCACAATCGACAACGTGCAAGATATTATCTTAAGAACAGGTGTTACCAACATTCATTGTGGGCGCGGCGCAAGAACACCAGCAGATGCACAAAGCCCTGTGGATCAAGAAAAAGTAAGCGCGATCCGAGAAGCACAGCTAAATGCTATCGGGGCTCTTAATAAAAAACTAAAAATTTGATCCCTGAGCTAACTCAGTGAGTTCTTAAGCGTTTGCCGCCAAATTTCTTTCGCCATTCTGCCAAGCGTTCATCCCCTCCAGGCACATTAGCACTAACTGCTACGGGCGGCATCACCCCATCCGCATACATTTTCGCTGCCACCTCTGCCATCAATGCTTGCACTATCGCGCAGCATACCACCGTCGATTGCGGCGCCACTTTCGGCACTCCATCTCCTATCTCCAAACTGGCATCCCCCTTCTCGACACAGCTATCGATCACCAAATCTACCAACTCATACAGCTTCTTACCACCCGAGTGCCGTGATTTGGCTCCGCGTGACTGGCTAAGGTTTGTCAGCGCGATTACCTTCAATCCCTTTTGCTTGGCTAACATTGCTATCTCAATCGGCAATGGATTAATGCCCGAGTTGGAGATAACAATAATCACCTCACCAGCTCGCAGGTCATAGTTGTCAAGGACAATTTGCGCATAGCCCTCTAAGCGCTCCAACAGCGTACCACGCGTTGGCGAGCCACCTCCATGCATAGTCAGGTTTACATCCAAGATAGCGTTCACTGGCGCAAAACCACCTGCACGAAAGAATAAATCTTCGCTTACAACGTGGCTGTGACCTGAGCCAAATACATGCAGCACCCCATCCTGCTCCAGGGATTCTGCTATCCATTGGCTGGCTTTTACAATCACCTCTTCCTGTGTTTTTTGGACTTCATCAAGTACCTTTAATACCTTTTCAAAGTAAGTCTTTCCTACAGTCAAAGACATGATAGAACCTCCTTGTACTGAAACATTCCTTTCATCCTAACTACTTGATAAAACCAGCCCCCTGATAAAGAGGGCTGGTAACTTTTTCCCCAGGTGAAATTTCAATATTTATTCCACCTGATTTTTTACTTCGGGTTAGCCAAAAATTAATTTTAGTAGCGGTTTAAAAATCAAGACCACGATGTACCAGTCCGGATCTGCCAGTATAGCTAGCTCAGGTGCGGTTGTGCCGAGCATAGGCATAACCACTGCCTGACCAACAGCAAGCGCAGCTCCCAAGATAACACCACCAAGTAGAGCACCTTTCACGCCGCCAGTTGAGTTACCAAACACGCCACCTGCACCGCCAGGGAAGAATAACATCAGGAATGGCGGTACAATGACTGCCCAGCCAAGCACCGGACCAAAGAGAATCATCAGAACGAAGAAGGTCACAGTAGCTGACAGGAAGCCAAAGACAACAGCGGTAGGAGCATAGTCAAAGACAATTGGGGCGTCCAACGCCGGCTTGGCATCCGGGACAATTTTCATGGCAAAACCACGGAAAGCAGGCACAATCTCAGCAATAACCATACGCACGCCGAACAGCAGCACCGTGATACCCATGGCGAAGGTGAGACCCTGCATCAAGCCTTGAGTTATGAGATATGATGCGCCTTCACCAACATTAGCCGTGTCACTCACACCGCGGACAATTGCAATGAGTGCCAAAACCAGCAGCAATCCAGCAATCATAAAAGCTGAACCAGCCGTAATATCGCGGAAGAAGCCCAACCCTTTCGGCAATTTGGCTTTTTCCGTGCTCTGCTCCGGTTTGCCGACAAACTTACCCAGCAAACTAGCCAGGAAGACATTAGAAGATGAGGTGTGGCCATAAGCCAGCTCTTTCATACCGGTTACCTTTTCCATCATGGGCTGAATATAAGCTGGCTGCAGTGTGTAGTACACACCGCAAAATACAGAACCCACTCCCAGGATCAAGCCCTGTGAGGCATCTGGTTTCACTTCTAACACAACTGCTGTTATCACCAGAGCCATCCACCACATCAGGTGACCAGTGAGGTAGATGTACTTGAGGGGTGTAATGCGCGCTAGGAGTACATTTATCAAGAAACCAAAAGTCATGATTAGAGCCGCATTACCACCTTGAACCGCAATAAACTCATCCAGCTTGGCTCCACCCAGAGCAGCTGCCTTAATGCCAAACACGCTTTCCATCAAGGGCTGGAAACCTAGAATAGCTTCCACCAGAATGCCGGAACCGCGCTGCAGGATTAGGAAACCAACGATGGTCTTGACTGTCCCTAAGATCACATCACTGAAGCCCTTCTTCTGCACCAGCAGACCAATTAGAGCCACAATACCGAGAAGCAATGCTGGTTGATTTACGATATTATTCGCAATCCAGGTTGCAATATCAAAAAGTATACTCACGATTTTACTCCTTTTAATAAATTGTTTTGTTGATTAATTTAAACATCCCTTATCTTGATCATATAATCTTATTCCTGTCTAATCACCTCCTTTCATATCTGCATTAACCCTTCATCTTTGAAAGAGTTATTCCCCTTTTTTCTTATAGGAAATTCCATGCCCATCGCAAAAGGCTTCCAGCTGCTCACGAATCGAGACCTTATCAATATAATTCGTCACCCAGCGTGTTTCATGATTAGGGCTGCTGACCACCTCAACCAATGCCTTAGACGTAAGTACCAAATCACACTTAGCACTGCGTGCAGCACTCACGTCCATCGATTCCACACGCGCCTCAATCCCCATTTCCTTGACCACATCTTCAGTCCACATGCGTAAAACCAAACTGCTACCCTGACCTGCCCCGCATGCTGTTTTGATTTCTATCATTGATGATTCCTCAATTTTTTATTCTTTCTAGAATATTTCCATAAACCACAATCACAATAAAAAAAGCACTCCTGTACTATATATCAGAAGTGCCCTGAATGATTACGCAAGTGATGAAAACCTACAAGCTTAATTAGACACAAAATAAGTGTCTCCCTTTGCAACCACGATTGGCTATTTAGGTAAAAACTATAAGGTTTTTTCAATCTTTTCCCTTTAATATTCATCCAATCTGTTCTTATTATATATAAGAATCATTATAAAATCAATTGATTTTTCTAATTTCATTAAATAGTATCTGGTCTTTCTTTGTTTTTAGGAACACTATCCGCTTGATGTATAATCATTTTACAACAAAATCGTCGTCATTTCCATTGAAAATGGCACCAATATTTAATCGAAGCAGCCCGGTTCCAATCGATTATCATTTGAGATTATTAATAATACATCCACACAGAGGATGCAGGGACAATAGCCATCAACACTTATTGCTTATCCTACAACCGATTTCATGAGCTAATGGAAAAGAAATTGAGTATTATTACCTCAATACTGGTTATGTATAAGACATTTAAGTACATAAAAATTATAAAAAGAGTTAGGAAAATGGGATTTCCTCAGATATTCCATATTGTTTTTCAAGAAACTCTTTCAAGATTCAGTGGTTAATTAAAAGTAACTGCAAACGACCAAGAATCTCATGAACATACAGGAAACAATCAACAGCCGGATGGGTATAGGTATCGTTCTTACTTTGAGTAAGGTCATCCCTCCTAAAGCTGGATTGAAATTGGGCAATTACCTTGCGCGCAAGATCTCTGCCAGAAAAGGCGCAAGGATGGTTCGTTCTGTAAGAGCCAACCAGTGGATAGTAAGCGGGAAAAAACTCGATGCGGAAGAACTTGACAAGATCACATTAAAAACCTTTCAGCATACCGCCCATTGTCTTTATGACCTCTATCATAATTTGGACAATCCGGGCGGCATCCTGCAACGTGTGGCTCTTAGCCCGCAACTGAAAAAATTGCTTGCGGAACGAGCAAATGGCAAGGAAGGCACCGTTTTGGTAACTCCACACTTGAGTAATTTTGACTTGGCAGGAAGAGCGATGGCTTTACACGGTTACCGGATCCAGGTGCTTTCTTACCCCCAACCGGCTGGGGGTTATCAGTGGCAAAATAAATTACGCATGGTCTACAACATAGAGATCACTCCTATGTCCACCAGCACTCTGCGGCAAGCGAAAAAACGCCTGAATGATTACGGAGTAGTTTTGACCGGTGTGGACCGCCCCCTTGAACGATCAAATTATCATCCGAAATTTTTCGACTGCCCCTCAATGCTGCCAGTAACCTATATCCGTCTGGCATTGCAGACAAAATCGCCAGTTGTAGTTGTGGCTTGCGTTAGTAATGAGGACAATACCTATACCATTGATTGTTCAGACCTAATTTATTTACGAGCATACCAAGATCCCGTTGTTGAACTGGAGAAAAACGCAGAGAAGGTACTAAAAGAAACAGAAAAATTCATCATTAAAAACCCTCACCAATGGTCGATGTTCTATCCAGTATGGCCTCAGGTTATGGAACAAATACCATAACCATAATATAATCAATTTTGAAGGGAGAAGCGAATGGCTAAAAAAAAGAAAAAAAAAGTCCAGAACATAGAAAAGCATAAAAGGATTAATGATATTTTCTTTGGCCCCATAGAGCGCCCGCTGATCGCCTGGTTGGTAAAACGCATGCCACGCTGGGTGACACCAGACGTTTTAACATCAATTGGGTTTTTCGCTGCAATTCTGATCGGAGTGAGCTACTGGCTTACAAATTACAGTAAAAATTATCTCTGGCTAGCAACTTTTGGTTTCATGCTGAATTGGTTCGGTGATAGCCTGGACGGGAATCTTGCGCGCTTCCGTAAAATTGAGCGCCCAAGATACGGCTTTTTCATCGATCACATCGTCGATACTGTGAGCGAAATAGCTATCTTCCTGGGATTGGGATTATCACCATATGTAGACTACACGTTAGCCAGTCTGGCGTTGATTGCTTACCTGTGCATGACCATCCAGGTTTACATCACAACAAGCGTTCGAGGTATTTTTCGTATCTCCTACGGAAAACTTGGCCCTACTGAAGCGCGCGTCATTGCGATGATAGCTAACACTGTCATCTTCTTTATTGGCAATCCAACCTTGGTGCTGCCCTTTGGTATTGCACCATCCCGTACTGTTTCACTCTATAACCTTGTAGTTATTTTTGTGATCATTTTACTGTCTACTATCTTCTTTATCTCCGCTTTCAAAGAGGGCAAGCGCCTTGAGAAGAAGGACCGCAAGAAGTGGTTGAAGAAACACAAGACAGATAAGAAATAAAGGCGGTAGTTTCGCCACCCTCATAATTTCCAAATGGGATAGTTAAAACATTTTAATACGGTAAAATATTCTTCTAGCAAACAGAGGCGGTTATTTGACCCGTAATATAATTCAGGCAATTCAGTTCTGTTTTTAAATATTTTAAGGAGACAAGATGATCGTAACAACCAGGAACTTATTTGAAGCTGCTTATGGAAAATATGCTATCGGTGCCTATAACATCAATAACTTGGAGCAGACCATGGGCCTGTTTAGAGGAAATCTCGATAGCCAGGCGCCGTTCATTATTCAAATCAGCAAAGGTGCTCGTAATTATACCGATAAGCACATGTTGGAAGCTCTTATTCGTGCATCTGATGATGTGTTTCCCCAAGCTATTTTTGCTGTACACCTAGACCATGGTGATGAGGAGACCTGTTACGACTGCATTAAGAGCGGTTTCTACAGCTCAGTCATGATTGATGCCAGCCACGAGGACTTTGAGACTAATATCGCCATCACTAAACGCGTTGTGGAAGCTGCCCATGCTAAGGGAATTGTAGTTGAGGCAGAATTAGGTCAACTGGGAGGGGTAGAAGAGCATATTAAAGTTAGCGAGGACGAAGCCAGACTTACCAATCCAAACAATGCCAAAGAATTTGTAGATCGCACTGGCTGCGATTCTCTAGCTGTAGCAATTGGTACCAGCCATGGGGCTTTTAAATTCACGGGCTCACAATCGCTGCACTTTGATGTGCTGGATGAAATCCAAAAGCGCCTGCCAGGCTTCCCACTTGTCTTACACGGCAGCAGCTCTGTTCCGCAGGAAGAAGTGAAAAGGATAAATGCTGCTGGTGGAAAATTGGAAGGTGCGCGCGGTGTAGATGTCAATCAATTTAAGCGCGCTTCAAAGTTGGGAGTAACCAAAATCAACATCGATACTGATGGTCGTTTGGTCTGGACGCGCGTACATCGCGAATATTTCCTTGAGCATCCAGAGGGCTTCGACCTGCGTAAACCTGGTAAAATCTTCATGCAGGAATACGCCAACTTTATTGCAGCCAAAAACGAAAAATTTGGCAGTGCTGGGCAGCTAGACATTGTGCGCAAATTAATAACTGAAAAAGGACAGTAACTGGACATTTGCATCCATCAATGCAAGCATATTGCTAGCAATTTGTTTAAACAAGGGACTTTTATGATGATAAAATCCTGTTGACTTTATCTTTAATAATTTTCTATAGTGTTATCAATTCTTGAGGTACAGTAGAAATGGTAAAAAAGAATTACCTGATTGACATGGATGGTGTATTAGTAAGCGGGAAGAAAATGATCCCTGGGGCTGATAAATTCATTAAAAAGCTAAAGTCCAAGGAAATCCGTTTTCTAGTCTTAACCAATAACTCCATTTACACACCTGTTGACCTTGCACATAGACTGCAAACTAATGGCTTGAATATTAAACAGAACCAGATTTTCACATCAGCCATGGCGACTGCCAATTTCATGAACACACAGAAATACAAGGGTAGCGCCTTCGTTATTGGTGAAAGCGGTTTAAACCTAGCCATCCATGATGCTGGATACATCTTGACCGATGAAAATCCAGACTTTGTAGTTCTGGGTGAGACCTTTGATTACAATTTCCGTCAAATCACGAAGGCAGTGCGGCTAATCATTGAAGGCGCGCACTTTATTGCCACGAATCCCGATCCTACTGGTCCCAGCGAACGCGGCGTTGTGCCAGCATGTGGTTCAATGGCAGCTCTAATCATGAAAGCCAGCGGAAAAAAACCCTTCTTCTGCGGTAAACCCAATCCTTTCATGATCCGCTCTGCACTTAATTATTTGGGAGTGCACTCAGAGAATACTGTGATGGTTGGCGACCGTATGGATACAGATATCATAGCCGGCATCCAGAGCGGCATGGAAACCATCCTGGTACTATCAGGTATAACCACTCAAAAGCAAATAAAAGAATATCCTTACCAGCCTTTTCAGATTGTAAAGTCGGTAGGCGAAATAGAAGTCTAAAGAGTCTTCCTACTCTTGTATTCCTCCTTCCTAACCTAAGCGCAATCCGCTGGTTGACCTGTAAATTGCGCTTGTGATTGACTAATGATTTAAGAGACTCTATAATGTCATAGAACTGGAAATCATAATCAGCTTGTATTAACTCTGGCAAAATTTCAACATGAGAACCAATAAAGCAAAGAACATTTCAACCCGCTTCCCAACAAGCAAGAGAAAAAAAACAGAAATTTTAACTATCCCCGCAGAGAAAATTATTCCCTGTTTAAATGACTTAGCAGCTTTTACCAGCAAGTCAACATCAATAGCAAATCAAAAAATCGAAGGTCAATTTCAAACTCTGCTGAAGGTTGCATTGAACTTGATCCAACCACAGGCAATTTGGTCCAGACTGGATTATGATGACATCGCCCCCTTCCTCGAGATTATTGCAATCCAGCCAGGAATAGGATACCTGCCCAAACAAGTACATTTCCCCGCTGCGAAATGGATCGGTGTTATTTGTACAATCGGGAAAGAACTAGAATCAATCTGCTCTGAATATTATATCCAAGGACATCATTTGAATGGATACTTACTAGACCTTATTGGCACTCTGGCTATCTCAAAGACCGTAACACATATAATTGAGACTCTAAGAGCTGGATCAGGCGCAGTTAAATTCCGCCCTGGAAGTCCGGGCTTACCTATGAGTTTCCAATCCAAGCTGTTCAACATCCTCCCTGCAGAAGTAATTAAAGTTACGCTCACTACCTCTCTTTTCATGCTCCCGCTTAAATCCTGCTCCTTTGTAATTGCTGCATCAAATGCAATACCTCAAGAAATCTGCATCACACCATGTGCCTGGTGCCGTCGAAAAACTGAAGGGACATGCTCATTCGCCAATGAAATTCACAATTAACTTTCAACCTATTGGGATTCGTTTAATTTGCGATGAACCGTTAACCGCGCTTGAAGCTGCCAGGGAGGCAGGCATTCAACTGCGCGCGGACTGCGGCGGAAAGGGAACCTGCGGAAAATGCATGATCAGAGTTTCTGACGATTACACCAAATCCCCCAGTGCAGTTGAAAGAAATAAACTGGCTGAAAATTTGCTATCCAAAGGTTATCGGCTTGCCTGTGAGACGATTGCCGATAATGACATTCAGATATTCATCCCGCCCCAGTCCCTGCTCGAAGGTCAGGTCCTGCAAACAGAAGGCTTGATGGCTGAAATTACCCCAAAACCAGCAGTAAGCAGCTATCCTCTCAAATTAGAACCAGCCACACTAAACGACCTGAGATCTGACGTTGTACGTATTAAAGACAAAATGGAGAAGCAATACCACAAAACTGGGGTGCAAGTGCCCTTCGACATCCTGCCATCTCTCTCACAATCCCTCAGGGAGAATGACTGGCAAATTAATCTTCTCGTCAACAATGGTGAAATCATCAATAGTTCTAAGACATCCCCTGAAAAGCTGCTTGGATTAGCTGTAGATGTGGGTTCAACCAAAATTGCCTGCTACCTGTTAGATTTACAGAGTGGAAAGGTATTGGCAACCAAAGGCGCAGCTAACCCACAAATTGCTTTTGGTGAGGATATTATGACTCGGCTGGAAGCAATACTGCGTTCGTCAGATAACGCCATTCGCTTACAGGAGGATGTGATCGAAACAATTAACCAAATCTCTTCAGAACTGTGCTCCGCAGTTAGCGCCGACCAAAGCGAAATTATGGATTTTTGTCTGGTTGGTAATACAGCGATGCATCACTTCTCTTTAAAACTACCCTCACAGTCACTGGCTACCTCTCCGTTTGTACCAGTGACTAATCTTGCCCTTAACATAAGAGCTAGCTCTATTCACCTTAATGGCATGCCAGGTGCGAAGGTCTTTGTTCCGCCAGTGCTGGCTGGCTTTGTGGGTTCTGACCATCTGGCATTTTTATATGCAAGCGGATTTGGCAAAGGTAAACGTACAAGATTGGGTATCGATATAGGAACCAACACCGAAATTGCACTGCAACATGGTGGGCGCATTGTGAGCTGTTCGACTGCATCTGGTCCAGCTTTTGAGGGCGCACACATCCGTTTCGGCATGCGGGCAGCATCTGGCGCAATTGAACATGTTTCCATCACTAAAGACGGAAATGCAAAATGTGAGGTGATTGGCAATAAAACAGCCATCGGTATTTGCGGATCTGGTATCCTGGATACTATTGCTGAACTGCACAGGAACCATATCACCAATTCTCGCGGTCGCCTAGACAAATCCCACAAGAAGGTCAAACTGGAGCAAAACGGAATACCCGCTTTTGTATTATTAGCTAAAAATGAGAACCAGCAAGAAATCACCATCTCTCAGCATGACATTGACCAAATCCTGCTCGCTAAAGGAGCAATCCGGGCAGGAGCCGATATCCTCATGGACCATTTACAGGTCAATCCCAGAGAGATAGAGGATGTGGTTATTGCCGGCGCATTCGGTTCATACATGAATCCTGAACATGCCATTAGTATCGGTATGCTGCCTACAATTAATATTAATAAAGTGCACACAGTTGGGAATGCCGCAGGAACTGGCGCCAGGATGATGCTGATTTCTACCACTGCACGCAAAGAGGCATGCCAATTGGCGGGAAGAATTGAATATCTAGAACTAACTACTTATCCGGATTTCGCACTCTTTTTTGCAAACGGTATCCGCTCCAGCTCATAGAGAGTAAAACAATAACCTAATAATTCGGGGGGTAACACATGAATAAAACTTCTTATTAAAACAGCCAGTCGACGCTGGAAGGGGATGAGGTCACATCTGCGCGATTAACCAAAGAAGCCGTATAAAAGGACCTCCCCGTTATGGACATTCTGCAACAGTGAAGTGGATAGCAACAAAATCAAAAAAGTTCTTTAACCCACAGCCTTTAATTATTATCTTTTTTACGCAATAATCCTGTTTTATCCGTGATACTCCCCACTATATTGAATCAATGTCAAATCGTTAACTGAGGGTAATTCTTTAATTGTTTCCATAAATGCCAGGTTATCTTTTTTTACCACGATTTCAACAGCTAATTCCACATTATCACGTCTGACTGTTTTAGATTTAATCTGATATCGTTTTCTGCGTAGGATTCTGCGAAGCTCATCACCGATATCTTTACCGGAATAATGTACAACTAGGACATACATTTTACCCTTAGGTATATTTTTGTTGATGGCTAAAAATGTCAGGATAACGATTACTGCACCGAGGAAAGCCAAATAATGCATATTGGCACCAATCGTAATACCGGTTGCTACTGCCCAGAACAGGAATAATAAATCCATTGGGTCTTTGATGGCGGTACGATAACGGACAATGCTTAGCGCACCGACCATACCCTGTAATGCACCCCTTAAGTTGGACAGATGGGATAATTAATAATACAGGAGTGCAGACATGCGAACACGCAGGACATTTAAACCAGAATTCAAAGCCAAAGTAGTGCTGGAATGCATCAGCGGCGAGAAGAGCGCCAGTGAAGCCTGCCGGGAATATCAGCTCAGCCCGGTACTGGTGAGCAAATGGCGGACTGAATTCATTGAAAATTCAGCAATGGTCTTTGAGAAGAAC
>DUED01000064.1 GCA_011176685.1 Anaerolineae bacterium
CATTCATTCTGCTTTAGGGTATCAAACCCCTGTGGAATTTGAGAATGCGTGGTTTAATAGGACAATGCGTGAGATTGTTAACTAAAAATGGTCAATTTTGTGTCCAGTTTTTGGGGTTCAGTACAAACATTTATATAGGACCAGATATTTGAGTAAATCTATTCGTTTTTTACGCTATCTACATTAATGGGAGGCTGACACGATCGGACGAGGGGAAACTATTATGGGTGAATAAAGAAAATTTATATAAGCAAAAAATTGTAATTGATTTGCCTTTTCTGATGAATCCGATTGAACAATCTCAGAAAGAGGGAAAGGCAATATTCTTTCAGTAAAAATATGATGAGGATCAACTTTAAATAAAAGAAATACGATGAGTTTACTCAAATCGACGCATGAAAAATAAGAGCTCAGTATTTCCATATTTCCGCTTATCAAATAGCTTGAAATTAATTAATCTGATAAGTTTCTCTTCAACGGGGTCGATCTGAGCGATAATCCATCCATCTTCAGATAAATGGCTATCATTAATATCCAATTGTCTCAGAGCAAGTTCCCAAAGGTTCCTATACTGAGGAGGGGCGATATAAATATAGTCAAATACTCTTTCATGCTGTTTTTTCAAGTATACAAACGCGTCTAAAAATAAGACATCTGCATTCTCATTTAGATGCGTTCGTTCCAAATTAGTGAGCAGAACTTGATACGCTTTATTGTTTTTTTCTATAAAACGTGTAATTTTAGCTCCACGGCTTAATGCTTCAATGCCAACGCTTCCTGTTCCTCCAAATAGGTCTAGGAAACTGGATTCAATTATGTCTGCACCAATAATGTTAAAAAGGGACTCTTTCACTTTATCAGCGATTGGACGAGTTGTTGATCCAGGCACAGATTTAAGACGAATTCCTTTAGAAAAACCAGAGATAATACGTGGACCACTCATTGCACTGATATATTTAACTAATGGACCTCATTGTATGTCCAAAAACGATTGGCGAAGAAGTTCCAAAAAAGGACAACAATGATAGCTGAAGCAAGTGTGAGATTATATCCAATGATTTCAGGGTGCAAAATGAATTTATCAGGAATCAATAATCTTGCTAATGAAGTAAAGGGTTTTTCAATTAAAAAGAATAAAAGGATTCGAATTGAAAGTCCAATTAAACTGACAAGACTAAATTGGATGATTTGCTTTAAGAAAGAAGACTCCTTTGATTCTGGATATGTCCAAAGTCTATTCCAAATAAAGTTATTAAAGACAGCCAAAGAAAATGAAAGAACACTTGCTAGAGTTGGATTAAATAATAAATGAATTATTAGTAGGTTATAAACGCTGAAATCAACGATAGTTCCACTTATGCCAACAACAGCAAAACGGAAAAATCGTTTCCGTTCTTTAGTGCTCTTAAAGGTCATAAAAAGCCCATTTTTGTTTGGAAATAGGGAATAGTTTTTAACAAACCTTCATCAAGTGTTGTTTTTGGTTCCCATTGAATTATTTCATTAGCGCGGTGGATGTCTGGTTGTCGTCTATCAGGGTCTTTGCCGATTGACATATTGTCAAGAAATTTTACCCCCATTTCATTTTCTGTAATTTTGTTTATTAGTTTTGCTAAATTAAGAATGCTTATCTCATGGGGGTTACCTAGGTTTACTGGTAAGTGTTCCTCTGAAAAAAGCAATTTGATAATGCCATCAATGAGATCGTTCACATAACAAAAGCTTCTTGTTTGATTACCCTTTCCATAGACAGTTAAGGGCTTATTTTGTAAAGCCTGTTGAAGAAAATTAGGAACAGCTCGCCCATCGTCTAATCGCATTCGTGGGCCATATGTGTTGAAAATGCGAACAATACCGGTATTCAATCCGTGATAACGGTGATAAGCCATAGTTAACGCTTCTGCGAACCGCTTGGCTTCATCATAGACCGAACGCAATCCAATCGGATCTACATTTCCCCAATAGCTTTCTTTTTGTGGATGTTCTAAAGGGTTGCCATATATTTCACTTGTGGAAGCAAGAATGTAACGAGAATCATGGGCTCTAGCGACACCTAACGTATTGTGAGTACCTAATGCACCTGCTTTCATTGTTTGAATAGGTAAATTGGGAAAACCGAAAGGGGAGGCTGGATTTGGGCTTGCAGGGGAGGCAAAATGTAAAACTGCATCAATCTTTCCAGGTACAAAAATAAAATTCGCTACGTCATGACGTATGAATGTGAAATTTTGAGTACCTGAAAGGTGAGCGAGATTGTCAGGACTGCCTGTAATGAAATTATCCATGCCAATAATTGTATGTCCTTCAGATAACAATTTATCACACAAATGTGATCCCAAAAAGCCAGCTGCCCCAGTTATTAGAATGTTCATGAGTTTACAATGTTGGTATCAATTAATCTATTTAAAGAATCAGTTATAATCATCGATATTCTGATAACATAACAATTATAGCATGGGCGAAATAAGCAATAAAATCGATATTCCCATAGCTTCTCTTGTAGAAGCTTTGCTTTTTGTGGCACCATTACCTGTAACTATTTCACAAATAGCAAGAACACTAAATATGAAACCCAAAGAAATTGATAATGCCTTGAAAGACCTAGGTAATTATTATCAAAACGGAAGGGGGTTACGAATTCAACGGCATAAGTCGAAAGTACAAATAACAACATCTCCCGAATTGTCCCCAATTATTGAGAAATTTTTAGGTTTAAAGATCAAAACTACGCTAAGTCGGGCTGCTTTGGAAGCACTGGCTATTATTGCCTATAAACAACCTATCACGAGACCATTTATTGATGAAATACGTGGAGTAAATAGTGATGGTGTGCTTCGAACTTTATTAAGTAAAGGTCTAATTCAAGAAGAAGGTAGATTAGAAGGCGTGGGAAGGCCAATTTTATTTGGCACTGCCCCGGAATTTCTCCAATATTTTGGTCTAAATTCGCTTGAGGAATTGCCATCATTTGATCTTTTCTTTAACAAGCAAGAAAATAATAATGCTAACGGAATCCTAAAAGATTAGCATTTTTAATGCAAGGAAGATTGTAAAAGTATTTTTGCCAGATATGGATATAGGTCGTGTAAAGATTGCGAGAACATAATTGCCAAGGGGCTTGTAATAATCAATGAAAAAATTGCGATTCTGGGAAATTGGGCTGATTTGACATAGGATGAAATACAGGTTGACAATCAGATTCTACAATGGAAAGATAAATAAGAAAACATTTTTACTTTCAATAAACCGCCATGTGTCTTCTTGGAAATTTTTAAAAAATTACAGATACCTAATCAAAGGATATCTTTTTTATGGGACATCAAAATAGAAATAGCGAAGGACTTTTTTATTATTACAAATGATGGTGGACTAACGAACCTAATAATGCATCCCAGATATTATTATGAAAAAATATATTGTTTTTGTTTATCATACCCCAGATCGTAAGTAGTCCAGGTCTTGGAGACACGGTTTAATAATAAAAATGATTATCGGACAAAATCTGCTTATAGACCTATTGTAAGAAAAACAAGAAATAGTTTTAGTTAATAATAATTTTACAGGAAGAGTAAAAAAGCAAATGCGTGAAGTGGGTTTAATCACTAGTTTGCGTATGGAGAGAGTCATCTGGCAGCGAATTGCTAATATTCAATCAGGCAGGAAGTTTTATATCTAGTATTTGGGGTTATCTTACAAAAGAAGAAATTAGTGAATTAAAGAAAAAAGCTTGATTCTTCAGAGCTAAATTAATCCTTGTTAATCGGGCAACATTTTCTTTATAAGGTCAATCATCTCTTGTTCTGCAGGATTACTTTTGGAGTATTTGCGGATGTAATTCTTGAGCTTATTTGCATTCAATGTAAGCTCTGGAGCATTATTTGCTTTTACATCTACTTTTTCACTATAAAAGACATTCACCGTTTTAGGTTCGGCATAATTTTGGATGGATAATTTGGAGAAATATTTTTGCAATTTTTTTCTCAGCAATCTAGAATCGTGTTCAATATCGCCGATTCCTTCCTGACTAAATAGCTTGGTGAAAATGTTCGCGCCACCTTTTTGCTGATATTTCTTTTTTTGTGAATCATAGCTAATTTGTCCAGATTGATGGTAGGGTTTGATAATCCAAATACCAGCAGGTCCAATAAGTAAATGCGGCACCCCAGTTGTGTAATGATAAAGCGAATATCTATCATCTAATCCTTTAAAAGATTGGGAGACGATTTCATCTGGACGTGGTGAACGACCCCACTTATTTCCTAGATGAATGCTTACTTGAACTAAAATATAACCCGGAATCAAAATCAAGTAAGCCCAACCAATTTCTGAGGTATCTGGATTATTAAATGTCAAGATAAATCCAAGTAAAAGAACAGCCAAGGCGCCATATAAGGCATATTGGCTAAGTTTCTTGTTACGGCTAATTAATTTCTCGTTTGTGATAATTTTCATAAGAACCTCTTCGTTATGTATTGATCCGCCTAAATTGATCTTTTCTGTATTGCTTCTCGAATTTTTATTAAAAGATCAATCTTTACTGCTTCACGGGAATTGCGAATTGCATTTGTAAGTGCGCGCGCATTTGATCTTCCATGGCCAATAAACACCAACCCATCTATACCTAATAAAGGTACTGCTCCGACATCACCCGGATCGACCAAATTTTTTATTTTGGAAAATGCCGGTTTTGCTAGAAACGCTCCAATTTTAGTTTGCACCGAATTCATCAACTCTTCTTTCAATACACCTGTAATCAGTTTAGCTATTGCTTCACTGCTTTTTAATAATATATTCCCCGTGAATCCATCGGTCAAAACAACATCAACCTCACCGCCAAACAGCTCTTTCCCCTCAACATTCCCAATGAAATTTAATCCACTCTTTTCAAGCAGTGGGTATGTGTCTTTTACTAATTGATTCCCTTTTCCTGGTTCTTCACCATTTGCAAGTAAACCAATTCTGGGATTGGTCACTCCCAATACAGTTTCTGAATATATCTCCCCCATAATTGCGAATTGCAATAGAAACTCAGGACGACAATCTACATTAGCGCCAATGTCTAAGACAACACATCTGCCGAATTTGGTAGGGAAAATACCCGGTAAAGCGGGCCTTTGCACACCCTTTAAGCACCCTAAGTTTCTTAGGGCATTAAACATTGCACCTCCTGTGTTACCAGCTGTGATAAAAACATCACCCCTTTTCTCTTTTAATAATTTAATTCCAATTGCCATAGAATTGTTTGGTTTGATTTGTGCAGACTCAACAGGTTTATCCCACATTTCAATAACTTCTGAGGCATGAACAAACTCAACAGGTATTGATTTAGAAGAAAGTGATTTGAATTTTGGTTCAATAATACTAGTATCTCCCACTAAAATGAAATTATCATCAAATATTTCTGCTGCATTAATTACAGCTTGAATTTCTGGGTCTGGATAATTGTCGCTTCCCATCGCATCGAGGACAATTCTCATTTTAATACCTCCATGGTTTATCAAAATATATTTTTACTTGACACACCCATACACGCGATTATAATAGCAAACACATTAGCGCTGGTGCTGGAATTGGCAGACAGGCATGGTTGAGGGCCATGTGCCGCAAGGCGTGGGGGTTCAACTCCCCCCCAGCGCATAAATCATTAGCCACTTTAATAGCTTTTTATATATTAAATAGGAGCTTTGCATTTCTGGTTGTTATCTCAGATAGTGTATCGAAGTTTATTTGAAATATTTCTGATAATCTTTGTGCTGTATAAACAAGAAAAGATGGCTCATTGCGTTTACCCCGATATTGTTGAGGGGCAAGATAGGGGGAGTCAGTCTCTATTAAGATTCGTTCTATTGGAAGTTGAGAGATTAATTTCCGATAATTTTTCGATTTTTTATAAGTAATTGGTCCTCCTACGCCAATATAAAATCCTTTTTTGATAGCTTGTTTGGCAAATTCTAAAGAACTACTGAATGAGTGAAACACTCCAGGCCTGTTTTTTAAGGGAGAATTTGATGGAATTTTCTCGTACCATTTGCCTATGATATCCCAAAGGTGATTTTCAGCATCACGATTATGAATAATGATTGGTTTATCGATTGCTAATGCAAGCTTTAATTGCATATTGAGCAATTGCTTCTGATCATTAATTGGTGTGAAATTGCGATAATAATCTAGTCCAATTTCTCCAATAGCCACAACCAACTGATTTGAAGCCAGATCTCTTAATTCTTTAATAATAGCAGAATTGATCTGATTGCCATAGTTGGGGTGGATACCTACAGCTGGGTGTAGTAACAATGGTTGAGATGCGCATAGCTTAATTGCTTTTTCTGAAGATTTTATATCAATACCAGGTATAAGAATATTGGTAATATTTTTTTGTTTTGCTCTTTCAATTATCAGAGTTAAATCATCCCTAAAATCGGGAAGGTAGAGATGACAATGAGTATCAAAGAGAGAGTTCAATTATTACAAACCAGCAATATCCAAGCCATATTGAAGAATCGCTGGAATTAATTCCTTTTTTGTTGTTTCACAATAAACGCGCATGATAGGTTCGGTTCCTGAAAAACGTAATAACAACCAGCCGCCATCTTCAAGATTATATTTGTAACCGTCTAAATTATTAAAACCAGTAACTTTTAATCCTCCGATGACATTTGGTTTTGATGCTAGTATTTTTTCTTCCTTTTTTTGACGGTTTCCTATGAAAGGTTTGTCAATACGATCATAATAATGTGGACCAACTTTGCTAAACAATAAATCTAATAATTCAGATGGTTTTTTATTTAGCTTCACCATCATGTCGAGTAGATATAACCCAGCCAGGATTCCATCTCTTTCAGGAACATTTCCGTGAAAAGCGAAACCGCCTGATTCTTCCCCGCCAATCATAGCATTTGTTTCCAACATTTTTGGAGCTACATATTTAAAACCGACCCCAGTTTCATAAACAGGTACGTCATACATTTTCCCCAATTTATTCAACATGCTCGTCGTAGATAATGTTTTTACAATAGGGCCGCGCTCACCACGAACTTCAAGTAGATAATAAGCTAGAAGCGCATAAACTTGAAGCTGATTGATGAAATTACCGTTTTCATCACCCAGACCTACACGATCCGCGTCACCATCATTGATGATAAGTACATCAGCTTTTTCATCAACAGTGGTTTTTAATCCGACATTAATGTTCGGAGGAATAGGTTCTGGCCTTTTCATTTCAGGAAAAATTGGATTGCGAGAATTATGGATTTCCTTGATAATCGTTTTGCCGCCATTTAAAAATTTGGGGAACCATCCTGCTCCATTTCCCCACATTGCATCAATTAATATAGTTAATCCTGCCTGTTTTATTGGCTCAATATCAATAAGATTCTTTATATGTTCAATATAATCAGGAACTGGGTCAAACCTTACCAAGGTTTTTTTATTTTCTGCATCTACTGATGCTTTGTATTTTATTTTATCGGTATTATCAGGAATTAGACCTTCAATTTCTTTTAGACCTTCAGGTGCTATTGCCCCACCATTTTCATCTCTAACTTTATAACCATTGTCTGTAGCAGGATTATGGGAAGCAGTGATATTAACTGCACCTGATGTTTTCAAATTTACTGCAGAAAACGAAATAACGGGGGTGGGAGTGGGAGCATTTGTCAGATAAACGCGGAAGCCATTACCACACAATACTTCTGATGCTGCAAGTGCGAAACTTTCGGATAAAAAGCGCTTGTCATAACCAACGACAATCCAGGAAGCTTTGGGAATCCTCTTTTGCAAATAAGAAGCGAAACCTTGAGTACATCGGCGAACACTATCGAATGTATAATTTTCTGCAATTCTTCCTCGCCAACCGTCAGTACCAAAAATTATTTTTGGAACCATTAAACCTCCAAAGTGTTGTGTTAAGATTGATAATTCGATTATATCAGTCAGGTATATCAGGTATTTAATTGTAATCCTCAATATAGGATTAGAAATTGTAGGTCCCCAAGTGGAGAGAAAGCAGATTATTGCAGTAGCTATGAGTGGGGGAGTAGATAGTTCTGTTACTGCAGGTATCCTTGCTCAGCAAGGATATAAAATAATTGGTGTTCATTTGGATTTGTGGAGTGGGTTTTTAGAAGAAAAAGGTGAAAAAAAAAGAAGAGCTAGGGCTGCTGAAATCATTGAAAGAATCGCGCAAAAATTTAATTTTCCATTTGAAATTATTGATGCTAAGGATAAATTCAAAGAAAGCATTGTCAAATATTTTATTGATGAGATCAAACATGGCATAACACCAAACCCCTGTGTTCTGTGCAATAAAAATATTAAATTTGGCTTTCTCTTTAATAATGTTAAAAAATTCGGAATAACGAAAATTGCTACGGGTCATTATGCGCGTAGGTTATTGTTAAAAAATGGGGAAGTTATTTTAAGAAAAGGAATAGATGAAAAGAAAGATCAATCCTATTATTTATGTTTGTTATCACAAGAGCAGTTGCATATAGCAATGTTCCCAATTGGTAACAAATATAAAAAGGAAATAATCGAGCAGGCTGTAAAGTGGGGTTTGGAAACCAAAAAAAATAAAGAAAGCCAAGATTTATGTTTCTTAGCAGGTCACGACTATCGTGAATTCATCAAGAGGTATGCTCCAGGGTCACAGAAGATAGGTGATATTGTGGACAAAGAAGGCAGAATTATTGGATCTCATATAGGTATAGGATTCTATACTATTGGACAGAGAAAAGGATTAGGGATATCATCGAACAAAGCACTTTTTGTAATTCGAAAAGATATTTTAAAAAACCAATTAATTGTGGGTGAAGAAGGAGATCTTGGAAAAAACAAATTCGAAGTAACGAGAGTCAATTGGATTACTAAAGGAGAACATTTAAACCCCTTTTATGCCAATATAAAAATTCGATATCAGGCAAAACTAGTGAAGGCGAAAATCATACCGGTTGGAGAAAATGAAGTTCTTGTGCATTTGAGTAAACCATTACGAGATATCACACCAGGTCAGTTTGCAGTTTTTTATCATAAGGACAATGTATTGGGTGGAGGCAGCATTAAAATATAATTAGAAAATGACTCTACCCGCGTTTTTTTTCGGTTCATTAATTGCAAGTTTGATTGGATCAATTATCCATTTAATTTTTGGCGGTAATATTAAACGTATTGTTTCATATATTTTTTTCAGTTGGGTTGGATTTTGGATAGGGAATACTGTTAGTTCACATTTGAACATACAGATATTATTGTATGGTCCTGTGGATTTTGGGATGGCAGCAATTGGAAGCTGCTTACTTTTAGCTTTCATTTATTGGTTAAGTTTTGAATCAGATGAAGAAGAATAACAACGATAAATAAATAACAGTATTAAGGAAAGATCTATGTTTACTCACTATAAAAATACTGTCCAGGAGGGAGACTTAGTAGAACTTGCTGGACCAAGACATAAATCAGACATTTTCATTTTGATAAGAGGAGAAACCTTACAAACTCATCGGGGGATTATTAAACACGATGACCTTATTGGCAAACCTTGGGGAAGTCAAGTAATCAGCCATTTGGGAAAACCCTTCATTTTATTTAGGCCATCCTTGAACAGTTTGATATTGAACACCAAACGTAACACACAAATTCTTTATCCTAAAGACATAGGATTCATACAAGTAACCATGGGAATAGGTCCTGGAATAAACATCATTGAAGCAGGGACAGGCTCAGGCGGATTGACCCAGGCGTTAGCTTTTGCTGTAGGGAAAAATGGACATGTTTATACCTATGAAATCAGACCTGAAATGCATAAACTGGCTAAAGATAATTTATCATTAATCAAGTTAGGGGATCGGGTAACTTTCAAACTTAAAGATATCAGAAATGGTTTTGATGAAAAAAACGTTGATGCTGTGTTTCTGGACTTGCCCAATCCTTATGATTATATTGCTCAAGTCAGGGAAGCCCTTAAATTAGGGGGGGCTTTTGGAGCAATTCTCCCAACTGTGAATCAGGTGATTAAATTGCTAATAGAATTAAACCGCAACAGTTTTTCATTTATTGAGGTTTGTGAGATTCTATTACGTTATTTCAAACCTGAGGCTACACGTTTGCGGCCAACTGACCGAATGGTAGCCCATACAGGTTATTTAATATTTGCCAAATCTATAGAACTAATTGATAATAAATAAAAAGAATAAGGAGAAAACCATGTGGCGCAGAAGACCAATACAACCAATAAGAAGACCACCCCTTAGAAGGCCTGCCAGACGAGCACACCCAAAACTAGTAGAAGCACATAAACTATTCCAAAATGGGGATTATCTCGAAGCTGCAAAATTATTCGAAGAACTGGCGGATAAAGCGGAGAAAAATAAAATACCTCAAGCCCCGAGGTTATATTTGCAAGCAGGAGCTGCCTGGATAAAAGCGGAGGAGAAAGATAAAGGAATAGAAATAATTAAGAAGGGGTTGGGTAAATTTATCGAACGGAAAAAGTGGGCTGAACTTAAACGCTCTGCTTCTGCAGTTGTTCATCGATTACGCGAAAATGGCTTGAATGAACAGGCGGTAGAGATTGAAACCTGGTTGGAGAAACAGGTACCACAAGAAGTGAAAGAAGCGCCTGTTTGGGTGAAAGCCACATCTGTTAGGGGTTCTCGTGTTAGTGCACAATTGCCAACGAACTGCCCTAAGTGTGGAGGCCCCGTCAATCCTAAGGAAGTGGATTGGATAGATACCTCAACAGCTGCTTGTGTTTATTGTGGTAGTTTACTAAGAGCTGATTAACTTTACTTGAATAAGACCAAGACAAAAAAATGGTTGCATGATCGAATTAATTTCAAGAAAATAAGGATAAATAATAATACATGAAAAAAAAGGTAAATAATTATCTTTGAAGAATATAAGGTTGAAATTTTCTAGGGAATCTAAGATTAAATATCGCAGACGTTTATTGAGGTTATAACTAAGAAGTAAGGCGGCATTTTTGCCGCCTTTTTTCACTCAGGTTCTTTTTTCTCTCTATCTTCTTCTTTCTGGCCATGCTCGATCATTTCTGGTTCTTCCAGTTCTTCCTCAACTTCGATTAATTCCTCTTCCTCTTCTTCTATTACTTCTTCTTTTACAGCGGTTGCAACAGCTATAAGCTCTTCAGGATTAGTAAGGAAATCTACATTAACAGGAATAGACACATCTTTTAAATAAATCGCATCACCGATTTCTGTAAGCCCAGAAATATCAACAGTAATTCTCTCTGGAAGATCTTTGGGTAGACTCTCCACTTCTACTTCAGTAATGCCTGTAACAATTAATGCATTATATTCTTTCAATGCAGGGGATTCGCCCATAAGTACAATTGCCACATTTGTGTGTGCTTTTTCTGTGAGTGATACAACCTGGAAGTCAACATGAAGCAGGCTACCCTTAATGAAATCCCGTTGCTTTTCACGAACAAGTGCTGCATGCTCCTTACCTTCTAAATCAATACTTACAATACTTGATGAGGATAATTTATTCAAAATTGAAGTTGCATCACGCAGGTCTAAGGTAATAGGTGTTGGAGTCATCTTGTATCCATAGATCACCGCTGGTAATTTACCTTCTTTACGAAGGACCTTAACTTTTTTCCCGATTAGATCACGATTTTTCGCTTTGATGATAATATTTTCCATTTTCTATTCCTTTCGCGCCTCTCACCAATTATGGTTACCTTCGCTACTGAACTTATCTTTTAAGCAGATAGGGATTTTATGCTTAAATAAAGATATCGTCAAGTTGAATAAATTATTTCAATTCAGTATTGTTCTAACCAATTGAATAACCGTTGGACAGCTTTTTTCCAGTTGTGGATTAATTTATCACATTCCGCCCGACTCATAGAGGGTCGCCAAATTATTTCGACTTGCTAATTCTTCATTAATTGCTCCAAAGTATTTTGCCAGATATCCCATGGATCATGCTCGACCCAACCGGGTTGTGGGTAAATCTGTTTGTGATCTTTTTGATCAACAGCAATGATATTTGTCTATATATATTTTAAGATTGGTAACTTGCAAAACATCATATCTTACGCTATTATCTAAAGTATAAATAAAAATCCAAATTCCATTCAATTAAAGGAGAAAATAGTATGACTAAGAAGAGGTTGTTTACTTTCCTGGCATTCATTATGATTGCTGCGCTGTCATTGACAGCGTGCAAGGCGGATCCATGGAAAAATATAGGTGCTGAAGATAACCCCATTATTTTTGCTGCGGTTCCCTCTGGAGAAACTGAGCGTGTGGTTACTGGTTTTGAACAAGTGGCAGATTTGATTTTTGATGCAACCGGCCTGGTTATTGAACCGTTTGTGGCGACCAGCTATACTGCTGCTATCGAAGCATTATGCGCTGATCCACCTCAAGCACATATGGGTGCCCTGGCAACATTTTCCTACATCCTTGCAGCCGAAAAGGGATGTGTTGAAACTGCCTTGATTTCAACTCGCTATGGAAATGCATACTACAATGGTCAATTCTTAGTTCATGTGGACAGTGGGCTTGAAAAGCTTGAGGATTTAGCCGGAAAAACATACTGCCGCGTAGATGTGACCAGCGCAAGTGGTTGGATTGTTCCTTCAATCATGTTAAAAGGTTTGGGAATAGACCCAGAAACCGACTTGGCTGAGATTGTGGATGCGGGTTCACATGATGCTGTAGTAGCCGGTGTTTATAACGGTGATTGTGATTTTGGTACCACATGGGTTGACGCTCGCGATATTGTTGTGGAAGATTATCCAGATGTTATGGATAAGACTGTTGTTATCGCATTAGAGCCAGACATTCCCAATGATGGCATCCAATTCCATGTTAATTTTCCAGAGGATATAAAAGCCACTCTGGTGGCTGCATTCTTGGCACTATACGATACCGAAGAAGGCGCTGCGGCAATGGAGGAGGCTTATAATTGGGGTGGCATGCAAGAGGGCGATGATACCTTCTATGATACTTTCCGACAGATCCTGGATGCGTCAGGAGTTTCAGCAGCAGAAATAGCTGAGGACTAATATTTAGTCCAATATGACAAACTTTTAAAAGAATATATATCAAGGGAAAGGTTTTTATGCCTTTCCCTTCACCGTAAAGAATTAATATATATAATTATTCAGAAATATAGAAATATCATTTACTACATTTATAGATAATTTTAAAAACATCTTTCTTAATATGGTTTTTAATAATTGAAATTGTATAATTTCATATTGGAAAGTAAAAAATAATTTCAATAGCAACGGTCTTTTTTTTATAAAAATTATTATTTTTTTATAAAGGAGATAACTTAAATGCTTGAAGTAAATAATTTGACAAAAATATATGATGATGGTACTGTGGCATTAAAAAATATTAGTTTTACTGTATCCGATGGAGAATTCCTAATAATTATCGGATTAAGTGGCGCAGGGAAATCAACACTGCTGAGATGCATCAACCGATTGATTGACCCCACAGAAGGGGAAATTATCTGGAATGGTATGAATATTACCGAACTGAAGGGCGAAGATCTTAGAAAAATCCGTAGAAAGATCGGCATGATTTTTCAGCATTTCAATCTGGTTAAGAGATCATCAGTAATGAAGAATGTACTTGCAGGCAGGCTGGGATACAGCCCGGCATTCAGCAGTGCTCTTGGCAAATTTTCATCTGAAGACTTAAAAAAGGCGAATACTGTATTAGACAGGCTTGGCATTACAGACCAAGCTAAAAAAAGAGCGGATGAGCTCAGTGGTGGGCAGCAGCAGCGCGTCGGGATTGCGCGAGCTTTAATGCAGGATCCAAAAATGATTCTCGCAGACGAACCAGTGGCAAGTCTTGACCCTGTTTTAGCTCATTCTATTCTTATGAATCTGGAGAAACTAAACCAGGAAGATGACATCACAATTATCTGTAGTCTTCACTACCTGGACCTCGTCCAGCGCTATGCCGAAAGAGTAATTGGTATACGCGATGGCGAAATTGTGTACAGGGGTTCAAGAGCTGAAATCCGAGCCATGAACGATGATGAATTCAAGGAAATATACGGACAAGAAGCAGAGCGGGTGGGTGAGGGCATCGAAGGCGAAATCAAATAGACCTTAGGACAATCAACATGAAAAAGAAATCCAATAAGAAAATGGGGAATGAATCACAAGAAACCAAGAATAGCTTTGTTCCACCTTTTATTGCGTCAATATGCTCGATATTTCTTCCGGGATTAGGGCAGATATTGGCAAGGGCTTACCGCCGAGGTTTAATATTGTTTTTCAGTTTTATCACTGTCACCGGTTTGCTAATCTGGCGTATCTTTCAAGCAGGACGACGCTATGAAGACATTTTGACAAAAATATCTAAAGCCTATTATTTAGAACCAACCCTTATACTGCTAACAATCCTGATAGCGATTATATACATCTGGATAATCATTGACGCTTTTATTATAGCTAAACGCAGCGGAATAAGTGGCGAACCGGCGGGGCTTCTCTTCATGGTGCTTATCGTCTTTTTTATTCTTGGCTGGCAAATAGGAGAAATTGATCTTATTGCTTTTTTTTCACGGGCTGATGACGCCGTTCCAACAATTACAAGAGTCATGTGGCCATGGAAAAAAGCCATCGAATATCCTAAAGAAATAATGACTATTAGTGCAGAAATACAATCCCCATGCACTGAAATTCCTTTTCCTGAAGCCGAACCAAAAGAGGATGAGCCGTTCCTACTTGTTGAGCCAACCTGCGGCGATACAACTGAGGTGGATGGTACACCCGGTACAACCTTTTCGCTTACAGGGAGTAATTATGATCCCCTAGTTGAGGTCGAAATCTGGTGGAAAGACCCCCTGAATAATGAGTTCAGGCAACGTCAGGAAGGTGAGTATGTAAAAGCAATTACAGATGAAAATGGTGATTTCAATGTAGATATTATCATGCCTTACAGACTTATGCCACCTGCTGCCGGTGAAGGAGAAAAAATTTGGGAAATTCAAACCAGACAGATAGTCAGTATTGGGTCTGCGCAGCCAAGTAAAGAGTTAAAGCTTGCAATTGAAAAGATGATTGAGACGATATTCATAGGGATGATGGCAACCTTTTTCGGCATCATTTTTGCTATTCCATTAAGCTTCTTAGCGGCAAAAAACCTGATGTCGGAATATACAATTACAAAAGCAATCTATTATGTCATTAGGACTATTTTAAACATTGTCAGATCAATTGAGCCATTAATTTGGGCAATTATCGCAGTAATAGTGGTGGGATTAGGTCCCTTTGCTGGTATTTTAGCTTTATCACTGCATTCCATGGCAGCCCTGGCGAAATTATACTCAGAAGCCATCGAATCTATTGACCCCGGTCCAATTGAAGCGATTCATGCTACAGGGGCTAATTGGGTTCAAACAATAGCCTTCGCAGTTGTACCACAAATAGTTCCTCCGTATGTTTCATTCACAATATATCGCTGGGACATCAATATTCGTATGTCAACAATAATTGGTTTTGTGGGTGGTGGCGGAATTGGTTTCTTATTATCTCAGTGGATTCGATTACTAGATTATCGGGCTGCGGGAATTGCCGTGTGGTTTATTGCCATTACTGTAGCTATCTTGGATTATTTAAGTGCGGAAATTAGAGAGAAATTTGTGTAATTTTCAAAAAATCTTTCAAAAAAGCTGACTATTATGTCAGCTTTTTTATGTTATATAATTGTTGATTATAACGCTTCATCATGAAATATCTGACGACTGTTGAAAAACCATTGCGTATAGTTTACGAATGGTTGAACGAACGTACACATGGGGCTGTGCGAATTTTTCGTATTGCGCTTAAACGATTTTCTGATTCAAATGCAGCACAAGCTTCAGCAGGGATGGCGTTTTATGCTTTTTTTTCAATTTCCCCACTGTTATTATTTTTAATCATTGGTGCCAGCTTTTGGCTTGAGAATGAAGTTGCATATTCCTATGTAATGAGTCTCATCGTCCGATTACTGCCTACGGCTCAGCTGCTCATTGAAGCTAATATTAAGCAAGTCTTAGAATTGAGAGGAACAGTTGGATTAATTGGTTTGGTTGGTTTCTTATGGTCAAGTTTAGGTTTTTTTTCAATCTTAACCAGAAACATTAATCGTGCACAACCAGGTTATACAAAACGTAATTTCCTTGAAGATAGAGCACTGGCATTTGGCATGGTAGGGATATTAACTATATTGTTTGGTATATCTTTCCTTTCCAACACTATCACCAGTTTTATACCCAAAATTAATCTTTTTTACTGGGGCAAAGTCCCTTTGCACGAGACAGTTCTGTGGCGTTATATCATCCGCTCGATTCCTTTCCTAACAACCTTATTCATGTTATATATGCTCTATCGTTTTGGCCCTAAAAATAAGTTAGGCTGGTTAGGAGCTTTCATTGCTGCGGCAATCGCTGCTGTAGCATGGCAGATAGCAACAAAAGTATTCACCTGGCTGCTTGAGGAGGGCATATTAAAATATGAGCTTGTATATGGCTCCCTGGGCACGATCGTAGCTCTGATGTTTTGGATTTACTTGATCAGTACTATCGCATTATTTGGTGCACACTTAAGTGTAGTGATTAATGAAAAATTAGGGAGATAATATCAGGACTTATTTATATTGTTAATTCAGACATTTAGTGCAACGGATGAGGAGCTAAAATCATTCGTATGCAAAAAGGAAAATATAAACAGCTAACAAATACAGAACGAGAAGAAATTAGTCGATGCTTAGCAAATAAGCAAGC
>DUED01000065.1 GCA_011176685.1 Anaerolineae bacterium
AGGTATCAGAAGAAGAAATAAAAGTAGTCCAAAGAAAGCTAAATGATAGACCTCGAAAAGCTTTGGATTTTTTCAAACCTGATGAAGTCATTAATAATCTTGTTGCACTAAAAGTTTGAAACCACATTAATAAAAAAACTTACTAATGTTGAATAGATGAAAAAATACTTACAGTTTTTTTTTATTGGGCTTTTTCTATTAATTATCTTCGGGGCTACTTTTATGGGTGGCGCTTTTTTTGGGCGTGATTTTTTAGCCGCAAAAAAAAATAATTACTCATTCAATTCTAACCTAGAACTCAACGAATTATTCATACCTGTGTTTGAAGCCTGGGATATTGTTCATGAACAATACGTCGATCAACCTGTAGATGATATAGAAATGATGCATGGCGCTATAAGCGGCATGTTGGAAAGCTTGGGAGATCCACATACTTCCTATATGGACCCGGATGAATATCAACAACAAAATGCACCTCTACAAGGAGAATATACTGGTATTGGTGCCTGGGTTGATACTTCAGGTAAATTTCTAATAATTATCAGCCCAATGCCCAATTCGCCTGCTGAGGAAGCCGGCATCAAACCAGGCGACATCGTTATTAATATTGACGGTGAAGATATGACTGGAGTTGATCCAACACTTATACTGCGCAGAATACTCGGTCCAGCAGATACCAAAGTCATTTTGACTATAGTTAGAGAAGATGAAAATATTCCCATCGATATTGAGATCACACGTGCCGTGATTGAAGTGCCAGCGATAGAATATCATATACTGGATAACAATATCGCTTATCTACGCCTATTTCAATACAGTACAAATGTCGATGAAAAAGTGAAAAATGCATTAGAGGAAATGTTAATTAACGACCCAATTGGATTGATATTCGACTTACGCAACAACAGTGGTGGATTTCTGGATTCTGCCATTAATATCACATCGCTGTTTATTGATGAAGGCACAATTATGATTGAAGAATGGGGTGACGGAACACAAGAAATTTACAAAGCACAAGGTGACGCTATCGAAAAAAGTATCCCCTTGATAGTACTCGTCAATGGAGGAACTGCCTCCGCCTCAGAAATCACAGCCGGAGCAATTCAAGACCATGAACGTGGTATTCTAATCGGTTCAGTCACTTTTGGAAAAGGGCTCATCCAAAACTGGACTATCCTTGAAGGGGATAATGGAGCAGTGAGAGTCTCTGTTGCCCGGTGGCTCACACCCAATGGGCGCCAGATTCAAGGAGATGGATTAGTGCCAGACATTGTGGTGGAAATAACCGAGGAAGATTACGAGGCTGGGATTGATCCCCAATTGGACAAAGCCATTGAATGGGTGCTTAATAGGTAAAAGCATACTTCTATTTCAAAACACTATTTTAATTGACATACCAACCCGTGAAGAGTATAATTTACGACCGTTTGACACAATGAACGGGAGTGCTTAAAAATGGATTCAGGCATAATTACTGATATTTCAAATTCCGATAAACTTAAACGCAAGATGCACCTCAAAGGAAAGGTTGTAAAAACCAGCACGGCAGGCGCGATTGTGGACATTGGTGTTGAAAGACCCGCCCTACTGCACGTTTCCCAGATCATCCTGCCTTCCGATAAACCCATCAAAAGGGTTTCAGATTTTCTAAAAGAAGGTCAGGAATTAGAAGTTTGGGTGCATAATGTCCAAAAGGACCGCATTGAAGTGACCATGAAGGAGCCAAATGCACTGGAATGGCGAGAAATCAAAAAAAACATGGTTGTTAAGGGAAAAATTGTCAAAATTGAAAATTTTGGTGCATTTGTAGATATCGGATCAGAACTCCCCGGATTGATACATATCAGTGAGCTAACGCAAGATTATGTAAAAGCAACTTCCGATATTGTTAATATAGGTGACGAAGTGGAAGTGAAGATTATCGATTTCAACCGTCGACGCAAACAAATTAAATTGAGCATGAAAGCACTTCAACCTAAGCTAGAAGAAATCGAAGGTGTGTCAGTTACCCCCGTACAATCCAAGCGTAAACCTCGAAAACGCAAAGAAAAAGAAAAGATAGTCCAACCTAAAGCAGAAGAACCAGTAGAACCCGAACCAACCACAATGGAAATTGCCTTACGAGCCGCTATTGGTCATGTCAATAATAATGAGGGGCAAATTAAGCGTGACAAGCATGGTAAGACTATTTCAGAAGAACAAGAAAATATCTTTCGACGTACTCTTGACCGGCGATTATAAAATTAATTAAATAATAAACTCAATCGACTTTTATAAAAATGGGGTTTTTTATTTATGGTAAACTAATTTATAAGGTGATGAGGAAAAAGCATTTAGAAATAATAATAAACTTAAACTTACTACTAAAAGGGAGGGTCGAAAAATCGACCCTCCCTTTTGCATTTTTAGGAACGAAATGAACCATGAAGACTGATGTAAAACCAGCAAAGTACATTTTTTTTACAGGGGGAGTTGTAAGTTCGGTAGGCAAAGGATTGACTGCAGCCTCCATTGGACGCCTGTTGAAGGAAAGAGGTTTCAAAGTTGCCATTCAAAAGCTTGATCCTTACATTAATGTTGACCCAGGCACGATGAGCCCATATCAGCATGGGGAGGTGTTCGTGTTAGATGATGGCTCAGAGACTGATCTGGACTTAGGTCACTACGAGCGGCTTATGGATATTCATTTGAATAAGGAATGTAATGTAACCACCGGCCAGGTTTATGCATCCGTTATTAGTAAAGAACGACGTGGTGATTACCTTGGAGGTACAATCCAGGTTATTCCACACATCACCAATGAAATAAAACGGCGCGTACGGCTTATTGCAAAATTGACTGGAGCGGAGTTTGTGCTTGTAGAAGTAGGGGGTACAGTTGGTGACATTGAAAGCCTACCATTTTTAGAAGCACTGCGTCAACTGCGGCGCGATATTGGACTTGAAAGAACTTTCTATATTCATGCCACCTGGCTGCCGCATATCAGTGCTACCGGAGAGCTAAAAACTAAACCCACTCAACACTCTGTACGAGAACTGCGGTCTATTGGAATTGCACCCAACATGATCATCGCCAGATCCGATTATCCCATCAATGATGCTCTATTAGAAAAAATATCCTCTTTCTGTGATGTGTTAAAACGCGCAGTTATTCCAATGGAAACAGCCCCTACTTATTATCACGTCCCACTAAAACTAGAACAAGCGCATGTTGCCGAATTTATACTTAAACACTTTAAACAAAATCCTCACCAGAAACCGCAATGGCGTAAGTGGAAAAAAATGATTGCCTCTGCAAGAAACCCAAAGATTAAGTTAAAAATCGCCATTGTGGGCAAATACGTGGAGCTACATGATGCCTATATCAGTGTGCGCGAGGCACTTTACCACGCCGCATTTAAACACCAAGCATCGCTTGATCTATTATGGATACAATCGGTAGACTTAGAGAAAGGCAATCGCTGGGAGGATTTAAAGAGTGCAGACGGTATTATTGTGCCAGGTGGTTTCGGCAGCCGCGGTATTGAGGGGAAAATCCAAGTAATACAATATGCGCGTGAAAATAAAATTCCCTATTTCGGCTTATGTCTGGGAATGCAATTAATGGTAGTTGAATTTGCCAGGTTTATATTCAAAGAAAGAAGAGCTAATTCAACAGAGTTTGACCGCAGAACTCCCTATCCAGTCATTGATCTAATGCCTGACCAAAAAGGAATTAGCGACATGGGCGGTACTATGCGCCTGGGCTTATATCCATGCAATCTGCAACCCGGCACTTTAGCCGCAAGAGCATATAAAAAAGAATCTGTAAATGAACGCCATCGGCACCGTTTTGAGTTGAATAATGTATACCGTGAAGCTTTGGAAGAACACGGCATGATTTTTTCAGGTAAGTCACCTGATGGAAAATTAGTTGAAATCGCAGAATTGAAAGACCATCCCTTTATGCTGGGTACACAGTTCCATCCAGAGTTTCTCTCTCGGCCCAATCGACCGCACCCATTATTCAATGGATTTATAAAGGCAGTGATACAGACAAATCTTGAATAAATTAACTGCCCATTATGCATAAATTCCACGTAGTTCAATCGGCAGATTTGCCGCCAATGTTTTCATAATCATTTCGGTCAGATCTGCAGCTTTAATATCAATCTGTGGATATATGGGCTGACATACTTTTATGGTTACTTGTGCGCGACGAAACAGCTTTTTCACAATGTGTTGAGCTCCATCAATAGCAACCGGTACAATAGGACAATTCAACCGTAAAGCTAAATGTGCAACCCCGGTTTTTCCTGACTTTAACCCCTTACCATAACTTCGTGTGCCTTCCGGGAACATGCCTAATACCTGCCCTGCTTTTATAACACGTCGCGCTTGCAGCAACGCCATACGATCAAACTTCCCTCGCTGCACTGGAAAAGCTCCCATTTGATACATAACAAACATGTAAATGGGGTTTTGAAAAGCTTCTGCTTTGCTCATGAAAAAAAGCTGACGTTGAATTGCATATTGCAGCACAAAGCCGTCATAAAAAGAGAGATGATTAGCTGCTAAAATTGCTGCTCCTTCTTTTGGCATATTTTCTGATGTTATAACCTCAAGTTTTTCTAAAGCACCTAACATATGTCTTAACATCCAAATGAAGATTCTTCGCCAAGTAGTTTCTTGTATTGGTGATCGATAATATTTTTCAGATAATATGGTCACATTGATATAACACCAAATAAAACAAAAAGTATTATACTTATTTGCTGACAAATGTTTTCTAATAAAAATTCAATTTAAAGGAATGACAATGTACTCATATATCGAAACCATAACTGCCCAAGAAATCCTTGATTCACGTGGCAATCCTACTGTGGAGGTGGAAGTGGTTTTAGAAGACGGTAGCTGGGGCCGCGCGGATGTACCCTCCGGCGCTTCCACTGGAGTGCATGAAGCTCTGGAATTGCGCGATGGCGATAAAACACACTACCGAGGCAAGGGCGTAACGAAAGCCGTTAATAATATTAACACTGAGATTGCTGATGCGCTCCTGGGGTGGGATGCAACCGAACAGCGTGCTATCGACTTGACATTAATTGAGCTGGATGGCACACAGAACAAATCCAGATTAGGCGCAAATGCCATCCTGGGAACAAGTCTGGCAATTGCCAAGTCTGCTGCCAATTCTCTAGGACTACCTTTATATCGATATATCGGCGGCGTCTATGCACATGTACTGCCAGTACCTATGTTAAACATCATTAATGGAGGTGCTCATACCAACTGGCAGTCCACTGATGCACAGGAGTTCATGATCATGCCGTTAGGAGCATCGTCATTCTCCGAAGCTCTGCGTTGGAGCTCTGAGATTTACCACACTTTAAAGACTGTACTTAAAGCCCATGGCTATGCCACACTTATTGGTGATGAGGGCGGCTATGCCCCCCAATTGAAAACCAACGTTGAAGCCGTTGAAGTGATTCTGGAGGCTATTGAAAAAGCCGGGTATAAGGCAGGTAAGCAAATTGCCATTGCGCTCGACCCTGCTGCCTCTGAATTCTACAACGAAGAAAAGAAAATTTACAACTTAAGGCGTGAAGGAAAAAAACTCACCAGTGATCAAATGGTAGAGTTCTGGAAATCCTGGGTAGACCAGTTCCCGATTGTATCGATTGAGGATGGACTGGCGCAAGATGACTGGGAGGGTTGGAAATTAATGACGAAAAAACTTGGCGATAATCTGCAAATTGTAGGGGATGACTTGCTGGTTACTAATCCCACACGGGTGAAACGCGCCATCGAGGAAAAAGCCTGCAACGCTCTGCTGGTAAAAGTGAACCAGATCGGCTCGCTCACTGAGACTATTGAAGCTGTTGAGCTCTGCCACCGGGCTGGCTGGCGGGCAGTCACCTCACACCGCTCTGGTGAGACCGAAGACACAACTATCGCAGACCTGGCAGTAGCGCTCAATACTGGACAAATCAAAACTGGTGCTCCAGCACGCTCTGACCGTGTGGCAAAATATAATCAGCTCTTGCGTATCGAGGCTGAGTTAGGCAACACAGCCAAATATGCAGGCTGGGAAACAATTAAAAAGGAATAGAAAACCTGTTTACCTACAAAAAACCGAGAAATTTTCCTTCTCGGTTTTTTTTAATTCAATATTTCATATTAATGAGTCCATTAGGTTTATTGAATGAATTGGGAAGTATTCTAGTAAAAAATTCACACAATTAAGCTCTTTGCTCGATACCAAATCAGATTAAACATTTCAATAGTTAATCTGCCAGTTTGCGTATTTTGTCGGCTGGGATGATAACAAACCAGAATCCAAGGTACATTTCCTGTAAATTCAATCAATGCGCCATGAAGGAATTGCGGTTTTGGGTTTATCTTAATTGAATATATTAAAAAATATGTTTTTAATAAATTATCAAATGCAATCCGCCCCAGTGCAACAATTCCTTTTAGATTATCCAGCAGCTCAATTTCTCTCATTAAAAACCCCCGGCAATTCTGCATTTCCTCATGTGTAGGTTTATTCTTAGGTGGTACACAACGACAAACAGCCGTAATAAAACATTTGTTAGGTACAAACTATCATTTTTGCTTTCTGAGATTGGTTGGCTAGCAAACCCTGCCTGATAAAGCGTAGGATAGAGGAAATCGCCGGAGGCATCACCAGTAAACATTCGGCCTGTTCTGTTTGAGCCATGTGCACCGGGTGCTAGCCCAACGATCAAAAGTCGTGCGTCTCGGTCTCCAAACCCGGGCACAGGTTTCCCCCAATATTCCTGATCCTTATATGCCCGACGCTTCTCGCGTGCCACTGTCTCGCGCCACTTTACCAACCGCGGACATAGCTTACAGTGGATCAGCTTATTATTTAGCTTTTCCCACTTTTTTTTTCTTGATTCCATTATTAGTATCCGCAAAATCAACGAAGCATCGCCAAAAGAATCTTAACGGTAATTCTCCTGTATTGCTGTTTCACAAGCAGTCAGATATGGTGAGTATCAGGTAGCCCTGATGATGATTTTATTAAAAAAATCAATACTAAAGACTATACCATCTCTTGTGATTTCTTCACAAAAGTGTGGCGGGTTATTGGGTTGAAAACCTTGAGGGCGCAATACCTTACACTGGAGACTACCGAAATGAGCCTCAAACTGTCTAGCAAAGTCTTGACAAGACTTTTCGATGTCTTCATCTGGAAGCTCTTCAGCTCTACTAATAATGCCCAAGAATAATAATGTGCCCTCTACTAAGCCACACTGTGCTCCAAATCCACCAGCACCGTGCATGCCAATAGCAGAGTCTATTACCTAGTTTTTTAACTTTAAAGTGAAAACCTCCGACAGAATTTTAAACGTAGTAGTGGCACAATTTCTATTAGCAGAAGTAGCTTTATGTGAAATTACATATGTCGCTATATGGTACAAATTAATAACAGGCAGATTAAGCGCTTATAATCAGTAAGCCTATTATTGGTCTCTCTCTTAATCATACTTCTTTCAATTTCATATTAAAAATCTACATGATTAACATAGCATCGCCAAATGAATAAAAGCGATAATTCTCCTGTATTGCTGTTTGGTAAGCATGCATGATTCTCTCCATACCAGCAAAAGCACTGACCATCATCAACAACGTAGTGTGTGGCAAATGGAAATTTGTAACTAAAGCATCGACTACCCGAAATTGAAAACCGGGCAAGATAAATAGATCAGTCATCCCGGCAAATTCACCCACTATGCATTCTTGATACGCATACTTAGCTACTGTTTCCAATACCCGCACCGTAGTTGTACCAACAGCAACTATTCGCCCTCCCGAAAGATGCGTCTGGTTGATCAGATCAGCAATTTCCTGTGTCACTCTGCACCACTCTTTATGAATTTTATGGTCTTCTGCCTTTTCCTCTGTTACTGGCGCGAAAGTATCTAACCCCACATGCAAGGTAACTTCTGCGAAGAGAATTCCCTTACTTTTGAGTTTCTCAATATATTCCTCAGAAAAATGAAGTCCCGCAGTTGGAGCTGCAGCTGATCCGCTCTCTTTACTATATACTGTCTGGTAACGCTCTGGATCCTCAAGCGTTTCGTGTATATACAGGGGCAAGGGCATTTCACCAATAGAGTCCAAGAAGGGTACTATTGGCTCTGAAAAATTTACCAGGCGTTCTGCGCCAGATAGTTCTTCTATGATTTCTGCATTAGGACCATTTGGTATTTGTAAGACGAGCCCTCTTTTGACTCTTTTGCCCCCAACAAGAACTCGCCAAATTGATGGCTCGAGTGAACGAAGCAACAGCAACTCAACTTTACCGCCAGTTGGTTTACGCGCATAGATTCGAGCTGGTAAAACGCGAGTCTTATTAATAACTAAAAGGTCACCTCTCTGTAGAAATTTACCCAACTCATAGAAATGGGAGTGCGTAATTTCTCCACTTGACCGATTAAGAATCAATAACCTGGAAGCATGCCTAGGTTCAACAGGTGTCTGGGCAATATATTCTGGAGGAAGATTGTAATCAAATTGAGAGGTCTTCACGTTTAAATCAGGCTGGGTTGAGATGGTTTTTCTCGATAAAAAACCCTCATATGTTCATAAGCTAATTTTGTCGCCACACGTCCTTGGGCAGTCCGACCTAGAAACCCTAATTGAAGCAGATAGGGTTCCACTACATCCATGATAGTATCCGGTTCCTCACTAATCGATGCAGCGATTGTGCTCAAACCAACCGGGCCTCCATCATATTTATTAATAATAGTAGACAGCACCATCCGGTCAATTTCATCTAATCCCAGCTCATCAATGCTCAGCAATTCCATCGCTTCAAGAGTAACCCCGCGTGTGAGTATGCCATCAGCACGGACTTCTGCATAATCGCGTACTCTACGTAGCAAACGTAAAGCAACACGCGGTGTGCCGCGCGCTCTGCGGGATACCTCCTCAACGCCTTCCTTTTCAACAGTGATACCCAGTAACCCCGCTGCACGTTCGACTATTTGCTTCATTGCATGTAAATCATAGTAATCCAATCGATACACTGCGCCAAAGCGTGCTCTTAATGGAGAACTGAGGAGAGCAAGGCGTGTGGTTGCACCGATCACGGTAAACCTTGGCAATTTTAGACGGATAGAACGGGCTGATGGACCTTTCCCAATAATAATATCCAGTGAATATTCCTCCATTGCTGGATAGAGCACTTCTTCCACTGTCTTTCCCAAACGATGGATTTCATCAATGAAAAGAACATCACTTTCATGCAAATTTGTCAGAATTGCAGCCAAATCGCCAGACCGCTCGATTGCCGGTCCAGCAGTGACTTTGATATTCACATGCATTTCATTAGCTAGAACATGTGCAAGTGTGGTCTTACCCAACCCAGGTGGACCATAAAAAAGAACATGATCTAACGCCTCTCCACGCTGATTGGCGGCTTTGATTAAAATAACTAGATTCTCTTTAACCTGACTCTGTCCAATAACTTCACTCAAAAATCGTGGGCGAAGAGTATGATCAAAACGGTCTTCAGTTTTCGGTTCTGGGTTGATGATCTGCCGTTTTTCCTGATTCATACAATTCATTATACCGTTTATCAAATATTAAAGATAAACAACTTGTTTTTCTGATATGATAGGTTTTTGAAAAACAAACTAGTTTTTCTGAGGAGTAAATTTATGAAAGACGTCTTCATTTCTGAACATCCGCTTATTAAACATAAATTATCCAAATTACGTGATAAATCCACAGAACCCAAAAAATTCAGGGAACTTATTCGTGAAATATCCAGGTTGTTAGCTTATGAAGCTACCGGGGATTTATTATTGAGCCCAATAGAAATTGAAACTCCTTTAGAGAAAATGGGTGGTTGCGAACTCAAGGAGAAAATTGGTTTAGTCCCAATTCTCAGGGCTGGCTTAGGAATGGTGGAGGGCGTCTGGGAATTAATGCCCTCTGCAGAAGTCTTGCATATAGGAATATATCGTGATGAAGAAACACTGAACCCTATAGAATATTACAATAAATTACCCGTAGAACCACATATTGCAGTTTGTTTAATCCTTGATCCTATGCTTGCAACAGGTGGCTCTGCAGTCGCCACAATTGATATATTAAAACGCTGGGGAGTGAAACACATCAAATTCGTTGGAATAATAGCAGCACCTGAAGGAATCGAGTTAGTGCATTCCAAACATCCCGACATCCCATTACACCTCGCTGCAGTTGACGATCATTTAAACGACATTGGCTATATCGTTCCCGGTTTGGGGGATGCAGGCGACAGGCAATTTGGTACAGGATAAAAAGCGATTATACACCAACCGCTATTAAATACAAGAAATAACGAAAATATTTCACTTAATTATCTACAGCAGCTTCGGAAATCTTTACAAATTCAGCCGCTTTTAAACTGGCGCCACCAACAAGTGCACCATCAATCTCTGATTGAACAAAAAAATTCTTGGCATTTGAGCTTTTTACTGATCCGCCGTAAAGAATTCGAATCTTTGCAGCAATATCTTCACCGAATATAGCAGCAAGGTTCTTTCGGACAATGCTGCCAATTATTTCATTAGCAGCTTCTGGGCTGGCAGACCGACCAGTTCCTATTGCCCAAACTGGTTCATATGCTACAACCATTGCTTCTGCATTTGTCTTATTAATACCCTCCAACCCTTTTAGAACTTGCCGCTGAACAACATCAGCAGTGCGGCCATCTTCGTTCTCCTCAAGTGTTTCGCCGATACATACAATTGGAATTAAATTATGAGCAAAAGCAGCTTTTAATTTCCAATTCACACCCTCATCGGTCTCCCCATAATACTTACGCCTTTCTGAGTGTCCTAGGATCACATATTGACAGAACTCTTTTATCATCAACGGCGACACTTCGCCTGTATATGCACCTTGCTCTTCCCAATACATATTCTGCGCTCCTAAACCGATCTCAGTACCTGCCAACATCCCAGAAACCACCATCAGTGAAGTAAAGGGTGGACAAAGCACCCGATCAACGGAACTTACAGTCTGCAAACCTGGCAACATGTCTGCCACAAGCAAGGTTGCCTGTTCAACCGTTCTATTCATTTTCCAGTTACCAGCAACAAAAGGTTTTCTCATTAAAGTCTCCCACGAATGATATGGAAGTATTATAACTTCTTCTAAAGTCAGAATATCGATTCATTTCTATTAACTTCAATAATTCAACCATTAAACTCACTCATTGTATAAATATTAACAAATATTAATCACAACTAAAAAGTTCCAAACTAGCGGATTGACAATTATTAAAAAAAAAGTAAGATATGATTAAGTGGGTTGGTCAGGTGGTTGCGGCATATCTCAGGATATGCTGAGGAAAGTCCGCACTCCACAGGGCACGATACCGGGGAAATCCCGGGGTGGGGCAACCTACCGGATAGGGCCACAGAAACATACCGCCGGTTCGCCGGTAAGGGTGAAAAGGTGGTGTAAGAGACCACTGGCAAACACAGCAATGTGTTTGTGAGGCAACCCCTATCGGGAGCAAGGTCAAACAGGCGCAAGTGAATAGCCCGTTCATTTGCCTGAAGAGGTAATTGCGCCGGGTAGACTGCATAGACAGATAACCACTCAGGCAGGATTATTTTTTGCTGGACAGAATGCGGCTTACAGACCAACCCAATAAAAATGCAGGTTCATAACATACTTTTGGAGTTTATTATGTCAGCAATACACAAATTCACTGGTAATCATCACAAATACGCTTGGGATGGTATTGAAAAAAAAGAGCTTAATCAAGAGGGTTTAAAGGGTATCACCAAATCCGTACTCATTGGTACAGTTGACTTAGCTCCAAACTCCATTATGCGCTTTTTTCAAATCCAATCTGGCGGACATAGTCGCTTGGAAAGGCACCCGCAAGAACATGAAGTAATTGTATTACACGGTAAAGGGAAAGTTCGAATAGGAGAACACATCCATGAGGTTACAGTCCATGATGTCGTATTTATTTCTTCCAACGAACTGCACCAATTCAGCAATCCCTTCGATGAACCCTTCGGCTTTATTTGTGTAATCCCTAGAGGTTTCTAAATTTTAGCTATGAATATCTAATTGCAATTCAATTAATTGATTTATTTCTCATATAAAAATATTACCTACTTACTGAATGATCAGTAAATCATTATAATTATTCACAATTTGTTCACAACTTAATAAATCCAAACTTGAATAAACACCAATTTCCTTAAAAAATGTTTTAACTACTTGACATTTTAATAATAGCCTTTATAATAATGCTAAAGCGATTTAGTAAATCGTGTTAGCATGGCTAAAAGAGTAACTGCATTAGATGTTGCAAAGACTGCCGGAGTTTCCAGGACAACTGTATCTTTCGTATTAAATAATGTCGAAGGAATGCGTATCAGCGATGAAACGCGTAAACGTGTCCTTAAAGTTGCATCCGAATTAAATTATTATCCTGATGCAACAGCACAGAGGATGGCAAAAGGAAAAACTTCAATCATTGGATTCGTATTGCGCCAAGAACCCGATAAAGCATATGCTGACCTCTTTCTCCCAGAAGTAATGCGTGGTATCAGTGATATTGCGAACGAAAAAGGCTACCATGTTCTTTTTACACCAATTCCTCCCGACGAAAATAATAAAGGTTTTCACAAACTGATCCACGAGCGGCAGGCAGATGGCTTGATCATTTCCGGTCCTCTAGCCGAAGATGACGAGCTCGTTCAGCTTTATGAAGACGGTGCCCCTGTCGTATTAATGGGCAAACTAGCCAATGCGAGCATTCCACATGTTGACGTTGATAATATTGAATCGGCAAAAATGGCTGTTTCGCACCTAATTAAATTAGGGCATAAGCAAATAGCTATGGTTACCAACGCCTCACGAAAGTATACAAGCTGCAGAGACCGATTGGAGGGATATAAAGCTGCCTTGGAAGAAGCTAATATACCTTTTAATGAAAAGTACGTTGTAATTGGTGATCGCACTCCGGAATCAGGCCATCATGCAATGCAATCTATGTTATATCTATCCCCCCGACCCACAGCTCTTTTTATTGCTTCTGATACCGTGGCTTTGGGTTGTATGAACGCATTATATCAAAACGGAATTAGAGTTCCTGAGGATGTTGCCATCGTCGGATTTGATGATATTCCTCTATCAAAATTCATAGCACCGCCCCTCTCAACCATACACCTTCCAGCTTATGGATTGGGATGGGGAGCGGCCAATCTATTAGTGCAATGGCTGGAAGAGAAACAAATTCCTACTCATGAAGTAATACTGGAAACGGAATTGATCGTTCGTGAATCTTGCGGAGCGTTTATGAAAGGAAACATAGAATAGAGATGTACTTAGCTAATTATTAAAAAGGTGGTGGTCAAATAGAACTAAAACGATGTTCCAAAGTGAAATAGAAACCAACTAAAAAAGAAGGAGAAAAAAATGAAAAAGCGAATTTGGATATTAATGTCTCTGGTTGCAATTCTGGCACTCACACTTTCAGCTTGCCAGCCTGCAGCCCCCGAACCAGTAGAGGTCGAAGAACCCGCTGTGGAAGAGGTAGTGGAAGAGGTTGTGGAAGCAGAAGAAATAACATTCGTCACCCAAGTGTCAGAAGCAGAAGAAGCCGCCATCGAGGAATTGGCTGCACTTTTCGGGGAACAGACGGGAACCAAAGTAAATGTTCAATTCATGCAAGCAACAGATATGCAAGCCTTACTCCAGTCTCAGATTGAAGCTGATAATATATATGTGGATGTAATGGCACAGGACAATTTACGTATGGAACCCTTTGTACGCCTAAGTCTGATTGAAGATCTTACTGATCTTGAAAGCGAAATAGATCCAGAGGTCTTTGATGGGCTCATTGAGGGTGGAAAATTCGATGGACATTTATACTTCGTGCCCTACCGAACGAACGTTCAGCTGACCTACTACCGCACTGACATATTAGATGAACTAGGTCTTGAGCCTCCAACCACTTGGGATGAGTGGCGAGCAGCCTGTGAAGCTTTCCTTGAGCGTGATGGAGAACCACGATGCATCTTTAAAGCTGCTTTTGACCCAACAGCAGTGAATCCTACCCAAATGTGGGAGTGGATTGTCTCTGCTGGAGGAGACCCCTTAGTTTTGAATGATGTTGGTACCGTAGAAGCATACACGTTCCTTCAAGGATTACAAAAAGATGGTCTCTTGCATCCGGATTCGGCTATTGCAAAATGGGATACTTCAAATGAGATTTTCGCTCGCGGAGACGCATATCTTATGCAAAACTGGCCATTTGGCATTGGTGTAATTAGAGATCTCGGATTGACTGACTTTGTAGCCTATCATGGTTTCTCAGGTCCTGTTCGTGAGGCCCATGTAGTCGGTGGTGAAGTGTTGGCAATCACAAATGGTACACCACGAAAAGAAGCTGCCTGGGAATTCGTAAAATTCCTAGAATCGCGTGAAGCACAAGAGATACTTGCTTCTGAAAATGGTTGGCCAAATGTACGTGGTGACGCATTAGGTAAAATACCTGAGGTTCGACTAGATGAATTTGGAGCCATCAACGATGCATTGGAGTTCGGTATCTTGCGCCCCAACATTTCCTATATGGAAGATCTGTTAGGGATAATGATTGAAGCTTACGACCGCATTGTAAATGACGGTGAGGATGCCCAAACTGTACTGGATGAACTTCATGTTAATCTAGAAACCCTTCAAACCGAAGCACAATAAATAAGAAAGAAAAATATCTTAATGCATATGGAGTGCATTTAAAATAACCTGGGTGGGTTATAACATTTGAACCCACCCAGGGCTTTATTTTTTGAATCTTTCATTCAAAACCATAATTGGAGAATTTATCATGAAAAAAAAATCAATGATAAAACAAAAATGGTTGCGATTTAAAGTAACAACCTCATACTTATTTCGCCGATATTGGTTTGAGATCATATTAATTTTACCCCTCTTTATATACGTACTAGGTTTCACTCTAGCTCCAGTTATTCAGAATATTCTTCTAAGTTTTCAGAAGCATTATCAAGGAGGAGACTTTCCAACATTTGATAGCTATAGGCTATTATTTTCAAGATATGGGTTTATTGAAGCACTCACAAATACTATAGTTATTGCTTTAGTGAGTGTTAGCTTTGAGTTACTGATTGGTTTATCCATTGCCGTTATGCTGAGTCAGGAGTTCAAAGGGAGAGGTATTTTTAGGGCAATTATGTTACTACCTATGGGTATTCCCACAGTCGTGGCAGCAACTAATATGCGTTACATCTTTGCTTCTAGTGGTTACCTCAACGAATTCTTATATGATATATCAAATTTTTTGATCAAGTTAGGGATTATTAACAATGCCTTTCCCACATTAAATTTTTTACAAGAACCTCTCGCCCTTTTTGGGGTAGCTATAAGTGATATGTGGAAAGTAACCCCTCTTGTAATGCTCATTCTACTAGCCGGACTTGAATCAATTCCCCGTGATATTTACGAAGCTGCGGAAGTTGATGGTGCTACCTTGTGGCAACGATTTACTCAAATCACCTTACCCCTCTTACGTCCAGCTATAACATCTGCGGTCATCATCCGAGGTATTGATGCTTTCCGAATTTTTGTTCATCCCCTCGCATTGGGTGTTTCAGGTCAAGTCCCAGTATTAGCTTCCTTTGCTTATAAAGAATACATAAATGTTCATCTTACGACATCTGCTGCATCATCTACAATACTTTTATTCATGATTTTGATTGCAGTGGTTGCTTACCTCAGACTGGTGGGAGTGCACGAGGTGATAAGATGAATTTTCGTAAAATAACTCTCAAATTTGTATTCATGTTACTCATTATCATCGTTTCTATAATAGTTATCAGTCCCATATATTTCATGGTATCAATGTCCCTCGGTGATCCACAGGAGACTTTTGCAACCCAACATCCAAAATATGTCATCAGTCATATCTATTATACAGAACCTGAAGATCGTGACTATACAGACACCAAATGGGATCAAATCCTTCCCAAATGGTGGTTACGAGTGTTAATAGAAAAGGCTGCTGGTGGAGTGAGGCTTGATGCCGATCTAGCATTGCGACTCCTTAAAAGCCTTAGAGTGGCAACACTAACTGCAGTGTTTACCTTATTGATAGGTATACCAGCTGCTTACTCAATTTCTCGGCTTCCGGCGGGTATAAAGTATGCTATGATGTTGGGACTCTTCATTACTCGCATGTATCCTGAGGTGGGTATTGCATTACCTATAGCCGTTAGATTCCTCAGCTTAGATAAAGCTCTGCCATGGATAACACTCTATGATTCAGTTTTGGGAATCGAATTAGTGCTAGCTCATATGATAATCACCCTACCGTTATCCACTTGGGTTTTAGTAAGCACGTTTGATACTATCCCGCGTGAATTGGAAGAAGCCGCTAATGTTGATGGAGCAAGCAGAATTGGTACAATCTTCCGCATAGTTATCCCCTTAGCTGCACCTGGGATTGCTGTAGCAACCATCTTCGCATGGCTCGCCTCATGGGATGAAGTAACATATGCAATCTATCTGACACTATTCAACCGAACCCTACCACTTGAGATAGTTAATATCATTGGAAGATCACCGCCACCAGTTATTGCTACCTATGCTACTTTCATTACTATCCCGGTCATTATTGTCACCTACTTCTTACAACGATGGTTAAAAGCTGGATACTTAGCAGGTGCAATTAAGGGCTAGCTTTAAAATCAATTATTTCAAGAGCAATCAATACATTTATGCGAGCTTACAGGTAAATTGTTCAGTAAAAGGTTAAAGCCAAGACCCTTCAATGCAATCACTTGTAGATCTTTTATTAAATAAAATCGATATTACGAAAGTTCCTTTTAGTGATCGTGGTTCCCGGTTATTGATTTACCAATACCCCAATCAAAATTGCTTATATATAAAACTTGCAGAGAGATTATTAGATTCTTATCCGGGTATAGAATCATATTTATCCAGAGAGCCATATATACCAGAAATATTTTTAATTAATGGAAAAGGTGAACAACTTCCTTTTGAAATTACAACAAAACCACATGTTTTAGAGTTTCAAACCCCCCCAGGAAATTTCAAACTTATTTTTCAAGATATTAATACTCTTTGCTTTAGCCTTCCACATAATGCCCAATGTGGAGTGAGGTTAAAAATGACTGCAGACAAGTTCACACAAAGAGCTGATGGAGGTGAGATTAATTCAATTCGAAATTTGGTGTATTATACAAACTCAAAAGTCATTAAAAACCAAATTATCTCTGAAAAAAATAGATACGAATTAGAATTTATTATACAAACTGACGAATTTTCTATAATTACAATGTATATATGTGACCGTTGCGCATCTCCTCCCAAAACAAAGGTTTTTTCAGAAACGTATCACGCTGCTAAACTTCGTTGGGTAAAATGGTTTAATCAGGCACCCTCAATTAAAGAACTCTATAGGGAAACTTATGCCTATGCATGGTGGGTTTTAGCAAATAATTTGATTTGCCCAAAAGGATATTTAAAATATGAAATGGTAGTCCCATCAAAGAAGTCCTATATAGGTATATGGCTATGGGATAATGCCATGCATGCAATTGCTCTCAGACACATCAATCCTGAACTCGCTCGCGACCAAATCCGAGGAGTATTGGTCAATCAGCAACCTAATGGTATGCTTCCAGATGCAATTTCTGATGATGTTATCGTTACTGAAATTAACCATCCAATTCACGAGAATGTAACAAAGCCCCCGATTCTAGCGTGGGCAGCCTTGAAAATACACGAAATTGACCCTGATTTTGATTTTTTACACGAAATATATAACCCTCTGGTAAGATGGAATGCATGGTGGTTTAGAGAAAATGACGATAACCAAGATGGCATTGTACAATACAACCACCCATATTCATCAGGTCTAGATGATAGCCCTCTCTGGGATCATGGAATGCCCGTTGATTCACCAGATATAAATACTTATTTATTTATTCAGATGAAGTCATTAGCCATTATCGCAGAAATATTAAATAAACCTTCAGATGCGGTTTCTTGGCTAGAACGGGCACAAAAGCTAGTAGAGCGCATAATTGATTATTTTTGGGACGAAAAAATTGGTGCTTTCCTTCCATTCCATAAAAACAAAACCATTTGGACATTAACCCCTTTTAATTTATATCCCTTATGGACGGGAAAATTGCCTAATAATTTACGAGATCGAATCATAGAGCATTTGAGAAACCCGCTTGAATTTTTTGGAGATTATATGCTTCCTTCTGTTGCCCGTAACGATCCGGCTTATGACTCTGACAAAATGTGGCGTGGGCCTGTGTGGATAAATATTAATTATTTTTTTATTGAAGCACTCCAACAAGTTTGCGAATTTGATTTAGCAAAAATCATTAGGGAAAAAACCTTGAAGCTAATAATGAGTAATTTTGGTATATACGAATATTACAACTCAATAACAGGTGAACCAGGAACAAATGCAGCCTCTGTATTTGGATGGACAGCAGCTTTATTCATAGATTTATCCCTTCAGGCATCACGAGAGATTAATGATTAATAAACAATAAAGAAAGAACAATGATTTTATGAATAAAAAAGAATGGTATAAAAACGCAATTTTCTATGAACTACACGTCCGAGCATTTTGCGATGGAAATAATGATGGCATTGGTGATTTAAAGGGTTTGATTTCTAAGTTAGATTACCTAAGAGATTTAGGAATTGGTTGCATCTGGCTATTACCTATTTATCCTTCCCCATTAAAAGATGATGGCTATGATATTTCAGACTTTTATAATATCCATTCTGATCTTGGAACACTATCTGATTTTAAACAATTGATCAAAGAAGTACATAAACGCGATTTGCATATAATTGCAGACCTGGTCCTCAATCATACATCCGACCAATGTGCTTGGTTCCAAGAGGCACGCACTCATCCAAATTCCCCATATAGAAACTTCTATGTTTGGAGTGATACTAATCAAAAATACAAGGAAACACGCATTATTTTTATCGACAAAGAAAATTCAAATTGGACTTGGGATGAGGCGGCTGGACAATACTTCTGGCATCGTTTTTACTCTTCCCAACCCGATTTAAATTTCGACCATCCTTTAGTAAGAGAAGAAATAATAAATATCTTGCGCTTCTGGTTAGATCTAGGAATTGACGGGTTCCGCGCTGACGCCGTTCCCTATCTATTTGAGAGAGAAGGTACAAGCTGTGAAAACCTTCCGGAAACACATGCTTTTCTCAGGGAAATCCGAGAATTAATCGACCACGAATATCCTGATAGGATATTACTGGCAGAAGCCAATCAGTGGCCATCAGATTTAAGCCCATACTTTGGAGACGGGAACGAATTCCACATGGCTTTCCACTTCCCACTCATGCCACGAATTTTCAAGGCACTTGCAATAAGTGACCGAACTCCTATCATAAAAATTATCAATGAAACTCCAAAAATTCCTCCAAACTGCCAATGGAGTACCTTCTTACGAAATCACGACGAATTGACCTTAGAAATGGTCTCTGAGAAAGACCGTGTATTTCTCTGGAATTATTATGCTAAAGACACTCGCATGCGATTGAATCTTGGTATTCGCAGGCGATTGGCTCCATTAGTAAATGGTAACCAAAAAATCATTGAACTATTATTCGCAATCATATTCGCTCTTCCAGGAGCGCCAATAATTTATTACGGCGATGAAATCGGTATGGGGGATAATATATGGCTTGATGATCGCAATGGTGTACGTACCCCAATGCAATGGAACAGTAAAGCAAATGCGGGGTTCTCCAATGCCGATAAGAAAAAATTATTTCTTCCAATCATTGAAGAGGGGAGATTTAGCTATCAACAAATTAACGTTGAGGATCAATTAATAATTCCAAATTCCCTACTACTTAAAATGAGGAGGCTGATTGCTTGTAGAAAAAAGTATGAAGTATTCAGCCAGGGTACGTGTAATTTTCCTAATCTTGGAAACCAATCAATATTAGCAATTAAGCGCGAATTTAAAGGGGAATCAATCCTTGCAATTCAAAATTTATCAGATAAGATTATAGCAATAAACCCCCTTGAATATAATTTGAAGAAAAGTTATTTAATAGATATCTTAGAAAATAATACGAAAAACTCAACCAACTATATAAACGATGAAATTCGTTTAGAACCATATGGATTTAAATGGTTTCTCATGAAAAAATAAAATATCGACACAAATATAAACCTTTCCGTTTAAGAACATCCTTATCTACTATACATTGTATGCAAACTTGCATAAGATCCGTGCAATTTGTCTTGCAGTCTTCAAATACAAGCCTCGCCTTATATTCTAATTGGGGGCATGAGCATGTGAGTCAGGATATCCGATTCCAACAATTACAATAGGCACATTCAAATTCTTTTTAATTATATATTTTGGACCTGATCCGCCTACCATAGGTACAATTTGCATAGGAACGCTATAAATATCTTTAGTGCTATTGACTACTAGCTTTACAAAAGGATCTTTTAGATCAGTTCGCGCAGTTGGTTCTCCACCTAAATATTTCACCTTTACGTCATCAAATCCCACATTATCCAAATGGTATTGGAGTTGACTTAATACATCTTCCGGGCGCTGATCTGGTACCAATCAAAAATCCACCTTGGTACTGGCTTTTGACAGTAAAACATTTTTTGAACTAACCCCCTGATATCCTGAAGTCAACCCACAAACCGTACAAGTTGGTTGAAATACCTCTGCAATGTTCAATTCAACTCCGCCCTCTATTCTATTCAGGAAACCTCCAACACCAAACCTCTTCTTATACTCCTACGCCATATCTGGTAATTCACACATATCATCGCGATCCTGTTCAGAGGGCAGTTTTACTTTGTCATAAAACCCTGGTAGCTGAATCTTTTCATTCGGTACTTTCAGAGAGTTTAAAGCACAGATCAACCGCCAGGCAGCATTGGGAATAATGGAACCGCCTAGACCAGAATGAACATCCATAGAAGCCGTTTCAACCTCCAATTCTATATAGCATATTCCGCATAACCGTAAATATTGAGTAGGTCGCTCACGATGATCCACTCCCCCGAATTCCCAGATACAAGCATCTGCCCGATTGAGATTAACATTTCCTTCTACAAATGCTTCCAGATTCTCGCTGCTAATTTCCTCTTCACCTTCGATCAAGAATTTTATGGTACAGGGTAAATCAGCAAGCGCAGTAAGCAAACTATCTATTGCAAACAAACGATTGGTGATATTTCCCTTATTATCACTTGATCCCCGGCCATACAATTTGCCATCACGGATGTAGGGCTCAAAAGGTGGAGATTCCCATAAATTCAGCGGCTCTGGAGGATGACGTTGAAATAATCATAAAACAATAAATTTTTTAGGATGCCCCTTTACGTTCAGCATTTACAATCGGCGCTCATCTTGTGGGATGCACTTTTAAAGAAAAACCTCTCTTTTTAAACATTTCCGCTACTAATTCAGCACATTCCTCTAAACCATAATTTTAAGCTGAAACACTTGGTTGCGACACCAGCCTTTTAAGTTCTTCAATGCTCTCCGAAAGATGCGATTCTAGATATGTATCTATCTGAGTAAAATCCCTCATAATCTCTCCTCATATTTAAGTTCCGGCTAATACCACCAAATTATAAATTGATGCTCCCGTGTATGCAAATACCATCATTTTCAATATCTTTCCTATCCAACACCAAAATAAAAACCTAAAAACGGGCATTTTCAATGCACCTGCAGTCATTCCAGCTATATCAAAAATTGGATTAGGGATAAATGCCATGACAAGAATTGTGATTTCTCCATAGCGCCTGACCCATTGCGTAAGTTGTGTATACCAATCCCGATTCTCAACGATGATCTGTCCACTATAACCCGCGAGGTATCCTGTCAGTTCGCCTATCGCTGCCCCACTTCCAGCAGCAACAGCTACATAGAAGGGATTAAATATTGGACCAAGCGCTGAAGCTACTAATACACCGGGAAGCGGGAAAATGACTGTCGCATTAGCAATAACAGAAACGGCGAAAATCCCTGGGTAACCATAAATCTCAAGATTCCCTACAACATCCCTATAAATATAAATAATGACTGTGATGGTTATTACTAATAAAAATATCAGCACGCGAATCCATGTGTTGTGCTGACCTTTTTTCATCTTTATAATCATTCTTTCTGCCGAAGCAGGGATTCTATGCGCGCAGTTACCATATCCATAGCTACTTCATTTAATCCCCCTTCTGGAATAATGACATCTGCATAACGTTTTGAGGGTTCTACGAATTCCAAATGCATTGGCCTTACAGTAGTTAGATACTGTTGAATAACTATCTCTCTAGTACGTCCACGCTCAGCAATATCACGCTGTAAACGGCGGATAAAACGAATGTCATTATCCGTATCAACGAAGAGCTTGACATCAAACAACTCCCGCAGCTTCTGTTCCACGAAAATCAGAATCCCTTCAACAATGACCACGGGCTGCGGTTCAACCCTGATTGTTTTTTTGGTGCGGGAATGTGTGCTGAAATCGTATACCGGTATATCAACCGGTATCCATTTTTTAAGCTGCTTAATGTGCTCAATCATTAACTCTGATTCTAGAGAATCTGGATGGTCGAAGTTGACCATCGCTTTCTGGTTCGGTGGCAAATCTGTTAAATCACGATAATATGCATCATGCGGAAGATATGATATATGATGACCACCAACGCGTTTTATGATTACATTTGCGACGGTTGTCTTGCCAGAACCAGTACCACCAGCGATGCCAATTACTATTGGGGGGGGTTTTTCTGACATGCTGAGATTATACACCAAGCATAAATCTTCACTTTAATATGTACGTTTTTATTTTTGAGTATGGCATCAATTCACTGATAAAAAAATGAACAAAATCACTGTAAGACTCAATTATCATCTGAAAGAAAGGGCTGAAAAAATATGGTACAAACCTTATGTGGGTCTTATCAAATAGACAATGGACAGCGGTAAGATTAAATTCCTGGAAATAGACTTCCCAATTGAAATAGGCGGCATTTTACAGTTGCTTTCTTCTAATTTCATTCCTAACTGAATGGGCCAGTTTAATTAATAAGAAAAAACGATTATGCATTATGCACAATCGCTTTTCTAATAATTTTTTTGTGCTTTACGGCCAGCTTCCAAAAAAAGACCCTGACAAGCGATATCTGGAGGATAAGAAACGGCAGATGCTACACCTAGTTTTACAAGCTCATAATTAATAAAAGCATCTTCAGTAAAAACATACCTTAATAACCGATGATATTTATCTGTCTCTGAAATATCTGTGATAAGCAAGATATGTTTATCTTTTACCAGTTCCCTATTCATTCGAGTGGCTTCTTCAGCTTTCTCAACCATAGCTCCTTCATATTCGGGTGTATTGATGCCGATATAGCGAACCTCATATTCTTTATCATTAATTATTACAACAATTGAATCTCCATCAATTACTCTCGCAACATACGCAACTTCTTTTTTTGCATATGAATTGATGCAATCAGGCAATTCTACTTGCAGTAGAGCATTTTTAATATTTTTTTCTGTATCGATGGTTTCGGTTAAAGTGGGTGCTGAAATTTCAACTTTCTGCTCCTCTTTTTCCAAATCTAATGACGGAGCAAGAACACATGTGCTTAGGCTCAACCCCAAGAATAGAACAATCAAAAAGTGATGGAATCTCATATCAACTTATCGAGGTAAACAAATCATCAATAGCATTATGGCAATAATAGATTATGCAGTCATTTACAATCTCTCTTGTCTCTTTATGTAAAATTAAATCAATTGAATTTCTCATTGCCATCACCTAAATTAAAGCAGGAGAAATATATCGTTAATATAAAGCTCACTGCTCCCAAACAGATTATCATGATACGATTAGTCTAAATAAGCCACCGAAGGGAATTGAACCCTTGACCCGCCGCTTACGAAGCGGCTGCTCTACCATCTGAGCTACGGTGGCGTGTGCAAAATTATAACAGCATCAGAAGGATAACAATAAATATATCTATGAACATTGCTATTCTTTCTTATCATACATGTCCCTTAGCCACACTTGGCGGAAAAGACACTGGTGGAATGAATGTGTATGTGCGCGATCTAACAATTTCCTTGGGACAACATGGCATTCATGTCGATGTCTTCACCCGCTCCCAAGATGAACATGTCCCTCACATATTGCATGATCTGGGATATGGCAATCAGATTGTACATATTCCAGCTGGTCCAGAAACCCCGCGATCCAAGAAAGAATTGTTGGGTTATCTCCCGGAATTTGTTACTAATATTTTAAAATTCCAACAGAAAAAGAATATTAAATATAATCTTATTCACAGCCATTATTGGCTATCTGGTTTGGCAGCTATCAATTTACGAAACGATTGGAATATCCCTGTCATTCACATGTTCCACACTTTAGCAAAAATGAAAAACCAAATTGCGCGGAACGAGACCGAAAAAGAAGGAAATTACCGCATCAATGGGGAAGAGAAAGTCGTTCATGTAGCAGATAAAATCGTCGCCTCCACTCCAATTGAAAAAGCACAACTGATTTCACATTATTGTGCTGAAGAAAAGAAAATTATAATCATCCCTCCAGGTGTCGATACAGGCCATTTTTACCCCATTCCCCCAGATGAAGCTAAAGAGGTAGTTGGTATACCGACCGATGGGAAAATAATCCTCTTTGTTGGCCGCATAGAACCATTAAAAGGGGTGGATAACTTGATTCGGTCAATTGCATCAATACGCAAATCAGACGTTCTCTCGCAATGTCCGCATTACCTCATCATCATTGGAGGTAATCCAGATCCGGACAGTGATGAAATAAACAACGAGATGAGACGGCTGAAAAAGCTTTGTAAGGAACTCGGCCTAGATGATTTAATCATATTCCTGGGTAAAAAAGCCAAGGACACACTCCCTTACTATTACTCCGCGTCTGAGGTCGTCGTCATGCCTTCTTATTATGAGTCTTTTGGGATAGTAGCTTTGGAATCGATGGCATGTGGCACACCAGTACTTGCTACGCAGGTTGGTGGTTTATCTTACCTCATAAAAGATGGGGAAACTGGATTCACAATTCCTGTTGAAGATCCACAAGCACTTGAACAAAAACTCACGATGTTGATTTGCAAGACAGAATTAAGAGAGGAAATGAGTCACAACAGCATAATATATGCTCAATCCTTTTCTTGGGAAAAGATCACTCCACAAATAATTGAACTATATGAAAACACTACTAGTTCTTATTAATTCTTATCGTTTTTATAATTAAAAGTTGAAACCCCTTTTTGGATTACGCCTCTACCAAATCTCTGCTTTAGTGTATCAATAGCTTCCAATAAACGGCTTTCCTTTTCGTAGGTCTTATCCCATAAAGACAATTGTTGAAAAATTGGGGTTAAATTTACGACACAAATACCGATAAGACGCACCGGTTTCCCCGCTTTCCAAATTTGGTGGAACAGTTTCAGAGCATTTTGATAAATCACCGAACCTTGATTTGTTGGTTGAGTTAAAGTCAGTTGCCTTGTATGCGTTTCAAAGTTCGGCCAGCGTACTTTTAATCGAACAGTAAAGCCGCACAATCTACGTTTTCGCAATCGATTTCCAACTTTTTCACTTAAGTTCTTAATAGTATTGGTCAACTCTTTTGAATTATTAGAATCTCGTGAGAACGTGATTTCATTGCTGATCGATTTTATGCCGTCATCTTCCCCAACTGGCCTTATATCAATCCCTCGAGCTCGTTGGTGTAAAATTTTTGCAAATTTTCCAAAATGTTTCTCAAGGATATCCATATTTGCGGAAGCAATGTCTCCAATTGTTATTAAACCTAATTTTTCTAAATACGGTACGGTTTTTAAGCCAATCCCCCACATTTCCTCTACTGGCAAGGCTGACAGGAATTTTGCTTCTTCACCAGGTAATACTTCCAATATTGCCATTGGAGCATTTTCGCCGCGATACTTGACTTTCGCGATATTTGTAGCTATTTTTGCTACCAATTTGTTTGATGCAATTCCGATTGAGCTGGGTAATCCAAGCTCCTTATAAATCCGTGATTGGATTCTGTGCGCAATCGTCAATGCAGCTTCTAGAAGATCCGAAATATCCAGGAACGCTTCATCAATAGAAATCTGCTCTACTAAAGGTGACAAGTTATGTAATATTGTCATAATTTTTTTTGACTCTGCAAGATATGTATGATAGTGGCTTTGCACAATCAATAATTTTGGACATTTTCTGATTGCTATTCTCATAGGCATAGCCGCCTTAATACCACTGCGCCTAGCAGCATAGGAACAGGAAGTTACCACACCACGTCCATCAGGTGAACCACCAGTTGCAAATGGCTTTCCCTGCAGGTCTGGATTGAATTTCTCTTCAACAGAACAGAAAAATGCATCCAAATCAAGGTGAAGAATTTTACGGTATTTCATATTCTTAATTGTCTAGAGTAATTAACTATGTTAAGAGCATTAATCAATAATGGAATTTTCGGTCTTTTATGAAAAATAATCAGATATCAAAAGATAACTTTTTAATTATCATTTCATCGCTAATTTTAAATTTTCTATAGCATCAACAGGTGTTGGGTCAATTTTATACAACATTGCCAGATAATAAGCCAAATAATCCCCAAAAAGCAAACTGTTCCACATTTCCATTAATGGGTGTTCATATTCGAATTTAAGCACTTCCGTGTTCAATCCTGCAACCATTAATTCTCTTGAGGTAATATCTGTTCGCAAACTATTCCTTTTGTGTTCCCATCGTCCTTTCAAGAAGAGAACCATGGTCTTAAGCAAGATCGGCTCATGATTAATAACACCTGCGAGTGTATTGTGATCTGCTTCTGGTAGAAAATCAAACTGCGCCCAGGCTTTTGCCAATTCATTGATCTGGGTTTTCCATCGCCGAGCAATGGGCGCAAAATGGTCGGCGCCAATAATTACCACCCATCGACCAACCGCCTGCCCTGCCATACGTTTGGCAGGGTTACTCTGTACAGGCACATCTGCCTTCAACGTTCTCTGGTACATTCGCAATGTGGCAATAGTATCTCTAACATTTTTTGATTGATCCGGAATCAGCCCTAAACGCATAAAAAGAGACAATAAGAGCCCAAAAGAAAAGCCCACAGCTGCACGTGGTTGTCCCTTATGCTTGAATTTCCACAAAGTGCTTATATCAACCCGAGCTTCTTCCGCTAATTTTCCACCCGTCGTTATTGCTACAATTGGAGCGCCTTTTTTTAAGGCTTCCTCAAAAGATGAAAATGTCTCTTCAGTATTGCCAGAATGTGAGGAAGAAATCACGAGAGTATCATGATTAACCCAAGCTGGAAGACCATAATTTCTATGCACACAAATGGGCACTTTACATATTTGTTGTGCATATGCCGTCAGCATATCCGCACCAATCGCGGAGCCTCCCATGCCAGAAATTACAACCTGTGAGATTGATTCAAATTTCGGGAGAGGATAGTCTTGCCCAGTTTGCCAAGCCATTTCTAATTGATTGGGTAGATTATCGATCTCTGATAACATGTTTAGAGAATCAATTTTTTTAAATACATTCAAGTCATCAAGGTTCATTTTTCATTCCTATTTTTTTATTTAACCTGTTTATCAAACCTGTTCACAAGCATCCGCATCAAATCCAGGAATTCCTGCCATTCCTCAGTAAAAAAATGCAAGGTCACATTATTGACCTCAATATGGTAAAGAACCTCCCCGTCAGGTTCTTTAGATTTCCAGGAGATATAATTGTCTGTTTCTCCGATTATCTCAGTCTTAGGTTCTAATGAATCAGTCATCAAAAGCATCTCCTTTAACTATCTTACTATTATTCATCTTTTCGAAATATTGATAATTTTTCCACGAATATAATGGAAAAAAATATCCGCACTCTGATAAATCCGTTTAAATAATGGCAACTTTTGCCTTGCAAAGTGTTCTTGCTCCGTGTCTTGCCATGGATCCTTGTCTAAGAGTTTCTTTTCTACATATTGCGTAATTAAAATCAAGGTTGCGAGCAGTGGACCTGCTAAGATCATCCCAAAAACCCCAAATAAATTTAAACCTATTAATGCAGCTACCATCACTGCAGCCGGATGTACGTTTAAAACCCCAGCCATAATTCGCGGAGTGAAAATACTATCGTAGATATTATCCACAATATAACCAAGCCCCATCACTAAAAAAGCATAGGGAAGAGGATCTAAACCGAAAGCAGTGGTTCCTTGAAATAGCGCTACTAAGAAATAAACTAACCAAGCAACAGCAGTGCCAATATAGGGAATAAAATTTCCCAAACCAGCAAGTAACGATAAACCAATAAAAAATCTTACACCCAAAATTCCTAGAAACACAAAATAAATTAGTGTACGGATGAGAAATATGATTAATTGCCCCCTCAAGAAAGCACTCCAAATTCTGTTAATCTCTGACTTAATCCTGAATGAGTCTTCCGCATACCCGGGAATTTCTAACCTGAGAATTCGTTTCCTAACGCCATCTGTTTCTGTCATAAGCAGATAGGAAATAATCAATGTCAACAAAATTGAACCAACAATACCTAGTGCGCTTGATGCAATATCAGCAATAAAATTGCCTGTTTGTGAAAGTATTGGTTGAATAAGGTCAATTAATTGGTCGCCAATCAAAGTCCAGTCTATATGCGAAAGATCAATTTCAATAGGCCCAATCTGAATAGCTGTGGAGGTGATATCCGAAAGGAATGCTGGTAAATCGGTCAACATATTTTGCAAGAATACTATCAAACCTTGCACCTGGTCAATTAATGCAATTCCGCCCAGTGTTAATATGCTAATGAATAGTGCAAGGGTAAGAAAATAGATAGTTCCAACGGCTAGACCCCAAGAGATATGTAATCTCTTATTCAGAAATTCAGCTAAAGGATAAAGCAAGATAGTTAGAATGAAAGCAGCGATGATTGGGGAAATTAAATCAGAGAATCGAATTAAGAGAGCTACAACAATTATTAGCATTAAAATGCTAATAATAATCTTGGTCGAACTGCTCCACTTTGGAGATTTCTTTTTTTTCTTAAACTGCATGATCTCTTTAATACTCTGCAATGACGAAATCTATTTTAACTCAAAGAAGACCAAGAATCCCCTTAGCCTTCTTACTTTCTATATGATCATTATTACGGGCAGACTCCTAGACTTATCGCATTGAAGAAAACAGAAAAAAGGTTACACCACTGGTCTGTCATCTCGACAACCAAAAGGGGGATAAAACAAAAGATAATTAAGAAGACCAATGCCAATATCAATACAATTATCGATGTGGGAACCTTTTGAAGCTTTTCAATGCCAAGCAGTACCTGTTCTTTTTCAGAACTTGCAAGTCGACTTTCTTCTCCAATAATATCTTTTTCTATTGAAGATAACTGCTCTCTTTTCAGTTTCTCAATTTTAATTGGTTTCTTGGCAGTTGGCTCGACAGTTTGGATATCGACACCCTCCTCTATCGTCTCTTGGATAAACGCAAGAACAATATTTTCACCCAGATTAATTAGGTCACCACTCTTTAGCTTATACTGCTTTTTAACTTTTTGCCCCTTGATATAAGTGCCATTAGTAGAACCTAAATCTTCTAGGAAATAATGCTGGTTCTTTTTTGTCAACTTAGCATGTTTCCGAGAAATTTCAGAATTACTAATAACCACATCATTATTTAATTCCCGGCCTATGAATATTTCCTCTTTCTCTAGATGAAATTCCTTATTTAATTCAGGCCCCGAACGAATAATTAACCGATAGACATTAGACATCAGTTCCTCCTAATTACCTGTTTGTTCCTTATAGTTTATATCCATAAAAACATCTAGTCAACATTACAAGAGACATCTAGGAATAAAAAGGTCCCCGCCATGCTGTGTGTAGCTTTGTTTTGAACCTGCTTTTACAGGTCGGGCTCCGCCTCGTAAGCTCCGCCTTGGCCTAAGCCTATCGCGTCACACACGTAAGATAAGAACCCATTATTTCATGTGTTGGCTCAAAACATTGTATGCCACATCACAAACATAGCAGGGTATTTCTCTTATACCATGAATTAAACTTCTTGTATAGGTGAGGGTACGGTGAAAGCACAATGGCCTGATAAAATTACGCTAAAACTTCATCTTCAATATAATAATTTTCGGTGATAATGAATGGACACAATAAGAAGCTTTTTTGCTATAGATCTCTCATTAGATTTAATTAATGAATTTAAGATGATCATTCATGAAATTGATAATAATTCTCCTCCTATTATAAAATGGGTGGATAGGAAAAACCAACATCTAACCTTGAAATTTATTGGTAATCTAAAGTCCGTCGATATTGAACCTATACGAGATCTTTTAAATAAAGAAATTGCAAACATTTCGAAATTTTCAATTACTATTGCACGCCTAGGAGTTTTTCCAAGCACATCACGCCCACGAGTGATTTGGATTGGAATTGAAGAATCGCTAGATCTCTTAAAAGTCTACCTGGGAATTGAATATGCCATAACCGCCATGGGCTATCCCAAAGAAAAGCGGCATTTTTCTCCACATATTACTTTAGGCCGTGTTAGGAGATATTCCAAGCCCTACGAAATCAATAATCTGAAAACCTTTCTAAGAAATTTTAACATAGGAAAAATCGGGGAACTGGAAATCGAAGAAATCAATCTATATAAAAGCATATTAAAACCAACTGGTCCAATATATTCAAAGGTTTTTTCACTTATGCTTGGGCAATTATCAACATGATAAAATTGAACGGTTTTACCCACTTTTGAGGTGTATCCTGGCATCAGAAAAAACTCTTCATATTGTACATGGTCTAATAAATTCACTTGAAGAAAAAAAGGCGGAAGATGTAGTCTTATTGGATTTAAAGGATATTGCTATTTTCACCGATTATTTCATAATTTGTTCTGGAACCAGCAATCGTATGTTAAATAGCTTAGTGAGAAGTGTAAGGGAAACTGCTAAAAAGAAATTTAATATTATTGGTAAAAAAGAGGGGGAACCACAAGACGGCTGGATTACCCTAGATTATGGAGACGTAGTAGTCCACATTTTTTCCCCTAAAAATCGGGCTTATTATCAACTAGAAAAACTATGGGAAAAGGGAAGATTGCTGCTCAAATTGAAATGAAGCCACAAAATGTCCAAGGCATATAAAATTATTCTGATTATTAATTATTTATTGGTCTAATCCTGAAATTGCCCCCAGTATTTTTACGCTGTGATGCAAAATCAGACACTTTCCATCTCTCAATTGATTTCTTGTTATTCGCAAAATTTGCGGAGCTTTTTTTAGACAATTAATGTATTAAAGATAAGACTTGTTCCTTTTCCTAGAAGATTTGAAGTTGAAAATCGACCGCTTTTAAAATCCATTTCTTATGTGATTTTTTCTTGTGTCATCAAATATGCAAGAAAAAGTGATGACATAGGAAAAGTGAGATAAATAAGAAAACCACCAAGCTGGCAATGGCAGTTGATAGTAACAACTCTATTAAACTTTTCCATTTTATTGAGACCAAATTAGATTTTAAACAACCACCAAAAATCAATCAATAGAGAAATCATCAATATCAAACATTCCCAAACAATACACCAATCAAGTCCATAACCAAGATAATCGGACACAGCAACACCTATGAAATAATATGCGGTAAATAGGGCTATTTTTTAGAAATCAAGGATTAATAAACAAATTTTTACAAACTGTTTTATATACATATAGGTCAAAAATCTCTCTCCTATATGTATCAAAAATATACCTAATAATATTAACCCTTGAAGATGAAATGTTAAATGGTATAAAATGAACTTATGCGACGTAAAAGAAAAACATCATTATCAGCATTTCCAATTAGCTCTTTAATTATCCCCCTTTTTATATACTTATCTTACTTTATCATCAATAGAATAACGAGTACTTCAAGCCTCCCTATCATATTAGATTTGATGATATTAATCCTAATATTGTTCATATCCCTCTTTTGCTTTTCTCAATTCATTTTGCCAGTCAATACTCTTGAAGAACGATGGAAAGTATTTTGCAGGTTGTTGCTTTTTTTAGTTGGTAAACACGGGGCTATTACTCAAATTCACAACGGTGAAATAAACAAAACTAAATTCAGATCGAAAACGAACTCACCCGGTATTCTTAAACTTGATGCTGCTAGTGCAGCTGTATTAAAACGCCGTAATCAATTTACAAGAACTGTTGGACCTGGACTTGTATTTACTGATCAAAACGAAAGAATAACGGGTGTCGTTGATTTGCGTACGCAAAGAAAGTCATTAGGACCCCTCCCTAGTGAAGATCCATTCGAGTCACAAAAGAAAAATGAAACTAATGCATCTTATAAAGCCAGATTGAAGCGCAGACATGAAACAGGTGCCCTGACCCAAGACGGGATAGAAATCGTTCCTTCAATTACTGTGATTTACCGGATCGCTTCAAATCTGGATCAAGTAAATTCATTTTTCGGTTTCAGTCCAATTTCCGTGAGAAAAGCAGTAACGAACCAAATAATTAATCACGAAATTACTGGAGTGGGGAATTCTAATAATTATGATTGGCGCTTATTGCCAGGGTATTTAGTAGTATCTCTTTGGAAGGATTATGTAGTCAAATACACTATCGATGAGTTGTTTCCCAAATCAAACACATCAAAAAGCACTTTAGAGATAATTGAAAAATCAATTAATGCAGTCTTATCCACTCATCATTATAAAGAAAATACCACCTCTGATAATTCTCATGTGAATAAAGAGACTAGCAGGGAATATAAACTCTTGCTTGAATATGGCTTGCATTTCATAGAGATGAAAATTAACCATGTTTGGATTCCGCAAGAAATTGAAGCGCAGATTGCCTCTAACTGGCATTCAACCTGGAATATTTCTGAAGAAAACAAAAATTCCATACTAGCCATGAGGAAAAACCTTACAGAAGAAACTGGGAAAATAATCGCTCTAAAGATGTTGGTGGATAATTTTTCGGCGTATTCAGACACAAATGCCCTGGCTAGCAATAAGGAAAAAGCAACCTGGCTATTTAAAATAATCAACCGCCTTAAACTTGGTGATAAACAAATTGAAAAACACCTTATAAATGAAATCACGAACTTAAAGAAACTTTATTCTAGACTTAATATTTTTTTATCTTGAAAAATCTTTTATATGAGATCAACAAATTCAATCCATCAGAATAAGCAATCGGGAATTTTGAGATTAATTGAAGAGTTTTTCGATTTGATATTTAACAAAAGCCCTCTCTCCTCAACAGCTAGGTTTTATATTCTTGTTTTCATCCTTTTCATTATTTGGATGACTTTAGCACTCTCGCTCCATCCTCCTGTAACCATTCCTGAAAGCCATTTTTTATTACGATTCCTTCCTTATACTCATGATCCCATCATTGATTTGTTATTTCGAGTTACGGCAGCTTTTTTCTCATTTGATGTAATCATTCGTGTTGCGGCTATTTTCATTACCTTTTTCATAGCTAAAAAATACACTGCTGCATATATGTCTCTTATATATTCTCTACCAAAAACCAAGGATGCAGACAATTTTCTTGCGAATTCTATTGTGCCTATACAGAATTATCCCACTATAATTATTAGAAAATCAGACATTGTTAAAAATTTTAGCGATTCCATATTATTCAAAATTGGGGGGCCAGGAAAAATAATTATCGGTATTGAAAATGCGATTTTTTTTGAAAGCAACAATGGCGCAATAGAATTAATTGGACCTACAATTAATCAACTGCATCATTACTATTTTTTACAATGGTTTAAGCAACTCCGTGAAATCATCGATTTACGAGATCAATCAATAAATTTATTCATTCAAGGCAGAACGAAGAATGGAATTCTATTGAATTTGAAGGATGTCAATTTTATCTTTAGTCTCGTTCAGGAAATTAAAAACAAAAAATCGGGAAGTTCCTCCACAATCAATTTTAAATTTCTAGAAAAGATATATCGAGAAATTGGATACAGCAACTGGGTTGATTTTATAATTGATAATATATATGATCTCATAATTGGTTTCCTCCGCAAACACACACTCGAAGAACTATTATCAAAAAGTGACCAGCAAGAGACTTTCACTAAAGTACAAAGGGAAAAATATTTACATTACATTATCCAGCAACAAAAAACCTACGTGAGCCATATCGTTCACAAAACCAAGCCCCCAATAAATCATTTAAAAAGATTAGGAAAGAAAAAAAAGAGCAAGGGATTGAGAAAGCATCCAAAACAAACCCACCAAACAATGCGCTTCATACAAAACAACCTTTTATTGCCTGAAGAATTAAAACCAATTTCCAACATCAACTTCATTAATTCAATAATCAATCAGTTTAAAGAGGAATACAAAGGTAGTATTAATAACTTGGGAATTCGTTTAGAGAAAATGAATATCGATACTTGGGAATCGCCTTATCTCTCGATATCTAATAATTTACACGGAAAATCCAGTCCATTCTTCAAAAAAGTTATTGACTTTAACGTCCAAAAAAATAGGGAAATTCAAGCACAAGCAAAAAATAAAGAAATTTTAGAATTTATTAGGAATATTTCAAGAAATATTGAAATTCAAATCCATGAAGATAATCAAAATCTAAACCAAAAAGACCTAACCCCACTCATTGTCAGGGCCTTTATCTTTCAATTAATAAAATTAAAAAACAATGCCTTAAAATATGGATTAAGAATTCCCACAGGCTTTACCAAACTGATGAACCAGCTGCAAAGCAGATCAAATTAAAATAAGAATAACTAATTTCAATAAATCATAAGGATTAGTGCTAAAATGGATGAGGGCCATTAATAATATAAAATGATAAATATGAAATTATCAGAAATAATCGACGATGCAATAAAAAAAAATAAGCCAATAGTCGCTCTCGAATCTACAGTTTTTACACACGGTTTACCCTATCCTAGAAACTTCAAAACCGCCCTCCAACTTGAAAGGGTAGTTAGAAAAACCCATGCAATACCTGCTACTATAGGAATAGTAAATGGTTGCATCCACATTGGATTGAGTGAAAGCGAAATTGAAACCCTTGCAAAAAGTGAACATTTACGGAAAATCAGTAAAAGAGACTTCGGAATTGCTATTGGGAAAGGGCTTAGTGGTGGAACGACTGTTGCAGGGACCATTACAGTGGCAAACTTAGTAGGCATTAAAGTATTTGCAACTGGTGGGATTGGAGGCGTACATAGAAATGCGCCCTTTGACATTTCAGCAGATTTAAATACATTAGCAAACACACCCATGATTGTTGTATGCGCCGGCGCGAAAGCCATACTTGATTTACCTGCAACCATTGAGTACCTAGAAACATTTGGTATTCCAATCCTTGGTTATCAAACAAATGAATTTCCTGCATTTTACTCAAGCAAAAGTGGTTTGCCCATAGACATTCGTGTAAATTCAGTCACGGAGGTAATAAAGATTGCAAAAGCCCACTGGCAAATAGGGCTGAATTCCGCAATACTTGTAACTGTACCACCCCCCGAAGAACATGCAATGCCCTTTGATGTCGCAAATGAAGCAATCAAAAATGCTCTGCAAGATGCTGTAGACAACGGTATTAGGGGTGCAGCTGTTACTCCATTCCTTTTACAAAGAGTAAGTGAATTGACCGGGAGCAAAAGTTTACAAGCAAACTTATCATTGCTTGAAAATAATGCCCGTATCGCAGCAGAAATTTCACTTGAACTATCTAACTGAATGATAATAGGTCAAATTTCGGAGCAATCATTAATCACACATTCTTATTCATTTTTCTATTGGAGTGATCGTCGGAACTGCTGGTTCACCGACTACAACGAAATACCCCGACTGGTTCCAAATCTCACCTACAAAAATCTGCACCAAATAATTCCCGGGCAGCCATTTCTCTTCAGGTAAAGTGCATTCTGTAAAGCCATAACCTCCTGATGCTCCATCCCAAGGTTTAGTCTCCAAACAAATTAATTCTCCCTCACGAAACCATAAAGCGGTCCACTGTGAACCAGGGATCATTTTGTCATAAGAAAATAACCCATAAATTATACTGATGGGGTTTTGGAAATATTCTTCCGATTTAAATAGCAAGTAATTTTCATTCAATTCCCTTTTAAAAATAATCGGGCTAAATCTTGCATCAGGATTTGGTGTTATCTTTGAATCAAACCCTTCACTGATTGCTGCAGGCATCAAGGGAGTGGGGGTAAATAATGGTGTATTTGTAATTGTTGGTGTCAATGTTATCGTAGGTGTTAATGTAATTGTTGGCGTTAGTGTAATTGTGGGAGTAAGGGTTGGAGTTGGTGAAGGCGGAAAGTAACGATAAGCCATAGGCTCAATAAAGGAATTGAACAAAAAAGCAATCAAAATCAGAAAAAGTGCGATCAATACAAATCGCCACGCTCTGCGACTGGTCTTTCGCCGTTTAATAAAATATCTTAATTGCTGAGCTTCCTTTAATGTCTTCCAAGCATTGAAAAACAAATACCCGGAAGCAAACAAGAGGAATATGAAAGTTGTTCTTACACCAGTTTCAATATCTAAATCCATCGTCAGCTCAATTCAGATCGATCTTAACCCACCTCGCGTTTGATCTTCTTCCGACGAATTGACCTTGCGAAATTAAGAATACGCGGTAAAAGACGATGATAAGCAACGTATAAGAAAGGAGATTCAGCATAATCCCAAGCCCCTATAGTTCTAATAACTGTTCCACCTAGACCAACTTTGAAGCGGTAAACACCCCACATACTGTCGTCTTCCTTGAATTCATCTGGTGCACCCCATAAATCATAAACCTCACATCCAAGCGACCTAGCCAGTTTTATCGCCTCCCATTGTAGTAAATAATTTGGCATTTTCTGTCGGTGCTTCACAGTAGACATACCGTATAGATACCAAGCTTTTCTAGCAAAATGGAAGAGAAACAATCCTGCGACAGGTTCATTATCTACCTCAGCAATTAATACCTTTGCCATATTTTTCCCTACAAATTTATTCCAGACCCATAAATAATATTCTTCCGGCCTAATAATGAAATTGTCTCTTACAGCAGTCTCTGCATACATTCTGTAAAGTAAAGGCAAATCCCTTTTATTTGCTAATCTTACTTTTACACCCTTTCTCTCTGCAAGCCGAATATTGTAGCGAGTTTTCTGCTTCATCTTCATCAGTAATTCATCCTCAAGTACGTGGAGCCTGATCCAGAACGTATTTTGGAACTGGATCTGCTCTGGGGAGAACTGCCATCCACCTTCTTTGATTTGCTCCCTCACCCTTAGGCCTACTTCATTTTCCATAGCACTTTCTTGGCCTGGAATTCCAGAACCAATAATTAATTCAGGATCCATTTTCAAAGAAATTGCTTTTTTTTCATGAGCATATGAACGAAGATCATCCATAACTCGTTTTCGAAGATTTTCATTTTCCCAATCAAGCAAAGGGCCGCGAGGGATATAACAAACACGCAAACATGGACCTGGATTTGTTATTCTGAAATTGCGTTGCAAGATCATAGCCGCGGCGTTAATTTTCCCTTCTTTATCCCTCCACAAACGAAAATCAGGTTCCCATCCATATTTCGATTTAATTTCAGCCCATTCCCAAGTCTGCAAAATGTGCACACCAGGGAGTTCTTTTATTATCCCGTTCCAAGTTTTTGAATCCAAGGTTATTCCCTACAATTTTGTTAATCTCTCTGGATTTTTACAAGAACATTCTGACAATTCATAAAGCGAATACCACAATCATGTCGAAAAACGGCATTACTAAAACAGATTTTTTTTACGTACTTTTTCATACAATAAGTACAATTTATATAATCCTGGATGATATATACGATCCCATGCACCGATAGAGCGCTTAATCTCACCACCAAATCCCCTTTTAAAACGATAAACTCCCCATAGCCCATCGGATCGTTGCATGAAATATTTTTCCAGAACTTCTTCCTTTTCATCTGGAATCCCCCACAAATCGTATTCGATACATCCTTTTCTTGCAGCCCAACGCATAGCTTCCCATTGTAACAAGTACGTTGGCATCCGATTTCGCTCCAGATTATTAGAAGCGCCGTAAAAATAATATGCGCGTTTTCCTTGTGCGAGCAATATAAGTGCTGCTAACGGCGCATCACCATATTGTGCAATAAGTAACTCGCAATTACCCTCTGATTGAAAAAGCTCATAAACGAGTTGGTAATATCTTGAAGTATGAACACCGAACCTATCACGATCAGCTGTTACTTGAACCATTGCATAGAATGAATCCAGGTCATCACTTGGTCTAACCCTTACACCCTTCTTCTGCGCGAGTCGGATATTATAACGAGTCTTTTGTTTCATCCTCATTAACCAGTCCTCTTCGCTTCCACTCAAATTAACCACAATTGTATTGCGGGGTTGGATAGTGTGATTACTACGAATGAATCCGTCTAGTCGGTTATTAACATTATCTTCATCAAATTGCCGCAAATCTGGTTCCACTTTCAAAAAAACTGCATGATGACGCATACATAGGTTGTTCACTTCGCCCCAGATTACCTTCCAATCACACCCCAAAGGCCCTTTTGGTATGTAGCCAATTGATAAACCTAGAGGTAAACGTTTGAAAAGCACTAAGGTGCCAGTGTTTCCAACTATGACACGCTCTACATCCCACCCAAAGGTTCTTTTCAATTCTCCCCACGTGTCACTTTGAAGTACATGCGCTTCCGGATGTCCAGCGATAAACGAATTCCACTCTGATTGTTGGACAATATTCATAAATCAATTGCTGAGATTTCAGTTTTTGGAGAACTTCGAACTGATGAATCTGGTATTGCTTTATCTAAACACATCAATATTTCTTTTACTTTTCCTTCTCTTGCAAATTCTATTAAATTTGCAACGGTATCTTTTAATTTCTCTCCTGAAAGCTTGACCTGCCCTCCTTCACAAAAAACATCCGGGTGTGAAGTCTTCTTTAACTGCCGACCGTCATTCCATAAGTCCTCACTCAGTTTTTCCCCTTCACGCATACCAGTAAAAACTATCTCAATATCCTTACCAGGCTCTAATCCTGAAAGACGTATTAGGTCTTCTGCCAAATCAACAACTCGCACTTGTTCTCCCATGTTCAATATGAAAGTTTCCCCACCCTTTCCCATACTGGCAGATTGCAAGACAAGATAGACTGCTTCTGGAATAGTCATAAAATAACGTTTCATATCCGGATGGGTAACTGTTATTGGTCCTCCATGGGCAATCTGACGTTTAAAACGTGGCACAACACTACCTCTACTTCCCAAGACATTCCCAAAACGCACAACCGAAAAGGGTTTTTTCGTTCTCTTAGCAGCATTAAGCACAAGTATCTCTGCAATGCATTTAGTCGCACCCATCACACTCGCGGGTCTGATGGCTTTATCCGTGGAAATGAGTACAAATCTGCCTACTTTGTATTTCAAACTTACTTCCAGAACATTCTGAGTACCCCAAATGTTGTTCAAAACACACTCTTCAACATTATTTTCCATTAAAGGAACATGTTTATGGGCAGCGGTGTGAAAAACAACATCTGGATGAATCCGCTCGAACTCTTTTAATATACGGTCCTTGTTGCGAACATCTGCAATCACGGGTTTTATATGTAATTCAGGGAACCTCTCTTTCAGATCCAGATATACATCAAAAATGGCATTCTCACCATGACCTAATAGAATTAATTCTACGGGGTTCCAATGAGCGATTTGCCTACATAATTCACTTCCGATAGATCCACCCGCTCCAGTTACAAGCACCTTCATCCCTTCCAAGATAGATCCAACAAGTTCATCATTAATCTTTGCAGGTTGGCGACGTAACAAGTCAGATATATCCACTTCCCGCAAACGAGAGACGTTTACCATACCACCTAATAATTCATACAAACCCGGTATCGTTCTGAAAGAAATATGGTGTTTGCGACATAATTCTGAAACTCGCCGCACTATTCCTCCTGTAGCACTAGGGAGAGCAATAATCACCTCATCTACACGTCTGAATGGAATAATTCTGGGCAGTTCTTGAATAGTTCCGATCACTGGGATACCGTGAATTATCTGTTTCTGTTTCTGTTTATCATCATCTAAAAAACCTATGGGTTCTAAATTCAATTGAGGATTTCTTTGCAGTTCCTTAACGACCATTGCGCCCGCATCACCCGCACCTATTATTAATGCCTTTTTAGTGAGTCTGGATATGCGCGGAAGAATTGATAAACCCCTCCCCTCAGAAAGAATGCGAAAAGCAAATCGCTGCCCTCCGACCATAATAAGTGAAAAAATCCAATCAATAACCAGCACAGATCGTGGAAACGCATAAAAAATGCGGTTACCAAAAAGTAAAAGCATAACTGCAGAAAGCACAATTGATGCTAAAGTTACTGCCAAGGCGATGATTTTTAATTCCTGAATGCTGGCATATGCCCACATGCGCCTATAAAGTCCGAACGCATAATACACAAGCGGTTTAACCAGTAACGCAAGACCTAACATCCACAACATGGATGGATAGTAATTAATGAAAACTTCAATCAACTCTAATCGGAGGACATACGAAATCAGTATGGAGACAGGGATTATGGCTAAGTCTGCAATGAGTATGTGGCGATTGCGGATATTTTTTAATGAGAATTTCATTCTATAAGCCCCTAAATCCGAATACTGCCCCAAGGGTCCTGATAAGTATGAGAATATCTAATAATAAATTGCGATGTTTGATGTAATACAAATCAAATTCTAGCTTTATCGCAGATTCCTTGACATTAGTAGCATAACGGTAATTTATCTGCGCCCAACCCGTTACACCCGGTTTAATCAATAACCGTGCACGATAGAATGGTATCTTTTTCTGCAGTTGATTGATTAATTCTGGGCGTTCAGCTCGTGGGCCGACCAATGATAATTCTCCGCGCAGGACATTGATTAATTGAGGCAACTCATCCAAGTGACTTCTGCGCATAAAACGCCCAACCCTCGTGACCCTTTCATCATTCTCGACTGCAAACCTGGCTTTTCCATCTTTTTCCGCATCCCGAATCATCGTGCGGAATTTTAATAACTCAAAGCAACGACCACTTTTCCCTAGCCGCTTCTGCCTGAATATGATTGGAAATCCACCATTCATAAAGACTACCAAAGAAATCAATGGGAAAAAAAGTAAGAGGATGATCAATCCTACTAATGCAATTACAATATCGAGTAGTCTTTTAATTGCTTCATAAGAACTACTAGAATACGCTTGGTCTACAAAGGATCTAATTATCCATTCATCCTCCAACAAAAAAATCGGTACTCGCCCTAACAGATCTTCATGCACATTTGGCATGGTAGTTACTTCAACACCATTTTCTACCGCAGCCAGAATGGCTTTATACATTGCGGGTTTTATCTCACCAGATATCGAGAATATCAGATCTGAAATATGTTCCTTGTTAATTATTTTTAATAAATTCCTACCACCTCCAATTACCGGTAAGCCAGCTACTTTTTTACCGATCTTTGTTCGATCGTCATCAATAAACCCCACCAAAATGTAAGGAAGAACCCACTTGCCCTTCTGCATTATCCCAGCTAAAGTAGAGCCGGAACGCCCTGCACCAATAATCAATACACGACGCATAAATAACTTAGCAGTGAAAACTCTAATATACAGCAGCCGCCAAAGAAGAGTAAGAACTGTTGCCGCTGCAATAAAACCTGCCACACCTCTTCTTGGCAAGGTGTGCGGTTCAGATAGGAAAAATATAAACGCATACAATATTGACATTACTGCTGCGGAAATTGCAGTTACTTGAAATGTATCCTGTACCCGACCCGCTCTCCGTACATCATATAGCTCAACTAATAAAATCAACCAGATTATCGGTAATAGGTAATACCAATCCGGCGGCCGTTCACGTAAAAATTGCCAAGAGAAGTCCATCCACTGGTCTTTTTGTGCCCAGAAATATAATGCGACAAATAGAGCAACAACAGTAGCCAATGAATCCCCCAGTACTAAAATAAACTGGCGCTCTTTTGATGTAAGTCGCCAAAACGGTCTCTTGGTGTTATTTACTTCCGCCATAGATAACTATTATTGTACTCGCCCTTTCCAATTAATGACACTAAAAAGAAATCCTGCCCCCCAAGAGAAATGCATAACTGCCGCTGCGACTGGTATTCCGACTATGAATAAAAGCGCTTTTTCCTTTAATGCAACTGGGACGCTAGCAAAACTCAAAACTACGAAATACAATAAAAGTTCAAGCCCAAAGATGGTACCTACTGGCTTAATAAAAACAGACAGGAATATCAGCAGTATGTTTCCAAGAACAAATAAAGGAGGACCCACTTGACGCCAACGCAATGTATTTGGATAACGTTTTAACATCTGCCATTTCCAATAACCATATCGCCAATACTGGTGGGCTAACTTTTTAAGGTCTGACCTAGCAAAATAAACACATCTAATAGCAGGATCAAGCCAGATTCTTCCGCCGCTTTTTCGGATACGCGCATTAAACTCATAATCCTCATTTGCCAAAAGAGTCTCATCGAAATAACCCACTTCCTCAAATGTCTCTTTTCTGAAAGCACCAAATGGAACAGTATCGACATATCCTGCTTTTTCTGTAAAACGGTACAACGCATCTCCTACACCAAATGGATTAGCTGCAGCAGCTGCGATGGATTTCGCAATCCAGCTCTTACCACCAGGTTGAATTTCCCAGACCCCGCCAACATTTTCCCCCTTACCCTCGATAAGGTGTTTAATACTGCGCTCAACGTAATCCTTTTTAGGGATTGAATGGGCATCCAGACGCACAATAAACTCGCCTTTTGCTACCGCCACGGCTCTATTGATTGCTGCAGGAATTGTACGTTTAGGATTATCAACAACTTTAATTTGAATATCATGATGTTCATTAATAAATTTCTGAATATTTTCACCCGTCGCATCAGTTGACATTGAATCGGATACAACCACTTCCATTCTTGCTAGTGGGTATGTCTGTAAGTAGATAGCTTCCAACAAGAGAACAATAGTATGCTCCTCGTTGTAACAAGGCACGATGACTGATACAATAGGAAATTCTCTTTTATTTTTTCCCATTTATTAACTTTGGACGTTGGAAAGGCATTTTTATCATAAAATTACTTCCTTTATTAGGCGAACTTTCCACCCAGATATCTCCCCCTTGTGACGTAACAATCTGCTTAGCAATTGAAAGCCCCAAACCAACCCCACGGCCAACACCACCTTTACGGGATTCATCTACCTGGTAAAAACGTTCAAAAATTCGATTCTGGTCTTTTTTTAATATTCCGATACCAGTGTCTTTTACACTTATTATCACATTGCCTTCTTCCAATATTGTTGATAGTGTGATTTTTCCTCCCCTTCTTGTGAATTTAATAGCATTGCCAATCAAATTAGTGAACACTTGCGCTAGACGGTCACCATCAGCATAAACAATGACTTCTCCATTGAAATCAGTCTTTAGTTCAACCCCAGCTTTTTTTGCCTGCAGTTCAAATTTATCAATCATGTTATTAAGCAATTCATTTAAAGCAATATCAGCTTTTTGAAAATCTGCTGTTCCGGACTCTAAGCGAGCCAATATCAATAGATCATTTACAAGGCGATGAAGTCGCGACGACTCACTTAAAATCACATTTCCCGCCTTATTTAACTCATCTTTCTTCTTTACCGTACCGTCAACAATTGCTTGTGCAAATCCATGAATAGATGTTAGGGGTGTTTTTAATTCATGCGAGACGTTAACTACAAAATCGCGTTGCGACTGTACACTAGCTTGCACGCGGTGACTCATTTCATTAAATGTTTTGGCTAACTGCTGCACTTCCATAGGCCCTTCAAGTGGTATGGTTTGATATTCACCTTCAGCCAACGCTTCTGCAGATATTACCACGTGCTGCAAAGGTCGAGCGATCCAGCTAGCCATGATCCAGCTAATGAAAAATGCGAATACAATCGCAAGTATCCCCACTTGGATGAGAGGACCAATAAATTCGTTTGTAAGTATAGAGCGCAGTGGCAATAATGGTCGCGGAACGGCTGTTAATATATAATAATCTCTGTTTACTGGAGTAACAATATAGAACCATTCCATTCCTTTATCATCCCTGTATGTTGAAACTTCATTATCGGTACGATCACTCAATTGTTTGGGATCAGAAATGTGGGGAAATTGCAGCCCTTCGTCCCCCACAGTCGCTAGCACCATTTCACCATTGATATTTAACAGAGCTGTTCGTACAGCACCATTTTGTGTTTCCTGTATGAATATTGATGTGGCTTGATCCCAACTGTCATCAATTACGAGTTGCAGGCGGCGCGATAACAAAATTGCCATAATTTTCAACTGAAAATATGTTGTCCGATAAAGTAAGGGGCTTCGACGTAATGCAAAATAAATACCGAAAATAACGCCACATAAAACAATAACAATTAATAATGCATAGGTAAACCAAAGACGTGAGCTTAGCGTATAAAACATCACACCACCAGTTTGTAACCAATACCTGTTACGGTCTTTATTGCAACCTGACTCTTGGCTAGCTTTCTACGCAGTTGAGCTATATGCACATCCACTGTACGCGTCTGACCAAAAAAATCAAAACCCCAAGCAATACTCAATAACTTTTCACGGCTAAACACCCAACCCGGATGCTCAGATAATACTCGCAGAACTTCAAATTCCTGTGTACGCAGTTCTATGAGTTCTTCTTCACAGCGAACTTCACGGCGCGCCTGGTCTATGGCTAAATCACCAACTCTAATAACCGCTCCTGACTGTTTATCCTTATAATCATTACGCCGCAGGACTGCTTTGACTCTGGCTACCAGCTCTCTGGGATTAAATGGCTTGGTCATATAGTCATCTGCGCCCAATTCAAGTCCGAGAATCTTGTCAATATCTTCATCCCGGGCAGTTAACATAATGATTGGCACCTGATTATCTTCTGAGCGTAATTTTTTGCAGACTTCAAATCCATTCAATTCCGGCAACATTACATCCAGCACTACTAAAGCAGGCGATTCTTCCGAAATAGCTTTCAATGCCAATTTCCCATCCCCAACCCCCATAACCTGGAATCCTTCTCTCTCAAGATACATTTTAGACAGATCAACAATACTTGCTTCGTCATCTACAACGAGTATGAGATCTATCGCCATTTCATTTCTCACTTGCCGCAGTCTTCATTCGAGAGAACTGCGATCACTTCAATCTCAACCAGACCACCTTTAGGTAAAGCAGCCACTTGAACTGCTGACCGTGCGGGTGGATCCTCTTTAAAGAATTCTGCATAAACTTCATTCATAGAGGAAAAATCATTTATGTCCTCAAGAAATACAGTTACTTTTACAACCTGCGAGAGATCCAAATCAGCTGTAGCAAGAACTGCTTGTAGATTTTTTAGGGCTTGCCTTGTTTGTCCCTGAATTCCCCCTTCAACAAATTTGCCTGTAGATGGATTGATTCCAAGCTGTCCTGCTGAAAAGAAAAAATGGCTGGTCTTCACACCAAGTGAATATGGCCCTATGGCTGCTGGAGCATTTTCAGCAACTTTGATCACTTTCTTTTTATATTTACACATGCGCGGTAATCCTTCTTTGATATTAAATCAATTTTAATCACATGAATTATAGGTTAAATAGCAAGATATTAGGCAAATTTTTATTATTGGTATAATTCTTAGGGATAAGTCACATTATCCCATTATTAACTCAATCGAATAGTAATTATAGAAGGATTATAATCGCAGATGTTGCTTGATCACCTTGCCATAATTGAAAAAAGATATGAAGAAATTAATCACCTTTTAACGGAGAAGATTGAAGATTATCAAAAAATCGCAGAGCTCTCTAAAGAACATTCTGAACTCGAGGACATCATCACCAAAGGAAAAAAATATCGCAAAATATTGGGGAATATCGAAGAAGCAAATTCCATTTTAACCAACGGTGATGAGGAATTAAAAGCTTTGGCGATTGAAGACCTGGAGCAATTAGATCCGCAAGTATCAAAGCTTGAGAAAGAGCTGAAGAGTATGTTGCTGCCAAAAGATGTTCGCAATAAACGCAACGTTATCATGGAAATACGTGCGGGTACAGGCGGTGATGAAGCTGCTCTATTTGCTGCTAATCTATTTCGCATGTATAATCATTACGCAGAACATAAAGGGTGGAAAGCGGAGATCCTCTCACAAAATGAAACCGGCATCGGTGGTTACAAAGAAATTATCTTCAAGATAAAAGGTCAGGGCGCTTACTCGCGTCTGAAATATGAATCCGGTGTACATCGCGTACAACGGATACCGGTGACTGAATCCTCGGGACGCATACACACCTCAACCGTTACAGTTGCGGTATTGGCTGAAGTAGAAGAAGTGGACATTAAGATCCCAAAATCAGACCTGCGAATTGACATTTATATATCTGCCGGCGCCGGCGGGCAGAACGTACAGAAAAATGCCACGGCTGTTCGCATTACACATATTCCAACCGGCATAGTGGTCGCCTGCCAGGATGAACGTTCACAACTTCAAAACCGACTGCGAGCCATGAGCATTTTGCGTGCTAGACTTTATGAAATCGAAGAGCAAAAACGCCAGTCAGAGCGTGACGCAACTCGCCGTGCACAGGTGGGAAGTGGGGAACGTGCTGAAAAAATCCGTACCTATAACTACCCACAATCCCGAGTAACGGACCACCGCATCAACCTATCTTCCCATAACTTATCAGCTATAATGGAAGGTGATCTTGATATGTTCATTGATGAACTGGCTATCCGTGATGAAACCAAACGGCTGGCTTTATCCAAACAGGATGGATAAAAGTATCACAATCGCTACCTGGTTAGCGAAATCCCGCAGGCAGCTAGAAAAACACACCAAAGAACCACTCTCGTCTTTATATGCCATACTTGCCAACACTTTACATCAATCTAAAACCTGGATTTCATCGCATCCCAATAAAACTCTTCCGCTAAAGGTTATTCAAGAAATCGACCAAAATGTAGAAAGAGTAATTGCGGGTGAACCGCTAGCTTACATTATTGGTCATTGGGATTTTTTCGGGTTTAACTTTGATGTTAATCCGCATGTGCTCATTCCCAGACCAGAGACAGAGCTGCTGGTTGAGGAAGCAATTAGCTGGCTTAAAACTCATCCAAGCTGCCGTTTGGCAGTTGACATCGGCACCGGTTCAGGATGTATTGCTATCAGCCTGGCTAAGTACATTTCTAATCTACAAATTATCGCTAGCGATATTTCTTTCCCAGCACTGAACACCGCGCAACAGAACATACATAAACATGAAATGGGCGCAAGAATATCCTTGCTCTGCGCACATATCCTACAACCAATCCAAGGCCAATTTGACTTAATCTGTGCCAACTTGCCTTACATCCCAACAAGAACTCTCGAATCCCTAGATGTCCGCAGGCATGAACCTACACAGGCATTAGATGGTAGCGAGGATGGTTTAAAAATCATCCATGGACTGCTGAAGGATGTTCGCCGTTTTCTGAAAGAAGAGGGACTTGTGCTGCTAGAAATCGAAAGCAACCAGGGAGAAAAAACTCTTCAATATAGCAAGAAATATTTTTCCAATACAAAAATCAACATCTTAAAGGACCCATCTGGACACGATCGCCTGCTACGAATTGAAAACACACAGCTATAATTGACTTAAGTAATCGAGAATTAATCGGCAACAACCATTAGAAAAATGACTCAAGTTGTATCAACCAAACAAGCACATGCAATAGATTTAGCTCTCAATGCACTACAAGAAGGAAAGGTTATTGCCATACCTACTGATACTGTTTATGGCATTGCCTGCCTGGTGGATAATACAGAAGCAATAAAAAGAATATATGAAATCAAAGGAAGGGAAAAAACCAAAGCCCTCCCGGTTCTAATCGGCGAATATGATCAACTACTTTGCATTGCAGAGGAACTGAATACATGTGCTCAGAAATTAGCAAAAAAATTCTGGCCCGGGGCATTAACTTTAATCATTTCTCGAAACCCCAAACTACCAAATATCCTATCACCCTATGCAACTATCGGCGTGCGCATGCCGGAGCATGACTGGCTGCGGAAATTAATTAATCAGAGCGGTCCACTAGCAGCCACATCTGCCAACCTTTCAGGGACATCAAATCCTCGCAAAGCAAGTGAAGTTCTTGATCAACTGGAAGCTAAAATCGAAATCATCATGGACGGCGGAACCTGCCGTAAGGGTATACCCTCCACCATAGTAGATTGCACAGGTGAAAAGGTAAAAATCCTGCGCCAAGGAGGATTATTAGAAGACGCGATATTATCTTGCTTACATAATCTTTCTTAGCTGTAAAAGAGTATAGGTCAGTTTTCAATAACCGCCGTATGTTTGGCAAGAATGGCACCTTGTTGTTATGCTTGCTTACAATATGCTGCACGATCGCAAAACCCACCCCTACAACAATCGATTGAAGACCGCAATTCTGATTAAAAGAGAAATGGCGGGATTAATCCCACCATTTCCATACTTGAGGCCTGCGTAAAGCCTACTCTTCCACTGGTTGATTTATATCCCTGTATTCCTGCATACCATCTACAATCGCACGAACAGCTTCAATGATGCTATCACGTGCAGTGGAGATATATCCTTCCAATTCCTTAATTGTATCGCGCGCCAGTGTCAGGTCACTCACCTTGCTGTCCTCATCAAAACCCTTATGCAGAGAGATGGATCCATTGGCAGCATCTAACGCTTGCTCAGCATCTGCAACTAAATCGTAAAAAGTATCCAGTGCGGTCTCAAGGGCAGCCACATCCTTGCCCTCATCTTCCAGCTCAACTATACGCAATTGAGCATTAGCGGCAACATTATCCGCTTGCTCTACATTCTGGTCAAGATAATCTACCATATGCTTCTGGTAAAAGAACGTGCGCGAGAGCAGCCCATAAAAGAAGCGGTAAACGCCTGATTCCTCATGCTCATCAGTAAGCATGAACTCCGGTTCACTTTCTATTTCGGCATACACATCGTCAACTGGCACCGCGGCTATTAAAGCCATAGATAGTAATGCGCAAATCATCACCAGCGCAAAGGGTTTTTTTAGTAACACCATAATTTTTTTCATGGTTTTTTTCTCCTTTTATTTTAATCTTTCTATGCCTATTTTAGAGAAAGGAGGTTATGTGGATAATGTAAAAATGTAAATTCGGTGTAAAAAGACAAAAGTGGTGGGCGCATATCCATACGCACCATCCGCTCATTTTGTATTCCAGTGTGATTGGATTGCCGCTATTAATAAATAAATATTCTATAGGACAGCTAGCTCTTAATAGAATGTTAACTTTCAGTGTGCTACACGATCGCGAAACTCTCCCCTACAACGATTAAAACGAGAACATTTTTCCTTATGCAGTAATTTGCTTTTTTGTAGATTAGCGAGGTTTTTTCTTCTTTAGAGTAGGCTTCGCAATCGTTTAACCCCACACTAAGTTAATAAAGTGTAGTAACATATCCCCTTTGCATTTCATCAATCCTAGTAATTATTTTACGATATTTACCAACCTTCCCGGCACATAAATCACCTTACGCGGCTTTTTTCCCTGCAGATATTTCCGTGCACCCTCGCTGGCGAGAGCTTTCTCTTTGGCTTCTTGCTTGCTGATATCTGCTGGTACTATCATACGATCCCGTACTCTCCCATTAACCTGAACCACTAGGGTAAACACTAGTTCCTCCGCAGCTTTATGATCCACTTCTGGCCATGGTTGGGTATGAATGGAATATTGCTTTCCCAAACGCTCCCACAGTTCCTCAGTAATGTGAGGCATGATCGGTGCCATCATACACAACAGGACTTCTGCTGCTTCATTCCAGGCAGGTGTATTAAAAACTCCCTGCTCTTTTGCATCTAACATGAAATTGGAAAGCTCCATCAGGGAAGAAATTATGGTGTTAAACTCGAACTGTTCAAAATCATGCGTCACTGCTCGCAGGGTTTGATGTAGCTTACGGCGCAGTCCACGCTGAATCTTATCAGTTTCTTTACCTTGTTCACTTTCATCTAATATTAAATTCCAAACACGGCTTAGCCAGCGCTGTACTCCGGTGATACTGCCCGGATCCCAAAGACCACCCTCTGACCAGCGGTAGCCAAACATTAAAAAAGCACGCACAGTATCTGCACCGTACAATCTCACCTGCTTATCCGGGTCAATTACATTGCCGCGTGATTTGCTCATGCGCTGGCCATCTGGACCCAGGATCTGCCCCTGACAGCGAAACTGCAACATAGGTTCATTACCTTTTGTGATACCCAGGTCTCGGCAGGCTCTATGGAAAAAGCGTGTATAGATCAGATGCATGGTTGCATGCTCTACCCCGCCAGTATATGTGTCCACTGGCATCCAATAATCATATTCCTTTGGGTCAAATGGACCCTCATCATAATCAGGGCTCAAGTAGCGCAGGTGATACCACGAAGAGCACATGAAAGTATCCATGGTGTCTGTCTCACGTGTAGCTTCACCTCCACATTTAGGACATTTGGTAAAACGCCAGGTAGGATGTAATTTGAGTGGACTCTCACCAGTGGGTTTCCACTCCACATCATCCGGCAACACCACGGGTAACTGATCCTCCGGTACGGGTACAAAACCGCAGTTTCTGCAGTACACCACTGGGATAGGCGCACCCCAGTAACGTTGACGCGAAATCAACCAGTCGCGTAGATGATAATTAACTGCGCGTTTTCCAACTCCTATTTCTTCCAGATACTCTATGGTCTTATCAAATGCTTGCTCAGCGGGTGTGCCTGTCATGGAACCAGAATTTATCATTACCCCATAAGCTGGGACTGACTCTGGCATATTTGCACCATTCAGCTCGGGTAGATCTGGTGGTTGAATAACTACACGCACTTCCATGCCAAATTTACGCGCAAACGCAAAATCACGCTGGTCATGAGCAGGTACTGCCATGATCGCCCCTGTTCCGTAAGTCATTAGTACATAATCTGCTACCCAAATAGGGATTTTTTTCTGGTTAACCGGATTAATAGCATAGCCACCAGTAAAGATCCCAGTCTTTTCCTTATCGACTTTCTCACGCTGGATATCGGTCTGACGAACAGCTTTCTTAACATACGTTTCTACTTTCACTCTTTGTTCTGGTGTGGTTATTTTCTTCACCAAAGGGTGTTCTGGAGCGAGCACCATAAAGGTTGCCCCCCATAGCGTATCCGGACGGGTGGTAAAGATTTCCATCGCATCGCCCTGCTCTGTATGAAAAACGACTGAAGCACCCTGGGAGCGCCCAATCCAGTTGGTTTGCAACAACCTCACCCGATCCGGCCAATCTATTTCATCAAACTTCAACAACTCTTCAGCATACTTGGTGATGCGAAAAAACCATTGTTCTAAATCTTTCTTAATTACTGGCGTACCGCAGCGTTCACAGTGGCGGTCTTCTCCCCATACCTGCTCACGCGCTAGGGTGGTGTTGCATTGCGGACACCAGTCAACCGGGGATTTCTTACGGTATGCCAGATCATTATTAAAAAATTGCAAGAAGAACCATTGCGTCCATTTATAATATTTTATGTCTGAAGAAACAGCTTCACGGCGCCAATCGAACATGGCACCCATGCTACGTAGTTGTTCACGCATGTGTCTAATATTCTTATAAGTCCAATCTCTTGGATGAATGTTATGCTGAATGGCAGCGTTCTCCGCAGGTAAGCCAAAAGCATCAAAACCCATTGGAAACATGACATTAAAGCCCTTCATGCGCAGGAAACGCGCGCGCGCATCAGAGGGAGTCATGGCATACCAGTGACCGATATGCAAATCTCCTGAAGGATAGGGTAGCATGGTAAGTGCATAGTACTTCTTCTTGCTTTTGTCAACATCAGCATAATAAAGACCATCCGCTTCCCACTTTGCTTGCCATTTTGATTCGATTTTTGCAGGATTATATTTTTGTGTCATTGACACTGGCATAAGTCTAACCTCTCTAATAAGTAAAAACCTTCATCCTCAGGGACGAAGGTTTTCTCCGCGGTACCACCCCAATTGCCTAAATATTTCAGACCTCTTAGGAAGCGCTAACGGGCTTTCCCGTCTCCAGTTACTTCATTTCACCGGAGCAGCTATGCAATTCTATGCACGACAGGCGAGTTCAGTCTCAGATGCTCTACGGGCACCTTGCCGGGATTCCACCTCTCTCTCCCGACTCGCTGGCAGATGACTTATTACTCCTGCCTTCGCCTTGTTGTGGACCCAGAGGGACTCGAACCCTCGACCTTCTCAATGCCATTGAGACGCGCTCCCAGCTGCGCCATGGGCCCATTTGCTCCTACCCCAGTGGACCTGGAGGGATTCGAACCCTCGACCTCTTCAGTGCGATTGAAGCGCGCTCCCACTGCGCTACAGGCCCATCTTCAAGGGCAGGAAAATTCTACCCAAGAGCCGCTTTGCTGTCAAGCAAAACGACATTGAGAGAGTATAACATATGCTGTTTTAAAGGTAAGTAATTATAAAAACGGTCAGACTTGGCTTAAAAGGGCTGATAACTCCTCAAGTACCTGTTCCCGACTTTTAAACTGTATTGCCTGCAGTCCAACCTTACAGGCACTTTCCACGTTGACAGATAAATCATCAATAAAAACCGTTTCCTCCGGTTGAATACCCAAGCGATCTAGCATGATCTTAAAAATTCTCGGATCAGGCTTACGCACCTTTACTTCATAAGAAAATATACTAACGTCAAAGATATCCAGGAAACCAAACCTTGTGTGCAAATCCTTGCGCGCATCTATGAAGGCATTGCTTAGCAAACCCAATCGGTAGCGCGGCTTAAGCGAACAGGCGAACTGCATCAACTGCTTATCCAAGCTATCTCCGCTAAAAAAGTTCTCCACAAATTCTGGCATGTTCATGTTATCCTCCCCTACTGCAGTAGCGACCTCGTACCAATACTGCTCACGGCTTATACTACCCACTTCGGCTTGATGGCTAAAACCGCTCCCAAAAACTAGGGCTTCTAGTTCCGGGCGTGTCATACTGTATCGATGAGCCAACTGCTCACGTGGTAAAGGATCTACCGTTTTCAAAAGAACACCACCCATATCAAAGACGACTGCTTTTAATTTTCTTTTTTCCTCCATTAATAAACACTCACATTAGAAAAACATACTGGAGTATAACATCAGACAAATTTATTGTTCTTAATCCCCTCTAATCCAATTCGATTTATGCCTTAAGATAAAAGATGGGAGGTGAAAATCTCCCATCAATCATGCTCTCTTTTTGGGTTTATTTCTCAATTACAATTTTGCCTGGCTTGATGGCTACACCCTTAGACAATGTATCACTCACCGGACAGCGGTTTTCAATGAACTTTTGAAATGCCTGCACCTTATCCTCTGATGAATTTGATTTGATATGCATGGTGAAGCGCACCTCTTGAAATCCAGGCCGAATGCCAGGCGCTCCCTTCATGAAGCCATCCGGGTCAAGATCGCCTTCCACATCTACCCAAAAATCCTGCAAGTTAATGTTTTGGGATTGAGCAAAGGCAAGTGCAACAATCGTCTGGCAAGCACCAAAAGCGCACAATAGTGTTTCAACCGGGTTAATGCCTGTGTTAGTTCCACCTAGAGTCTCTGGCTCATCCATAACGATCTTGAAATTACGTGCCTGACTCTCAACAGCCAAGCCCCCTTTAAGCTTTCTCGTTGTAGATTTATATTTAACTAAAGCCAATGGTAACCTCCAAATATTATATTATGATATTTTAGATAATTATACCATATATAATATAATTTATCACAACTATAAGGAAGTACACCGATCTTCAAACATTTAATAATCAACGATATAGTAACTGCTGCTGTGTCATAAGTAGGATGTTTTGCTATTCTAACTATTGTGCTTATGATATGGATGCACCTGCTTTCTTTAAAATATATAAAACCTGCCAAGTGATCCACTTACTTGGATTGCGTTTACTTTTCTTCACAAAGGGTATACTTAGTTTATTCCAGGTGGCTTCTAAAGGCCAAGCACTATCCGTTAAACGCTTGGATAGCAGAAAATCTTCAACTGGTTTAAACCTCGAGTCCTTGCTATAGCCAAGATCGGTTAATATCAATGCTGTCTGCAATATGTCTGCCTGGTAACTGCGCGGGAAACCCAACAAAAACCAATGAGGGCTCACCTTGCCACCTGGCTTGGTCGGATAATCTGCTTTGGCTAAGTTCCTACTCAACATGAAATCCGCAGCTCTGTCAATCGCCTCTTTTACAGATTGTGACCTTTCCGTCTGCGGCACCCGTGAGAGCACCCGCAGGGCTTTTACAACACCCCACGCACAAATGGCCCCCTTATTAAAACGGCATTCATACTCCCCGCTTCGCAATACATCTGCAAAGAAATCCACTGTATGACACATGCGCTCATCTGAACATGGTACCCCAACACAAATTAGCCCAAAGGCAATCAAGCCATCGTTGCATATCAGATCCATAGGTGATTTCTTCTGCCAGCGTGTGCCTTCATGCGGAAAAGCGCCCCGCTTATCCTGTGCATTCTCAAAGACAAAATCCACCCCCTCACGGACGCGCTTGTCTTCCCAGGAAGCGCTCAGCTCTGCCAGTAACATCAACTGCCATGCAGTGCTAAGATACATGGGCATAGTAGCATGCTCATGGTTATTCCACCAACCTCCCTTTTTTTGCAGGGCTAAAATTCCTTTTACTGGTTCGCTATTTATAATGTCTGCACGAGCTTGCTTGACCTCTTGATTATCAACGGTTTTATTAAAAATCTTAGTAAGCGTAAAATAACGCACACTGGGATTCACTGGCTCCAACAACCAATTCAGCAATCCCTTCTCTAACTGTAAAGAAGTATCCATTTTTAAAAATCCTTTTTTTATTCTATTGTTAATTCAGACATTTAGTGCAACGGATGAGGAGCTAAAATCATTCGTATGCAAAAAGGAAAATATAAACACCTAACAAATACAGAACGAGAAGAAATTAGTCGATGCTTAGCAAATAAGCAA
>DUED01000066.1 GCA_011176685.1 Anaerolineae bacterium
AGGAACAGATTTTTCTGAGGTATCAGAAGAAGAAATAAAAGGAGTCCAAAGAAAGCTAAATGATAGACCTCGAAAAGCTTTGGATTTTTTCAAACCTGATGAAGTCATTAATAATCTTGTTGCACTAAAAGTTTGAAACCACAACAAAAAAATGCTACTAAATATTTAGATGAGTCCGATATTATTATTTCTATGGATGAATTCATTTATTAATTACCCTAGAGATATTCTAAGCTGGGTGGGATTTTTTATATGGGCTGCATTTATCGCCTTATTTATTGTTAATTATGTAAAACGAGGACCTAAGAGAAAATCGAATTTCAAAAATATTCTCCTGTATAGTGTTGCAGCTATTGTTACTAAATTATTATTCTCTTTGAAGGGATTTCCACTACACATTGATTGGGCTATTACTCCGGAAGAAGTCAATAGTGACAGTGTTATCCTATTATTATCAGCACTTCCCTGGATATTAGCAGGGATAGCGTCTGGATTTTATTGCGGATGCTTAATAGGTTTTCTTAGTGGAATCACAACAGCTCTATTTTTTACGCATAACTATTTCTCAATTCTTGAGTATACGACTTATGCACTGTTATTTGCTTATTTTGTAGATTATGGGTCAAAATCACGCCAGTTTAAATTATTAAGACATCCTTTAATATCCATTTCGCTAATAGCTTTGGTCGCCTTACCAATTTGCCAATATATAGCGTTATTTGAGGTATCTGGACCCTTTGAAATCCGGTTAGATAATGTTTTATCAAAAATGTGGATGTCATTGGCAATAACAATCTTGGAATTAATTTTTGCCGGACTGATTGTTGAAGTTGGCTATTGGATATTTAAATTCAAAAAAGATGATTTTCAGGATAATGCTAATTTTTCGGAGAAGAACCCTTTGGGATGGTTTTTATTAACAACAATCCCACTTATTCTATATTCACTAATTATTATTTCAACAATTATTTGGAACAATGCGCGTTTTCGTGTAAAGGAGGATTTTCAGAAAGAATATAATACCAAGGTAAAGCTAATAGAAAATTCTCTCCTCACAATAATAACAAAAAATCAACTCCTTTTGAAAGATTTTTCTAGAAACGATCTGATTGAAATCAGCGATGATGAACGAAATAAGCTTTTTCGCAAATATCTTTATCCAATCACTCATTTTAACCAATTTGCCTTATTTGACGATTCAGGAGAATTTCTTGGGGGATTTCCGATTACAAATGAGAATGAGCTAAAATTCACCACTCAGGAGATTCTTGAAATCCAGGAATCGATGCAGTCCTTTTTGGACAGTTTTACTCTTTCAGATACAGAAACTTCAGAAATTATTCTTACACTTTTTCACACAATTTTGGACGGTAGTGGTGCATTGCAGGGTGTTCTTATAGGTAGGACAAGTCTGACTGAAAATCCCGTCAATATGTTTTTCAATTCGATTGTGGAAATCATCGTTGAGCATGGTTCAGGTTTGAAATTGGTGGAGGGTAACGGTAATGAATTATTAGAAATTGGTATTATTCAGGGAATAGAAGACGAAGATGAATATATAGATATTTTTTATCCGCTTACATTAGGTAATTGGGGAGTTCAAATTTTTATACCTTATGAGTTTTTCCTAACAGATGTATGGAGGAGGGTCTTTCTAGAGCTGCTTACAGTTACGATATTTGGATTGATGATTTTTATTGTTCTTTGGATTCGCGGGGGAAGATTGTCTGTAGCAATTAAGAATGTGGCAGAACAAACACAAAAGATATCTGAGGGAAAAAGTAATAAACAGATTAGCTCGTCTGTTCCTGGAGAGATTCATTATCTCATTACTAACCTTGAGAGAATGCGTGATCAATTCATTAAGAAATTTGAACATAAAGATTATCTTCTGGATATTTGGCAAGCCATTGGGAATAATGCGAATATTGAAGAAGTCTCAAAAGCTATACTTAATTCCTTTTTAAAAGAGGATGTAATATCTGTCCGTTTAATCATTAATGATGATCCTAGGTTTATTGATAGGAGAGTGTCGTTTGGTCTTGGACCTTATGGACAAAATTTTCAATATTTAGATAATCAAATTGTCGAATTATTATATGACCAAAAAAAAATGTTTATTCCCAATATAAACCGTATACATTATTTTCAATTTCGATCCGACTATCCTACGCCAAAAGCAATTGCGATTTTTAATATTAGTAATACATCAAAACAATTTGCGTTATTATGGATAGCATATAATAATGTAAAGGAATTTTCTGAAGAGGAAATCGGTGAATCATTATCAATTGTTGATCAAGCTAGCGCTGTTTTTGCTTTTTACAGATTAATTGATGATAAGAGAATAGAAGCAAATCAACTAAAGGCTGCGATAGATTATTTACAAGATCCTATTCTTATTTTCGCTAATGATGAATTACTAATTGCAAATAGGTCAGCTGAAAAGTTCGTGAATATCGATGAGGATTTTATTAATCGGACAATTATCGAAAAGCGTATTATTGATAATGAAATCTTGCGTATGGCAAATAGCAATTACGAAAGTTATCCAACTTCATTTGATAAGACATTTAGTACAGGGAAGAGTTATCAGATAACGATTCATAAAAATGAGATTAAGCCATTAGGACAAGTGACAGCACTTATTTTCAAAGATAAAACTAAGGAGAAGCAACACGATGTAATGCTTTCAGATTACATAAAAATTATAAGCCATGACTTAAGGTCTCCCTTGGCAATTATGAGAGGATATGCAACAATGCTTCAAATGGTTGGTGATTTGAATAAAAAACAGAATGATTATGTTACAAAAATTGTGAAGGGAGTAGATGAAGCTACACAGATAATAAAAAGTCTCCTTAACCAAGAGAGGTTAGATATGGGGTATGGATTATTAATTGAGGAAGTAAAAGCAGTAAATTTAATCGATAAAGTTGTGGAGCAAATAATACTAATAGCGAGGCAAAGAAAAGTAGAAATAATTAAATCTGGTTTTGAAAATATTAATATACGATTATTTGTTGATCCAGTTTTGATAAAACAGGCGATTTATAATATTCTTCATAATGCTGTTAAATATTCACAGGCACACAGCGAAGTTAAAATTGAATTGCTAGAGGAAAATTCACAATTACTAATAAAAATTAATGATTCTGGAATAGGAATTACACCGGTAGATTTACCACATATTTTTGAAAAATATTATTGCGCAAGAAATTTGAAGGAAGATAATGGAAGAGTGAGAGGTGGTATAGGTCTTTATTTAGTAAAATCAATTATTGAACGTCATAATGGCAGAGTCTGGGTAGAGAGTAGTCTTGGGAAAGGAAGTACATTCTTTGTATTAATACCCACAAACATGAAAACAGATGGGGAGAGTGAAGTTAATATTTCAGTTAAATCATAAAATGGTAATAATTGTATTATAATATAAGATTGTTTTTATTTATTCCTTTACTACAAGTTTTGAATAATTGAGATTCTATTATTAACAAATTGGGAGGTACATTAGTGGAAACTAAGAGCTTGGTTTCTCTACGTATTAGTCTCGCATCGCCAGAGACGATTCGTAATTGGTCATATGGTGAAGTAACGAAACCTGAAACAATCAACTATAGGCGTTTACGACCTGAGAAGTATGGCCTTTTTTGTGAGGCAATATTTGGTCCAACACGGGATTTCCAGTGTTATTGCGGAAAATATAAAAACCCTCGTTACAAAGGGATAGTTTGTGATAAATGTGGTGTTGAGGTAACGCGCTCTTCTGTTAGACGGGAACGTATGGGTCATATTGAATTAGCTTCACCTGTTGCCCATATCTGGTATACAAGGCGCGTTCCGTCTTATTTAGGTTTGCTGCTCAATATTTCTAGGAGAAACCTTGACCGTGTTTTATACTTTGCTCAATATATTGTTACTTTTGTAAGTGAGGAATCTAAGCAAAAGGCATTGACACGTTTAGAAGATGAAGTGAATGATAGAGAAAAGGAAGAACTTAAACAGCTCGAAGCGCGCATTGATGAAGTTAAGTTAGAACGAGATTCAAAAATTGAGGAATTGAAAAATAATCAAGTACAACTTGCCGAAAAAGAAGATGATGTGATTGCCGCAAAAATGGATCCAATTATTAAAGAGGGTCAATCACTAGAGCAAATTATACAAGAAAGTGAAGGAAAGATTCTAAAAAAAGATATTGTATTTCAGTTTGGTAATAAGACCATAGCGGAAGCTGGAAAAGAGATAAACTCTCGATTACTTAATAAATTACAAAGGGCTGTGAAAGAAAAACTAGAAAAAGTTGAGAAAAATGTAAAAAAGGAGCTTCATAAAGAGAAGATTAAAATTGAGATTTCAATCGAACAAGTAAAAGCTGAAGCAGATCTAACCTTAAATGCTTTGACACATCAGAGGGATGATGTATTACTAAAAATAAAAAATGAGGTTAAACAGAAGCGTGATGAATTAGAAAACCTTAACTTGTTCTCTTTTCTCAGTGAAAACCGATACAGGGAATTGAAGTCGTTGTGGGGTCAAGTATTTCGTGCAGATATGGGCGCAGAAGCATTCTATGATGTCTTAAGTCGTCTAGATTTGGATAGACTTTCTAAAGATTTATGGCAAGAAGTACGTACAACAAAAAGTAAACAAAAGCGGAAAAAAGCTACAAGTAGGTTAAAGGTCGTTGAAGCTTTAAGATGTTCTAAAAATCGTCCGGAGTGGATGATATTAAAAGTTCTACCTGTAATTCCTCCGGATTTACGGCCGATGGTTCAGCTTGATGGTGGCAGGTTTGCCACATCGGATTTAAATGACCTATATAGGCGCGTGATAAACCGCAACAACAGACTAAAACGATTGTTGGAGCTAGGTGCACCTGATGTAATTGTTCGCAATGAGAAACGTATGCTTCAAGAGGCAGTGGATTCCTTGATCGACAATTCACAACGTGGAAAAGCACTTTCAAGACGCGGTAGGAGGGAGTTGAAATCTCTCAGCGATATGCTCAAGGGGAAGAAGGGACGATTTAGACGAAATTTACTAGGAAAGCGCGTAGATTATTCTGGGCGTTCTGTTATCGTTGTAGGTCCAAGTCTCAAACTTCATCAATGTGGTTTGCCAAAGAGTATGGCTTTAGAACTTTATAGGCCATTTGTAATTGCTGGTCTTGTTGGTAAGAATTATGCCTCTAACGTGAAAGGTGCCCGAAGGTTAATAGAACATAATAGATCGGAAGTTTGGGAAATATTAGAAGAAGTAATCAAGGAAAGACCAGTACTTCTAAATAGAGCACCGACTTTGCATAGATTAGGGATACAAGCTTTTGAACCAGTTTTGATTGAAGGTAGTGCTATCCAGTTACATCCATTGGTTACAACTGCTTTCAATGCTGATTTTGATGGTGACCAAATGGCAGTGCACGTTCCTTTATCAAATAAAGCTGTCTTGGAAGCACGCAATCTAATGCTATCATCTAGGAATTTGCTTAAACCTGCAGATGGAGAACCAATCATTTCACCATCTAAGGATATAGTGTTGGGTGTTTTTTATCTCACGATTCAGGATAAAAAGAAACATAAAGGCGACGGCAGCATTTTTTCTGATATGGAAGAAGTGGAATTGGCATTTCAGTTGAACCATGTTGAATTGCATTCGAATGTCAAAATACGCATAAAAACATGGTATGAAGAAAATGACAATAGATTAGATGAAGCAGTTACTAGAATTGTTGACACAACAGTTGGTAGAGTGTTGTTCAATAATATTTTGCCAGAAAAGGTACGCTATAAAAATGTTTGTCTTGATAAAAGTGGTGTAAAAAGATTAATTGCGGATATTTATAAACTATGTGGTGAAAAAATTACAACAGAAGTAGCAGATAAAATAAAAGACATAGGATTCGAATATGCGATGATTTCTGGGACCACATTAGCTGTCACTGATATTCTAATCCCACCAGAAAAAGGCAATATTTTAAAGAAATCGCATCAGGATGTTGAAGATGTACAACACGCCTATCGCCGTGGTTTATTAACGGAGCAGGAAAGAAACGAAGGCGTAATCAAAATATGGCTAGAAACCACTGAGCAGGTTTCAGAAGCAGTGAAAAATATTTTAGATCCGAATGGTAATTTGGCTACTATGGCAAATTCCGGTGCTACCAAGGGCGGTTTTGGGCCAATTTCACAGTTGGCGGGAATGCGTGGTTTAATGGCTGACCCAGCAGGAAGGATTATTCGTTTGCCGATTCAATCCAATTTCCGTGAGGGATTAACAGCTCTTGAATATTTCATTTCTACTCATGGTGCTAGAAAAGGTTTAGCAGATACTGCATTGAGAACAGCGGATGCGGGTTATTTAACCAGAAGGTTGGTTGATGTTGCCCAAGACCTCGTTATTAATCATGAGGATTGTGGTACCAAGGAAGGCATTTGGATCAGGAAGGCGGATAATGTTGCGGGGCAGTCTATGACTGTTAGGCTGTTTGGTCGAATATTAGCTGAAAAAGTAATTGATCCGGTGACAGGGGAAATACTCGCAGATCGGAATAAAATGTTGGATCATGATGCAATTCATAGAATATTAGAAGAAGGTATCGAGGAGATTAAAGTCCGGTCACCTTTAACTTGTGAATTGAAACATGGGATTTGTGTTAAATGTTACGGGTTTGATCTTGGTCGTGGCAAATTAGTTGATAAAGGAACAGCGGTTGGTATCATAGCCGCGCAGTCAATTGGTGAGCCAGGCACGCAATTAACACTGCGAACATTCCACACTGGGGGTGTTGCCGCTGGTTCTGATATAACTACTGGCTTACCGCGTGTGGAAGAATTATTTGAAGCACGTAAGACACCAAAGGGTGAAGCGATAGTTACGCCTATTTCAGGTACAACCACAATAATTCCTGCGGATAATAACCGTGAGCAAAATCATGTACGAGTAGAACATAGCGAGATGGTATGCGATGAATACACAATTCCAAAGGATTGGAAGATAGAAGTTGAGGATGGAGATAGTGTTGAGATTGATAATTTAATTGCTACCAAAGATGATTCTTCGATATTAGCACAACATGCTGGTCGAATTCGAGCAAAAGGCAGGAAAGTTATTGTTTCATATGAGCTTGTTGAGTTGGAGGAATTTGAAATCCCAACCACGCTTCATTTGATTGTCAAGAGTGGAGATAAAGTTAAAGCTGGACAGCCAATAACTGAGGGGTCATTGAACCCACATACAATCTTGCGTATTAATGGCCGTGAAGCCTGTCAGATGTATATACTCACTGAAATTCAGAAAGTTTATCGTGCTCAAGGTCAACATATAAATGATAAGCACTTTGAGGTTATTCTTCGTAAGATGATGAGTAAGGTACAGGTTATCCAACCTATGGATTCCCAATATCTACCAATGGATTTGGTTGATCGAATTGAACTGAGACGGGCAAACGAAGCTCTTATAGCTGAGGGGAAGCAACCTGCAAGGTTCGTGGAAGTGTTACTGGGTATTACCAAAGCATCGCTCAAAACAGACTCTTTCTTATCTGCATCATCATTCCAACATACAATTAAAGTCTTAGCCGGTGCAGCAATTGCTGCAGAAAAAGATCCTCTTTATGGCTTGAAGGAGAATGTAATAATTGGCAAATTAATACCTGCTGGTACAGGTTTCTCTGAAGGCAGAATCAATAAGATAGCTGAGTCAGCAAGTGAAGCAGAACCTCAAGATATAAATGAGATAACAGAAAATGCGCCAAATGAACCTGATGCTCCTGTAGATAAATAATTTGCTAATTGAAACCGAATTAATTATGTCAAGGAGTTAATATCCTTGACTTGTTTATATATGTTAATTCAGACATTTAGTGCAACGGATGAGGAGCTAAAATCATTCGTATGCAAAAAGGAAAATATAAACACCTAACAAATACAGAACGAGAAGAAATTAGTCGATGCTTAGCAAATAAGC
>DUED01000007.1 GCA_011176685.1 Anaerolineae bacterium
AGGTATCAGAAGAAGAAATAAAAGTAGTCCAAAGAAAGCTAAATGATAGACCTCGAAAAGCTTTGGATTTTTTCAAACCTGATGAAGTCATTAATAATCTTGTTGCACTAAAAGTTTGAAACCACAATAGTAAATATATGTCGTTTTTTGACATAATATTTATTACTATACTTAACAAGTATTGTGCGCCAGGAGCGCTACTTTATCACCTCGACGAAAAAGCTTATTATAGGTTTTACAAGCTTTTCCCGTTGGCTGAATGACAATCTTTTCAATCCCATGTTCCTTAAGAGCTCGAATAGTCTTTTTTTTCACCTTTAACGAATCTAGAACACCAGTACCGATGACTAGGACTCCAATATCTTTATCCAACACTCGCTCCACCATTAGGGGCTTTAAAGTGTGCCCTTTGCGCTCCTTCCATACAGAGAACTGAGTACCTATTAAACAAAGGTCATTATTGATTATGGCTTTGTTACTAACAGAATTAGCATCAATGACTATAAACTTCCCCCATGAGAAATTGAGAATTGGTCCTTTCACATCCCGGAACATCTTGAACACTCCTAAATAAAAATATCACTCATTTAGATGATTACATTATAGAAAAATAATACCTTTTCAACAATATAAATTCGGTCATTCTCCATTTGATAGCTATAAGGATATAATTTTCAATCATGAAAAGCATTCAAGAAGAGATCGCGATTCTTACTGGTATCAAATTGTTAAAATACCAAATATATGCCCTGTTCCGCTATGAAAAGGAACTGATTGCGTGGAATGAAAATTTTAACCTCACAACTATTACAACACCGCAAGATATTCATATTCGACACTTCTTAGATTCATTGAGCTGTCTTCAAGTCATCCGAGACCGAAAACCCTTTAGACTCATCGATGTGGGTACTGGAGCTGGTTTTCCTGGTATTCCCATAAAAATAGTTGTTCCTGAGGTGAAGCTTACATTGGTCGAATCCACTAGCAAAAAAGCCGATTTCTGCCGCTATATTGTAAATGAACTCAAACTGCAGGAAGTGGAAATATTGCATGCTCGCGCTGAAAATATTGGCCAAGATAGCTGCTACCGTGAGCAATTTGATTGGTCAGTTGCCAGGGCAGTTGCAGCTCTTCCAACACTATTAGAATATTTACTGCCACTAGTAAAAATCGGCGGAAAATCACTAGCACAGAAAGGTAAAACCGCCCATGAGGAAGTCAAGAAAGCACAGTATGCAATCCAGTTATTGGGCGGGGAATTGGAAAGTATCCATGCAGTGGATATCCCCAAAGTTGAGGATAAGAGGTTCTTAGTTGTTATTAATAAAGTCTCATCAAGCCCAGCCAAATACCCCCGAAGAGCTGGCATTCCTACAAAACGACCCCTTTAATTTATTCATTGATCTGACCACTTGCAACTTTCCATATGACACAAGATTCCAAGAATTTTTTAGAAAACAGATTTTTGTTGGTTGTGGTCAATATTAATTGCTCACATTTCTGCAAAGATTCCAACAAATCAGCGCGACGCTGCAAATCAAGTTCTGCTAGTGTTTCATCTAATAAAAGAACAGGCCACTCGCCAGATTTATCATGCAACCAATCTACCTCTGCCAACTTTAGAGATATTAACGCAGTACGTATCTGACCACGCGAACCATAAATGCCAAGGTCAACGCCGTTGTTGAGAAATCGAATTTCATCACGATGTGGTCCAATAGTGGTTACACCGCGAAAAATTTCATCGCGTTTAATCCCCTGTAATTTTTTTCGGAATCCCGTTTGAATCTGTTCCTGTGAATATTCACTGCGATCGACTAGTGATACAGTATTGAAGGCAATTTGATTTGCAGATTCAGAAATTGGATCATAAGATGGTTGATAAACCCATTGCAGAATTTCTGATTGGTTTAACAGATTTTTATGAATATGCCTTGCGTGCTTCTCCAATTCAGTAATTGTTTTGATACGCATATAAATAAGGAATGCACCTTTATCACTAATCAGTTCATCCCAATAATCCAATTGTCGAGGATCACTATTATGTTCCGCAATCTGCTTCAATAATGCATTACGCTGCAAAACCGCCTGCTTATATTCACTGAGAGTTTTTGCATAACCCGAATAAGCCTGGGAGATAGTCATATTTAAATATCGTCTGCGTTCATATGGGCTACCCTCGATGATACTAGTCATTTGGGGTAAAAAAATTACCGAATGAAATCCTCCCAAAGCTTCCTGCAGAGTTCGCTTGACACCATCAACCAAAACTTCCTTACGTAAACGCATACTACCATTGCGACCATTTTCAAGGATCAGCCGAATTTCCATACGTCGTAATTGATTAGTGCGGCTGAAAGACATTACTAATCTAGCGACAGGTTGAGTTTCTTTCAACGAAAGAAAATTAATCAGCTGGCGATCACTACCCGCCTGAATAGAGGTAAAAACCGAGAAAAAATGCACAGCTTCTAGGAAGCTAGTTTTACCCTGGGCATTGTCTCCTACCATAAGAATAATCCGCCGGGGCACTTTAAGATCCAGGCGGGTAAACACACGAAAATTGTTTAAAGATATCCTTGTAAGATACATGCAAGGTTGATAAATTCAAGATTTGGTCTTTCTTAAACCATCTCTACTTTTGAAGCTTCAACTTCCTCCGTCTTCCACAATTGTTCGGCTCGGTCTATGAATAGAACCCCATTCAAATGGTCAATCTCATGCTGGAAAATCCGTGCTAGCCAACCCTGCGCTCGAATCTTCTCTTTTTTACCATATCGATTTTGACCTTTTACTACAACCTTTATGGACCTCTCAACCTCCCCCACGACATCCGGTACAGAAAGACAACCCTCAACTCCAAGAGCGTTATCTTCTGATGTCTTCACTATCTCTGGATTGGCCACTATAAACAACTTTGGCTTTGCATTCTCAATAGTATCATCCATGGGGTACTCTACTACAATCACCCTACTGGAAACATTAACTTGTGGAGCGGCTAAACCGACACCCGGTTCAACGCGCATAGTCTCTATCATATCTTCAACCAGTGTTTGGAATTCCTGATTAAATTTCGTTACCTTATGTGCCTTTTTGCGTAATATTGGGTGTGGTAATTTTTTTACTTCTCTAATAGCCATTCAACCTCTATAAACACTATTTTTAATGCCTTAATCGGTAAATTTTTCTAGAAATTATAATCTGTTAATGCTAACTTTTTGTTTCTTCTGCTCCCCTTGCTTGCTTTTCCTCTCTCATTCTATGATAAGTTTTCATCCATTGCGCCAAGCGATAACGCTCTCGTTCAGAGAGGGAGTCTTTCTCTTCTCGTAATACTTTCGTGAAACGGCTAAAAAGCTCTTGTTGCACTGCAGAAGGATTGTACACATAATCAAAAGTAAATTCGGCATCTCCAATCCTTATAAAAACAGTTCCAAAATTAAAAAGCAAACCAAAAAATCCAAGACGTTTATACTCAATAGATTGTATATTCTTAATGGGTGCAGCTCTTTTTTCCTCTAATCCTAGCGGCTTCCGGTTTACATCAATAATTTGCTCAGGTGTAATAATATATAGATCATTGCGCCAATCAACCAGCGCATAAACCCAACAAAGAGCCATAATCACTCCAAGTGCTATTACTACTGCAAAGTATGTATCTTTATCCAAAACAGCAAACCAGCCTGCATTTTGTGCCAGGACTGAAATAAAGAGAGCAATCAAACCAAGAGACGGAAGTATAGTCTTGCGTAGGAGAACAAACCAATGTGTTCGGTAGATAATACTTTCACCCTCTTCTCTACGTAATTGTAGAATATTGTCGAGTAGTTCTGATAATAAGCTTTTTTGTGGTTCAACTGTCTGAACTTCTTCTGCCAATATTCTGCTTTGTTCATCGTCTGAACTTTCCAATTCAAAGTGGCGACGCAGGACAGCTTCAATTTCACGCTGGTCCTCATTCTCTTGGCACCTTCGTGCCAATTTCCTCTGCTCTTCCAACAGTGCTAAGACCTCATCTGGATTTGCCAAACTACTAAACTTCAGCAAACCAGTATAAGTGCGCATGATAATATCTCCATAAGAAAAATTTCGGCCGAAAAGATCAGTTTGCTTTGTTATAGAAAGCATAGCATCCAGTGGGGTTTCTCGGCGGCTTTCATACAAAAGCACTATTTTCTCTAAAAATATAACTCGCTTATCTGTTAAGACATAGAAATCATTAGACCAATCAACCGCATTCCATACTGACCAGCCAGCTGCAATGGCCGTAATCGCGCCTCCAATCGGATACACCACATTACTTGCAATAATCTCCGTGAAATATAGAATGGATGTGAGTAATAACAACGCAAAACCACCAAGAATTGGCGTAAGTAGGCGGGCGATTAAGATAAAAGGATGTTGTCTGCTAATATAATGAATTGTCTCATTTGATTGCCGCCAAGACAGCGGCTTTTTTATTAAGAGATTTAAACTGCTGAGTGCAATATTAAAAGCGGGCTCCATTTCTGGTTTCTTTTCCAATAAGCCTTTCAGAATATCCGACTTGATACAAAGTAAGACCGTAGTTTCTACTACAATTGCAGAAGTAAGCCGGTAAGGTTCATCATCCAGTAATTCAAAACCAAAAAAACTATTTGGTCCAAGAACATTAATACGGTCAACTCCACCTTCGAAATCATATTCCATTGCTACCTTACCATTAAGCACAATATAAAGGTTGGAAGCATGGGCTTCTTGTTCATAAACCTTCTTACCCTCTTCAAACTGTACTGCTTCAGTCTTTTTGAGTAATTCACGTAGTTGGGAATCTTCTAGAAATCGGAAGAAATATGATTCTCTTAGAATTGAATATATATGATCATGAGTTATGGACATATTCTAAGTATATCCCACCAGGATAAATGGAAATGTAAAAATGGCTAGTTCATTCTGGTAAAATGGGTTGGTTGTCAGAAACGCAGAGAAACTCTATGAAACTTAGTCGGTTCTCACTTATTAGGTGGATCGCAATTGGGCTTATATTCATTGCCGGTATTATCTTTGTGCTGCAGCTCATCCATTTCAGCCGCTTAAGGGCAGGGTTTTCCCCTGGAACAATCATCGCGGGGGTACCGGTAGGAGGATTGGATCAGCAACAAGCCGCTGAACGGTTATCTCAAGCATATAGCTATCCCATTGAGATTTACTATGAGGATGATCCCATCCAAGTGAAACCGGTTTCCGTTGGTTTTGAACTTGACGTGGAAGCCATGATTGCAGCTGCTGACCAACAACGCGTTAATGCTCCTTTCTGGAGGTCATTCTGGAAATACCTTTGGAATCAGGTTCCTAAAGCAAAAGAGACTCCTTTGCGCGCATCTATTGAGAAAAAGCGACTGCGCATGTACTTACTAGACGAGGTCTCTTCAAGGTATGACAGAGTTCCACAATCCTCAATACCAGTTCCGGGTAGTGTGAATTTCCAAACCGGCAAGCCAGGCAAAGTATTAGACATTGACCAATCAATTCCATTAGTAGAACAAGTACTCATGTCTCCTACTGAACGTTCTATGAATCTGATCATTTCAAAAATTGCACCCCCAAGGCCCACTATGGAAAACCTAGAGGTGCTATTAAAGCAGATCATTGACAAATCTAAATTCGATGGTCTCACTGAGATGTATATCCTTGACCTCGAGAACAGGAAAGAGTTGAATTTCGCCTATGAACGTGGCACGGATATCACTCCAGGCATTTCCTTCACAGCTGCCAGTACAATAAAAATTCCCATTATTGTGTCAATCTTTGAAAAACTCAATGAACCTACACCACAATATGCAGCCGAGCTGTTGCAATTAATGATCGAGAAATCAGAGAATGATCCAGCAGACACTTTAATGGAATTGTATCTAGACCCTAATATTGGATCAATCTTGGTTACTAATGACATGCAAGCATTAGGATTGGAGAACACATTTTTGGCTGGACATTTTTATTTAGGTGCTCCTCTACTTCAGCGCTACAGTACTCCTGCTAACACTCGTGTGGATTACACAACAGATCCTGATCCATACAACCAGACCACGACGGTTGATATGGGCATACTACTCGATGATATTTATCAATGTGCACAAACAGGTGGGGGTACATTTGCAGCAGTATTTCCAGGAGAGATTACACAAACTGAATGTCAACTGATGATCACGTACCTCACACGCAACAAAATTGCCGTATTATTACAGGCCGGAGTGCCAGATGGTACGAAAATTGGACACAAACATGGCTGGATCACTGAATTGGATGGATTAATGCATGCCATCTTTGATGCTGGTATTGTTTACAGTCCCGGGGGTAACTATGTTGTTGCCGTAGCTATGTATCAACCCACACAGCTCATTTTTGATATTGCCAACCAGTTAGCCGCACAACTCTCAGCCGCGGTTTATAATTATTTCAATATAACACAGTAATTATTAACCCTAGTTAAGTAATTGGGATTAAGCATATTAAAATTATAATTCCTGTGAAATATTTTCTCCCCCAACCATTCTCATAAGAATTATTTTATTTATATACAACCGATAAAATTTCAGGTTCCCCTTTAGTGATAGCTATCGTTTGCTCAAACTGGGCTGATAGGGAACCATCAGCAGTCACGACAGTCCACTCATCCTTCTTTAAGTGTGTATCGGGCTTGCCGATATTAATCATTGGTTCTATGTTGATTACCATCCCTTCCTGCAATACAGGACCTCGGTTTGATGGACCAATATGAGGTATAAAGGGTTCCTCCCATAAATTCCTCCCTATTCCATGACCACCATACTCGCGCACTACAGAATAACCTCTCTCTTTTGCATACAATTCAATAGCAGTCCCAATTGCCCCGATGTGATTACCTGGTTTTGATACCGCAATTCCCGCCATTAGGCATTCCCTGGCAACCTTCACCAACTTACGAACTTCCGGTCTAACTTTCCCGATCAGATAAGTTATACAGGAATCACCACACCAGCCTTTATATTTCAAGCCAATATCAACCCCAACGATATCTCCATTTTTTAAAACACGATCATCAGGAATACCGTGGCAGATTTCGTTATTGATGGATGTAGTGATTACGCCAGGGAATGGTCTTTGGTGTGGTCGCTGGCGGATACCCTTATAGAGGGTTTTTGCGCCATGTGAACTGATAAACTGTTCTGCAATCTTATCTAATTTTTTCAGCTCAACTCCGGGTTGAATACCTTTCTCAATCTCTTTAAACGTAAGCGCTACGATATTACCAGCAGCTCGTAATGCTGCAATCTCCCGTTTGGACTTTATGACTATCAATACTTCCTCCTGAAAATCAATTAAAACATAATTTTGCTATTAGCATTAAATCCGCTGGATGAGAGGGAACTTCTTCCATGCTTGTAGCTAATTCCCAGAAGCCATTTTTGTCCAACGCATCCATCGCTAAACTTATATTCGCCATACAAATTCCACCATCATGTAAAGCATAATTTGTAACTGAAGCAAGTGAGCCGCCTTTTCTTTTTTTTATAAACAAATACAATTGGTTATTTCGCCATAAGAATCTCCAGGGTTGTGCATTCATTGCAGAAGGTGCAAAACGGGCAGCATCTATCAACTGCTTCAATTCCGAAGGTGGGAACGCTGGATTTTCAAATGATTGGAGAAAAAAGATCTCATTAAATGGCTTGCGGTTTCCTCCTCCATATACCTTACGCATCTAATCATTCATTATTCTTCCTGTCAAACCTTCTGAAGTTAAACCGAAAACAAGAAAAGTTGCTATCATAGAGGTTTGCGGTAATCCCAGGCGTTCTTTGATTTTTCTTTCCCTATTCAAGCCACCAATAAAACACGAACCCACCCTAATTTTCCATAAACGCCCCGCAATCTTCTGTACTCGAAATCCCAGGTCAATGAAAGAGCAATTTTCACCAATGGAATAAGGAACCAGATAATGAGGGGGAGAAACTAAAGAGCCGTATGCACCTAACAAGTTACTCATATCCTCGTTCTGCTTGCGATTTTTTTTATTAATACCTCAAATCGATTTTCCGGGATGAGTGACCTCACGCCTGCTATGATTCTTACAACTTCCCCTAATTGCTCTTTACTGATAGACTTCTTTTGAAAACGTCGAACAGAATGGCGTCCAATTATTGCTGAATACAAAGTCTTGTCTTTCATCAATCTTCATCCAATTTTTGTAATGTAGAAGATAAAATTATAACCCTACTAATTTATGGACTATAATGATAGTCAATGATTAAACCAGCTAGTATTTCATATTAGCATGTGCTAATTGTTGTTTGATTAGGAGCTAAAATTGAAAGATCATCAACCTTCCCCGACAATTGAGGACTACTTATGGATTATTTTTGTCTTGGAGCGCGATGGGGAAACTGTAATAGGCGCTAAACTAGCAGAGCTACTGGAAGTATCCGCCCCAACTGTCACTGTCACTCTCAAACGTATGCTTAGAGATAAATGGATAACAATTAATAATAAAAAACAAGTCAAGCTCACTTCATTAGGAAAAGAAGCCGCTCGTAGTGTAATACGGCGTCACATGCTCACAGAATGGATGCTGGCACGAAATTTTGACGTTCCCTGGTCACAATTACATGCCGAAGCACACAAGATTGAACATACAATTTCCAACGATGTTGCCGATCGTCTGCAAACACGCCTGGATGATCCCAAGCTTTGTCCACACGGCAATCCTTTACCCGGGCACGAAAACATCGCTGAAAACTGGGTTCCCCTAATAGCAGTACCTGAAGGTAACAAAGTTATAATCAGACGAATTCACGAGATTGCTGAGCAAAATCCAGAATTTTTATCCTTCCTTGAAAAAAACGATATTTTACCTGGTACATGCATAACCGTTAAGGAAATGTTAGATTTCAATGAGACCCTTTCAATTCGAGTTGACAACAAGATTGTATCGCTAGGATTGAAAACCGCTGAAAAAATTTTTGTGGAATTTAGTACAGAATAAATTCTCGTCAAATAGGAGCAATTAGGCAATTGTCAATACCACTGGCTATTCATGGATGCGATCGAAGTATAAATTAGGCCAAGCGCCTGGGAAATATTGGCATATTGATAAATTAAAAGATAAATCACCTTAAACAAGAAAATCGATCAATGACAATTCATCGTGTAAATTGCTTGCAAAAACTGCTTCAGCAAGAAGAAATGGATATGCTAGCACTAACCGCCGGTCCTGACTTATCTTACTTCTGTAATCTCAATTTTCACCTTTCTGAAAGACCAGTGATTCTAATCATTACACAGAAAAGCCAATCTATACTTTTCTATCCAACACTTGAAAGCAGTAAGGTGCTAGAATCTGCCATCCCATTAAAATCAATTCCCTATGGTGAAGATCCAAAAAATTGGATAGCAACCCTGCAAACAGCAAAAAGATACTCTGGTTCAAAAATAACTAAAATTGGGATCGTACCGACCTGTATGCGTTTTTTAGAGCTTCAATTATTACAACAATTATTTAAAAAGGCGGAATTTATTCCTGCAACGAATCTCCTTTCGAAATTACGCATGATAAAGGACAAAGCAGAAATTGAAGCAATCCGCAAAGCTGTGAAAATTGCCGAAGCAGCCATGAAAAATTTAAAACCCATTCTTGCTGCTGGTCAAACAGAAAAAGAGATCGCAGCCGAACTTGTAGTCAACCTATTACGTGCAGGGTCAGATCCCGATTTGCCATTCATGCCAATCGTCGCTTCGGGTCCTAACAGCGCAAATCCTCACGCCGTCCCATCAGAGCGTAAGTTGAAAAATGGTGATCTGCTAATCATAGATTGGGGTGCGCGCTATCAGGGCTACATTTCTGATATTACCCGCACTTTCGCAATTGGAAACATTGAAAATAAATTAAAGGATATAGCAAATATTGTACTCAAAGCGAATCAAGCAGCAAGGGAAAAAATCAAACCTGGTTATAAAGCTTCGGAGATTGATTTTGCAGCTCGGGAATCAATTGCTCGTCGAGGGTATGCGGATTGCTTTATACACCGCACTGGCCACGGCATTGGTTTAGAAGCACATGAAAGTCCATTTATTTCCCAGTCAAATGAGCAAACTCTTGAGCCCGGAATGGTCTTTACAATTGAACCTGGAATCTATATTGCTGGTGTAGGTGGAGCCCGCATTGAAGACAATGTGATTGTAACTGAAAACGGAGTACAAACTGTTACGAGTATATCCAGGGAATTATTATTTTTGTAAAGAGGGGTGAAGAACAATGAAAATTAAGAGAATTATCTCTACAGCAGAACCATTTTTCTTCCCAGGCAATAAAACGGGTTGTTTATTAATTCATGGATTTACGGGCTCGCCTAAAGAAATGCGCTGGATGGGTGAGTTTCTCAATAAAAAGGGGTATTCCGTACTAGGTATTCGCCTAGCAGGCCATGCCACCCAACCATCTGACCTCATCCGCACTCGTTGGTGGGATTGGCAGGCATCAGTTGAGGACGGGATTAATCTCCTTAACCAATACTGCAAAAAGATCATAACTATAGGTCTTTCAATGGGTGGTTCTTTATCGCTACTTGCAGCTGCCACTTGTTCAATCAATGGAGCAATTGCTATGTCATCGCTTTATGCTTTACAGAAGGATTGGCGGCTGAAATTCGCCAAGCAATTGAGTTTATTTGTTCCGGCTATTAAAAAAAGTAAAAGTGACATGAAAAATAGAAAGGCGGCTGCTCAACATATTGATTACCCCGCTTATCCAATCCGCTCTATAGCTGAATTAAATAATTTATTAGAAGAAGTTCAACAGCTCCTGCCAAAAATTACTATTCCGGTTTTACTCATTCATTCCAAATCTGATAGTGCCGTGAATATCGAGAATATTGAAAAAATATACACGAAGCTAGGAAGTTCAATAAAAACAAAATTAATTCTGGAAAAAAGCAGCCACGTTATTACTGAAGACATTGAACGAGAGAAAGTATTCAATGCAGCCCTTGATTTCATTCGAGATGTCGAAAAGAGATGATTTACCTACATCGTCATCCAAACATTCCATTCTTGTTACTATGAAACATGAAGAACAGAATACAAATCCCTACTCTTTTTCACGTATAAAAAGAATTGGTGAATTCATCACAGAAATCTAATTCCAGACAAAAGAAGGTATTCAATGCCCCTTACAATCGAAACTTTCGTTCTTGGTCCCCTACAAAATAACACATATCTGGTCACAGATAAAACAACACATCGAGCTGCTATCATCGATCCAGCAATAGGTATTGAAAGCCTGATTAATAAAATTAAAAGCAATAAGATTGATTTGGAATCCATATGGATAACACATGCTCACTTTGATCACATAGCAGGGGCAAACAGGTTGGCAAAATCTTTCAACCCCAAAATCCCGATAGCTCTGCACCCAAAAGACTTCAATCTTTGGGCTGAGGGAGGCGGTGCAAAAGAATTTGGGTTTGATTTTTCTCCCGGGCTACTTCCAGAAATCAAGCTTTCCCATAAACAGATTCTATCTTTAGGAGACTCTGAATTGGAAGTTCGCCATACACCTGGGCACACACAAGGACATGTCGTTTTTTATTATAAATATGATAATGTATTATTTTGTGGAGATTTGATATTTTTTCATAGCATCGGCCGCACGGATCTACCTACAAGTAACCCGGATGATTTATTTAAAAGCATTTATGAAGAAATATTCACTTTTCCAGATGAAACGAGATTACTTAGCGGACACGGCCCGCCCACAACAGTCATAGAAGAAAAGACAAATAATCCTTTTCTTTAACAAAACATTCAAAAATTAAACAGCGGCACTTTACGCTACTGTTTTTTACTTAGCCACCTCAACGGACCGCATCTCCCGGATTACAGTCACTTTAATCTGACCGGGATACTGCATGGTTTCTTCAATATTTTTTGCTATTTCCTTCGCCAATCGAGCAGATTCTAGATCATCAATTGCTTCAGGCTTCACGATGATTCGCACCTCTCTACCTGCCTGAATAGCGTAAGCTTGACTTACACCTTTATATGAATTTGCTATTTCCTCCAATGCACGCAGACGTTTTATATACTGTTCGAGGTTCTCACGGCGAGCACCTGGTCGAGCACCTGAAATGGCATCAGCCGCTTCTACTATGACTGCTTCAATAGACTGTTGTTCGGTTTCGTGATGATGAGAAGCAATCGCATTGACTACTGCTGAGCCGATACGATGCCTCTTGCAGAATTCAGCACCGATCATGGCATGGGTGCCCTCCACACTGTGATCCATCGCTTTACCAATATCATGCAATAACCCTCCTACTTTTGCAACTTCCACATTTGCACCTAATTCTGACGCTATTAAAGCACAAATCCGAGCGGTTTCAACTGCATGGATAAGCTGATTCTGACCGAAAGAAGTGCGGAACTTCAATCGTCCCAGCATTTTAATCACTTCTTGCGGTAACCCTGTCACTCCTGCATCAAAAACAGCTTCTTCTCCTGCTTCTCTAATAATACGTTCCACTTCTTCGCGTTCTTCTGCTAATATCTTTTCGATATGCGCGGGATGAATGCGTCCATCTTGTATAAGGCGCTGAAGTGCCCTACGCGCCACTTCACGGCGAGTGGGATCAAAACAAGAAACAGTCACTGCCTCTGGTGTGTCATCCACAATAATATCCACCCCAGCCGCCTGTTCGAATGCGCGAATATTACGACCATTACGTCCTACAATTCTGCCTTTCATTTCTTCATTCGGCAAAGGCACTGTGGATGTTGTTACTTGTGCAACCTGATCTGATGCCACTCTCTGTATGGCCTCTGTGATCAGCCCCCTCGCTTTCTTCTCGCCTTCCAACCGTGCCTCCGTCTCTATCTGGCGGATAATCCGTGCCATATCACCACGCGCTTCTTTTTCCACTTCATCAAGCAACATTTGTTTTGCTTCTTCAACAGTTAAACGAGAAACTTTCTGAAGTTTTTCCAACTGCTCGGCGTACAATTTTTCCACCTCATTATTTCTTTTATCAACAGCACTTTGTCTTTTACTTAAAGCCAGTTCACGCTGCTCTAATCGTTCAAATCGGTGGTCTAAATTTGCGCGCCTAGTCTGTAGGCGGTCCTCCTCACGGGATAGCTCACTACGACGTCGGCTGATTTCTCCCTCAGCATTTTGCTTTATTTTTAATGCGCCATCTTTCGCTTCCAGTTCAGTGATCCTAGAATTTTCTTTTGCTTTCTGTAAAAACTTTTCAGCCTCTTTCTGTTGCTTAAAGCCAATTCGCTTTGCCAAGAACTGCGCGCCAATAAATGCGAACACAGCCACTGCTAAGACTCCCATTATTAATCCCAAGTAATCATTCATATTTCATTCCCTCGTTTCCATTCATAAATATTTATTTTAATTATTCATCCATCTCTTTCCAAATTTTATCTGTCGTGCTTTTTACAACGGTATAGGAAAACCCTCGTCGAGAAAGATAACCTCTTAGCTTTTTTTGAAATGTTTGCCTAGGCAGATCTTTCAATCGATTAAAATATTTCCTGGCTGCTCTTTCAGCCAATTCACTTTCCTGTGGAATGGACTGAAGTACATCTGTAATAATGTCATCTAGCACTCGTTTCTGGCGGAGTTCGTATCGCAGCATAAATCTGCTCCGAGGTCGAAAAACAATTCTGTTCTCCACCCATTCATTTGCAAACCACTTATCGCCTAGATATTGCTTATCAATCAAACGGGCAATAACCTTTTCAATAACAGAATCATCAAAGCCATATTCTGATACCCTTTTACGGACCTCATATTCAGATCTTGGACGATAACTGAGATACCGTAAAGACTTTTGATAAGCGCTCTCTATGGAATCGTCAACTCGTAACTGGTTAATCATTTCCTCACTTAGTGACTGTCCCACTTTCAACCGCGCAGCGACAAACCTGCTGATACCAAAAGCGAATTTATCATCAAGATAAACATTGACTCGTTGCCTATCCCTCTTCTGTCCCTCAATAGAAGTGATTACTTTTTCCATAAAAAAACAGCCTTACCTGCAATCAGGTTTAAGCTGCAACTTAGAGACGATTAAACGTCTAATATTAATTTTACAAATATCCCTTGGATTGGAAAATTGATCTCGGAGTTCTAAATTTTTGTTTAATACTTAACCCAATAAGTTTGCTCTTAAGTACGATTTTCTTCTTCAGTTTATTTTATTAATTATTTATTGAGCCCTTTTATTGAATCTTTCCCAAGGGAGTAACAATTTCTTGTTAATCTTTATTCGCTTTAAACCTAATCTTCAAGGTAATTATCTTAGCCCTGAAATAAACCGTGCAATTTATTTGAATATTATACAATATATTTAAGGGAATTTCTCATATTGGAAGAATTGCTTATATATTTCAACTGCATAAGGGCTTTGACCTGCAAATGATGAAAAACGTACTCACAACGGGCGGCACAGGATTCATAGGTTTCAACTTTATCCATCATCTTTCCAGCAAGAAACCCATATCAAGAATTATCAATCTCGATGTATTGACATATGCAGGAAATATTGAGACTTGAATAACACGCAGAAAATAATCGAAATTAACAATACGGAGCTAATTTAGCCAGCCCGCAGCAAGAGATCCAATAAATTTCAAGAATTTTTCTGGGATTATGTTCCTTATTAATGGTTTTTCCACTGAGGAGGAGCAGAAAGTATCCGCTGTTCTTAAGCAAATTACGTACTACAGTAAGATAAAATAGGCCTAATATGCTAAATGCGATCACGAGTTTTTCCCAAAAAAAATATTTCGTTCCCTTAGCCTTACTGGTCGTTTGTATATTAACTTACGCCCTTCTTATTCCCTTTTTAGGATTCTATTGGGATGGTTGGCCCTATCTGTGGCAATATCATGTTTTTGGACCGGAAGGGTATCCTGAATTTGTGGCATCAGACCGCCCATATTCTTCTTTTATCTTTGTTATCCTGTCAGCGCTTTTTGGCACTAAAGCAATTTATTACCATTCTTTTATATTATTGAGCCGTTGGTTAAGTGCAGTAGCATTTTGGTGGATATTGGACATAATCTGGCCAAAGCGTAAAAAAATCAATATTTATGCTGCCTTTTTATTTACCGTCTACCCCGGTTTTCTCCAGCAACCTATTTCACTACCATACAGCCATCACCTCAGTCATATGGCATTTTTCCTTCTTTCTATTGCTGGCATGCTCTATTCTATTAAGAAACCAAAGACCTACTGGTGGCTAACACTGTTGTCTTTAATCGCGTCTACTTTGATGTTCTCGCTTGAATATTTTGCCACATTGGAACTCATTCGTCCTCTTTTAATATGGATTCTCTTAGAGGACCTAGAACCGAACAAGAAAAAAAGACTTTGGAAAACAATCAGATATTGGTCAACATATTTCATCTTGCTAGCATATTTTTTCATCTGGCGAATTTTTATTTTCAAATTCCCCACTTATCAACCAAAATTATTGGGCGACTTTTCACAGGGTGTTAGCCAAAATATTGGCAGTTTATTTGGAAGAACCATAACCGACCTCTACACAGTCAGTGTAAGGGCATGGAGTGGAATATTCCAGCTTCCGAAAATATCGGAATATGGTTATCCTGCAACCTATGCTTTTTGGGGATTACTCGCAATATCTTTTCTTTCAACATCTCTTTTCTTTTATATCCAGGAACGTAAGTGGATGTCTGATGGCAAAGCAGAAAAACCTTGGAAATGGGGAACGGAAATGATCCTGGTAGGTTCAATTGCGACCCTACTTGCAGGTGGAATTGTTTGGGTAACCAAACTACCAGTGAACATCGAATTTGCCTGGGATCGCCTAACACTCCCTTTTATCTTCGGTGTGAGTTTAATATTTGCAGGTTTGATTTATCTAATTCGGCGTCCGCGCTTACTTAGACCTTTAATCATGAGTATATTAGTCAGTGGGGCAATTACTTTCCACTTTCTAAATGCCGTTACTTTCATGCACGATTGGAAAAATTTCAAAGCATTCCTCTGGCAGCTATCATGGCGAATACCCGATTTAAAAGAGGGTACGATTATTCTCACTACTGATTTCCCCTTAAAATATTATAGTGACAATTCTCTCACCTCCCCACTCAATTGGACATATGCCCCAGATAGCAAAACTGATAAATTAAAATTCGTGTTTTACTATACTGATGTGCGATTAAAATCAGGAAGACTAACTGCTTTGGAAAAAGACCTTGAAATTTACCAACCATACCGATCTTTCTATTTCAAGGGTAACACTTCCAATTCACTGGTATTGAAATATGAACCTCCTGGATGCTTGCATATCATGGATCAAATATATGCAAATGCAGGTATCTTGCCCACCCTGACCCAATTGGAAGCAGATGCCATCCCGCTATCCAATCTAACCCAAATCATCACAAATCCAAAAAATCTAAAAAGCCCGCCTTTGGAAATTATTGGTGAGGAACCCGCTCACAATTGGTGTTATTTTTTTGAAAAGGCGGATTTAGCTAGACAGATAGGGGATTGGGACGAAATCGTAAGATTGGGCGATGAAGCCGCAAGTTATGGATTTAAACCAAGAATTCCTTCAGAATGGTTGCCTTTCATGGAAGCCTATGCCAGGGTTGGAAATTGGGATAAAGTTGAAGAAATTGCCGCCGCATCCCTGACCAATGACAATAAATATGTGCCTGGCTTATGCTTCACTTGGCGAAGAATGAGTAATGACCCTGTATTCAAGGACAATCAGCATCTGATAGATTTATTGCAAGGATATAAATGTAGATAGGAAATCATCAATGAAAAATGCTTCTCATTTTTAATACTTTTATGCAATAATGTGAAAGGATATTGAGGCATTCTCTCTTTAGAAACTTCCTCTCACGTATAATTAAAACACTATTAGCACAAATCGTCTCCCATTAGATAATTTCTTAGTGCTAAAATAATTAAGAAAAGGTATCCCTATGCTGAATCCCGATAAAAAAATAAAAAGACAAAATACTACATTTTGGACAATCTGGTTTCCACTCGTCTTATTCATTATCTTGACCATACTTGGCGGATATATGATTTTCAGAGCGATCGTTTATGGCACATCAGACATGAGTCTGTGGGTGGATATAGCAATAATCATATTGCTTGCACCTCTTACCTTAAGCTTGATAATCCTTTTAATTACTTTAGCCATATTCATATTCTTCCTGCATGAATCAACAATAATATTAATAACAGAGCTTGATAGTCTAAGTCATTTTGTTATAAATATTTTAAACCAGGCAACCTACTTATTAACCCTTCTCGTAAAACCTTTCATTTTAATCGATTCATTTAATCAAATATTATCCCAAAGCGTAAAAACACTTAATCAAAACAACAACACGCAACTGGACCAAGAAATAGAATTGAACTGAGTAAGGAGACTACCATGAATAAAAACCAAAAAATGCAGATATACCTGCTGGGAGGAATCTTTGGTGCATTATTCGGTATAATCGCTTCGCACCTATTTATCCAATCATCAGAAATGGACGATAAACCTGCAAAATTTTCATCAAGAAAAGGTTTCAAAATTGGGCTTGATGCTCTAACCTTTTTACGGAAGCTTGCTGATTTGGGTAAAACGGTTTAAAAAATGTTCACAATAAAACCCGTTATAGAACAAGCGGGTTTTTTAATTTAATTAACTAGAAATGGTTTTCGAACATAATATTCAAGTTGTCATTGCGGGTATGTTGCAAAGGGAAACGATCATCAATGTAAAGAAAGATATTCATATAGACCAACCTGGTGGCAATCTGCTTTATACTGCTGCCTGTTATAAAATATGGCATAGCGGCGTCGGGCTGGTTAGCAGAATAAGTGAAGATTTTCCACAAGAATGGTTAGAGCAGTTCCAAAGAATTGGCCTTGACACACGTGGAATAAAACGCTCTTCACAAAAAATAAACGATTGTCGATTCTATGCTTTTTTGGACGAAGATAAATATGAGATCAATAATCCTGTCAGACATTTTTCAAAAATGAATCGGAAGTTACCCAAAAACCTGTTAGGTTATGCATCTCCACAGCCCCAATTAGATAGCAAAGATAGTCCAACTGCCTATACTATTTTTCCTGACCAAATCCCTCCCCAATACAAGCATGCTACCTCAGCCTATTTAGGACCAATAGATTTTCTCAGTCATAGAATGCTTATCCCAGAATTGAGGTCAGGGTTGATTGGCACTATCATTCTCAACCCCTCTCCCAATTATATGAATCCCGCTTTTTGGTATTCAGCACCCTCATTATTTCAGGGAATTGAGGTTGTAATCACTAACGCGACCAAAGCTAAGAAATTATTTCTGGGAAAAAGTAAAAACCTTGTGGAAATCGCAGAGACAATTGGTAAATTCGGTGTCCAAATTGTTATACTCACAAATGGTAAAGACGGACAAATCTTATTTGATGCACAAAGTGGAAAAAAATGGAGAATTCCGGCTTATCCTGTTAAAGCCATCGATACGATTGGGGCATGTGATGCATTCTGTGGTGGTTTCTTAGCCAGTTATTTACAGCATTTTGACCCATTAAGAGCTTCTCTCTATGGGAATATCGCAGCCTCCATAAAAATTGAAAACAGTGGCCCATTTTATGTTCTGGAAACACTACCTGAGCTCCTCAAAGCCCGTATCGACGTTTTGAAGGATAAATTCACCCAGATTTAAAATGAGGTTTTTTCTTTAAATAATTGAAATATTATTAAGCCACTTCCTTGTTGCAGCTATTCGAATTCTCCTAAGAGAATCTCTCGCTACTTTAATATTTGCACTGCCGCGATGGTAAAAATCTCTATGTTATTATTCTAACAGCAAATAGCCGACTTCTTTAGTTTCGCGTAATTGAGCACCAAAGAGGTCGATTTTCTCCTTAGGTGTAAATGAGATAATTCGAGGTTTTCTTAATGCTTTTAATAATCCATCTGTTCGGTTGAAAATCAGGTTGAAAAAATGTTTTGTAAGAAGGGCAAATCCACCCATTGCTAATGAAATCCACGGATTGGAGGAACGCGTTAAATGATAGCCATCGAGCAAACCAATTATCCAATATAACAATCCCATTATTATAAAAAAGAATCCCATCTTACAAAGGAACACCATTAATCAATCGCTATAAAGAAATTCCTATTCGACCAAAAAATGCTATTAATTTATCATTCCAGCGCAGTTTTGGACCAACTGTAAAATTAATTTGCTCTGGAATAATAACAACACAATACAAAGTGGGTAGAAGAAAAACAATCCTTTTTTGATATAAGCTAAGTCCCAATAATAATCCTAGAATGCCCCCAAGTAACATCAATGTGGTTATATAGTTCAGGTTGTTAACCCATTGAGTAAGTTCCAGGGAATTGGCAATAAAAGACAGCATAACCAAAAGGCATGCAATCGAAAAAGCATCTCACCAATGTTCAATATGCTTATGCATTTAATGAGTTTAATTTATACTTATATAACCATCAATGAATGATATCCTTGTAATATTCCTTATAAGAGGAAGATAATATGAAAAAAGTAAACAGGTTTTTTGTTGGCATGTTTTTTGGCGCTGTACTCGGAGGTTTGATAACTTTAATGTACGCTCCAGAGAGTGGTACGGAATTGCGCGAAAAGGTTCAATCAAAAGCAACTGAAATTTTTACACAAATTAAAGAAGCTTCTCAAAAACGCAAAGAGGAATTAGAGGCAGAAATAAAAAAATACAGTAAATCATCAGAATATTAATCTGCAGTTAAGTGCACAGAATAGTCCGCTGGAATTCTAGTATATCGGGTTATCCCACTTACAACTAATATTACTTGTTCACCATCCCCATTTACTGCAGGAATCATCACTTCGATTTCATTTTGTTCATTCAGATGCAATTTCTCAATCTGCACAGATTGTGATCCAATTCTTATTAGCGCTAATTTATATGTTTGTGGCAAATGATTGGCAATGCGCACAAACCCAAATGCAATCCAACCTCCATCATCTTTTTCAAAATCTGTGAAATAACCCATTTCAGGAATAGACACATCGTCTAAGGCAAAACCTTCTCCATTTATAGCCGCATCAGTAATATATTCGAATTGCAAAATGACATTTTTCCCTGAAAATTGAGATAGATCAACAGTCTCGGTAATCCACCCTTCACTTTTCCCATTATACGCGCATCCATGATTTGCACCCGTCGGATTCTCCTCTGTACAAGAAGGAGTTTTTATGATTTGCCAGTTCTCCCCATCTTCGCTAGCCAATAAATATAAATAATCATAATCTCTCTCAATATCAAACCAAACCTTATACTTCAGATGCAAAGAGGTATCTATATCAGTAAAATCAAACGTCTTTGTTAAGCGCATATCTGATTCGTCGCCCTTATTTGACCAGAAGAAATATTCACCAGAGTAAGCGTCAACAGGAAGAATTTGAACAATTTCAGTTCCTTGGAATTCAAGTAAGGCTTCTTGTGAACAATTCAAGCGAATATAGTCAACTCCATACTGCTTCACCTGCCTTGATTGCCAACTCGAAGGGCACTCTATAGTTTCGGTTGAGTAGAAGAAAGGAATCTCCCATACCTCAGAGTAGTCGTACTTTCCATCATAAACAGTAACATCTTGCACAAAGTTGGCAACTGTCCAATCTTGAAATACATCATCAGCAGAAATAAAATCAGTGGTGGCTGGATCGACAACCATTGCCTCCATTAATACCGCGTCAATACTATCCATTCCATTTAAAGGATGGGTTACCAATGATTTAGAAAGATCTTCGCCGAAGCGATGAAGAAAATAAGTCATGAAAAGGAATGAGGAACCATAATGGGGGGAGGAACTACCCTGGTCATCACCAGGCCAATCATTCAGTTGTAAATCAGGATTGAGTGCATAGATATAATCAAATCCTCCTATATCATAACCATTTAATAATACTGCCAGTTCAGAGAAACCCTCGTTAATCCATGTGGTTTCGTTACGATCCTGATTCCAGTGGATCATATGCTGGAATTCATGTGCCAGAACCCCATATGTGAAATCTTGATATAAATGTGTTACTTCCGCAGAAAGATAGAACATATCAGCCTTATTTGAATATTCATTAATTTCCGTTAGAACCGTATCTGAAGAAGAGAAATATCCTGCTGCACCACCCATTCCATTTGTGTAAAGAATGGATAAATGCTGGTCATTATCAATACCAGGAGTCTTCTCGCTTCCAAAAAAGGTTCTATCTATAGGATAGATTTGGTGTTCAAATGTTTCTGCCAGTTTGGCCAAATCCTCCTGTTTGTAAGAAACCCCGTCTCCTACCCAGAAATAAAGATGGTCAGTTTCATATTTCAATTCAGCGTTCACGAGTTGGTAAGAATTGCTGTCAATATTTAATACCCAAAATTCACGTTGATCTCCTAATATATATATTATCGGTTCATCGTTTTCTAAAAAAACTGGCATTGCTTTAATTCCATCTAAGCGAGCTGCAATTTCATATACATCATTCTCCGGTACATTCATATTTCTCAAAGTCTCTAATGTTTGAAAATGTATGGGGATTTCCTCAAAATCACTTATATTAGAATCTGTGGGTTTTTCAACTCCCACTTTGCCCTCGGTTTTGTGTGCATTCGGCTCTGCCGTTCTCCCAAACACTTCTTCATTTCCTGCTGAAATATGATTTATCCCCGGAACTAAATCAGCATTGTTACCAGTGAAAAAAAGCAATCCCCCAGCAATTCCCAATGCATAAATGCTTAATACTATAAAGCCCCCAATAATAAATATGAATATCTTTGAATTAGTTGCCAATTTTTCTTTTCAATGTGTATAGAAATATTCAGTCGTTTTCTAATATGTTCTTTACAACACACTCAATTTAGATCGGATTTTCTTTTGGAGCTGCATGCAGCAGTTGCCAACCCTAACGACACCCATAAATAAGGCATTGCAAAAGAATCAATGCTAAAGCCTTCAGCCAGTAATGCACATAGAACAAAAATACCTGCCAAACACAAAGTATTATTAATATTTTTACTTGAATTATCTTTTTGCACAAAAATACGCGCTTGTGAATAAAGCCAACCGATGAAGAATGAAAAACCAATTATTCCAGTTTCCGCTAATAACCGTATCCATAGGCTTTTGATGTTAAGTAAAATAGAAGTCCTGTGAATTAGCTTTCGAACCTCTAATAATGTCCACCCATAGGGTGTAATACTCTCTGGAAAGAAAAATCCCGCATTGCCCAAACCAACACCGAAGAAAGGATATGCTCCAAATGTTTCCCAACCTGCCATCCAATAAATTATCCTATCACCAAATCTTAAGTCATTGAAGTACTTTAATATTGAATTCTCTTTGTTAAGAGAAAAATCAAAAAGCGATGCCATGCGTGGATCAATATGGCTAAAAATAATCAGGCCAATGGCAATTGTAACCATATACACTACAACCAAGATTGCCGATATGGAAAAAGCAACCCTCTTATGTGTCTTACCTTTGTTCTTAGTTCGGCGATTCTTCATCAATTTATTACCTATCTTTTCCACTATCCAAGCATGCATCTTCAACAGCAAGTAGCCACACATTAAAAGAAATGCAAGTAATCCAATGCGTGAAAAAGTAAGTAACAAGGCGATTACTCCACCTGTAAAAAGTAAATTTTCAAAAGAAAATTTCCATATTCTAAAGGAATGAAAGGATTGTTTCTTTACAGTTGCCGACAGCCAAATAGGAAAATAAAGCATATTCAATTCATGTGCCAGCCAAGATGGTTCTAATGCTAAAGCAGTAACTCGCTGACGGTATAGAGTCCCTGCTGAGATAAATCCCTGAAAACGAAACATCCAGTTAGGATAGTGACCAAATCCAAACCAGGCAATCCCTTGTGCCACACCCCAAAGGAGCATGATAAACCCACTCCAGTTAATTACCTGTACGGATTTTTTTAATAATCCATTATCCTGGGGAAAAGTAGACGCAATGAAAAAAAAACAAACACCTATGGCAAGTGTCGCAAGCGCGTGAAAATCATTTCGGAATATTGGGATTCCTTTATAAGGCGGGATTTCAATAAAGAATGATAGTGCAGATGAAATTAATACAACGCAAACAAACACTAATAATGGAATAGTCTGATAAGGCAACGGCTTTCCTGAAACTATCCAAGGTACCAACCAGATAATAACCAACAAAGCCAGAATCAGTATTGAAGGAGAAGCAACAGAATCTGATCCCAATAATTGTGCAACTACTGGCACACTAGTGATAGGTAATATGGTTAACATTATAAACCAGGCAGTTTGTGCCAATATATTTGCTGAATTTCTGATTTTTTGTTTTAATTCCATCAGGAATTATTTCCTTAGAATCGGGTTGATAAATAGTGCACAAATAAAACCAACCAATGCTCCAGCGAAGACTAGCAAATTACGATGATAAAGTATCGGAGAAGCTGGTGGTGATGCCTGATCTGAAAGAAAAAAGGAAATGGCAGGCATCAATCCCAAACTGGCTTCCTTTTCCTTATGAGCTAGAACACCAGCACTTTCAATTTCGCTTAATAGCTCCTCAAGGTATGGAAATGCACACGGAACCTGTGCTTGGTTCACATTTGCCATACGCTCCAGGCAAGAACCCAATGATTCTAGATAGCGCTGCAAATAATCAGCATTCAATGCATGAATAGAAGCATCTGTTAGAACAATCATAGCCTGTTGCGCCCAAATGTTAGCTAGTTCCGACACTCTGTTTGGGTCTTCATCCCGTACCCGCAGCAACCAGCGGAACTCCTCTCTCTCCAAGGAGATCTTCTCCCTAAATTGCTCTAAGTTGATTTCTATACCAGCTTCTTGTACCGCTTTTACCGTTTCTTTAAGAGTAAAAGGAGCATCAATGATACCCCCAAATCCACGCATGGCTTGATCTTCCTGGATATCGGATAGTTCGCCAGTCTTAGTATAGTCAATCGTTACAGCTATCACTGCTCTGGCTTCATATATTTGTGGCTGAAATAAACTAAAGAGATAACCTGCGCTGCTTCCTAGTATCATCAGCAGAACAATGACAAACCAGCTAATTTTTTTGAAATAATCTAATAAAATAAATTGCTTCACGTCATTCATAACTAACCCTATACCTCAATAAATACTTTTCCAAAAAAATTGTACTTTTTTTCTTTAAACCTTTTGAATAACAATCGCTCAATTTGTCAATAATTCAATAAATGTGGGTCATTTCTCAACAAAATTAATGATGATTAAATTTTTACTGCAATCATTATAAGTATCAAATGGCGCCGGGTTGGAAAGAGGAATACCTTCTAAACCGAAAACTTGAATAACAAGTGTGCCTGAAGATTCTAAAGCCTGATCGGCTAATTGGATTTCATACCCACCTGGACCATAAACATCTGCCTCAGGAATGCCTGTAACTGCTATTTTGTCAATAGTTCTTCCCCCGAGCTGTCCTCTAATAATAATAACAAGGTTGATCACCGGTACGTTATTGGCATCAAAAACCTGTCCCGCAACTCCCATCCAATTACATGCCTTATTTGGATACACAAAATTTGTTATATAAGCAGGTGAACCTTCTTGCAAATAAAAAGGAACTGGAGTAGGCATTAAAGTGAATGTAGCGGTAGGATTAATTTCGAGTGTAGAAGTAATAGTAGAAGAAGGGGTAACAGTGCTCGTAGAAGCAGGCTCACATGTGGTAGTTATCGGACATGTAGTTTCTGTAACCACTACTGTTTCTGTAGTAGATGGCATTTCAGTCTGCGTTGGTGTTCCCTCATCTAGAGTACAAGCACTTAGTGATATGGCAAGCAATAAAATCCACACATATCGTCGCATTCATACCTCCTTGAGTTATTTGAGTTTTTCAATAATCATGAATTAATAACTTGCATCCTTATATAGGTGCTTCTCTTTAATGATCTGGAATACAGAGGGAGATAAATAATATCGAAATGGTTTACCTTGCGAAACAAGGTGCCTAATCTGGTTTGAAGAAACCTCCAATAATGGCGCTTCTATAAATTCAATCTTATCAGAGATTCCCTGAATCTCTTTCTCCAAGCGCTCTAAATTGATTTTTTCACCCACGCGATGCATAACTCCCAATTTATCACAAGAATCCACAAAAGCAATTGGTTGATGCCAAGCAGGGATATCATGTAAGGAATCACCACCGATAAGAAATACTAATTCATCATCCGGGTGTAAGGTATGGAGAATCTTTAAAGTATCTAAAACATAGTGTGGCCCTGGTCGGTCGACATCTACCCTGGAAAGCTCAAAAAAAGGATCGCTATCAATTGCTGCTTCCACCATTCGTAACCTAATATCCAAGGGCACTATTTTTTTACCCCGTTTATGCGGTGGATCAGGAGTAAGAACCCATAAAACACGAGCTAATCCTAATTGGTCGTAAGCTTCCATAGCGAGAATTAGATGACCCACATGAGGAGGGTCAAAAGTTCCGCCAAATATACCCAGACGTTCTCTCATATTCCCTCATTACCCATTTAGATTTTCTATCCAACTAAGCTCGTGATTTCCAATTTTAACAGTGTCTCCCTCACTTACGCCTGCTTTTTTGAGAGCTGCATGAATCCCCAATGCTTCCAGGATGCGCTGAAATCGCCTTACTGAACCAAAGTATTCCCAATAAGTCATCGCAGCAGCGCGTTCAATTGCAATACCTCTAATACGCCACCCATTAGATAATCTAACGATTTTGAAAGCTCTCTCATCAGTTTCAGGTCGATATATTGGCTTATCTGATATTTCTCCCACTTCTGGTATATTTATCAAAATCTTATGGGCTTCCAACAAAAGCGTTTTTAAATTGTTTCTCTGCAAGGCGGAAATAGCTAGAGGTCTTAATCCAAGTTCTCCAAGGTCAGATTTCACCTTTGGCCATCTTCGTTGCACTTCTAGCAGGTCAATTTTAGTAAATGCTACCACCTGAGGTTTCTCGGATAATTTCGGATCAAATAAGGATAATTCTGTATTGATCTGTGCATAATCAGCAATTGGGTCGGACGATAAGCCATCTAAAAGATGTAGTAATACTTTTGTCCGCTGAATATGACGCAAAAATGCATCTCCCAATCCAAGGCCAGTATGTGCTCCTTCGATCAAACCAGGAATATCCGCTAAAATTAATGTGATTTCTTCATTTAATTCCGCCACTCCAATATTTGGCACAAGTGTAGTAAAGGGATAATCAGCGATTTTGGGCCTGGCATTCGTCACTGCTGCCAGCAAACTGGATTTGCCTGCATTTGGCATGCCGATAATACCAATATCTGCTATCAACTTTAACTCTAATCGGAGTCCCTTGTTAACTCCCGGCTCACCTTTTTCAGCTATCCGTGGTGCTTGATTACGGGATGTCGCAAATCGCGCACTACCTCTCCCACCCCTTCCTCCTAGACAGACAATTAATTCTCGATCTGGTTCCGTCATATCTCCCAATAAAACATTGTCTTTTCCATTAAAAATTAATGTACCAGGCGGGACTTCAATGGCTAATTTCTCTCCCGACCTACCGGTTTGGTTTTGAGGTCCTCCCCGCTTTCCATTTTGTGCTACAAATCGCTCCTTATGCCTGAAAGGAGCGAGTGTGTTTAAGTGAGGATTAATACGAAAAACGATGTCACCGCCTTTTCCACCATCACCCCCATCTGGTCCTCCACGATTGATATACTTTTCTTTACGAAAATGCAGGAGGCCATCCCCACCTTTTCCAGAGCAAACATAAATTTCAATTTCATCAACAAACATGAATCAATTATAAATCAGTGATTTAAATTAAAAGAGGTCATCTTTCAATGACCTCCTTTGGTTCTACTTTTTACCAAATTTTTTAACTAGTAGATCATACAAGGTTGGTTTACCAATTTCCTGTAACTCATAGCGAACTCGTTGCATCGGTTTGTTTACTTTTATTATTCTCGACAAATCTATAGGTGTAGCTGAAATGACAATATCCACATCTGCGGCGTCGATTGTCTTTTCCAAGTCCTTTACCATAGCTTCACCATAACCCATTGCAGGTAAGATTGGTCCCGTATTTGGATATTTCTTATAGGTATCTTTAATCAATCCAATTGCATAAGGACGCGGATCAACTATTTCTTTTGCCCCAAAACGACGAGCAGCAACCCATCCTGCACCATAAGCCATCTCTCCATGTGTAAGAGTGGGACCATCCTCAATTACCATGACACGTTTGCCCGTAATCTCTTCTGGCTTATCTAAAAAAATTGGTGAGGCAGCTTCAATGACAATAGCATGTGGGTTAAGCTGATATAGGTTTTCCCGGACAGCAATTACATTTTCTGGATTAGCAGTATCTACTTTATTAATAACAAACACATCTGCCAAATTAACATTTGTTTCTCCGGGATGGTATCTAGATTCATGGCCAGGTCTATGAGGGTCTGCTACCACAATGGAAAAATCAGATATATAAAAAGGAATATCGTTATTTCCGCCATCCCAAATAATTACGTCCGCTTCCTTTTCCGTTTCTTTCAAAATTGCTGCATAATCAACACCCGCATATACAATTACACCATTATCAAGATGGGGTTCATATTCTTCTCGCTCTTCAATAGTGCAGTCATGCTTATCCAAGTCATCATAAGATCCAAAACGTTGCACACGCTGTTTTACCAGATTTCCATAAGGCATGGGGTGACGGATAACAGCCACCTTGTACCCACAATCAATCATAGCTTTAGAAACTGAACGAGTAGTCTGACTCTTTCCTGAACCAGTCCGGACGGCACATACTGAAACAACTGGTTTACTTGATTTTAATTGTGTTGATTTCGTTCCCATTAAACGAAAATCGGCACCTGTAGCCAAAATAAGCGATGCTTTATGCATAACATATTCATGAGTAATATCACTATAAGCAAAAATTACTTGATCCACATTGAATTTCTCAATTAAATCAACGAGATCATGTTCGGGATAAATCGGTACTCCTTGTGGATAAAGAGAGCCAGATAGATCAGTGGGGTATTTGCGGCTTTCAATATTTGGTATCTGTGTAGCAGTAAAAGCCACAACCTTATAATCTTTGTTCTCACGGAAAAAAACATTGAAGTTATGAAAATCACGACCGGCAGCGCCCATAATGATAGTTCGAATAGGCTTCATAAAGTTCTCCTTATTCACATTTTTTCGGGAAATTGTATTCCTAATAAAGCCAGACTATTGGCAATAGTTTGCTTTGAAGCAGCAACTAAGCGTAATCTGAAATTTCTCAAATTTTCATCAACTTTAAGAACTGGACAATTAGTATAAAAATTATTGAAAGCTTTTGCAAGCTCATAAACATATTGTGAAATGAGCAAAGGCCGAAGCTCTTCAGCAGCATGTTTCACTTCATATGGAAACCTTGAAATCAAATTTATCAGTTCAATTTCTTCGTGCTTTAATGAGAAACCAATTTCTTCAGATTGAGGAATGGCAAAAGATGCTTTTCTTAAAATACTATTAGCCCGAACAGCTGCATATTGAATGTAAGGCGCTGCCTTCCCATTGATATTCATCGCTGTTTCCCAATCAAAGGTAACCACCTTCGTATTGTCCCGCGATAGCAAAGAAAATTTAATCGCTCCAATGGCAACTGTGCGAGCAATTATTGATTTCTGATCTCTATCAAGATTGGGGTTCTTCTCCTCGACTATTCTTAATGCACGTTTCTCCGCTTCCCTGATAAGATCTTCCATCAGCACAACCGTACCTTCTCGCGAGGCAATGGTAACATTACCCGGTAGATTCACTATCTCATAAGCCAGATGAAAACATTTCCGCGCCCACTTATAACCCATTAACTCTAATGCTTTAAATATTTGTTTAAGATAAAGTGACTGTCTTACATCAACAACATAAATCGAACGATCCAGTTCATACTCTCTAAATTTCTTTATCGCAAGTGATAAATCCTTTGATGAATATAATGACGTTCCATCTGACCGTAATAACACCAACACACGGTATTCCTCATTTGTCCTAAGTAATTCATCAAGATAAATCACTACAGGTCCTTCAGGACGTTCATCTTTGGCTAAACCCCTTTTGATAAATTCCCCAACAAGTTTCTTCCCTTCTTCTTCAACTTCACTTTCAAAATAAACCCGATCAAAGTGAATATCTAATAGATCATAAATCTGCTCAAAGGCATGTATAGACCACTGCCGAGTTTTTTTCCAAAGAGAGAAAATTTCTGGATCCTTTGCATCCCAGCGTTTAAAATATGTTTTAATTTCTTCCTTATTTTCAGATGATTCTTCTCTACGCTTAACAGCTTCTGTGTAAAGATCTCCTATCCAACATATTTGATCCTTTTCAGGCGGCTGTACCCCATGATGGTACTTTTCATAATTCCACAACCAGGTAACAGCGTGAAGGCCAATATCACCTATGTAATTTGCGCGGATGACCTGATTTCCTGCAAAATCTAAGATATTAGATACCGCATCACCGATTACTACATTACGTAAATGCCCGACATGAAATGCCTTGTGTGTATTGGGTTGAGAAAATTCCACCATCACCAGCTCAAGCGATTTTTTTATTGACCCATATTTCTCTCGTTCTAATAAAACTGAATCAATTACTAATTGAGTAAAATAAGCTGCATTAAAGTAAATATTCAAATACCCTTTTACTGCTTCACATTTTTCAAATCCACTTGGCAATTCAATTTCCTGAGCTACAAGAGTGGCAATCTCTGCTGCTCTTTCTTGGACACTACCGGGCTTCCCAAGTCGGGATTCCTCTGCTGCGGTTTGAAAATATGATGTTGAAACTCCCCAATGGCCATAAAATGGAATCCAGTTCCATTTAACCATTAAGGTAGGAATATCGTGATTATTAAGAACTTTTACAATAGCTGTTTCTAATTTTTTGTATCGGCTTGTAAACATTTTGACACTAAAATATTCCATTTTGGAAATCAAAAGCGGGAGAGAATGACCTCCCGCTAGTTGTTATCATTCGTACTTTTACACATTAATTGAAATTTTTATTCCAGGGAAGCCAACCCCTTCATTAAACGGCTCTTGCGCCTTGAAGCATTATTTTTATGAAGAACACCCTTCTCAGCAGCTTTATCTAATGCACTGATAGCAACCTTTACAGCTTCCTGTGCATTTTCTTTATCTCCTGCTGATATTGCTAGCCGTGCTCTTTTAACAAAGGTACGTGCCTTTCCACGAAAAAAATTATTGCGTGAACGCCGTTTGATATTTTGTTTATTCCTTTTTATTGCAGACTTAATATTTGCCAAATCTACCTCCATTCTTCATAATAAAAATTTAATTATAATACTAAACCGTATTTATTTTGTCTAGGCCATATTCACTTATGCCAGCCCCAAATTGAAATATCCCTTTTACTAGGGTACTCAAATCAATATTATTCTTTACTTATCCATAAGCGCAACTAACCCAGGCAACTCCTTTCCCTCCAACATTTCAAGAGAGGCACCTCCACCTGTTGAAATATGTGTAATCTTTTTTGCTAAGCCCGTTTGCTTTATTGCTGCAGCGGAATCGCCACCTCCAATGATGCTCACTGCATTGCTCTCTGCAACAACTTTGGCAATTGCGAAAGTTCCTTCCGCAAAATTCGAGAACTCAAATACTCCCATTGGACCATTCCATACAACTGTGCCTGCTCCTTTTATTATCTTCCCATAAGCTGTAACGGTATCAGGACCAATATCTAAAATTCTCCAATTTTCTGGGATAGGTCCAGTAGCCATTACTTTTTTTTCGGCATCATTAGCAAATTTGTTGGCGATAACAATATCAATTGGCAGACGCAGCTTTTGCCCAGCTTGTTTCACTAATCCTCTAGCAATATCTAAGACATCATCATCTACAAGAGAATCTCCCACAGGATAACCCATAGCCTTGAAAAGAGTATTAGCCATGCCTCCACCAATCAGGATGAAATCCGTCTTATCCAACAAGTTGCGGATTACTCCGATCTTATCGCTTATCTTAGCTCCGCCAAGAATTGCAATAAAAGGACGTTTAGGTTCAGTAATTGCCTGGCCAAGAAATTGAATTTCTTTTTCCATAAGAAAACCCGCCACTGCTGGCAGAAAATGCGCTACACCCTCAGTGGAAGCATGTGCCCGGTGGGCTGAACCGAATGCATCATTCACATAGATATCTGCCAAATCAGCTAACTGCTTTGCCATCTCAGGGTCATTGTTTTTCTCCTCAGTATGGAAGCGAGTATTTTCCAAAACCAAAACTTCACCTTTTTTCAGTTCCCTGGTAGCTTTTTCAGCAGCAGTCCCTATGCAATCTTCCACAAAATAAACTGGATTTGGAATCAATCTTTTTAAATATTCTGCTACTGGTTTCAAACTTAAAGATGAATCAGCAACACCCTTTGGCCTACCTAAATGGGAGCATAAAATAACCGCTGCGTTTTGGTTTAATAAAAATTTTATTGTCGGCAATGCTGCTTGGATACGTGTATCATCGCCAACTTTCCCATCTTTGATGGGAACATTAAAATCAACACGAACCAAAACTCGTTTATTCTTAATATCCATATCTTCAATAGTCTTTTTATTGAACATATTTTGCACTCCTTTCTATTAAAAAGACGTAATCAATATTAATAAACTTTTCAGATTATGTCGTCAATATCTGCCACAAATTTAATTCTACAATCTTTTTGCCATAATTGCCGCAAAGTCAGCAGTTTATCAAGAATAACCCCGCTCATTATCATACCAGGTAATTACTTTCACCATATTACCTTCCATGACCATTGTCATAAGTCTATCAACTATGGAAGAACGCGAATCACCCTTGTAATCAATGGATACAAGTGGTTCTTCCAAGTATCCCAAGATGCCCTTAAATTTACCCTCTGCAGCTTTCTTAAATTCTGCGTTTAATTCTTCAACATTTGTCGATTTCTCAATAGTAGCGACTAAATCAACAACAGAAACAGTGGGAGTTGGGACCCTTAAAGCAAAGCCATAAAATTTTCCTTTTAGTTGCAGGATGACTAACGCTAATGCTTTTGCCGCTCCAGTTGTAGTTGGGATAATATTTAATCCCGCAGCGCGTGCACGCCTCAATTTATTGTATGACAGATCAAGAATCCGCTGGTCATAAGTATAAGAATGTATAGTAGTCATAACACCATGCAGTACTTTGAATTCCTCCAATGTTTTTTTGTATTTTTTATATGTGGTTTCAAACTTTTAGTGCAACAAGATTATTAATGACTTCATCAGGTTTGAAAAAATCCAAAGCTTTTCGAGGTCTATCATTTAGCTTTCTTTGGACTCCTTTTATTTCTTCTTCTGATAC
>DUED01000008.1 GCA_011176685.1 Anaerolineae bacterium
GCAGCAACATCACTTGCCCCATTTCATAGCGTTTGAATATCACTTTGTTGTTCGCTTTTACCATCCCCGTATTTTATTAAACTTTTACCATTTATGCAAAAAGGCTGACCTTTTGGGACAGCCTCTTATTAAATCCAGCTCGATGGGTACATCGCAAAGCATACTGTATAGTATCGCGAAGCATGCTGCAGGTAATTAATCTCAACGGAATAACAGAAATATGAACTGCAACCAAAGTCCCAGTCCTAAATTTAGATGGTTCTACTCTCCTTCAATCACTGAGCTACAAGTGATGATCTGTAATAAACGAACCCTCGATTACAAATAAGATTCAAAAATCTTGCCTGTATTGTATCTAAGCGAGGTTTATTACTCCATAACCAGCTTTTCCACTTCCTGTGTTTCGCGCACAATCTTAGTCATACCCACAGCGGAAAGTAATAGGAAGATGAGATTGAGAACAGCGAGCGGAATAAATGAAAACAGATTGGTAACAGTATAGAGAGAGAAGAACAGCATCCCGGCAATCGCCAGCGGTATGTACTCTTCATACGGCTGCAGTGTTTTCTCACTAAAATCATCTAGCATGCCTTGGAACTGCTCTTCAAGTTCCGCTTCTGCCTCATGGCGCACTTGGGGTTGCATTTGTGACGTAATCTGCTCTTTCATTGGTTCAATGAAGGGTTCAGTAAATGATTCTGGTATGCTGAAGCCCTCCTGCTCGATATGCGCTGCACAGCCAATGTAAATGCTGCCGCAAGCCAGCAGAACCAGAGCAATAGATAACACTCCCAAACTTCTGCTGATGGGATCCAAAGAGAATTTAATGCGCTCTTTTTGCTCTTGGTCTACTTTGTAAGCGAAGTACAGCCCGAGAATAATGGCTGCAAGTGCCAGCACACCGCTCACCAGGGTAACCTCACGCCACCCCACCAGTATCGCCAAACCGGATAGAGCAAAAGCAATCATCGCGACCCAGACAGGTTTTAGCAATATGGCTACTAAGCCAGCCGTAATTATGGTCGCTGCTACCGCCAGCAAGAACAGTATCAATAAGTTGAGCAGTTCCTTGCTCGGCTGCATTATCAGTTCATATGACTGGCTAATCTGCTTGCAGACTGTGCCCAGAAAAAATCCTGATGCGATTAGCAGTAATGCGAAGAAAGCAATTTTTATCCATCTACTCATTTCATACTCCTTTTTAATATAAGCTGAATACGATAGTTATCCTTATAACGAAAATATTCATTGTTGCATTTCCTTTATCATCATCAATAAAAAACTGCTGAGTTCAAATCAGCAGTCTAAAGTGAAAACCACAATTTCGTTGAGAAATGATCAAGGCCCTGCCCTCAATGTAAAATGTGGTCTTTTATTGGTATCCTGATTATACAATTTCCCATTCATGAAATCAATTACTTAATGATGCATAGATTTCATATAAACCAAAGAGCGATAGACGCGCATGCCTGCCGCTCATTATCTCACCGCTTACTTGGCGAGAATCAGGTTAACCAATCTGGAATTTTTCTGATAATAAGCACTTCTTTAATTATTCTATGGAAGCCATACTGGCAAGATGTCATGATTCTCATCATCCGTCAGCGTAATCGGGTTTCTACCATCCACAGCGACGATGTAAATGCCGTATTGGTTTGTCTCCCTATCAAAGGCGGAAAAAACAATGAAATCGCCATCGGGTTATTTATTTATAGAAGCTAACCCGATATTGCGGTCTCAAGATCGAAAATATTTTTATAAATGCAAAAAAAGACTTCATTTAATGATGTGTTTTTTAGTACCCGGTATGCTTATAGAAAAATGATTTCCCCTATATATTCTCCAACTGTTGATTAATTTTCTTGATGCGTTTCAATTGCGATGGTTTTAAAATATCGCTTCTTCCCTTTAAAACTTTTCGAAATGCTTCCTTATTGTCAGAATCTACTGCACACATGATAAATTCAGCATGCATGGGCGCCTCTTTCGGCCGGCACCTTTTGAGGTGGTCAATTAAAAAGGGAAATATCTGCTGCTTGAAATCCTCCTTTACTGACGCAGCCAGTGATAACGCCTTGATGCCGCCATCCACGGTAATAACTGAACCTTTTTCAATCGCTCTAATAATCTCACTAGAATTTTGCGCGATTTCTTTTGCTTTAAACACTGCAATAGTGGATAAAGCGATCATTGCTCCCCATACCAGACGGTTATTCTTGCTTTTCAATAGTTTCAAAAAATCATGTACATAATCACCAATCAACTCCGGTTTCAAATATCCAATTTCTTCAAAGACCTTGATACAGTCACTTTGAATATTCTTGTCCTTGTTCCATAAATTCCCGGCAATCTCTCTAATTCCATCCAGATTGTTGTGCTCAACCAGTTCCTTCGCCAGTTCTTGATTGGGAACACCATCCCTTCTGTTCTGCATACTAGCCAGTTTGTTTAAGATGCTCATTTTGTCACATCCTCATTAAATAGATGGTTTTTTTGCCTATCAAAGGCATTAATATTACATACCTCCCTGCTTAGTGGTTCAAGATTTGATTTTGATTACGCTCCCAACCCCGATTTTGATGCAGTTTTTCTTGTACTCATCCACGAACATGGCACGAGCTTTGTTTCCGGTGCAATGACAGGGAGCGACTTTTTCAACCCCTAATCGTCGGAAATCTTCCAAAATAGCACTGATCTTACGTTGGCCTAATTTACCCAGGTGGAAACCGCCCATGACCAGATAAATCGGACTCTTCAGGAGGGATTGTATGGTTTCAACCATTCTCACGATCCCCGGGTGGGCACATCCTGTGATGATTACCAGCCCTTTACCTGACTTGACTGCCAGAGCTTGCTCGGGGATAGCGGAGTCTATCTCGCCGCTGGTGAATATAGTCTCGGTTATCGACTGACCGGGAGTCACATCAACTGTATTCGTCAACTTGTTAACCTGGCGCCTGAACCCATCAGGAAAAGACGGCGGTAGATAAACGGTCGGCTTGGCTCCCAGTGTCAGCATATCTTGCAGCCCACCAATGTGGTCACCATGATAGTGCGAGAGGACTACCGCTCTAATTACTGAAGGGTCAATCTTCAATTGCTGCATATTCGCTAACAAAATTGGACCATCGCCACCAGTGTCAAACAACACCTGCTTGCCCTGGTGCTGTACCAATGCAGAAAAGCCCCAAGCATCATCCAAACTTGGATCATGGGGATTATTGTCATATATGATAGTAATAGTTAGAGACATAGTTGCAATCACCTTATTCGGTTTAATTATTAATGGCTATTACCTATTTTATCAGGTTGTTAATAAAAAAGGATTTATGAAATTATGATATCGAAATGTTAAATAAAAAAGTGTATTCTTCAGTGGACCTTCAAGCCATAAGGTCTCATTGTTTTCCCATCTATAATAACCATATACCACAATAACGATTCTTTAAAGAATTCTAATCAACTGTGCACATAATTATTTTTGTGCTATATAAATATGTGAGGTGCACCCCATTTTTAGTACCACTTAGCAATGTAAATAGTGTGGTCTCCTGTGATGAAACAAAGTCTGCTCAAGGACTTCCATCGGTGTCTTATAACTAATACTGGAATGCAACCTTAAGTA
>DUED01000009.1 GCA_011176685.1 Anaerolineae bacterium
AGGTATCAGAAGAAGAAATCAAAGGAGTCCAAAGAAAGCTAAATGATAGACCTCGAAAAGCTTTGGATTTTTTCAAACCTGATGAAGTCATTAATAATCTTGTTGCACTAAAAGTTTGAAACCACATAGTAAAAAGATCTCCATTAATTTCTTCTTGGGTCTTCAATAACAGCAGGGATTATATCGTGTATAAATAAAATTTGACAAGACGGTTGCTTTATTCAATAAAAAAGATAGAAGCAGTGCTTCCATCTTTATAATTCATCTTCGAAATATAGATCTATTTAACTTAGATGTCTTTTCCGTAAATGCGATGGTTTTTGTATGGTTTTACGCCTAAATTGATCAAATCTTTCCGCATCTGCACGGCTGTTTCCGCAATTTGTGTGAGCTCCCCATGCTCAAAATGAAAGCTTTGAGCAGTTTTTGCAATCTCAGAAAATAGCAGAGCGTTTCCACCTCTACCATGATATTTTGGTAATACTCCAACACCATTAAAGGAAATCCAATTAGTACGCTTAATTTCTCGCATATAATCGAGAAGTGCCCATGGTAAAAGGGTGCCATTTTGTCGTTGTAATGCAGCTGAAATATCTGGAAAAGCTAACAGGAATCCAACGATATCGTCCTTATAGGTAATGACCTTCATTAACTGTGGGACTGCAACAGCCATAATATTGCCCAATGTAAATTCAATTTCACGGTCTGTTAAAGGAAAATATTCCCAGTTATTGACAAAAGTTTTATTATATGCATGCCCAATCGGTTTAGCCCACTTTTTCAGCTCTCCTTTAGTTGTGAACCGGTGTACTTTAAAATAACCCCTTTCCTGTACCTTGCGTGCAATTTCATGTACTTTTTCAGGCATTCGAAATTCATCCAATTTGACATAGCAGGAAACCCAGTCTACAATTTTTTTAAAGCCCAATTGCTTCATGAACTTTGAGTAATTAGGTTTGTTGTAATTCATCATGGTCATCATCTGTCTGTGTTCAAACCCCTCCACCTGAATTCCATAACCATCAAATGGAGAAAATCCCTTTGGTCCCAATAATTTATTCAACTTATGTCTATGTGTCCAATCTAACGCCCGCTCAAACAGTCTATTGGCGACTTCCTGATCATCAATACATTCAAAAAGATAAAAAGAGGCTTGTTTTTTGTTATGATATTTGTTATATGCTTTATTCTCTAGAAGAGAAATGCGGCCAACCATCTTCCTGTTTCTATGTGCCACAAAGAACTCTGCATTAGAGTGCTCATAAAATGGGTGCTTATTCTTATTCAGCATTATCTTAATGTCTGCTTGAATTGGCGGTACCCATTGTGGAACATCTTTGTAGATTTCAAAGGGAAATTTAACAAACTGATTGACCTCCCTTTTTGATGCTGTGTCCAATTTATCAATTGTTACCATGATTTCTCTCCAATAATATTATTTGTGATTTATTGACTTCAGTATACACTAGTATCATTGAAAGAATAATGATAAAGTAATATTTAGGGTTTTATTAATTAAACACACTAATGGGTTTACGTTACGAACCAATAAAACAAGGATTTCCTATGAGCAAGTCTAACATTTTATTACACGAAATAGAAGAACAACCAAGTGTTATTAGAAACCTTCTTGATTACGAAATGGAAAATATCCGTTCCATTACTAGATCTTTTCAAGGAAAATTCAAATATATCCTTATAGCTGCTCGTGGCAGTTCTGACAATGCTGCCCGTTACGCCCAATATCTATTTGGAGCCTATAATAAAATTCAGGTTGCATTAGCAACCCCTTCTCTATTCACCTTGTATAAGCGACCTCCTAGTTTAAATGAGGCTTTAGTTATTGGCATTTCCCAATCTGGACAGTCGCCAGATATTATTGAAGTATTGAAGGAAGCGAAAAAACAAGGAAGACCTACACTTTGTATAACTAATGAATTCAATTCAAAGCTTACAAAAACAGCGGATGAAGTAATTAAATTGCATGCCAGGAAAGAAAAAGCAATTGCTGCAACAAAGACTTATACTGCCTCGCTTGTGGCACTTGCTCTTATTTCGTGTTGTTTGGATAATGATCCTAAACGGCTTAAACAATTAATGATGGTTCCAAGTTGGATATCACAAACAATAAACTCACTTAAAAACCTAATTTCACTGACGCAAAGATATCGTTATATGGAGCATTGCGTGGTCATAGGCCGAGGTTTTAATTACGCAACCGCCTTTGAAATTGCATTAAAACTAAAGGAATTGACCAAAGTTTTTTGCGAACCATATTCTTCTGCTGATTTTCTACATGGGCCAATTGCCACAATAGGCAAGGGGGTTCCCGTAATTATTGTAGCCCCTGGAGGAAAGGTGAAAAGGGATATTGAGAATATTCTTATTAAATTAAGAACACTTGGAGCAGAAACGATTATTATTTCGAATAATACGCCTTTATTACTTAAGGGCAGATTTCTTCTGCCATTCCCAAAGAGTGCAGACGAGTGGCTTTCACCAATAATTGCCATTGTGCCTGGGCAATTATTCGCCCGCCAGTTGGCGATCGAGAAATCATTAAATCCTGATAACCCCATTGGGTTAACCAAAGTAACAGAGACTTATTAATATTATTTTTGACAGTATAATTTCCATCACAAACTCATAGGAGCAACCATTGGATAAATTAATTATTGAAGGTGGGTATCCTTTACATGGAGAGGTAACTCCATCTGGAAACAAAAATTCAGCGTTACCAATTCTTTCTGCATGCTTATTAACTGATGAGCCTGTGATCCTACATAATATTCCAGATATCCTTGATGTTCGAACAATGCGTGCCCTCTTGGAAAGTATTGGTGTAAGTATCCAAGCAATTGACATACATACATGGCGAGTCCATGCAAAAAGAATTAAGCCTTCAGATTTAAATCCAAAATTATGTCAAGACATTCGTGCTTCGATCTTATTAGCCGGACCAATGATCGCTCGATGCGGCAATCTGGAATTACCGCCCCCAGGTGGTGATGTCATTGGCCGCAGACGTATTGACACACATATCCTCGCACTCGAGGCATTAGGAGTAGAAGTTAATTACGATCGAATTTATAATTTTAAAGTACAAAACCTTACTGGTGCAAATATCCTCCTTGATGAAGCTAGCGTAACAGCAACGGAGAATACAATAATGGCAAGCGTTCTTGCAGAGGGACAAACAATTATCAGAAACGCCGCTTCAGAACCCCATGTACAAGAACTCTGTCATTTTATGAATAGTTTGGGGGCAAAGATTGGGAATATTGGCTCAAACACACTTGAAATTCATGGTGTTAAAAGTCTTCATGGTGGTGAGTTTACAATAGGTCCTGACTATCTTGAAGTTGTAAGTTTTTTAGGAGCAGCAGCAATAACCAAGGGATCAATTAATATTAAGAAAGCTGAACCAAAATATTTGGATATGGTTCAGCTCGTTTTTCATCGTCTTGGCGTCGATTGGGTAGTGGATGGCGATGATATTATCATAGCGAGCGAACAGCGAATGTGTATTCAACCCGATTTAGGTGATGCGATTCCTGAGATTAGCGTAATGCCTTGGCCTGCCTTCCCTACAGATTTAATGAGCATTGCAATTGTTATTGCGACCCAATCAAAAGGGACTGTGTTATTCCATGATTGGATGTATCCAAGCAGAATGTTCTTTATTGATAAATTAGTTAGTATGGGCGCACATGTTATTTTGTGCGACCCACACCGGTGTATTGTGCAAGGTCCGACTATATTGTATGGAGAACAAATGGAAGGCCCTGATATTCGGGCTGGAATGGCTCTTCTACTTGCTACACTAACCGCGAAGGGCGAATCCACTATACGCAATGCACGTCAGATTGATCGCGGATACGAGAGGATTGACGAGAAATTAGCTCGACTAGGCGCAAATATAAAAAGATTTTAATAAAATCGATTTAAATAAACAAAGAGACCTATTGCTTATTGCTAATTAAGGCCTCCTTTAATTATTACTTTTCCGCAGTTTTTTGAACAACATCTAAAAATTGTTTCAATACATCTTTAAAAATTTCTTCAGGAACTGCACCCACTTGACGATGGATAATTTTACCATCTGCAATAAAAAGCGTTGTCGGTATACCTTGGATACCATAGCGACCAGCCCATTCATGGTTCTCGTCAGTGTTCACTTTAGCTACTAATATTTTCCCCTCATATTCCTTAGCAATATTCTCTAAAATTGGATCAACAATTTTACAAGGGGCACACCATGGTGCCCAAAAATCAACGATTACTGGAATTTCTGATTTTAGAACAGTATTATCAAATGTATTATCAGTCACATGGACGGGTTCATTCATATTTTTCTCCTCTTACGTAAAAAAAATTACCAGCTATTGCGGTAATTTTACTTTAATATACCACTAATAGCTGGATACTTTAAGAAATTCTTATATTTCTCTTATTTTGCTTTAACAGTAATGGTCTTTGGTTTGATTTCCTCAGCTTTTGGTAAGGTGAGATTCAGAACACCATTCTTGAACTCCGCTACTGCTTTATCAGCAACAACCTTTCCGGGTAATGCCACTGATCTTGAAAATGAACCATAGCGACGTTCGCGTATGTGATAGTTTGCCTCTTTCACTTCCTCATCTACTTTTACTTCACCACGAATTGTGAGCACGTCACCAGTTACAGATATTTTAAGATCTTCTGGTTTCACTCCAGGTACAGCCACTTTGATTACTATATCATTATCAGTCTGGTACATATCCAGATCTACCACACCATAACCCTCATAAGTCGCCGGCGCATAGCTATAGAAATCATCAAAAAGACGATCCATCGCATGGCGCATACCCATCATTTCACGCAGCGGCTCCCACTTAATTAATTTAGCCATTTTAACCTCCTACTCCTATTTCCTTTCCTAATTCGTTAATATTAGAATACCTCGCTTCCATAGAAATAATATAAGCGAACTATCAAAATTTCATTAACTTACTTGCTCTTTCAGGTTAGGTTTTTTCCCCTTCGGTAATCTACAAATCTATAACCAACTCCCCTTTCAGTAAGAATATACGCTGGATGTGATGGATCCTTTTCAAGTTTCTGCCGCAAGTAATTAATATACAACCGCACATAATGCGGTTCATCGCGATATGCATATCCCCAAACTCGCGACAGAATCTGGTCGTAAGTGAGCACCCAGCCAGCATTTTGAACAAGATGATAAAGCAGTCGATACTCTGTAGGTCTCAGTTTTACCAAATTACCATCTACCCAAATTTCTCTACGGCTAAAATCAATCTTTAAACGATTATCCACCTCAATGATTTCTTCTGACCCCACGCCTGTTGCTTCCACTCTTCGTAGAACAGCTTTCACACGGCTGACAAGCTCTCTGGGGCTGAAAGGTTTAGTCACATAGTCATCAGCGCCCAATTCCAATCCTCTGACTCTATCATCCTCCTCCCCTTTTACAGTTAATATAATTACTGGCACATTATCAATCTCACGAATCATCTTTAAGACCTCAAACCCATCAATATCTGGCAGCATAATATCCAATAATATTAAATCAGGCATAAATGTGCGCATTTTATCTAACCCCTCGCGACCAGTCAGTCCTTCATTAACTAGAAATCCATCATGTTCTAAATTCAAGCGGATAAAACGCGCCATACGTTCTTCATCTTCAATAACCAGAATCTTTGGGATCGAAGCACTTTTTAATGCCATTTCTAATCCTCCTCGTACATAAATAAATACACTTTTTCATATTCTTCTTTGCAATTATAAGATTGCTCCTGCGCATTTGCAACTAGTTGTAATAAAATATTTTCTGGACGGAATTTTATCATTCCAGTAAAATCTATATAATAATCATAGGAGCAACTCTCATGAAATATCCACTAAAAGGAGAAGTAGCAGTCCTTAAAACAACTCCAGATACTGTTCTTGAAGATATTGACAAATTGATGGAATTAGCTAACTTCGAAAGTTATCTACCCAAAAATAATTCGACGGGTTTAAAGATTAATATTTCTTGGCAGACTTGGTACCCTGCTTGTTCAACTACTCCTTGGCAGCTTGAGGGTGTAATCTGTACTTTAAAAAACCATGGTTACAAAAGTTTACTCGGAATACATAACGATACCGTTGTTGTTGATACTCGAGTGGGAGAGTTCAATAACAAACATCGCTTTATCACTGATAAATACGACATTCCCTGCCTGTATTTGTACGAAGAGCAGTTTGAATGGATCCGATATGAACCCAAACAGCCACTTTTAGTTTTAGACAAAGTATATCCAGAAGGTATTTATATTCCCAAAGCATTACTAGGCATCAATATCATTCAACTTCCAACTGTTAAAACACACGTATTCACTACTATCACAGGCGCAATGAAAAATGCTTTTGGCGGTTTATTGCATCGCAAACGTCATTGGACACATAGTGTTATCCATAAAACATTAGTCGACCTGTTGACGATTCAACAAGATATTCACCCAGGCATTTTCGCTGTTATGGACGGCACTTTTGCGGGTGATGGTCCGGGTCCACGCGCGATGCGCTGGCATGAAAAAAATATTTTATTAGCATCTGCTGACCAGGTTGCAATAGATGCAGTCTCCGCTAAATTACAAGGTTTTGATCCTATGCAAATTCCTTTTATACGCATTGCTCATGAGCAAGGTTTAGGAATTGGTAATCCAAGAGAAATAAAAATTAAGGGATATGATATTGAGCAAGAAGCTCCTTGGAATTTTGTACAAGAGGATACTTTCGCTTCAAAAGGCCAAAAGTTGATTTATCACGGTCCGCTCAAACCTTTAGAAAAAGTCCTTTTACAAAGCCCCTTGGTTCCTTGGAGTTATTTCGCCAGTAATTTCTACCATAACGTATACTGGTACCCATTTGTTGGACGAAAACGGGTTGAAGCTGCATTAAAAACGCAATGGGGGAAACTTTTCAAATCCTACGGAAATGGCAAAGTGGTCATACCTGGCTTGGAACCTAAGACTGTTTTACAAACAGTTTTCATATTGACTATTCTTGCTATCTTATTTGGATTCGGAATTTCATGGTTATTTTGATTTCATATAGGATAAAATATTTTAATATAAGCGATAAATAAATGAATGAAAGCTTTCATCTCCATCAATTGCAAAAGATCGATAGCCAGATAAACCATAATGCAAAAAGAATTCACGAAATAGATGAATTGCTCAATGCAAACTTCGAAGTTGAAAAAGCAAAATCAGACGAAAATGAGCATGCACAAATTTTTCACCAAACAAAAATTAGGCTGCAGAAAATCAATACTGAAGTGGAAGCAAAAAAAAATAAAATTAGCCAATGTGAATCTCACCTTTACAGTGGAAAAGTAAAGAATCCCAAGGAGCTTCAAGACCTTCAGAATGAGCTGAAGTCTCTACGGAAGTTTCTTGCAGCTTTAGAAGATGAACAACTGGAGAAATTAATCAATTTTGAAGATTCTGAACGGGAACATCAGAAAGTAAAAGAAACTCTAACTAAAGAGATCACTACCTTTGAAACAAGAAAGGCAATGCTGCAGAGTGAAAAAGAAACCCTCATTATTAATAAAAATCGTTTGGAAGTTGAGCGGGAAGCAATTCTCACACAACTAACTAAAGTTAATATTATGATATATGAACGTTTAAGCCAAGAGAAACGAGGACTTGCCGTTGCGACATTAGAAAACAATGCCTGTTCTGCCTGTGGAGCCACGTTAACACCAGGGCAACGCCAGGAATCCCACTCGCCACAATCTATTTATTACTGCCCATCTTGTGGCAGGATTATTTATGGGGGATAATTACTATTATTCCGAAGCTTTGCAATCGTTGCTTTTTTATCTACACCTTCAATTATTAATAATTTATTTTTGGATGACCTTCCAGTTTTTATTCTTATTCTATTTGATGATATACATAATATCTTAGATAGGACTTTAATCAATTCTTTATTAGCGCGACCTTCTATCGGGGGTGATTTTAATTTAATCTTCAAAGTTCCATCCGCTAAAATATTTACCACTTCTGTTTTTTGTGAACGGGGAATCACGCGAACTTTAAGATAAAAAGCGTTCATCTATTACATTGGCAAAGATATTACTGCAGCAAACCTGCCTGTTTTTCCATTTTCTGCACGGTGTGAATACCAATGCTTAATATTACAAGCTGTACAAATACCGGAAACCTCAATATTTTGAACGCCTGCTGCCTGTAAAACAAATTTATTTGCCTCCCATAAATCAAAAGTATAATTCCCTTTTTGGTTATTAACAAACCTTTGATATTGAAGAGGGAATGCAGTTATGACCTTATTGATAATACTTGAGCTAACTATATAATGGTCAGGACCTACTGATGGGCCAATTCCTGCAAAAATATTGCTTGGAGAACAACCATAATTTGAATGCATAGCAACAATGGCTTCCCCAGCAACTTTTTTTACTGTCCCCTGCCAACCAGCATGCGCAATGCCAATGACTTTTTTATTTGGGTCATATAGAAGGATTGGCACACAATCTGCAAAAACCATCATAAGTGATACATCTGGATTAGAAGTAACCACACAATCGCCTTTAATATGCGGTTTTTCTAATGGACGCGGTTTTTCTGAGCAAATGACCTTGTTACTATGGATTTGCCAGGTATCCAGTACTGAGTCATAATTTCTCCCGAAGACATCCATAATCCTGCGCCTGTTTTCAATAACATTTTCTCGTGTATCCCCCACAGATGTTGCTACATTAAGAGTATGCCATGGTTTAGGGCTGCAACCACCCAGACGAGTAAATATTCCGTGCAAAATACCCGCTTTTCGAAGGTAATCAAATACAAAATATTTCAACTGTCCATTTTGTAAAAACGGCATACGTTCACTTTTCTTTAAAATTGTGCTTTTGTGAGATTTGCATCGATTCTTCTAGTAATGGATATAAATAAAACCCAGTCATTGAACCGAATAGTCCACCTGTAAATGTGCGCAATAAGGGTGTGCTTTCTCTTGTTGGTAGCCATGCAAGAAAATCTATGTCCAAACCACCCAATTGAGTAATGCCATCTAAAGCAATTGGGGTAATGCCGATTAATACCCAAAAATACCATGGAATTGGCTTTATCCTTCTGCCAGAAAGCCAAAACATTATCGCCGCTAACAATAAAGAGCTATAAATAGCCACATCACGCTGACATAAAGCCACTTTGAACCCCAATGTTTTATCTCCAAGAAATTTTCGCGCCATCTCCAAGTCAAGATTCTCATTCCTTATGATTTCCTCATAGTTTATTACACCTTGAATATTTGCTAAACTGCGAGGGTAAAATGCCCGTTCTCCGAAAAGGAACCAGGATCTAAAAGCTAATTGATGGCAATGGCTGTAAAAATAATAGATAGGATAAGCGACATAGTCCCAACCAATTTCCATAAAAACAGGTGCTAAGAAAGCACCACTGAGATATAGCAGCAAAACAATAATTATGATAGTGAGATAATTCTTACTCAACCAGCACCAAATTTGATTAGTCGTATTTGAAGTACCTTTATCATGCATAATTCATCTTGTCTTTTTTTTATTAAAAACCAATAAATGAAATTCAACCCCATACAAACTAACAAGGTTGAACAGTCTGTCTTTATTGATATCACAAATGATCAATATAAGGGCTCAATTACTTCAATCCGTGTGCCGTTGTACATCGTATCTGTACGATCACCTGATTGATAATCGACGGCAGGTGTTGTCCACCGGAAAATCCATTTTGCATCTTCTGGGGTTGCATTGACACACCCATGGGATCGGGGATTTCCAAAATCGTTATGCCAGAATGTGGCATGTATTGCGACTCCCTCTCCCACAAATAGAGATGTCCATGGAATTGCCATCGTATCCCAACCTGCCCCCGTTCCTCCACCGCTCATATGTAAAGAAATAAGCTTGCGCCAAACCCAATGTGTTCCAGGAGACGTCGTCCAATTGTCAGCAGGCATTCCAAAATCATCTAGCTTTCTTCCAGTAGAAACACGGCAGAAGTAAACCTCATTTTCACCTTCGAAACAAGAGAGCGTTTGCTGGTTGACATTCACAATGATATGTTTATCCTCAACCTCAGGATTAATAGGCGCAATTTCTTCAGGGGTAATGGGGCGAAAAGCTATCGCTTCAGCCCAAAAAATGTCCCCATAAGTACCATAACGTTCATTTATCCGGTAAAAAATATTACCTTCACCATCTGAGCGGACATCATCGATCCAGGCGACCTGGCTGTAATAAAGGCGCCAAAGCTCAGGAGCTACATCATTTAACCAGGGTGCTCTTGCTGGAGGATTCTCTAACTGCATATTAACATATGGAACAGTTACCTCCGCCCACATTCCACGTCCTTCTGCAGCTGGTGGTAATTCTAGAAGAGGTTCATTGGTAACATTTCTTACTCTTTGAACGCTGGGGGCATATATGTAACCTTCAGAGGTCTCTACCCAACAACGGTTGTACCTGCCTAATGGTGCTGCTCCGACGACCTCCCTCAACCACACAAGACTCTCATCTTCCTGCATATTCCTTATAACAGTACTATCTGTTGTGGGTTTCGCGCGAATTGGTAAAGAGCTGGGTAAATAAACAGTATTTCTAGCCAGATATTTAGCTTCAGGCCATTCATCCAGCAATGTGTTACTCTTGTTTAAATAAGGTAATAATGCCAATCCACCTAATCCGAATAGACTCTGTTTTATGAACTCTCTACGCGAAATGATATGATTTTTGTTTGTCATGCGAGCTGAAATTAACCTTCCTTCACCGATTTTTTAGTTCTTATTCAATCAATCCTTGCAATATCATATCCGGCTGCTTCAATCCTTGATAAAGCAATTCTATTTCTTTTTCCCATAATATATCACCTGGTTTGTATGGGACAAGTGATCTTATTTTGTCAAATGCTACTTGAGTCCCAAACCCTAGTTTTTTATCCGCATTTTTCTTTAATCGAATATTTATTGCATACACAGCAGTATATAACTCTATTGCCAAAACACGGAATGAGTTCTCAATAATTTGATGTGTATGCTTAACAGCAGTCCAAGCGTTAGCATTATGGTCTTCCTGATTCGCAGATGTAGGCAGTGAATGAATAGAATCGGGAGAAGCCAAAATTTTATTTTCCAACACAAGCGAGGATGCTGTGTAGTGAGGGATCATAAGGCCCGATTTTAAACCAATTTTTTGTGAGTCATCCACCAGCATTGGCGGTAAATCCTGGTTCAGGTTTTCATCTAAAAGCCGAAATATTCTCCTTTCAGAAATGGAGGCCAGCTCCGATATTGCAATAGAAAGATAATCCATAAACAGCGCAATCGGTTCGCCATGAAAATTACCGCCAGATAAAACATCATACTTCTCGAATATCAATGGATTATCCGTAGCAGCATTGATTTCTTTTCTAATAATATTGGATACAAAATTCAGGGTATCTCTCACAGCACCATGCACCTGTGGTCCACATCTCAATGAATATGCATCTTGAATATGTGGTGAACTATTGATAAAAGTACTGTCTTTTATCAATTTTCGTACATGCTCTGCAACCTCTTGCTGCCCAGAAAGACCGCGCACTTTTTGCAATCTTTCATCAAATGCCTCAGAACGCCCTAAAAGGGCTTCTAGACTCAATGACAATGCGGTATCAGCGATGGCACAAAGAGTACTGGCTTCCCATAGACAAAGGGCTGCTAAAGCAGCAGAAAATGTAGCGCCATTTATGGTTGCCAAGCCTTCCTTGGGACCAAATTCAACCCTTTGGATACCAGCTTCCCGCATTGCTTCTTTACCTGAATACTGATGCCCTTTGAAAAGAGCTAAACCAGATTCTTCCTCAGCATCAGTGATTCCCTTCGAAAACACTAAAGCCATTTCCGCTAGCATACAAAGGTCTCCAGATGAACCCAGTGAGCCTTGTGATTTCACCATGGGTATCAAGTCTTGATTTATCATTGCTATTAATGTCTCAATAACAATCGGGCGGACTCCTGAATATCCTTTTGCAAGTGTATTAGCACGAACTAACATTGCCGCTTTAACAATTTCAGGTGCTAAAAATGGTCCAACTCCAACAGCGTGACTCAGTATCAGATTGCGATTCAGTTCCTTATTCTCTTCGATGGTTATGTTCTTCGAGCAGAATATTCCAAAGCCAGTGTTTATTCCATAAACTGGCTTTTTCTGTTTAATGATTGTTATTAATCGCTGATGTGATTTCTTTACAGCCGCGATAGCTTTTGCAGATAATTGAATTTTTTCACCATTTCGAGCAACTCGAGTAACTTCCTCGATCGATAAAGTATGACCATCCAGTTGAACCATATCTATTTCCTTGATTTATTTTTTCCACTGATTTCACGCTCCATATCCCGCTGCATGTCTCGCTTGGCTATAACCTGACGTTTATCATACAGCTTTTTCCCCTTCGCTAAGGCAATTTCCAATTTGACCCAGCCATCACGTAAATACATTGCAACCGGAATGATTGTCAATCCTTTCTGACTTAATCCAATCCAAAGTTTTTTAATTTCACGCTTTTTTAAAAGCAATTTTCTCTTCCTTCTAGGTTCATGATTCAATCGGCTGGCAGGATCATAAGGGGCAATATGTGCATTGATCAACCAGGCTTCATTGCCATCCACATTAACATATGCCTCGTTCAAACTTACCTGGCGGGCACGAATCGATTTAATTTCACTCCCTTTCAAAGCAATCCCAGCTTCATAATGCTCTAATAGATGATATTCGAACTTAGCTTTGCGGTTCCTGGCCACATTCACTTTAGACATAACCAGATTTTAACACCAGTTCCGTGTGAGAATAAATAATTAATCCTGAAGTTCTAGCGTATTGGCGATATCCAATAATTTTTTCCCGGTTAATCGTCCTTTAATTTTTATCTTGTTTTTCCCTACCCATTCCCGCAGTGATTTCTGCCAGCCAATAAGCGCTTTTGCATCCGCTGGATAATGCGACTGGCGTGCTCCAATATTGATGAACGGGAAATCATTGAGAGCTGACTCCCATCCTGAAAAAGGAACCAAATCAGGTGTGATCGAAAAAGTCACTAAGGGTGAAAAAAACACTGGTTTATTCTTGGGAAATTCCGCTTTCATTTGTGTTAGAAACTCCAGGCTATCAGTAGTATTAAAAATTAACCGCAATGGTTGCAGTGCACCCTTTTGTACAGCAGCAAGATCATACTGGGAGAACATTTCAATGATAGTGCCTTGGGGTTCAATACCGCTTTTCTTGTAAAAATCTTTATAAGCAGTAAATGCAAGCTTTGAGAAATTATGCGGATTCTTAAAGGTAATTGGGATGAATTGATATCCTTCCTGTTGACAGAATTTCTGCAATGCTTGTGCGAATAATGGCTCACTGCCCCATTCTGATTCAATTCCCTTAATTAAGGGAAACTCGCTTAATTTCCAATCACTTTTCTCAATTTGGTTGCTTTGGCAGTAATCCCGAATTCTTTGGCTTCCTGCAAGGAATTCTTCAGAAGATATTCCACCCCACCCCCCTACCTGGAATACCATTCGTGAATCAATTTGGTACTGAAGCCAGCTAGTTCTTCCATCCAAGTATATTATTTCCCCGCCTGGCTTCACCCTATTGCGAATGAAGTTTTTATACTCATCAGGAATATCCAGCAGCTTGATGCGCAAATGATTGACATATTTAGTCAGCCAACCATCATGAATCGGATCAAAATGCTGGATTGTTTTTATGTTTGGATTTCTGGACACAAATTGCCGGGCAATCTCTACGGAGCGGTTAAAGTAGCTCAGCACGTTTCCATCGGTTGCCCCACCTTGAAGAGTCATGACAAATGCTTGCGGTAAAAATGGCCCATTTGCTAAAACCGCAATATGCCCAGCAGCCCCACCAATGGCTACACCGGTAACTAAGGATGGGAATTGCCCTTTCAGTTGTGAATAGTCATTTATTCTTTCATTTACAAAATAACGAATCATCAAGGATTGCGCAAATTGCGGGTTTAGAGAGTTGGGAGCCTGGACACGCGGGATGAGCCAAAGAGCCAGACTTTGTGGCAATTTCCCTAATATGCTCAGTGCAACTTTTTGGAAAGTCGAAAATTCATAAACATTGCAATGTTCACCCCTCAACGCCGCGCTTACCGCCCGCGTTAGTACTGGTGAAGAGCTTTCCCGGCTTTCAAGCATGATTTACCTAATCATTATCACATATAAATTGTACTGAACTCCAAAGAACAGACTTAATTGTATCTGAAACACTGTGTGTACCACCCTGCGATGACCTTACCCCATATTCCAGCGATCTCCACGAGACTTCTTATGGTCGCCTCTACGAGACTTCCTGTGGTCGCCTGACGCCGTAGTTGATTGGGCGTCTCCGCCCTTTGCTCTTGCAAAGGGCTCTGAAAGCCGACAAAACCCGACAAAAGCCGACACTTTTTTAATAAAATGGGATTCGTTCCTGAGAAACGAATATGAATATTAATACAATAGTATGGATAAATTGGCTAGCTCAACTGGTAATGGGTACGAGGGAAACAATGGACCGATTTAGAACCTGCACTTTTAAATCAACATCCTACATGACAAAGACAAAGTCTGTGTTATATGATTGAGTTGTTTGAGATAGTATTAATCTAAGAGATTATTTCCATTTACATTTTCAAGCCCAAGCGTTCAGCTGCTACCTCTACAATCCTATATAACATCGCGTCATAGGAATAGCCAGCAGTGTATGATGAATATACAAATGAAGCCTGTTCTGGATCGGGTAACAGCAAAGGAAGCGGATTGACTTCAAGGATATATACACCACCCTGTATATCCATACGTAGATCCATGCGACACAGGTCATACAACTCCAATACTTCCATTGCTTCTAATGCAACTATTTGCAGTTCTTGCTTTTTTTCCTTGGAAATCTGCGCCGGACAAACGCGATATACCTCACTATTCTCATCTTCTTTCTGGCTGTTTGAGTAATAACCAGTTGGAGAGACAATCTCAATGATAGGCAGAACTTCGTTTCCAAGGATACTAATGGTAAACTCTCTCCCTTCGATATAATTCTCGATTAGAATCGGGGCTTTTACCTTACTCCAAACCCACTGCACCTGCTTCAAAAGGTTTTGCTTATCTTGCACCAGGGCATTTTCATTAATACCAATAGATGTGCCCTCGTGGGCAGGTTTAACAAATAATGGATATTCTAGGTCAATGGATGGCATCTCATCAGGCTTTGTAACTAGAATAAAATCAGAAGTGGGCAGTCCCACCCAATGAAAAATCTTTTTTGCCATGTACTTGTTATGTGAAAGAGACATACCCAACACTCCAGCGCCTATATAAGGTAAGCGTAGCATATCTAGAACCGCAGGTATCTGTGCCTCCCTGGAAACGCCAAAATGCCCTTCGCATAAGTTAAAACAAAGATCCGGCTTATAATTTAACAGACGCCGAATCACATTGAGATTGGGGGCAATATATTTTGCCTGATGACCATGCTTACGCAGAGCATGCACAACAAACCGCACAGTTATGGGTTCGTCTAAATCATCCCAATAATCATCTTCAGGGGGGTGTTCTTTAACAAAGGGTACATCCTTCTTTAAATTTGCTAGAACTGCTATTTTCATTTAATAACAGAAAATATTCTAAACTATTATTTGTGTGTAATAAAGAGAGGTTTTCAAAAGGGAAAACCTCTCTTACGGTTATTAGTATTGATAATTATCTTGATCGTCGTCGTGGTATTCGTCTTCATCCGGCGTGTAATCTAATTCCACGGGGTTAAGGCTAATTACTTCCAACTCCTCGCCGCATTTTGGGCAATTTACAATATCACCCAATTTGACTGCGCCTGATAGTAGTACTTTTGAATCGCAGTTTGGACATATACTATCCATTTTGTCACTCCATATAAAAATTTATTTTGTTTATTTTTTGTTCAAGCGATAAAAATAGATTTGTATATTCTTTCCTCTTTGATCTCCTTTTCCTAATAAATAATTAGTTTTCGAATCCCATAAAATATGATATTCCGCATAAATATACATGTTTTTTTGCTAATGTCAAGACCCAATTTTGATCTGTTAGTGCCAAGTTAAAATGTCCCCTTTTAGGGGTGGAATAGGAAAACTGATAACCATTAATACAATAGATGGCTTACCGTCTGACTTCGAATCAGAAGGTATTTTGTCCATAGTGTCCACGTAGTAGTATGGCATCCATACAGTCCCATATATAGGGCATAAATTGTCCATTGTTTCCATGGTGTCTCATTAAAACTGCACCAAGAATATCACCCAGAATATCAAATGGGATAGGCGACTCAAATAAACGGTATAATAACAGCAATCTTTGCCCGTGCAGTTCCGTATTACAGGGAATTGGAAATAGCTAAATAGTGGTTTAATTAAAAATAAGGTAATGGAAATGAAGGACTTCTCTTCAACGAAATTTTGATCCTCAATCAAGAGTCACATGATACATTAGGTGGTTAAATGAATAAGTTGTTTACCATGAATTCAATTGCCAAAACCGAAAAAGTCTCTATATCAGTGTTACTAAATTTGGGGGCTTGACATGACTTATTCATTTGCGGGTGGTACAACTTTTGGGGTGCAAAACCACATCTTATTTTAGAAACTAACAATATATGGGAAACACAATATATGGATGTACAATGTTATAACAAAGACTTAATTTTTTATAGTAATTTTTCTGAATATTTTTTACTTATCACATTTATGAAAAATAACCATCATTAAAATTTGTTTCATGATCCATAATTTAAATATATGTACTTTGCACCATTGGATTGATAAATATGAAGGGGAAAAAAGCCAATACTAACCGTTTTCCTATTCTCAAAAGTGTGTATATCTGGTATCGTTGTCCTTGGGTGAGTTGATGATATGTCCTCATTTCGCTCGTTTCCAGGATTGTTTTTGCTGGTGAGGATTCTATCTCACCTCACCATTTTATCCCAGAAAGCTGCACTTATGACTTGAATCTAAGGAACTTTAAAGAAGGAAGGTGAAAGAGTTAAATATGAAAGCTTTAATACTTGCCGCTGGAGACGGTAGCAGATTGGGCAACTTAACTAAAAATAAACCCAAGCCCCTGTTTCAACTTCTGGGGTTATCTTTAATTGAAAGAGTAATATTAACCGCAAAACAAGCTGGTATTGATGAATTTGTAATAGTCATCGGCTATCTCGGAGAAAAAATAAAAGAGAAATTAGACGATGGAAATAGGTATGGGGTAAAGATAGCTTATATTGAAAATAGAGAATGGCAAAGGGAGAATGGGGTTTCTGTTCTAAAGGCTAAAGAATTGTTAAATGTAAATTTTGTTCTGTTGATGTCAGACCATATTTTTGATGATCGGATTCTTAAAGAATTTATTGATTATAATGCAAAAAGTTCAGTTGTTTTAGCTATTGATAGAAGAAAACCTCTACCAGGATACACAAAGGTTCTGGAAAAGGAAGGAAGGATTGCTGATATAGGTAAAAATATAGAAGAATCAAACTGCATAGACACGGGTATCTTCTTGTGCTCACCCAAAATGTTTTATTATATCGAAGAGGCAGTAAAAAAAGGTAAGACGGAACTTACAGATGGTATTAATAAGGCTGCTCAGAACAGAGATGCTGGAATATTCGACATCACGCAAATTAACAGCTATATCCCGAGCATGCGGAAGGAGGCCAAACCTTTCTGGATAGATATTGACACAGAAGAAGACTTAATCAAAGCAAAAAAGCTTTTAATTGAGAATGCCTGTAAAGGAAGAAATGACTTACTGGCGACATATATAAATAAGCCAATAGAGAATTTTATTGTAAGCAGATTGGCAAACAAGCAGATTACACCAAACCAGGTTACTATACTAACAAACATAGTTGCTTATACATCCACATTTTTATTTCTCGAAGGATATTTATTGTTTGCTTCCATTCTCACCTTTATCGTTTCGTTTATGGACGGTGTGGACGGAAAACTTTCAAGAGTGAAAATAGTTTCTTCAAATATTGGAAAAATGGAGCACGCCTTCGATTTTCTTTTTGAGCATTCATGGTATATAGCCTTAGCCATCTATCTATCAAAAGCCCATGGAGCATCAGCGATTTTACTGTGCACATTCATACTCCTGTTTGATGGTTTTTCTCATTATTGCGCACAGGCGTTTGGGAAGGCAATAAGGGACCGCCCATTAGAAGATTATGGACGAATTGAACGGCTATTCAGAAAATTTGACGGCAGGAAGAACAGTTATATAATTTTTATCTTAATAGGTGTTTTGCTAAATGCACCTTTCTGGTCATTAGTTGCAATATCTGTATGGTCATTAGTCAGTGCTATGTTTTATTCTTTAAGAACTATAAAACATCTTGTAGTGCACCCCAAAACTTGGACAGGTAGGATAATTAATACTATGAACAAGACAGGAGTGCAAAGATGCGAAAACGGCGAACCTTCACATCCGAATTCAAAGCCAAAGTTGTAATGCAAAATATAACTGGCGAGAGGAGTGCCAGCGAGATATGTCGAGAGCATAGGCTCAGCCCGGTGTTATTTTCCAGATGGAAATCCGAATTCATAGCC